>CAYQAR010000035.1:0-35116 GCA_964415505.1 uncultured Chromatiaceae bacterium | reverse complement strand
ATTGGGGATGCGGAACGCCACGAAGAAGGCGTCCATGAGAAAGCCGGCCCCGAAAAGACGCGCATACACGATGTCGCGGACCAGTCCGAGGAGGCGCGACAGCAGCGTCATCCCGCCCACCATCGTGGTGGACTTCAGCAGGCGCCGCCCGGAGACGGCTGCCGACGGCGGGGACGGGGGGCCTGGCATCGGCCGGGGAGTCTAGCAGTTTGCCGCGAATACCCGCGAGAACGCACTCCGCGCCTTGACAAGGATGGGGCCAGGCCGAAAAATACGCGGCCTTCGCCGGGCCGCGGCCGGGCATCGAACCACAGAAGGTCTCCCAGCCTTGGCCAACATCAAGTCAGCAGCGAAGAAGGCGCGACAGGCGGAAAAGCACCGCCAGCGCAATGCCGCCCTGCGCACCCGCATGCGCAGTGCCATCAAGAAGGCCGACAAAGCCATCAAGGGCGGTGACGCCGCCGCGGCCGGCAGCGCCCTGCAGGCGGCCGTACCCGAGATCGACGCCATGGTCGGCAAGGGCATCATCCACCGCAACAAGGCGGCCCGTCACAAGAGCCGGCTGAACAAGGCCCTGAAGACTGCCCGGGGCAAGTAGCCCCCAGCCTCAGCCGTCGTTCCCGGCCGCTGCGGCGGCCAGTTCCTCGAGCCGCGTCATCACGTCGCCGACCAGCCGCGCGGTCCCCTCGCCGTTGGCGGCACTCACCCGGTACACCGGCCCGCGCCATCCCAGCGCGGCAATCACCGCGCGCTCCTGTGAGGCGACCTCGGGCGCATCGAGCAGGTCGGTCTTGTTCAGCACCAGCCAGCGCTCCCGCGCGGCGAGTTCCGGGCTGAAGCGCTGCAATTCACCGACGATCTCGGCGGCATCGGCCGCCGGCACCGTCGTGCCCGGCGGCGGGGCGATGTCGACCAGGTGCAGGAGCAGGCGGGTGCGCTCGAGATGCTTGAGAAAGCGCGTGCCGAGGCCGGCACCCTGCGCCGCACCCTCGATCAGCCCGGGGATGTCGGCCATGACGAAGCTGCGCAGTTCGCCGACATACACCACGCCGAGATTCGGGTGCAGCGTGGTGAACGGGTAGTCGGCCACCTTCGGGCGTGCCGCGGAGACGGCACGGATCAGCGTGGACTTGCCCGCATTCGGCTTGCCGAGCAGGCCGACGTCGGCGAGCAGCGTGAGTTCCAGGCGCAGTTCCCGCCCCTCGCCCGCCGTGCCCGGCGTCGACCGGCGGGGGGCGCGATTGACGCTGCTCTTGAAGCGGGTGTTGCCCTTGCCGCCACGGCCACCGGCCGCCACCAGCAGGCGCGAGCCGTCATCGGTCAGGTCACCGAGCAGCTCCTGGGTTTCCTCGGCGAAGACCCGTGTGCCGCAGGGCACCGGCACCTCGAGGTCCTCGCCGCTGCGGCCGCTGCAGTTGGCGCCCGAGCCGGGCTCGCCGTGACCGGCCCGGTAGCGGCGATTGACGCGGAAGTCCGCCAGCGTATTGATCCCCTGGCGCGCCACCAGCCAGATGCTGCCGCCGTCGCCGCCATCGCCGCCGTCGGGGCCGCCCCAGGGAATGTTCTTCTCGCGGCGGAAGCTGACGCAGCCCGCCCCGCCATTGCCGGCCTGGATGCGCACCGTGGCTTCGTCGACGAACTTCATCGGTTGGCTCTCCCAGAAACGACGAACCCCGCCGCGGCGGGGTTCATCGGCCCGGGCAGTGTACGCGTCAGCCCTGGGGGACCACGTTCACGAACAGCCGGTGGTGGGGACCACGGCGCTGGAACTCGACCTTGCCATCCACCTTGGCGAACAGCGTGTGGTCGCGGCCGATGCCGACGTGGCTGCCCGGATGGTACTGCGTGCCACGCTGGCGCAGGATGATGTTGCCAGCCACCACGGCCTCGCCGCCGAAGCACTTGACGCCCAGGCGCTTGGCCTGTGAATCGCGTCCGTTGCGGGTACTGCCGCCTGCCTTTTTGTGTGCCATGACGCTTACTCCGCCGCGGTGCCCGACGGCCCGCCGGTGATGCCGGTGATCTCCACCAGCGTGAACGACTGCCGGTGCGTACCCATGCGCTTGTACGTCGTCCGACGCCTGAACTTGATGACGCTCACCTTGTCGGTACGGCCCTGGGCCAGCACCTTCGCGGTCACCTTGCCACCGGCGACCTTCGGCCGGCCGACCGCCACGTTGCCGCCCGCGCCGATCATGAGCACGTCGGTGAACTCGACCTCGTCGCCGGCGGCGGCGGGCAGCTTCTCGATCTCGAGCTGGTCGCCCTTGCTGGCGCGGTACTGCTTGCCACCCGTGACAAATACGGCATACATGCTGAGCGTCTCCAGGGTCCGGTCCCGGCGGGGCCGGAAAAGGCGGGCATTCTAAAGATTCGCGCGTGCCGGTTCAATGGCTTGGCGTCGCTGCACCACCCGGCGCCCGGAAGCCGCGGGTAAGGGTTTCCGCGGTTTTACAGCCGCGAGTCTCGCAGGCATTATTGCCGCCGCCATGCAGCTCGTCCAACCCAAGACCCCCGCCTTCGACCTCGACGCCGTACGCCGGCTGGTCGGCGAGGACTGGAGCGGGGTCAACCGCGAAATCCAGGCGCAGCTCGCGAGCGACGTCGTCCTCGTCAGCAGCGTCGCCCACCACATCATCAACAGTGGCGGCAAGCGCCTGCGCCCGCTGCTGGTGCTGCTGGCAGCACGGGCCTGCGGGTACACCGGCAACCAGCACGTGCTGTGTGCCGCCGTGATCGAATTCATCCATACCGCAACGCTGCTCCACGACGACGTGGTCGATGGTTCCGATCTGCGCCGCGGGCGGCGCACCGCCAACAGCGTCTTCGGCAACCAGGCGAGCGTGCTGGTCGGCGACTTCCTCTATTCCCGCGCCTTCCAGATGATGGTGCAGGTCGGCCAGATGCGGATCATGGACGTGATGGCCGACGCCACCAACGCGATCGCCGAGGGCGAGGTGCTGCAGCTCATGAACTGCCGCGATCCCGAGACCACCGAGGCACGCTACCTGCAGGTCATCTACCGCAAGACCGGCAAGCTCTTCGAGGCGGGCATGCAGATCGGTGCCATCCTCGCCGACCAGACCCGTGCCGTGGAAGACACCCTGGTCGAGTACGGCAAGCAGATCGGGCTCGCCTTCCAGCTCGTCGACGATGCCCTCGACTACATGGCCGACCGCGACGAACTCGGCAAGAACATCGGCACCGACCTCGCCGAGGGCAAGCCGACGCTGCCGCTCATCTACGCCCTGCAGCGCGGCTCCCCGCGCGAGCAGGCTGCCATCCGCCACGCCATCGAGCACGGCGGTCTCGAGCAGATCGACACCATCCTCGGGGCGATCCACACCACCGGCGCTCTCGCCTACACGCTGACGCGCGCCCGCGAGGCGGCCCGGCTCGCCGTTGCCGCCCTCGCCCGCGTTCCCGCTTCCGCATTCAAGGACGCGCTCGCCGAACTCGCCGATTTCGCCGTGGAACGGCGCTACTGACCCGGAGCGCCACTGGACGCGGCCCGGCCCCATCCCGCACAATGCCGGCCCGCGCCCGGGCTCCCGCTCCGGGCAGCCGTGTCCGCAACCAGCGGGGTGTAGCTCAGCTTGGTAGAGCGCTTGCTTCGGGAGCAAGAGGTCGCAGGTTCGAATCCTGTCACCCCGACCATGTCGCGCCGTCGCCCCTCAGCGCCTGCACCTGCCACGCACCCGCCGGCCACAACCGTTTCCTGTCCACGCTGCGCCCGGCCGGCTGCGCTGTGCATCTGCGACCGCGTCGAGCCGGTTACCACCCGCCTGCGGGTCGTGATCCTGCAGCATCCGCGCGAGGACGATCATGCCCTCGGCACGGCCGGCCTGGTGACGCTGACTCTGCCGGCGGCCGAACTGCGCATCGGCCTGTCCTGGGCCTCGCTCGGCCACGCCCTCGGTGATCCGGCAGCGGAACGCGAGCGCTGGGCAGTGCTCGCCGCGGCGAGTCTGCCGGACGGCGTCGACCCGGCGTCGCTGCCGCCCGTCGCCCTGCTCGACCGGCATGGGGCGCAGCGCGACCTGGCGCAGCATGGCCTCGATGGCATCCTCGTCCTCGACGGCACCTGGAGCCAGGCGAAGACCCTGTGGTGGCGCAACCCCTGGCTCACGCGGCTGCCACGGCTGGTGCTGCGACCCCGCGAACCGTCGATGTACGGCCGGCTGCGACGGGAACCGCGTCGCGAGTGGGTCTCGACCCTGGAAGCCATTGCCGATGTGCTGCCCGCCCTCGGCGAGCCGCCAGCCGTGCGCGACAGCCTGCGCCGCCTGTTGCGCACCCTGCTGCAGCGGACGCGCGATGCCGGCACGACGTCCACGCGGCCACCGTCCCGGCCACGGTGCTGAACGGGCACCAGCGCGGCCATGCTGCTCAACATCCCCGGCCACTCCGAGCTGCGCAAGATCGTCGTCCTCAATCCCAAGGGCGGCTCGGGCAAGACCACGATCGCCATCAACCTCGCGGCCTACTTCGCCGTCGGCGGCCGGCGCACGGCACTGATGGATTTCGACCCGCAGGGTTCGACGATGCGCTGGGCCCGCAACCGTCCGCAGGAGCGCCCGTACATCTACAGCGTGGCGGCGTTCGAGCACAACCCGCGGGTGACCCGCAGCTTCCAGCTGCGCATGCCACCGGAGGTCCGCCAGCTGATCATCGATACGCCGGCGGCGATGACGGCGCAACGGCTGACGCAGTTCACGCGTGGCGCCCACGCGATCCTGGTGCCGGTGCTGTCGAGCGATATGGACATCCACGCCGTCTCGCAACTGATGGCCGACCTGCTGCTGGTCGCCAAGGTGAGCCGGCGCATGGGCCGGCTCGGCGTGATCGCCAACCGCGTCCGCGAGAACACGCTCGCCTACCGCCGGCTGATGCGGTTCCTCGAAGCGCTGCAGATCCCGATCGTCACCGTCCTGCGCGACAGCCAGAACTACGTGCACGCCGCCGAGCAGGGCCTCGGCATCCACGAACTGCCGCACTCCCAGGCACTGAAGGACGTGGAGGCCTGGGCGCCACTGATCGGCTGGGTTGAACAGCGCATGGCCACGGCGCTCACGGCACGCGACCTGATGGCGCCGCTCGCGGCGGTGGGCACGCCGCGTCCGGCCACGGGGACGGCAGTCAGGCCGGATCCTGATTCTCGGGAGGCAGCTGCGCCGCCAGTTCGAACAGGCGATCCTCCAGCCGGAAGATCTTGAGCAGGATCGCCACCCGCATCCACATGCCGTTGCGTTCCTGGCGCCAGTACATGGCGCGCGGGTCGTCGTCGACCGCCGGGTCGATCTCCGGGCCGCGCGGCAGCGGATGCATGATGATCGCCTCGCGCGGCAGCGCTGCCAGGTTGTCCTGACGGATGCTGAACTGCCGGTAATCCATGGCGCTCGACTCACCGGCCGTGTCCCACTCGGTCTGCATGCGGGTGACGTAGAGCGCGTCGAGCCCCGGCAGTGCCTCGGCCAGCCGGTCGGTCTCCGTGAATGCGATGCCGTGGCGGGTGAGCTCGGCCTTGACGTCGGGCTCCATGGCAAAGGCCGCCGGCGCGATGAAAGTGAGGCGCACCCCGCGGTAGTTCTTCATGAGCCCGCACAGGGAGCGCACCGTGCGCCCGCGCCGCAGGTCACCCATCATGCCGATGACCTTGCCGTCGATGCCGCCGCGCGTGGCGAAGCTGCGCTCGAGCGTGTAGATGTCGAGCAGCGCCTGCGTCGGGTGCTGGTCCTTGCCGCTGCCGGCGTTGATGATCGGTACCGGGCGCGGGATCCGGTCCATGAGCGCGGCTGCGCGCGCCGCGTAGCCCGCCTCCGGCGTGCGCATCACGATCACGTCGACGTAGGAACTGAAGGTGCGGATGCTGTCGTCGAAGCTCTCGCCCTTGACCTCGGAGGAGGTCGCCGGATCGCGGATCTCGCTGGTACGCATGCCGAGGATGTGGCAGGCGTTGTTGAACGACAGGAAGGTGCGGGTCGAGGGCTGCGGAAAGTAGAGCATCGCCCGCGCCTGCGGCAGCAGCCCCTGCAGGGCCCGGGCCCCATCGGTGGCCTTGGCCAGGCGGCGCACCTGGGTGGTCAGCGCACAGAGCTGGTCGAGCAATGGCCGGTCGAAACCGCGCGTGTCGATGACGTGGAAGAGCCCGCTCATCCGATTGCACCCCACCGCTGCCGCAGACCGTCGCCACCCGGCCTGGCCGGATCCGGCGCGCATCATAGCCGCTTTGCCACCGCCGCGCAGGCCCGTAATATCGGTGGATTACGCCGCCTGCAGAACCATGACCAGACGACCTGCGAAGCCCACCCGCAAGCCCCGCCCCCGCCCGCCGGCGGCCGAGGCGATCGTCATCCGCGGCGCCCGCCAGAACAACCTGAAAAATCTCGACCTCGACCTGCCGCTCGGCGAACTCATCGTGGTCACCGGGGTCAGCGGCTCGGGCAAGTCCTCGCTGGCTTTCGACACCGTGTACGCCGAGGGCCAGCGCCGCTACGTCGAGACGTTCTCGCCCTACGCCCGGCAGTTCCTCGACCGCATGGACAAGCCGGCGGTCGACCGCATCGAGGGCATCCCGCCGGCCATCGCCATCGAACAGGCGAACCCGGTGCGCACCTCACGCTCGACGGTCGGCACCATGACCGAACTGGCCGATCACCTGAAGCTGCTGTACGCACGTGCCGCGCGGCTGTACTGCCGTCGCTGCGGCGCGAGCGTCACCCGCGACCACCCGGACGCCGTCCTGGCGCGGCTGGAGCGCGAACTGCCCGCCGGCACGCCCCTCCTGGTGACCTTCACCGTCGCGGTGCCGGAGAACTTCACCGGCGCCGAGGTCAGGGAACTCCTCGCCCGCCAGGGCTACACCCGCATCCACAGCGAAGCAGCCGGATCACTCGAAGTCGTGCAGGACCGGGTGCGCCTCACACCGGAGAACCGCGGTCGCCTGCTCGAAGCACTCGAGAAGGCGTTCACGGCCGGCCACGGCTGCCTGCGCGTGCAGCCGCCCGATGCGGCTGCAGCCCTGCCCTTCTCCGCCGACCTGCACTGCGCTGCCTGCGACCTGCATTATCAGGAACCGACACCCGGCGCGTTCTCGTTCAATTCACCGGTCGGCGCCTGCGAAACCTGCCGTGGCTTCGGCCGCACCATGGGCATCGACTGGTCGCTGGTGGTGCCGGACCCCGCACGCAGCCTCGCGGACGGTGCCATCCGCCCGTTCCAGAGCCCGAGCTACGCCGAGTGCCAGCGCGACCTGCTGCGCTACGCGCGCCGGCGCGGCGTGCCGACGACGCGCCCCTGGCAGGAGCTCGCAGAGGCCGAACGACGCTGGGTCATCGATGGGGAGGGCCCGATCGGCAAGGGGCGCTGGTACGGCGCGCGCCGCTTCTTCGACTGGCTCGAGGGCAAGGCCTACAAGATGCACGTGCGCGTGCTGCTGTCGCGCTACCGCGCCTACGAACGTTGCACGAGCTGCCACGGCGCGCGCCTGAAGCCCGACTCGCTGCTCTGGCGGCTCGGCTCACAGGCCGATGCCGCCGCCGTTTCCGGCACCGCCGCGCGCTTCCGTCCGGCCGGTGTCGAGTTCGACGACGCGACGCTGCAGGGGCTGCCGGGACTGTGCCTGCACGACCTCATGCTGCTGCCGATCGAGCGCTGCCAGGCATTCATCACCCGTCTGGAACTGCCGGCACCGCTCGACCAGGCGAGCGCACTGGTGCTGCGCGAGATCACGAGCCGGCTCACCTATCTCGTCGATGTCGGCCTCGGTTACCTCACCCTGGATCGCCAGTCGCGCACGCTCTCCGGCGGCGAGGTCCAGCGCATCAACCTGACCACCGCGCTCGGCACGTCGCTGGTCGATACGCTGTTCGTCCTCGATGAACCCAGCGTCGGCCTGCATGCGCGCGACATCGACCGCGTCGCCGGCGTGCTGCACCGGCTGCGCGACGCCGGCAACTCGCTGCTGGTGGTCGAGCACGACGCGCACCTGATGACGGCGGCCGACCGCCTGCTCGATCTCGGCCCGGGGCCGGGTGAGGATGGCGGACGCATCGTCTGCTTCGGCACACCGGCCGAGGTCGCCGCGCATCCCGATTCCCTCACGGGCGCCTACCTGCGCGGTGCCCGCCGCGTGGCCGGCGACGCCGACGGACGCGGGCGGCCACCGGATGCCGAAACCGCCTTCCTCGGGCTGCGCGGCGTCTCGGCGCACAACCTGAAAGACATCGACGTCGACATCCCGTTGCAGCGGCTGGTGTGCATCACCGGTGTCAGCGGCTCGGGCAAGTCGACCCTGGTGCAGGATGTACTGCATCCCGCGCTCGCCAAGCTCAAGGGCGAGCCGGCCGAAACGCCCGGCGCCTACCGCGACCTCACCGGCCACGAGCACATCAACGAGGTGCTGCTGGTCGACCAGGCACCGCTCGGGCGCACGACGCGCTCCAACCCGGCGAGCTACGTCGGTGTACTCGGTCCGATCCGCGAGGCCTTCGCGGCGCTGCCGGCAGCGCAGCTGCGCGGTTACGGCGCCGGCACCTTCAGCTTCAATTCCGGCGATGGTCGCTGTCCCGGCTGCGGTGGCAACGGCTTCGAGCACGTGGAGATGCAGTTCCTGAGCGACGTGTACCTGCGCTGCCCGGACTGCGATGGCCGCCGCTTCCGCCCGGAGATCCTCGAGATCCACCTGCCGGCACCGGGCGGCGGGCCAGGCCGGTCGATCGCCGATGTCCTCGACCTGACGGTGACCGAGGCGCTCGCCTTTTTTGCCGACCGCCCGGCCGTGGTCACGAGCCTCGCGCACCTCGCCGCTGTCGGCCTGCAGTACCTGCGGCTCGGGCAGCCGGTGACCACGCTCTCGGGCGGTGAGTCGCAGCGCCTGAAGCTCGCCGGGCAGCTCGCCCGCACCCGCGGCGCGCGCAACCTGCTGCTGCTCGACGAGCCGACCACGGGGCTGCACTTCCACGACGTCGCTGCCCTGCTCGGTGCCCTGCGCGCACTGCTCGCGCAGGGCCACTCGCTGGTGGTGGTCGAACACAACCTCGACGTCATCCAGGCAGCGGACTGGGTGATCGACCTGGGGCCGGAGGCCGGCGCGGCCGGCGGCCAGGTCGTCGCCACGGGTACGCCGCGCGACGTCGCTGCGGTGGCTGGCTCGCACACCGGACTGGCGCTCGCCGCACACCGGCGCGAGCAGCGCTCGCGCCGCACGCGCCGGCGCCCGCCGGCACCGGCACAGCGCACGCCAGCACCGGCAGCCATCGCAGTGCACCGCGCCCGCGAACACAACCTGCGCAACATCGACGTGACCATCCCGCGCGGTCAGCTCAGCGTGCTCACCGGCGTCAGCGGCAGCGGCAAGAGCACGCTCGCCTTCGACGTCATCTGTGCGGAAGGCCAGCGCCGTTATCTCGAGTCGCTGAACGCCTACGCGCGCCAGTTCGTGCAGCCGGCGGCACGGCCCGATGTCGATGCGATCACCGGCATCCCGCCGACCGTCGCCATCGAGCAGCGCACCAGCCGCGGCGGGCGCAAGAGCACGGTCGCCACCATGACCGAGGCCTACCATTTCCTGCGCCTGCTGTTTGCCCGGCTCGGCACGCAGTTCTGCCCGGATTGCCAGCTGCCGATCGAACCCCAGTCGCGCGAGGCGATCCTGGCGCGGCTGCTGCGCGAACGGCGCGGCAGCCGGGTGCAACTGCTCGCACCGCTGGTGATCGCCCGCAAGGGCTACTACACCGAGCTCGCGCGCTGGGCGGCGCGGCGCGGCTACGACGAGCTGCGCGTCGACGGCGAACTGCTGTCGACGGCCCGCTGGCCGCGCCTCGACCGCTTCATCGAGCACGACATCGAACTGCCGCTCGGCCAGTGCGTGGTCGAGCCGCGCCAGGAAACCCGCCTGCGCGAGCTGTTGTGGCAGGGCCTGGAGCTCGGCAAGGGCAGCGTACTCGTGCTCGCCGATGCCGGGCGCGCCTCCACCCTGTTCTCGGTGCGCCGCGCCTGTCCGGGCTGCGCACGCAGTTTCCCGGAACTCGACCCGCGCCTGTTTTCCTTCAATTCACGCCACGGCTGGTGCCCGACCTGCTTCGGCACCGGTATCGAGCTCGACGGTTTCGACGCGGAGCAGTCCGGGGAAGAGGCGGCGTGGGCGGCGGCGGCAGGGCCCGAGGCACCCTGCCCGGCCTGCCAGGGGCGGCGGCTGCGCCCCGAGGCGCTGGCCATCCGCCTGCGCGACCACGGCATCGACGCGGTCACCGCGCTGCCGGTCGACCGGGCCAGCGAGTTCTTCGCCAGGGCGCGGTTTGCCGGGCGCGAAGCCGCGATCGCGCGGGATATCGTCGCCGAGATCGGCGTACGCCTCGGTTTCCTGCAGCAGGTCGGGCTCGGCTATCTCGCCCTCGACAGGGCCGCCACCACCCTCTCCGGCGGCGAGGCGCAGCGCATCCGCCTGGCGGCACAGCTCGGCTCGAACCTGCGTGGCGTCTGCTACATCCTCGACGAGCCGACGATCGGCCTGCACCCGCGCGATAACCAGCGCCTGCTGGCGACGCTCGCGCGCCTGCGCGATCACGGCAACACCGTGCTCGTGGTCGAGCACGACGAGGACACCATCCGCCAGGCCGACCACGTCATCGACCTCGGTCCCGGCGCCGGCGTCCACGGCGGCGAGGTCGTCGCCTGCGGCACGGCTGCCGAGCTCGCCGCCACCCCGCGCTCGCTCACCGGCCAGTACCTGGCGCGCAGGCGGCGCAGCGCGTTCGCGGCGCGGCCGCCGGCCGGCAGCGAGGCGCAGCTGCGCCTGCGCGGGATCTCGCTCCACAACCTGCGCGGCATCGACATCGACCTCCCGCGCGAGCGCCTCACGGTCGTCACCGGCGTGAGCGGCAGCGGCAAGAGCACGCTGGTGCGCCAGGTGCTGCAGCCGAGCCTGCAGCGCCGCCTCGGCCGTGGCGGACGGCGCGCCGCGCCGGTCGGTTGTCGTGAATTCACCGGCTGGGAAAGCGTGCAGCGCGTGCTGGAGGTGGACCAGACACCCATCGGCAAGAGTCCGCGTTCCTGCCCGGCGACCTACACCGGTGCCTGGGACGAGATCCGCCGCATCTTCGCGCAGACGCAGGAAGCGCGCATCCGCGGCTTCGGCCCCGGGCGCTTTTCCTTCAATGTCCCCGGCGGCCGCTGCCCGGCCTGCGATGGCCAGGGCGCACAGCGGATCGAGATGAGCTTCCTGCCCGACGTCAGCGTCCCCTGCGAGAGCTGCGCCGGTGCGCGCTTCAACGCTGAAACGCTGGCCGTGCACTACCGTGGCCAGAGCATCCGCGACGTGCTCGACATGAGCATCGCCGCGGCAGCCGGGTTCTTCGCCGCGCATCCGCGCCTGCACGCCACGCTGCGCCTGCTCGAGGATGTCGGCCTCGGCTACCTCACGCTCGGCCAGCAGAGCCCCACGCTCTCCGGTGGCGAGGCGCAGCGGCTGAAACTCGTGACCGAACTTGCCCGCGCCCGCCCGGGCGCTAGCCACGCCGTCTACCTCCTCGACGAACCCACCGTCGGCCTGCACATGGCCGACGTCGAGCGGCTGCTCGGCCTGCTGCAGCGGCTGGTCGCCGCCGGCAACACCGTGATCGTGATCGAGCACAACCTCGACGTCATCGCCCAGGCCGACTGGGTCATCGACATGGGCCCGGAGGGCGGCGACGCCGGCGGCCGCGTGGTGGCGGCCACCACCCCGGCGGCACTGGTGCAGGTACGCGGCTCGCACACCGGGCGTGCCCTGGCAGCTCACGCGAACGGCTGATCCGGCAGCGAGCGGCCTGCCCCGACCGATCGCGTTACTGCCTGCGCGCCCAGTCCTCCATCGCGGCCACGAAGCCCTCGAAACGCGAATAGTCCGTGGCGATGATGTCGACCCTGAGATTTCGCAGCCGCGCCCCTTCGGACGTGATCGGCCCGAAGCAGGCCAGTGCCGCGCGACTGTTCAGCACGTCGCGTCGCTCGCCGAGGTGCATCAGCAGGCTGTCGATCTCGCCGCGGCTCGTGAAGGCGACGATATCCACCTCGCCAGCAAGCAGCATACGGGTCCCGACATCGAGGTTGGCCGTCTCGCGTGCGGTCACATAGGCCGGTACGCGGCGCGTCTTCAAACCGATCGCCTCGAGATCACGGACGAAGTCCGGCACGACCGCCGGTTCGTCCATGCCGACCACATCGGGTGCCGGCACGATGACCACGCCACTGACCTGCCCGCGCCGGCGCAACTCGTCGACGATACCGGTCGGGCTGGGTGCCGGCGGCACCAGGGTGGGCTTCAGCCCGGCCTGTTCGAGCAGACGCGCGTCGTTGCCGATCGCAGCGGTCTTGAGGCCGGCGACATCCGCCGGCCGCAACCCGAGCGCCTCGATGCGGTTGAGGTAGGCGTCGATGCCGTTGCGGCTGGTGAAGGCGATCCAGTCGTACTTGTCCCGCTCGCGGATGACCGCGTCGAACGCGCTGTAATCGGCCATCGGCTCGATCGAGATCGTCGGCATCCAGACCGGGCGGGCGCCACGTTCGATCAGCAGCTGGCCGAGCCGGCCCGCGTAGTTGCGCGGCGCGGTGAACAGCACGGTCTTTCCGTACAGCGGCAACGCGGTGCGCGCGATCAGCCCGGTCTCACGCGGTGCGGCCGGCTGCGCTGATGCCAGCACCGACAGCATCGCACCGGCAAGGATGGCGGCCATCAAGGCGGCCCGGCCAGTTCTATTACGCATGCACCGGATCTCCGCGAAGCGCCCTGGTGTCACCCTCAGAAGTTGAGCGATACGGAGACACCCACCTCCCGGCCTCGTGACACGCCCAGGCCAGAGCAGCGCTGCAGCGCGCTGGTGAAGGTGGTGAAGGCCGGATTGGTGTAGGTGCAGGTACTGGTGCCGGAGTAGGTTCCCGTCGAGGTCCGGTCATCGAAGAGGTTGCGGGCGAACATCGTCAGGGTCCAGACATCCGTTCCCAGGCTGGCCAGTGCGTTGACCTGCGTGCTGTCGCCGACCCATGCCTGATTGGCTACGTCGACGTACGACTTGCTGCGATAGGAGGCATCGGCACGCAGCAGCAGATCGTAGTGCGTCGCCACCGTGGTCTCGTAGGCCACCCCGCCGGTGACCATGGTGCTCGGCACACCGACCGAGGTCAGGCCCTTGGTGGTGCGGCCATTGAGAATGCGCCGGTCCAGCGACGACCCCGGAACGAAGGCCGTGTCGTACTCGTGATCCGCGTAGCCGATGCCGATATTGGCGCTGATCTGTTCCGTGATGCGTCCGAATGCCTCGAACTCATAGCCCCAGACGCTCGACTTGCCCACGTTCTGCGTAAACGACAGGGTCGAATCCGGCAGCTGGGCCGACTGTTGCTGGTCCTTCAGATCCATGTAGAACAGCGCGAGCGAGGTCTGCAGCCGGTTCTCCTGAAACAGGTTCTTGGCGCCGATCTCGTAGTTCTTCAGCTGTTCCGGCCTGACGTACACGAAATCGGCAAAATTGCCCGGGAAATTTGCCGGCTCCTCGTCGTTGAAGCGGGCGCTGCGCATGCCCTCGGAGTAAAGCGCATAGTAGGTCTGCTCAGGCGAGGGCATCCAGGTCAGCGTTACGCGCGGCAGCACATCGTTCTCGGATTCCTTCAGGTCGTTGCCGCTCTGGTCGGCGTAGCTCTGGGTGCGGCAATCCGCGCACATCACCTGCTGAATCGTATCCCGCTCATAGCGGAGTTCGATCGATGCCGTCAGCGTCTCGATCAGGTCGTACTCGACCTGCCCGAACACGGCGACGTTCTCGGTCGACTCCGGTCCGCGATCGACGATGCGCGACACCCCGGTGATGGAACCTGACCAGGAGTTCATCGGCACGTAGTTGTCCACCCGGTAGTTGATGTTGTCTTCGTCGAAGTAGTACACGCCGGCCAGCCACCGGAACTGCCCCTCGGCGGGCGACACCAGGCGCAGCTGATGGGAGTCGCTCTGGTACTTCTCCGCCGTCGCTATATAGCCCGTCGGCGACTTGGCGCCCGGGTTGACGCCGTTGCCCGGCCCGAAAAACGGGTCGACTCCCAGCCCGTCGACGTTGCCGCGTGGCCGGAAGTCGTTGTTCGAGTCCAGGAACGAGCGGAAATAGCCGCCGTGGTACGACAGGGTGTAGCCACTCATGTCGTAATCGAAGATCCACGACAGGAAGTCGCGCTCCATTTCCTGGCCGCAGGCTGCAGGAATGCCACGCCCAATCGAACCCGGAGTGGCATCCGTGGGTCCGTAGTGCGGCTGGCATTCGGTGGTGCCGGCGCGCGGCTTCATCACCTCGCCATCCGGCCAGATGGTGTTGTTCCCGACCACGGCGGTCTGCACACCATTGGCGATCCACTCGTCCGGATGGGTGATGTGCACGAACGACGTGTCGTCCCTGTCCTCGGAGTGGTTGTAGCGCAGCTTGACCGACAGCCCCTCGGTCGGCTCTGCGTACAGCACCGCAGCATAGGAAGATGTCTTTTCGCCACCGGCCTCGGTACTGCCGGACGGCGTTGAAGCAAAGCTCTCCGTATCGTCGATACCGCCGGACACGGAACCCCACAGCTTGTCCTTGATCAGGGGGAGATCCAGCCGGCCATTGAGTACGTTCCGGCCCGTGCTGTTGACCGAATACTCCGAATAGCCGACGTCGACCCGGCCGGTCAGTTCTTCGACTTTCGGGTTCCTCGTGACCAGATCGATCGCGCCCGTGTAGGTCGCCCGGCCGAACATCGTCGCCTGCGGGCCGCGCACCACTTCGAGCCGCTCGAGGTCCTGCAACGGCAGGCTGGCAATCGAGCCGCTGATGTAGATGCCATCGATGAACACCGAGACGCTGCGCACCCGTTCGACCGTGGTGTTCGGGGAAAGGCCGCGCATGGTGATCGTCGACTGGCGCCGCCCGGAGGGCGTGCGTATATCCAGGGAGGGGACCCACCGACTGAGGTTGTCGAAGGTCGTCAGGCCGAGGTCCTCCAGCGCCTTCTCGTTCATCACGGTGATCGACAGCGGCACATCCTGCAGCGCCTGCTCCCTGATCTTCGCGGTGACGACGATCTCCTCCACGGCACCTGCTGCCACACCGCCGAGCACGCTGCCGATCACGCCCATCAGGGCCATCGCAGTAATCTTCCTGGACATATCTCCCCCCCGGGATTCTCAGTCTATTTCTGGTGACTCGTTTCCGCAGACATCCTCGCAGATGGTCATGCGTCCTTTCCGGCACCCGCGCCGGAGCTCAACTCGTGCACGAAATCCACTACAGCCTTGACGTTGTCCACCGGCGAATAACGCGGCACGCCGTGGCCCAGGTTGAATACATGCCCGCGCGCGTTCCGGGCCGCCTGCAGGGTTGCCGCAACACGATCGCGGATCTCGCCGCGGGTCTGGTAGAGGCAGAAGGGTTCCAGGTTGCCCTGCACCGAGACCTTTGAGCCGAGCTGTGCGATCGCGCCATCGAGCGGCAGGCCGTAATCGATGCCGATGACATCGGCACCGCTTTCCCCGATGGCCTTCAACGAAGCGTGCGCCCCCATGCCAAAATACAGGATCGGCACGCCGGTGGACTTGATCCCGGCGATCACCTGCCTGACGTAGGGTAGGTTCAGGGTCTCGTAGTCGTGTGGTCCGACGAGACCCGCGTTTGAATCGAACAACATCAGCGCATCGGCACCGGCCGCGGCCTGCGCCTTGAGATATTGCGCCGTATGCCGCGCCAGCTTGTCCATCAGCATCGCAAAGGCGTCGGGTTCGGCGAACAGGAACCGCCGGAACTCGGCGAATGACTGGCCGGCCCGGCCCTCCACCATGTAGGCCGCCATGGTGAACGGCGCTCCGGCAAAGCCGATCAGTGGCACCCGGTTGGCCAGTTCACGCGCGCAGATCCGCTGTGCGTCGTAGACGAATCCGAGACCATCCGCCGGATCCTCCGGCACGACCAGTCGCTGCACATCGGCCATGCCGCGAATGGGGTTCTCGTACGATGGCCCGGTCTGATCCGAATAGCGCAGGTGCATGCCCATGGGCACGGCGGTGGTCGTGATGTCCGAATAGAAGATCGCTGCGTCGACACCGAGGATATCCACCGGCTGGATCGTCAGTTCGGCGGCAATCTCCGGAGTACGCACTGCAGTCAGGAAATCGCTCTTTTCCATGACCTTCTGGTACTGCGGCAGATAGCGGCCCGCCTGGCGCATCATCCAGATGGGGGTGTGCGCGACGGGTTCACCCCGGCAGGCATGCAGAAACGTGTTGTTGCGTCGGGAACCGGCACCCGGCGTGCTGGCCGGGACGACCCCCGCCTGCGGACCGGCCGCGGCTGCCGCACGGGCCACGAGCGGCGCCAGCGACAAGGCCGCGCCGACACCCTGCACGAAATGTCGCCGGTCGATGGCCGGCGGCTTTTCCCTGTTCATGTCCCGCGCTCCTTCATGATGGTCGGGCCGACAACGAGGCGATCCTTCCCGACGTCGCAAAGTTTTGCAACCGGAAAAGACAATTTGGACTCAGACTACCGCGGGCGGTTCTTATGACGTGTGCAGGGCCGCGGCGATGTGCGCCGCGAAACCGGTGCCGGCCTCGTTGAAATAGTTGTAGGTGACGTCGCAGCCGGCGGCGAGGATCGGTGCACGCTCCTCGTCGAAGACATGCGTGGCGGCGATCAGGCCGCGGAAGCCGCGCAGGCGCAGCTGCCGGCTCGCGATGATCTTGGCCTCCAGATCCGGCAGCGCCAGCATGACCGCACGCACCCGCTCGAAGGCGAGCCGATGCCAGAGATCGGGATCCTCGGCATCCGCGTACACCACGCGTCGGCCGTCGTGCAGGTGACGTTCCACCTTGGCCATGTCGCTGTCGAGCCCGACGACCTGCAGGCCAAGTCCCTTCAGATACTCGTAGGCCCCGCCGCCCACGCGCCCCATACCGACGACGATCACCTCGGCGCTGCCGACCGACAGGGGCTCGTCGTCAGGATGGCGGCGCGAACGCTCCCAACGTACCAGCACGGGCTCGAAGCGCGCGAACAGCGGATGCGCCAGGCGGTTGAGCGAGGCGGCGATGACGAACGAGCCCGCCACCGCCACCGCGGCGAGCTGCAGCCATGAAGGTGCGAGCAGACCCTGCTCGACGGCAAGTTCCACGACCACGAGGCCGAACTCGCTGTAGCTCGCCAGGCTCAGCGCGGCGAGGAAGCTGCTGCGCGAGCGCAGTCCGGCGGCGAGCAACAGCACGAAGAACAGCACTGCCTTGAGCGGCAGCGCCAGCAGCAGCACGCCGGCGCCAGCCAGGCCGGCCAGATCCGGTGGTCCCGCCAATCCGATGCTGAGGAAGAAGCAGACCAGGAACAACTCCTTCATCGCCCAGAGGTTCGATCCCATCTCGACCGCCCGCGGGTGCCCGGCGAGCAGCGCACCGCAGGCGAGCGAGCCAAGCTCGGGACTCAGCCCGAGCGCCTCGAAGCCATAGCCGCCGGCAGCGACGGCAAGCAGCACACCGAGCAGCGCGAGCAGTTCGCCGTGCCCGGTGACGTGCACCAGCCGGTCGAGCAACGGGCGCGCGAGCGGCACCAGCAACAGGAGCAGCGCCCAGGGCGACGGGCTGTGGTCGGACTCCATGGCGAGCAGCGCCACTGCGACCAGGTCCTGTACGATGAGGATGCCGACGGCGACCCGGCCATGGAACGCACGCAGCTCGCGCTTCGGCTCGAAAATGATCACCGTGAGTACGGTGCTCGAAAATCCGAAGGCGGCACCAAGTACCGACGCCGCGAGCCACGAGGAGATGCCGTAACCGCGTGCCAGCACCACCACGGCCAGTGCGGTGAATGCCAGGTGCGCGACTGCGGTGATCCAGACCTCGGGCCGCACCAGGCTCTTCCAGCGCAGCTTCAGGCCGATCGTGAACATGAGCAGCCACACGCCGACGTGACCGAGTTCGCGCAGCGCCGGCACGGCCTCGACACCGAGCCCCTCGAGCAGGAAACCCGCCAGCAGGAAGCCGACCAGCGGCGGCATCCCCAGCCAGCGCGCCACCAGACCGAGAGCGAATGCGCACAGGATCCACCACGCCATCATCGACCAAGACTCCGCTGCCCCACGCTACGTTACCCACCGCTGGCGGAGTTGGCGAGCGGTCGCGGCTGGCGCCTCGAATACCAACCGCCTCTCCGCTAGCATGGGCCCGATGAAACACCCCCGCCCGAGACTGTGCTGTGCTGCTGCGCTCCTGCTCCTCGCTACGCTCAGCGCAGGCAGCCTGCTGGCCCAGGGGCTGACCCTGCCGGGCGGCAGCCCGTCGCCGGGCACGGCAGCCAGGTCGCTGCCGGTGCCCGATCCGGCCATGCTGCGACCAGGCTGGTGGGATTACCTGGCTCCCGGCACGCCGGATCTCGGCGCACGGATCGCGAGCCTGCTGGCAGGTGCCAGCGCCAGCGCCGGCAAGCTCGCAGGCGAATCCGCCATATCGGCCGCGCCCGCACTCGAACGCCTGCGCATCAGTCTCCACGCCCTGCCGGCCATGCTGGCAGCAACGCCGGCCACGCTGCCGCCGCTGCCGGCCCAGGCGACGAGCTACACGACGATGGCGCTGCTGCGCCTCGACCGCGAGCTGCGCACGCTGCAGGACGACCTCGACGCCAGGCGCAGCGCCGTCGCCGTCGCGCGACGCGCCGTGCGCGACGGGCAACGCCAGGCCGACTCGGCCTTCGCTGCCTACCTCGGCCGTACCGGCCCGGCCGCATCCCATGTCGTCGCTGGCCTCCAGGTGATGGCAGACCGCGCCGAGATCGCCGTGACTGAGGCCGAGATCCGGCTGCGTCAGGCGGAGATCGAGCAGCTCGATTCCCGCAGCGCCGAACTGCGGCTGTTGCGCGACGCCGGCAGCGCGCGGGTCGTGATCGACTCCGAGCGGCCGCCCGCCAGGCTGCGGGCCCTGATCGCGCAGGATCGCACCCGGCTGGAAGCGCAGCGCGCCGCCATCCTGCGCATCCGTGCCCGGCGCGGTGAGCTGATGCTGGCGGCAGATTCCGGTCGCACCGCTGCCTACCTCGCCGATCTCAACATCCTCGAGGCGATGATCGAGGAGAGCATCACCGCCACCCGCATCGCCCTCTACGAAACCGAACTCGACTGGGTCGCGATTGGCACGGACGGGCACGAGCCGGCGACCGCCGCCAGCCTCGAGCCGCAGCTCGCCGAACGTCACCAGTTGCTCTCCCAGCTCGACGCGGACAGCGCCGAGTGGCGCCGCGAAATCGAGCGGCTGCTCACCAGCAGTCTGCGCGACGCAGTCCAGACCCAGGCGGGCACCCCCGGGCCCGCGGCACAGCAACTTACCGAGACCGGCCGCAAGACGCTGCTGCAGCTCGTGCAGCTGCGCTCGCTGCGCGGCGACCTGCGTTTCGCGCTCGACGCCACCGCCGACCGGCTCGCGACCGCCTCCGGCTGGCGCGGCTGGTGGCAGACCCGCCTGCTGCGACCGGCGCTGCTCGCCGCGGAACGCACCGACGACCTGCTCGGCACCAGCCTGTTCCGCATCAGCGACGCGCCGGTGACCGTGTACGGGTTGCTGCGCGTGGCGCTGATCATGATCGCTGCTGTCGTCCTCTCACGGCTGGCCCGCCGGCTCCTGGCGCGATTCGGCAGCCGCCAGCCCGGTCGCTCGAGCGCCGGGCTCTACACCGTCGGCCGGCTGCTGCAATACGTGCTGATCACCGCCGGCCTGGTGGTCGGGCTGGCCTCGATCGGGCTCGATTTCAGCCAGCTCGCGCTGGTGGCCGGGGCGCTGTCGATCGGTATCGGCTTCGGCCTGCAGTCGGTGGTGAACAACTTCGTCTCGGGCCTGATGATCCTGTTCGAGCAGAGCCTGAAGATCGGCGACGTGGTGGAACTCGACTCCGGGGTGCGCGGTGCGGTGCGCGAGATCCGTGTGCGCAGCACGCTCATCACCACCAGCGACGGCATCGACATCATCGTGCCGAACGCGGAGTTCGTCGCCGGCAAGGTGACCAACTTCACCCTGAACGAGCCTTACCACCGCATCCACGTGCCCTTCGGCGTCGCCTACTCCGCCGACAAGGAGCAGGTGCGCACGATCGTCACCGAGACCGCGCGGGGCGTACCGTTCACCCACATCACGCCCGGACGCGAACCCGACGTCTGGCTGGTGCGTTTCGGCGACAACAGCCTCGACTTCGAACTGGTGGTGTGGATCAATCCGGCAGCCGTCACGCGGCCGGGCGCGATCACGGCCACGTATCTCTGGGAAATCGAATCCGCGCTGCGCCGGCACGGCATCGAGATCCCCTTCCCCCAGCGCGACGTGCACCTGCGCCTGTCTCCCGGCGATCTGGCACCTCTCGCCGACGCCACGCGCAAGCCGGCCTGACACCGGGTCCTGCCGCGCTTGACGCTGCGCCCCGCGCGCCACCACACTCGACGCGGGCTTACCAATCGCGAGCGGAGGTGCAGCGTGCTCAAGGAGTTCAGGGAATTTGCCATGCGGGGCAACGTCGTCGACCTCGCCGTCGGCATCATCATCGGCGGGGCTTTCGGCAAGATCGTCACCTCGCTGGTGAACGACGTGATCATGCCGCCGATCGGCCTCCTGCTCGGCGGCGTGGACTTCAGCAACCTGTTCCTGGATCTCGGCGGCGGCGACCACGCATCGCTCGCCGCGGCCCGCGAGGCCGGCGCACCGGTGATCGGCTACGGTGCCTTCATCAACACCATGCTCGACTTCGTCATCGTGGCGTTCGCGATCTTCCTCCTGGTGCGCACCATCAATCGCCTGAAGAAGGCCGAGCCGGCACCGCCGCCACCCGGCCCGAGCACCGAGGAGAAATTGCTCACCGAGATCCGCGACCTGTTGAAGGCCCGCTGACACCGGCTGACGGATCGCTGCCGGCGGCCGGTACGGCTTCGAGGAACAGCCGGCGCAGGCCGGCCGACATGGCGTGACGCTCGGCCGGGCTCAAAGCTTCGAGTTGCCGGTTGGCAGACTGCAGCCGCGCCTCGATGGCGGCATCGGTGAGTTCCCGGCCACGGCTGGTGAGCCGTACATTGACACCGCGCCGGTCGGCCGGATCCGTGGCGCGTACCACCAGGCCGCGGGCTTCCAGGCGATCGATGCGGTTGGTCATCGCCCCGGAAGTGAGCAGCGAAGCCCGCGCCAGACCCGTGGCCGGCAACTGGAACGGTGGGCCCTGGCGGCGCAGGGCCGAGAGCACGTCGTATTCCCAGAGTTTGAGATCGAGCCCGGCCAAGGCCTGCTCGGTACTCTGGCGGAAGACCTTGGCCAGATAGATCACCCGCACCACGACGCTGAGACTGGAACAATCCAGTTCCGGGCGTTCCTGCGCCCACTGCTGCAGCAGCTTGTCGACCGGGTCGTCCACGTCGTCACCGAGGTTAGCGACCGTGGCGGGTGCCGTCCATTGTCTTGACATTGAAATGCCGGCGCATATCTTCTGGCAGTAGCAGTACCGAGGATTCCTGCATGGTCGCCCGGCCCGACCGGGCACCCCTGCCATGACCCGTCAGCGCAAGATCGACGAGGAACTGTGGGAGGACGGCACCGAGAAGCTGTCCTCGGACCATGTCGTCGAGCGCTTCTTTTCCCGGCACGAGCACGACGACGCCGAAGCTGGACGCCGCAGCCATGCGGCGCCAAGACCGAAGCGCCGCCCCACGCCCGGAACGGGCACCGAAGAGTAAACACGCGCCACCGGCGCCGGCCGGCCGGCGTCGCTTGACAGAATGCGACCGGCGGCACCGCGCATCCCTGCCGGCCAACCGCTCGTCGGTACCCACTCCTGCACCCCGGAACCGTGACGCAGATCCCGTTCCGGCGCCGTGCAGCATTCGTGAATAGTTTCTGGAAAAGACATATAACACACTGATTACACGGTAAATAAATGGTGCAACTGTGGCCTCTCCCGCGAGCGGCTGCCGTACCGCTCCGGCTCGCCCGGCGCGCCCGGGAGGGACCCTCGCGTGACGGGATTCAAAGATTGGCGGATCGCGTCTTCCTACTCTGCGCCCCGGACCGCATGCCACCCGAGGCGTACCGAGGATGACCGACCGCTCCCGCCACTGCGGCTTCACGCTCAGCGAAACGCTCGCGGCACTCGCCGTGACCGGCCTCGGCGTGGCGTTCGCCGTTCCTGGCATGCAGGCCCTCGCCGAACGCAACCGCCAGGCGACGGCCGTCAATCAGCTGGTCACCACGCTGCACCTGGCTCGCAGCGAGGCGGTGATGCGCAATCGTTCCGTGACGGTCTGCGCGAGCACCGCCGGTGAGCAGTGCGACAGCACGACCTGGGAAGCCGGCTGGATCACGTTCATCGACACAGACGCCGACGGCGCGCGCGCCACCGGCGACCAGCTGCTCGAACGCGCTGCGCCGCTCCCGGGCCTGGTCCTGCGCTCGACGGCATTCGCCGACGGCCTGAGCTTCGGGCCGAACGGGCGCGTTGCCGGAACCGGCCATGGCGAGTTCGATTTCTGTGCCCCGGGTGCGACCGCACCGGACCGGGTCTTGTTCGTGCGCGCCAGCGGCCAGCCGGCCCTTGGCGATCAGCCGGTCGAGGCCACGGCAACAGGGTGCGAGCCGTCATGAACCGCACGGTCATCGCCCGCCAGGCCGGGTTCAACCTCCTCGAACTGATGATGACGCTGCTGATCGCCGGCATGGTGCTCGGTTTCGGCATCCCGTCGTTCACGCAGTTCATCGCCAACAACCGCATGGCGGCGGCCGCCAACGACCTCATCACCAGCATCCACCTGGCACGCACGGAAGCGGTCAAGCGCCGCAGCACCGTGACGCTGTGCGCGAGCAGCAACTGGGCCGATGCGGATCCGGACTGCGACGCCGATGGCGACGGCTGGCTGGTATTCATCGACGCCAATGGCGACGTTGCCGTCGATGGCGGCGAGGACGTCATCGCGGCCCACCCGCCGCTCGCCGAGGGGATCAACTTCGGCATCGACGCCGATGCCGCACCCTACCTGCAGTTCGCTGGCAGCGGCTTTCCGCAGACGGCCGCCGGCGCTCCCGGCATCAGGAACATCCAGCTCTGCGATGCCCGCGGCGACACCAGCACCGGCAAGGACGCCGACGGCAACGATGTCGCCGCCGGCCGCTGGATCGCCATTGGCGCGACCGGCCGGCCGCAGATCTACCGCCTGCAGGCCGACGTGCAGGGCAATCCCGTCGGCGGCTGCTGAGAACCCCGCATGAATCCGAAACCCCACACACCACGCTCCATGCGCCGCGACCGCGGCTTCACCCTGGTCGAGTCGCTGGTCGCCATGGTGGTGATCTCGGTCGGCATGCTCGGCATCGCCGCCCTCTACGTCGAGGGCCTGCGCGCCGGGCGCACCTCCGTCTACCGCACGGTGGCGATCGACCTCGCCTCCGACATGGCCGACCGCATCCGCGCCAACCCCACGGCTCGCGACGGCTACGACGTCGACGCCGCCGGCGCCGGCGTGGAAGGCGACTGCGTCAACGGTGCCGACGACTGCGCCCCGGCCACGCTCGCCGCCGATGACATCTTCTGGTGGAAGCAGTCGGTGACCGCGCTCCTGCCCCAGGGTGCAGCCAGCGTCGTCGCGGTACCCGGGGCGGAGATCAGCAGCTACACGATCACCATCAACTGGGCGGAACCGGGCGTCGACGTACCGCTCCAGTACGCACTGGCGGTGCAACTGTGATGAACGCGAACACCGGCAACGACCGCGAGCGCGGCGTGAGCCTCGTCGAGATGATGGTCACGCTGGTCATCGGCTCCTTCCTCATGATCGGCGTGATCGCGATCTTCTCCCAGACGCGCACCACCTACCGCACCAGCGACGCGGTGGAACGCCTGCAGGAGAACCTGCGCTTCGCCCTCGACACGCTCCAGCCTGACATCCGCCTCGCCCGCAACTGGGGCATGCACAGCATGGACGCCTACGTCGAGGCCCCGGCCGGGATCGTGGTCACCTGCCCGGACGGGACCGACATCACGGCCTGGGCGCTCGACACCGCCCTGGCCGTCGAAGCCGCCGACGCCGCCTACACGCTGCCCTGCCCCGCCTTCGAGGACAACTACCGCGCCGGCACCGACGTGCTGGTGGTGCGCCACACGAGCGGCCAGCAGACAGTACCGACCGCCAACGTCGTGCAGGTGCAGAGCGACCGCACCCGCAGCCGCCTGTTCAACGACGGCGCGGCACCGGCCACGCCGGCCTGCTGCACCTTCGACTGGCAGACCCATGCCTACTACATCGCCAACTCCTCCTCGCTCGGCGCCAACGTCCCCTCGCTGCGCCGCATGACGCTGATCGACGGTGTGCTGCAGGACCAGGAGGTCATTGCCGGCGTCGAAGACCTGCAGGTGCAGCTCGGCGTCGACCGCGGCCCGATACCGGACAACGACGTCGAGCGCTACGTCGATGCCGACAGCGGGCTGGTCACACCCGGCGACGCCGCCTTCGATGCCGACGCCAAGATCATTGCCGTGCGCTTCTGGCTGATGCTGCGCGCCGAGCAGCCGGAGGTCGGTTACGTCGATGGCGCCAGCTACGACTACGCCAACGTCGCCGACTACGCGCCCGGCGACAACATCCGCCGCACGCTGGTCAACAAGACCATCGTGCTACGCAACTACCTCGGTTACTCGGGACTGCCATGAACACCTACCTGACCCTGCCGTCCCGCCAGCGCGGTGCATCGCTGATCATCGGCCTGGTGCTGCTGCTGGTGCTCTCCGTGCTCGCCGTCTCGACCATGAGCAGCGCCACCTTCGGGCTGACCATGGCCGGCAACGCGCAGTACACCGAACAGGCCTTCCAGCTCGCCGAAACCGGCGTCGAGGTCGCGATCAACGACGGTCCCTTCTGTGCCGGCTGCGGTCCGAAGGCCACGCCCGCCACCGCCGTGACCGATGCCGATGGCAACGACCTCGGCGAGTTCGAGGCCAGCACGGATTACATCGAGTGCACGCCCGTGGTGGGCTTCAGCGAGGACTACGGCAGCGCCGACTCGTTCAAGGCCTACCACTTCCAGATCAACTCGACCGGCAGCTCGGCACGCGCCGCCCGGTCGGTACACCAGCAGGATTTCTTTCTCGTCGGCCCGAACGGCTGCCTGTGAACGGATCCAAGGAGCCCATCGCCATGCACACGCGTATCACGATCACCCTGGCAGCAGCCGCACTGGCGCTGTGGAGCGCTGCGACACCGGCCGCGCTGAAGAACATCGAGAATGCCTATGAGAGCGACACCACCCACGTCACCCTGCCCTCAGGACCCGGCGGGCGCGTCGTGGTGCGCGAGTGCGAGCGCTGCAAGCCGGTCGCGCTGCGCTCCGACCGCAGGACGGCCTGGTTCATCGGCTCGGCCGCCGCGCCGGTGACGCTCGCCGCGCTGCGTGCCGCCGTGGCCGAGCCGCGCGAAGCACCGCGCATGGTCACGGTCTTCTACAACCTCGACACCGGGGTCGTCACCCGTGTCGTCCTGAGTGACGGCTGAGCGCCACCCCCATTCGCTGAGGTCATCCACCATGAACACCCGCCGCAATCGCCTGGCTTCGCTCCTCCTCGGCACCGCGCTCGGCCTCGCCGCCTGGCCGGCCATGGCCGACGACACCGAGCTGTTCGTCGCCTCCACCGATCCCGAGATCACCGGGGCACAGCCGAACATCCTGTTCATCGTCGACAATTCGGGCAGCATGAGCAGCACCGTCCTGACGCAGGAAGCCTGGGATTCGAACACGACGTTCACCGGCTGCTACAAGAGCAGCGGACTGTACTTCAGCACCAGCGGCACCATGCCGGCCTGTGGCAGCGGCGACTATGTCAACAAGACCGCCAACCGCTGCTACGCGTCTTTCAGCCCGCTCAAGTCGGTCGGCAGCTTCTCCGACCGCATGGCCGCCTGGCGTTCGTTCACGCAGGCCTGGGTGACCCTGAGCGGCTCGAAGAAGGACCGTGAGGTGGAGTGCCAGGACGACCGCGGCCTGCATGGCTCCACCACCGGCGATGGCCAGCCCTGGGCGGCTGCCGGCGCCAACGGACCCTGGCACGGGGACGCCAGCAACGAGCCCGCCTGGAACACCGACTACACCGTGTGGGACGGCAACTGGCTGAACTGGTACACCGGCGGCGGCACCGTCACCAAGACGCGCATGGAAGTGGTGCGCGAGGTGACCATCAACCTGCTCGAGAGCCTCAACGGCGTCAACGTCGGCCTGATGCACTTCAACAATACCCAGGGCGGCACGGTCTCCAAGGCCATGGCGGACATCGCCACCTCGCGCAACGCCATGCAGAGTGCGGTCGGTGCCCTGACCGCCAGCACCTGGACCCCGCTCTCGGAAACGCTCTATGAGGCCGCCAACTACTACATGGGCCGCAACGTCGACTTCGGCAACGTCGGCCCCGTCCAGAGCGTGGCCGCCTCACGTGTCGGCAACGTCGTCACCGGGACACAGTACGCCCGGCCGGTGGCCTACGCCTGCCAGAAGAACTACATCGTGCTCCTGACCGACGGCCTGCCGACGCAGGATCTCGATGCCACGGCCAAGATCAAGGCGCTGCCGAACTGGGCGACCAACGTGACGGACGCCACCTGCACCGGCACACCCGGCGGCCATGGCGAGTGCATGGCCGACCTCGCCGAGTACCTGCATCGCCACGACATCACCGGCGATCTCACCGGGCTGCAGAACATCACGACCTACACCATCGGCTTCGGTGTCGACCTGACGCTCGACGACACGACGTTCCTGCAGGAAACCGCCAGCAAGGGCGGCGGCCAGTACTTCTCGGCCGGCGATACGGCGACCCTGCAGGCGGCCCTGACGCAGATCATGTACGACATCCTCGACGATGCCACCACGTTCTCGACGCCGACAGCGCCGGTCAATGCCTTCAACCGCATGCAGAACCTGAGCGACGTGTACGTGTCGGTGTTCGCCCCGGCGGTGCGCGAGCACTGGCCCGGCAACCTGAAGAAGTACCGCCTCGACGGCGGCCGCCTGGTCGACGCCAACAATGATTCCGCCGTGGACCTCGACACGGGCTTCTTCACCAAGACCTCGCAGAGCTTCTGGTCCGACAGCGTCGACGGCAATACCGCCCAGCTCGGCGGCGCGGCCAACGAGCAGCCGGACGCCGCCAGCCGCAACCTCTACACCGATATCGCCGGAACCGACCTCAATGCCAGCGGCAACGCGGTGGCGACCAGCAACGGCGCCATCTCGGCCAGCCTGGTCGGCGCACCCGATGATGCGACGAAGGCGAGCGTCATCGACTGGGCCCGCGGCCTCGACGTGAATGACGAGGACGACGATGGCGACACGACCGACATACGCCACATCATGGGCGACCCGCTGCACGTGCGCCCGATGATGGTGATCTACGGCGGCACCGCCTCGGCACCGGATGCGACCGTGTTCGTCTCCACCAACGACGGCTACCTGCACGCGGTGGACCCCGACGACGGCTCGGAGCTGTGGGCCTACCTGCCTGCCGAGATGCTCGGGCGTCTCTACGACCTCTACCTCAACCAGCCGACCTCCACCCGCACCTACGGCATGGACGGCGAGATCAGCGTCTACGTCGAGAACGAGGATGCCACCCCGGGCATCGCCGGCGAGGAACGCGTGATCCTGCTGTTCGGCATGCGGCGCGGCGGCGACACGCTCTTCGCACTCGACGTCACCGACCGCAGCAATCCGCAGCTGATGTGGAAGCTCGACAGCGACGACGAGGGCTTCGCCGACCTCGGCCAGACCTGGTCACCGCCGGTGGTTGCCGACATCAACATCGACGGCGAGGTCCACCATGCCGCCATCTTCGGCGGCGGCTACGACGACGGCCAGGACGACGAGGGTTACAACACCGATGCCCGCGGCAATGCCGTGTACATGGTCGACGTGCTCACCGGCGAGCTGCTGTGGAGCGCCGGCGAAAACGACGACTACGACCTGGCGCTCCCCGACATGACGCACTCGATCCCGGCCGGCATCCGCGTGCTCGACCTCGACGGCGACCGCTACGCCGACCGCATGTACGTCGGCGACATGGGCGGGCGCGTCTGGCGCTTCGACATCAGCAACGGCAAGCCGGTGGCCGAACTGGTGAACGGCGGGGTGTTCGCCTCGCTCGGCGCCGCTGACCTCGACACCCCGGCACTGGCCGACGTGCGCCGCTTCTACGCGACCCCCGACGTGGCGCGCATCGTATCCGGCAAGACGATGTACCTCAGCATCCACATCGGTTCGGGCCACCGCGAGCACCCGCTCGACACGGCCACCGAGGACGAGTTCTACGCCCTGCGCGACTACCAGGTGTTCGACACGATCGCCACGGACAGCTATCCCGCGCCGATCACCCGCAGCGACCTCGAGGACATCACCGACGATGTCGACCCGGTGATCCCGACGGGGTCAAAGGGCTGGCGCCTGGGCATGGTGCTGAGCCCCGGCGAGAAGGTGCTCACCGAGTCGCGCACCTTCGCCAACACGGTTATCTTCAGCTCCTTCAGCCCGGGCGGCAACGGCGATGCCTGCGTGGCCGCCGGCGGCCTGAACCGGCTCTACCTGGTCAGCGTGCGCGACGGCAGCCCGATCACCAACCTCGATGGCTCTGAAGAGGGCGAGCCGCTCACCACCGACGACCGGACACGCACGCTCAACCAGGGCGGCATCGCGCCCGATCCGGCGCTGTTCTTCTCGCCACCGGACGACAACCCGGATCCGGACGTCGAGTGTCTCGGCCCCGACTGCGAGGACGACGGCAATGATGACGACGACGGCAACCAGGAGACCCTCTGCATCGGCGTGGAGTGCTTCAACCCCGGCTTCCCCAACCCGCCGCGGCGCACCCACTGGAACCAGACGGGAACCGAGTAAATGGGCCAGGACATGTCAGCCATGAACAGTCAGGCACGGGGCTTCACGCTGATCGAGTTGATGATCGTGATGGCCGTCGCCGCCATCCTGGCGGCGGTGGCCATCCCCTCCTACCGGCAGTACGTGATGCGGGCGAATCGTGCCGATGCCACCGCCGCGCTGCTGCGCCTGGCGAGTGCCCAGGAACGGTTCTACCTGCAGAACAACCGCTATGCCGATGCCGACGAGATGGACGACGCCCCGCCCGCGGGCCTCGGTATCGCCGGCACGGAGCGCGGCTACTACACCCTGGCGATCGACTCCGACGATCTCGCCCTCGGCTACGTGGTGACCGCCACGGTCGTGGACGGCGGACCGCAGGACGACGATACCCAGTGCGCAGGATTCTCGGTGGACCAGCAGGGCCTGCGCCTCGCCGAGGATTCCGGGGGTGACGCCAACACCGACACCTGCTGGCGCTGACGCCGGAGCGCCGGCGCCTGGCGGCTCTCAGCTGGTCGACGGCAGCGGCAGCTTCAGTCCGGAGACAACCGCGGTGTCGATCGTGGTGATGGCATCCTCGAGCGGGTCTGTGCGGCCGACGAAGAAGCCCTGGGCATAGCTGATATTGAGGTTGCGCAGCAAGTCGATCGCTGCCTGGTCCTGCACGTACTCGGCGACAGTTTCGAGCTGCATCACACGGGCCACCTCGGCGATGGCCGCCACCACGGACTGCGACACCACGTTGGTGGTGATGTCGCGCACGAAACTGCCGTCGATCTTCAGCGTATCGACCGGGAACACCTTCAGGTAACCGAACGAGCTGAGCCCCGTACCGAAGTCGTCGAGCGAGAAGCGGCAGCCGAGGCGCTTCAGCGTCTGCATGAAGGTCTGCGCCTGCTGCATGCGGGCGACAGCCACCGATTCGGTGATCTCGAATGCAATCACATCGGGGGGCACCCCGCTCCCGCGGATGCTGTGCTCGACAAAGGCGAGAAAGCCATCGCTGCCGAGGCTCTGGCCGGACAGGTTGATGGCGAAGCGCGCATCACCGCTGCGCAGGTGTGTGCCGCGCTGCTCCAGAGTGCGCAGCGTGGTCGCCACGACCCAGCGGTCGAGATCCTCCATGAGCTGGTAACGCTCGGCAGCCGACATGAACTCACCCGGCGCAACGTGCTGGCCGCGCTCGTCGACGATGCGCACCAGGACCTCGTGGTAGTGCGCCACCCGGCCGGGCCGCAGCGGCATGAGCGGCTGCGCGACCAGCGCCAGCCGGTCGTGCTCGATGGCGCTGCGCACGTAGCCGACGATCTGGATGTCGTCGACGCGGCGCACGATACTCGCATCCGCCGACTCGTAAACCTCGACGCGCCCGCGACCGCGATCCTTGGCGGTCTTGCAGGCAACCTGCGCGGCGGCGAACCCGTCGTCCGCCGCGTTCGCCCCGGTGAGCGCGGCGATGCCGACGCTCACCGTCGGGCGATAGGTACTGTCCGCACGCTGGTAGACGTGCTCGCGAAAGCGTGCGCAGACGTCTTCGGCCAGCAACCGGGCCCTGGCGGTGCTGGTATTGCACAGCAGTACCGCAAAGCTGTCGCCGGTCACGCGGCTCGCCGTCTGCCCTGGCACGACCTCGCGCAGCAGCGCCGCCAGCTTGCGCAGCACGTCGTCGCCGGCCTCGTGACCGAAGGTATCGTTGACGACGTGCAGGCCATCGATATCGAGTGCGAGGATGGCGTGTGCCTCGCTGTCAGCGGCGGCGGCGATCTGTGCCTGCAGCAATGGCCAGGCCATCAGCCCGGTGAGGACATCGTAGTTGCGGTCGAGCACCGCAGCGACGTGGGAGGCGATGTAGCGCAGCACGCGGGCCAGGCGCCGCTGGCTGAACTCCGACTGGCGCCAGCCGCACAGGGCCAGCACGCCCTCGGTGTCCTGCCCGTGCGGATTGATCGCGACCCAGAGCTCGTCCGGCCGTCGCTGCATCCTGCCGGGCTCGAAGCCGGGGCTGCGCGCCGCGGCGAGCAGGTCCTGCCCGAGCAGGACGAGCGCGTGGCGTTCCGGGACCTGCCCGTGCGCGAGCGTCAGGCCCTTGTCGGGCAGGATCAGGAATGCACCGCCGACGCCGAGGTGCTCGCAGCACAGGCCGAGGATGGTCGCGAGCACCGCATCGCAGGCCTGCTGCTGGTGCACGATCTTCTCGACATGGTGCAGGAACCGCTCCTCGGCGGCCTGTACTTCCAGCTTGCGCTGGCCCGTGACCACCCGGAAGCGCAGCGCCAGTTCGCGCTGCAGGCTGCGCCAGGCCGGTGCCATGAGATCGACGGCGAACGCATACGGCAGCGCCGCATCGGCGCGATCGACCAGTACGGCGAGCACACCGAGACAGTGCTGATCGTCGTCGGCGAGGCGCACGAGGTAGGCGAAGTATCGGCCGAGCGCGACCCTGGCCCCGTCGTCCGCCACCAGCTTGCCGGCCAGCAGCCCCGTCAGCCGCTCGCGATACTCATCGGTGACCGGCGGCATCCCGGCAGCCGGTGCATCGTGCCAGAAGACGCGGCCGTGCCGGTCGTGGCAGACGAACCCCTGCGCCTGCGGCAGCAACGCGCGGATGAACGCGGCATAGTCGCCGAGCACCTGGTCCCTGTCCGATGTCGCCGCCATCCCGTGCCCTGTCCTCGCGGAGGTCCGGACATAATGGCCCGGGCCACCGACCCGGGCTGTGACCCCACTCGCAGATCGCGCTGCGCGCCCGCAGAATCGCGCTATGGCGCGCCCCATCGTCCTCAACCTCAATGCCGTGATCCTCGCCGTCACGACCGGGCAGCCGCGGGTGCTGACCGTGCGCCGTGACACCGATCACGCTGGCAGCCTGCGGGCACTGCCGTCCGGACCGCTCGACCCCGCGGGCGACCGCACGCTCGAACTCGCCCTGCGGCGCTGGATCCGCGGGCAGGCGGGCATCGAGGTCGGCTACGTCGAGCAGCTCTACACCTTCGCCGACCGCGGCCGCGATCCCGGGGAAGGCGCCGGCGGCCCACGCCTGGTGTCGGTCGCCTACCTGGCGCTGGTGCGCGAGCAGCCCGTCGGCGACGGCAGCGGCGCGCAGTGGCAGGACGCCTACGACTTCGTGCCCTGGGAGGATCGCCGCCAGGGCGGTGGCGACGCCGGCACCACGGGCGCGGCGCTCGGACGCTGGGCACGGGCCGCAACCAGCGGCGCCGAGCGGCGCGCCCGCGAGGAACGCGCCGCGCTGTGCTTTGGCCGGACGGCAGCCGGCTGGGACGGATTCCAGGCCCTGGAACGCTACGAACTCCTCTACGAGGCCGGCGCGGTGCAGGAGTCGTGGCACGACCGCGCCCTGGGACCACCCGCCGGTGCCGGGCGCACCGCCGGGGTGTGCATGGCACTCGACCACCGGCGGATCCTCGCCACGGCCCTCGCCCGCGTGCGCGGCAAGCTCAAGTACCGCCCGGTGGTGTTCGAACTGCTGCCGCCGACCTTCACGCTCCTGCAACTGCAGCGGATCGTCGAGGCCCTCTCCGGCATTCCCCTGCACAAGCAGAATTTCCGCCGCCTCGTCGAGGGCGCACGCCTGGTGGAAGGAACCGGTACGCGCCAGGCCAGCGGCCCGGGCCGGCCGGCTGAGCTCTTCCGCTTCCGCCGCGACGTGCTGCGCGAACGCCTGGGACCGGGCGTACGGTTGCCCGCGGCGGGACGTCGCGCGGCGCGTTGACCGGTCCGCGGCGGCACGCGTAGCATGGTGCGCCTCACCGGACCAGCCGGTGAATTTTTCAGGTTTTTTATGCTCATTTTGAGCATATAGAGAGGTCGAGCGACCCGTGTCATCCGCCAGCCCCGCAGCCGCATTCACACCCGAGGTGGAGCGCAGCACGCGCCCGATCTGGGAGCGCGTCCGTCACGTCATCCCCGAGGTCGAGTGGCCGGTGCACGCGCCGCTGATCGCCGCCATCAACGAACTGAAGCGCACCCGCGGTGCGGTGATCCTGGCGCACAACTACCAGACCCCGGAGATCGCCTGGGGCGTCGCCGACTTCCGCGGCGATTCGCTGGCGCTCGCCCAGCAGGGCGCGGCCACGGATGCCGACGTCATCGTGCTCTGCGGCGTGCGTTTCATGGCCGAGACCGCCAAGATCATGAGCCCGGAGAAAACCGTGCTGCTGCCCGATTTCGAGGCCGGCTGCTCGCTCGCCGCCTCGATCACCGGCGCGGACGTGCGCCGGCTGAAGGCCCAGCACCCCGGCGTACCGGTGGTCTGCTACGTCAACGCCTACGCCGACGTGCGCGCCGAGGCCGACATCTGCTGCACCTCGGCCAATGCGGTCAAGGTGGTCGAGTCGCTCGGCAGCGACCGCGTGATCTTCATCCCCGACGGCTACCTCGGCCGCTATGTCGCCAGCAAGACCCGGGTCGAGGTGATCCTCTGGGAAGGCGCCTGCGAAGTACACGAGCGCTTCACCCCGCAGGAGATCCGCGAGTACCGCCGCCTGCAGCCCGGCGTGCACGTCATGGCGCACCCCGAGTGCCCGCCCGAGGTGCTGCGCGAGGCGGACTACGTCGGCTCCACCTCGGGCATGATCCGGCACATCGCCGATGAGCGACCGCAGCAGGTCGTGCTGATCACCGAGTGCTCGATGAGCGACAACGTCGCCGTAGAGTTCCCGGAGGTCGAGTTCGTGCGCCCGTGCAACCTTTGCCCGCACATGAAGCGCATCACGCTGCCGAAGATCCTCGAGTCCCTGCAGACGCTGCGCCCGGTGATCGAGGTTCCGGCGGACGTGGCCGCACGCGCCCGCCGTTCCATGGAGCGCATGCTCGCCGTGGGCCGGGCATCGGTCACCACCTGAACGCAAGGCCCCCGTTCGACGCGCTCGTCATCGGCGCCGGCCTCGGCGGCATGACCGTGGCGCTGCATCTAGCCGCGCAGGGCCGGCGTGTCGGCCTGCTCGCCAAGCGGAGCATCGAGGAGAGTTCGAGCTACCGGGCACAGGGCGGCATCGCCGCGGCCATCGACGCGGACGACTCCCCTGCCCTGCATGTCGCCGACACGCTTGTCGCCGGGGCGGGCCTCTGCCACCGCGATACCGTGGAACTGGTCGCGGAACGCGCACCGGAGTGCATCCGCTGGCTCGAGGACCAGGGCACCCGGTTCACCCGCACCACGGATGACAGCGCGCTGCACCTGACGCGGGAGGGCGGACACAGCCGCCGCCGCGTCGTGCATGCCGCCGACGTCTCCGGTCAGGCCATCGTCACCGCGCTGGCAGAGCGTGTGGCCGCCGAGCCACGCATCACCGTGCTCGGCGAGCAACTGGCCATCGACCTCGTCACCACGGTCAGGCTCGGCGAGCCCGGGCCACAGCGCTGTCTCGGGGTCTACGCGCTCGACCGCAGGAGCGGCGCCGTGGTCGCGCACCGCGCCCATGCCGTGGTGCTCGCCACCGGCGGAGCCTCCAAGACCTACCTCTACACCACCAACCCCGACACCTCGACGGGCGACGGCATCGCCATGGCCTGGCGGGCCGGCTGCCGGGTCGCCAACCTCGAGTTCGTGCAGTTCCACCCGACCTGCCTGTTCCACCCGCAGGCGAAGTCCTTCCTGGTGTCGGAAGCCGTACGCGGCGAGGGCGGACGCCTGCTGCTCCCGAACGGGCACCGTTTCATGCCCGACCACGACCCGCGTGCCGAACTGGCACCGCGCGACATCGTCGCCCGCGCCATCGACTACGAGATGAAGCGCGGCGGCTACGAGTGCGTGTACCTCGACATCAGCCACCGGCCTGCCGAGGAAGTGCTGGCCCACTTCCCGAACATCGCCGCGCGCTGCCGCGAATACGGCGTGGACATCACCACCCAGCCGATCCCGGTGGTGCCGGCCGCACACTACACCTGCGGCGGGGTGATCACGGATCTCGACGGCGCCACCGACCTCGCCGGCCTCTACGCCGTCGGCGAATGCAGCTTCACCGGCCTGCACGGTGCCAACCGGCTGGCGAGCAACTCGCTCCTCGAGTGCGTGGTCTTCGGCCGCGCCGCCGCCGCACGCCTCGAGCGCGACCTGCCCGGACTCGGCGGCGGTCCCGCCGTCCTGCCGGCCTGGGACGAGAGTCGCGTGACCGATCCCGACGAACAGGTCGTCGTCGCCCACAACTGGGACGAGCTGCGCCGCTTCATGTGGGACTACGTCGGCATCGTGCGCAC
>CAYQAR010000034.1:0-35277 GCA_964415505.1 uncultured Chromatiaceae bacterium | reverse complement strand
CGCTTTCATACGCGAGGTCGAGGTTCTGCACCCCGTTGCGCCGCGAGTAGTCGAGGCGGCCGAGGGCGTCGTAGAAGAACTCCTCGGTCAGGTTTGCCTGGTTGACGTCGCGGCGCTGCTTCAGGTTGCCGGTCAGGTCCCAGTCGAAGGTGAGCTGCTGGCGGCTCGCCGCTCCGACCTGCACCGTGCGGCTGTCGGCGAGCCCGGTCAGGGGCTCGTAGCCGCTGATCACGCTGATCGGGGTGCCGGCGTGACCGAGCGTCTCATCGAGGGCGAGGCCGCGGGCGTCCATGGTGTTCAGGCGCCAGAAATACGCGGTCGGGTTGGCGTAGTCGGACACCTGCGCGAGCAGCCCGTGGTCGTAGCCGAAGCGGATGCGCAGGCGCGACCCGCCGGTACTCTCCGGGTAGGTGAGCGAGTCGGGCAGCCCGGCCGCGTTGTAGTCGCGGGTGATCCGGTACTCGGTGTTGTCGGCGGTAATGGTGGTCTCGGCGAGGCGCCCGGCGGCGTCGTAGGCGTAGCTCTCGGCGTAACCGTCCGGCCCGGTGAGGCTCTTCAGCTGGCCGATCTCGTGCGCCAGCGGCTGCGTGCCCCACACCCAGGTGCTGGTGCCTTCGGGCTCGGTGCGGGACAGCGGGCGGCCGAGGAGGTCGTAGGTCATGGTCAGCGTCTGGCCCCGGGCGTTGGTCTGGCTGCGCAGCGCGCCGAGCGAGTCCGGCACGTATGTCCAGCTGCCGCGGTCCGGGTGGTTCATCCCGAGCAGATACCCGAGGCCATTGTACGTCCAGGTGGTGGTGTTGCTGGCCGCATCGGTGGTCGCGGCGAGCTGGCCGAAGGGGCTGTAGGCGTAGTGCGTGGTGCCGCCGGGGGTCGGCTCGACCACGCGGCGCAGCTGGCCGCGCACGTCGAGGTCGCGGTGCGTCGTGTGTTGCAGCGCATCGGTGGTGCTGACCCGGCGCCCGGCATAGGTCGTGCTTGTCTGCCGGTCGAGCCCGCCGCCGGCGGTGTACAGGGCCTCGCTCAGCACCCGGCCGAGCAGGTCGTAGGCGAAGTCGCGATAGCCAGCGCCACCAAACGTCGTCGGCACATCCTCGCGGTCGAGCCGGCCGAAGGCGTCGTAGGTCCGTTGGATGGTCGAGAAGGCGCCGCCGACGATCTGGCTCGCGGTGAAGCGCGGGCGGTCGAAGCCGTCGTAGGCGACCCGCTCGGTGCGCACCACGCTGTCGGTGGTGTCGCGCAGCTGGCTGAGCTGCTGCCAGCGCACGTCGCTCGCGCCGGTACCGCAGTAGTTGTCGGCGCTGCTACAGGCGGAGAGCGTCACGAGGGTATCGGTGCCATCCGGGCGGTCCTGCCGCTCGAGGCGGCCGAAGGCATCGTGGTCGGCAGTCAGCGTCAGGTTGTTCGGGTCGGTGACCGTCTGCACCACGCCCAGGTCGTAATCGTAGCCGTACTGGGTGGTACCGAGCGGGTTGGTCACCGTCTCCGGCAGCTGGCAGCGGCTGCCGAAGGCGCGCGCCGTGGTGCGCGCCGCCATGGCGGTGCCGTCCGGGTTGCGGCCGGTGACCGACTCGCTGCTGACGTTGCCGCAGGCGTCGTAGCCGTAGCTGGTGGTGACCTGCAACGTGGCACTGTCAGGCTCGAGGCTCGTGGTCCCGAGCCGGCAGCGGGCGTAGTCGAGGTCCTTGATGGTGAGCGCCGTGGTGCGCGTCGCGCTGCTGCTGTCCGGCAGGGTGCTGGTGGTGGTGCTGCGCCCCGGCCGGCCGATGCACCAGCTACCGCTGCCGGTCTCGTTGATGAACTGCGTGTGCGCGCTCGCCAGGGTGAACTTCTGCCCGTACCAGGGTGAGCCGGCATCCTTGTCCCAGGTCTCCACGGTGACACTGTTCGGTGTGCCGAAGTTGGCGGCCGTCAGCGTCGTGGTGGTGACCTGCTCGGTCACGAGGCTGCCGTTGGCCGGGCCGCCGGCCTCGTACCAGGTGGTGGTGGCCCTGGCGACATAGGGGAAGTGCGCCTCCTCGCCGCTCGCCCCGAACGCGAGGACGCCCCAGTCGTTGCTGCCGACCTCGGCCTTCTGAATCGGCGTGCCGCCGGCCTGGCGCCACTCCTCTTTCGAGGTCATGCCGGCGTAGGGGAACTCCTGGCGATAGTACTGGTGGCGTACCGTGGCATCGCGGCTGTCGGTTATCTGGCGGTGAGCGAAGCCCATGAAGCCGCGACCCTGCAGGTGCAGCCGCGCCCCGTCGTAGGTGAAGGTCTGGGTGTAGTCGGTGCCGGAGCCGGTTGCGGCCGTGACGGTACCCACCAGCTGCAATGCGCCGCGCCAGTTGCTGTAGGGAAACTGCGCGCCGGGGGTGAAGCCCTGGTAGTAGCTCACGTACTGGGGGGCATACCCGATGCCGAAGCCATCCGTGAATGCGGTGGCCAGGTCGGCACGCTCGCCGGCACCGGCGTGCAGGCGGATCTGCACCCCGTTGGCGGCATCGGCATACACCCAGTCGGGCAGGCCGTCGTGGTCGAGATCGGTGAGGCGGATGTGGTTGACGGCGGTGGTATCGGCGATGCCGAGGCTGACCGGTGCAGCGAAGTCCTCACCCGTGGAACGGGCGTACTGGTAGTAGCCCCCCGTGCTGATGATGAGATCGTCGCGACCGTCGCTGTCGACATCGGCGACCCGCGCCTTGCCCGGCGCACCGATCGGGAGAGTGGTGGTGATCGAGGCGACGCTGCCGTCGCCCTTCGAGAGGAAGATCTTCCAGTGAGCCGGGGTCGTGCCGTGGTCGACCATGAGCACGTCGGTGAGGCCGTCGCCGTTGACGTCGGCCAGCCGGGGATCCGTCAGCCCACCGGCATAACTCACCCAGCTCACCGACAGGCAAGGACCGTTCTCGTTCGAGTTGGAAACGAGGAGAAACCAGGCATCGAAGTCAAAATACTCGTCGCGGAAACTAAACCGTGCCAGTAAATCGGCCCGACCATCGCCATTGAAGTCGCCGACCCGGGTGGTCGAGTAGTAGATCCCCTGGGCCGAGTCGAAGGCGCTGTCGGCCAGAGCGCCGGGCATGTTCCCTGCGGCGAGCAGCGTCGTTTCACTGCCGAACCGGCCGGCGCCGTCGTTCAGCCTTCCCTTCAGGTCGTTGCCGCTGCGGTAGATCAGGTCGGGCCGGCCGTCGCCGTCGTAATCAGCCACCCAGGCGTTGCCGCCAGCCCCGGTGGCTGGCAGCGCCGTGCCGTTCGGACCGATCGAATCGAGTGCCGTGAACGCGGTTCCCTGGCTCTGCAACACCCGCCAGTTGTTGCCGTTGCGGATCAGGAGATCCATGCGGCTGTCGCTGTTGAAATCGAGCGGCAGGGCGGTCTGGTGGTTCGCCGAACTCACGCCCGTGTCGAAGTCGTCGTAGTAACCGCCGGCCCCGTCGTCGACCAGCACCATGAAGTGGCCCGTGGCCGTATCCGGATAGACCAGGTCATCGATGCCATTGCCGGTCGTGTCGAGCGGCTGCGCATCGGCGATCGCCCCCACCGTGACACTCCCCTGCGCAGCCTGCCAGCCCAGGGCGCCGTCCTGGTAGTCGATGGTGGTGGCGGGCAGGCAGTCGGTACCCGCACACTCCTCGATCGAGGCCACGCGGCTCGCCCCGGTGGTCGGCGCACTCTCCCAGCCGATGGTGTAGCGGCGCAGGACCGCCCCGCCAAAGGCGCGGACCTCGATGCGCTCGAGACGTTTGGCCTCGCGCCAGGCGTAGCCGGCGAAGTAGCCGGTGCGAACATCAGGCCGGGTGCCGTTCTCGTAGAGGAAGTCGACCTGGTAGAACGGCTCGCCACCGGCGGCCGTGTAGGGATACACGACCGAGGCCAGCCGGTAACTGCCGTTCGTCTGATCCTCCGTGTAGGTGAAGTGCACAGCATTGCCGCTGGTGGCGCCACCGGCGCGGTCGCGCACCTGGTTGAGCGCCCAGGTCGCCACCGTGGCGACGGCGCCGCCGCCGGCCTCGATGCGCGCATCCTCGGTGTGGCCATACTCGTAGATCAGCCCGTCTTTGGTCTCCACCTGGAACCAGGCGGGACCGTTGCCGGCGCTGCCCTTGGCGGTGATGCGGGCGAAGCGCTCGAGCTCGGTGCGGTAGGTGGTGCCGTCGGCACCGTAGGTGCTACCGGTCGCGAGCCGCAGCCGCTCACCGTCGAGGCAGAACCGGTCCGCCGCGGTCAGGGTCACCGGGGCCGCCGTCGCATCCTGGGCCCAGGTCTTCGGGCAGCGGGTGATGGCGGAGGTCCCGGCGAGGTTCCAGCCGACCCCGAGCACGCCGTTGCCCGCGCGGCTGTGATAGACCAGCGCCAGGCGCGCCCCGACGCCGGCCACACCGGGCGGTGACCACAGCGGCAGCGTGTAACTCGCGGCGCCGTCCGGGGTCACCCCGAAGGCGCCCTGCGTGCGGCCTGCCGCGGCGAGCGCGATACCCGAGACCAGCACACCGAGGACGACGATCACGCTGCGCGCGATGCTCACGAACATGGCGCTTCCCTCCGGGCGACCGTTCAGCGCCAGCCGTGCGGCAGACATCACCGCACAGCTGCGGATACGTGCCGCCGCGGTCACGACGGCAGGGGCGGAAACAGCAGCGACGAACAGATCCGTACGGCGTGCATTCGAAGTGCACGCGCGATGAGGGAGCCACATGCAGTCACCCTCCCAGCGCTTGTTGTTCTCTACTGATATCGACTGATATCGCTTCTGCTGCGCGAGACGACTTCCCCACTCGATACAACAGAAGATCAGCCGAGGTTACCCCCCCCCCCGATGGTTTTGTCCAGCCCTGTTGTCAGCGGTGTGTCAGTGCACACCCGACGACGAGCGCGCGCGTTGACAGCCCCGCAGTCGCGTCTTAGTGTCGTGCTCGCTGCGATCGACACCTGCACAACATCAGCACACACACTCGCAGTCATCGTTCGCGTTTCACACCACGATCCATCACGACGCACGGAGGTCACGCTCATGGCCAGACCGGCATCCTCTTCGCTCCTCATCGCGCTGTTGCTCGCGCTGCTGCTCGCACCCGCCGCACACGCCGAGCCCGGGCACTGCCGCTACAAGCAGTACGCGCCGAAGCTGCGCGTCTGGTATCCCGCCTGCCAGATGCCGGCGGCCTCGGCGAGCGAGTGCGAGGCGTTGATCTCGGCCTACAAGGTGCAGGTGGAGTTCGCACCCGGTGCCTGCAGTGCCCGCGGTGTCACCGCGGTGTGCGAAGTGGCGGGCCGCCAGGTCTACTTCTACCAGGGCCGCGAGAGCGATCTGAAACGCGGCTGCGAGGGGTTCCTGCGCGGCACGTGGCGGCGCGAGCTCGTACCGAAGGGCTGAGGTCGTGACGCCGGGTACACCGGGCGGCCAGCCGTTGCGCCATGAGGTCGCAGCGGCCGCGGCGCCGGCAGCAGCCAGCGTGCACTACGGTGACCAGCAGATCGCGCTCGAGGCGCTGCTCACCCGCGGTGCCCGCGCGGCGCAGGCCCTGGCGCATGAAGGTTTTGGTCGCGGCGATGTCATCGCCCTGGTGCTGCGCAATGCGCCGGTCTACATCGAAGCGCTCACCTGCCTGCGCTGTCTCGACGCGGTGCTGGTGCTCGTGCCATGGCATCTGACGGCGCGTGAGCTGCAACCGATCTTCGCGGCCGTCGCGCCGCGGCTGATCATCGTGCATGCCGATCTGCTCGAGCCGGTGGCCGCGGCCAACGGCGACGCCGCGGCGGCCCGCCTGGCCGTGGTCGACACGCCGGCCGAGATCGTCTCCGCCTTTGACCTCAGTGTGGCGGCGGCGCCGGTGCCCGCCGAGGCCCTGCGCTGGGCCGCTCTTGTTGCCGGCGAGGAGCCCGGCCTGCCGGTACCGGCACGCACCCTGCAGGCGATCGCCGTCAGCTCGGGCTCCACCGGGGCGGCAAAGATCATCCGCCGCGAGGGCGTGCAGCGCTGGCGGCAGTGGGCGGCGCAGTGCACCCAGGCGTGGCCGGCGGTGCGCCGCTCCATCGTCACGGCACCGCTCTACCACACCGGCCAGTACGGCGTGTTCAGCCAGGCCTGCCAGCGGCGCGCTGAGCTCGTCATCCTGCCGCGGTTCGAGCCGCTGGCGTTCCTCGCGGCCGTCGAGCGCCATCGCATCAACCACGCCTACCTCGGCCCACCCATGTTCGTGCAGCTGCTGCGCCTGCCCGCCGCCGTGCGCGAGCGCTACGACGTCAGCTCGCTCGACTACGTGGTGCAGACCGGAGCCCCGTGTGCCCCGGCGATCAAGCAGCAGATGATCGCGTGGCTCGGCCCGGTCATCTGGGAGGTGTACGGGGCGAGCGAGTGCAGCCTGATTGCCGCCTGCTCGAGTCAGGAGTGGCTGGCGCGACCGGGCACCGTCGGGCGCCCGCTGCGCCGCCTCGTCATCCGCGATGAGCAGGACCAGCCCTGCCCCAGCGGACAGAGCGGGGAGATCTTCGTCGACATCAGCGACATGCCGGCGCTGCGTTACCAGAACGCCACCGTGCGCCGGTGTTGCGTCGACGAGGTGGAGTTCGTCTCCATGGGGGACTGCGGCTGGCTCGACGCCGACGGCTACCTTTACCTCAGTGGACGGATCGACGAGGTCATCAACAACAGTCGCCTGAAGGTGTATCCGGAGGAGATCGAGCACGCCCTCCTGCGTCACCCGCGCGTGCTGGACTGCGTCGCCTTCGCCATCCCCGATGCCGTCTACGGCCAGGCGGTGGCTGCCGCGGTCACCGTCAGCGACAGCGACGCCGGGATCGCCGCACAGCTGCGCAGCTGGCTCGCCAGCGAAATCTCCGAACACAAGATTCCGGTGCACATCTGGACCGGCACCGAACCGCTGCGCCTCGGCGCCGGCAAGGTCAACCGTCAGGCGCTTGCACAGCGGCTGCTTACCAGCGGCTGAAACATCCTGGACAGCCGGGGCACGAGAACCGGTTGATCAACTGCGAGAACAGCGTGCGGCTACCGATTCCGCTGGAGCGGATGCTGCCAGTCTACTGCTTACACCTACGGTTCAGCCTGTCGGAGCGGGCCAAAGTCCGGACTGAATACCCGCCTTCCCTTTCGACACCTCCAGTTGCACCAACGCACCTAAACTGGATGTCATCGAGAGCGGGTGACGGCCAATACTCGAACACAACTCCGAGTTTCTGCAGCACCACGAAAAAGTCCATCACCTGCGCAGGTAATCAGGCGATGTTCCGGCCTGCCCGCCTACCCGCCTGCCGTCGGCGGCGCTCGTCGATGCCGATGGCGTGCTGTGCAGCCTGGGGACCGTCGGTTCACGCACCGATCTCGAGAGTCTGGTTACGGCGCGTCGCGGTCGCGGCTGAAGCCGCTCCTACGGTGCAACGGTGACCAGCCTCGGTGCGGAACCAGTTACCGCACCACCTGCCGCCCGACGCAGCGATCAGGCACCTTGCCCGCGTCGGCGATCGCGGCGAATGCGGCGTTGATCGATCAGGCGCTGTACGCCGGGATGGCGCACGCGGCGGCCGAGGGTCAGTGCGTAGAGGCGATCGACGAGCCCGGGCACGGTACCGACTGCCACCAGCGCGTCGTCCCGGCGTGCTTCCCGGGCGAGCGTGAGACGAACCGGCACCAGGCCGTGTCCACGGGCGGCGAAGGACTGCATCGTCGCCACATCCTCGAATTCCCCGACGATCCGTGGCCGCAAACCTTCCGCGGCAAACCATGAGGCCAGGCCTTCGCGCAGCGGCCCGCCCACCGCGGGCAGGAGCAGCGGTGCGCCATCGAGCGACTGCGGAAAATCGGGCCGATAACGCTCGGCGAGCCGTGCCGTGCCATACAGCCCGATGCGCGTTTCACCGACGACATGGGCATGGATGGGTCCCGCGGCCGGCGCCGACGGCGCCCGATCGGCGATCACGACGTGCAGCCGGCCGGCGACCAGCGCGCGACAGGCGGAATCGAGGTCGCTGACGCTGAGCTCGATGCGCGTTGTCGCCTCGCGCTCCAGCGCCAGGCGCAGGAGGTCGTAGAGCAGCGAGCGCGGCACCGATGCCAGCATGCCGACCCGCAGTCGGTTGGTGCGCTGCTCGGTCGTGGCATCGAGCAATTCGGAACCGAGCCGGAAGATCTGGTCGCAGTAACCGCGCACGACCTCAGCCTGCGCCGTCAGGCGCATGCCGCGCGGCCGACGCAGCAGCAGGCGTACGCCGAGCGCCGCCTCCAGCACGCGCATCTGGCTGCTCAGCGTCGAGTGTCGCACGCCGAGCCGCCGGCTGGCCGCAAGCAGACTGCCTTCCTGGGCAATGATCCAGAAATGATAGAGATGGTGATAGTTGAGTCTCGCCGCCACGTTTCTATTCTATCGACATTAACTGTCGGCATCCGAGACTATGACGGGCAGGCCATGCGGCCTATCGTGAACGGATGACCGTCGAGCCCTTTGCAGTACGCGACTGTGCGCTGGTCGCCATCGCGACAGGGCGGCGTGCACGGTCGCTGCGCGAGTTCCAGGAAGCACTGCTGCAGGTGCCGCAGGAGTGCATCTATTACCACTTCTGGGGACGGCTGCTGCGGCCGCGCTTCGACGATACGGAGTTTCACAACGACTTCTCCACCTGGGCACGTTATTCGCTGTACGACGAGATCCTGTCCGAGCGCCTTGCCGTCATCGATCCGGCCGATTTCAGCGACCTTGAGGCGCTGCGTCGCGAGGTCGCCGAGGTAGTCGCAACGCGCCTCGAGGAAGCGACGGTAGCCGAGGAACAACACGGGCCGGCGGAACAGCTGGTGGCCCGTCACGATCGCCAGTTCCACTTCCGCCGCTGCCAGACGGTGGTATTCGATACGGGCGTACGAATCATCGATCCCGCCCGGCTCGCCCTCGCGATTCCGGCCATGTCGGTCGGCAGCATCTACTATCACGTCATCGACGCCCGGCGGCGCAATCCGGTGCGCATCGACGACTTCCGCTCCTGGCTGGCGTGCTTCGGGTCGCGTTATGCCACGCTCGGCGAGCGCCTCGACTGCGTGGATCCGTATTTCTCCAATCTGGCTGAGCTGCGCACCCGGCTGGCGGGTATCGCCGCGAGCTTTTTCGGGCAGGCGATCCCGTGAGCGAAATGCTCGAAGCGTATGCGCGGGTCGTCGGCGAGGACGTCGTGCGCCAGCTGCGGCTGCTGGCCGGCCCGATGCAGGGCCTGCGTGTCGTGCATGTCAATTCCACCCGTACCGGCGGTGGCGTGGCGGAGATCCTTGCCACGCTCGTTCCCCTGATGTGTGAACTCGGCCTCGATGCCCGCTGGGAAACCATCGAGGGTTCACCCGGCTTCTACCGGTGCACGAAGCTCTTCCACAACGGGCTGCAGGGACAGCCGACAGCCGTCACGGCGGAGATGCTGCACGAGTACGAGCAGGTCAACGCGAGCAACGCAGGCCGGCTCGGTGCCGACCTGGTTGCCGCCGACATCGTCTTCATCCACGACCCGCAACCGGCGGCCCTGCTGAATCACACGACCGGGCGGCGCGGCAAATGGATCTGGCGCTGCCACATCGACGTCAGCCATCCGCATCCGCCCGTGTGGCAGTACCTGCGCCACCTGGTGGCCGCATACGACGCCAGCGTTTTCTCACTCGCCGACTTCGCACCGCTGCTGCCTCATCCCTGCTACCTCATCCCGCCGAGCATCGATCCGCTGTCGGACAAGAACGTGGACCTGCCGGGCACGGAGGTCGCCGCCTGCTGCAAGCGTTTTGGCCTCGACCCTTCACGTCCGCTGGTGGTGCAGGTATCGCGCTTCGACCGCTTCAAGGACCCGCTCGGTGTGATCCGGGCCTGGCGGTTGGCGCGCAAGTTCGTTCCTGGCCTGCAACTTGCGCTTGCTGGCGGTGGTGCTACCGACGACCCGGAAGGTGACGCGGTCCTGCGCGAGGTGCTGGCGGAAGCCGGCACCGAAACGGAAGTCCGCGTGCTGCTCCTGCCCGCCGATGCCAATCGCACGATAAATGCCCTGCAGCGCGCCGCAGACGTCGTCATGCAGAAATCGGTCCGCGAGGGCTTCGGCCTGACCGTGACGGAAGCACTGTGGAAATCGAAGCCGGTCATCGGCGGCAACACCGGTGGCATACGCCTGCAGGTGGTGGATCACCACACCGGCTTCCTCGTCAGCTCGCCGGAAGGTGCCGCACTGCGTCTGCGCCATCTGCTGCACGATCGTCAGCACGGTGCCGCCATGGGAACGAGAGGACGCGAGCACGTGCTGCAGAACTTCCTCATTACCCGACAGTTACGCGAGTACCTCACTCTGATGCTTGGCCTGGCGCGCAACACACCTGATCGCATCGAACTCAGCTGACAGGCACATGAGCGCAGTCACAGCAGATTCTTATTCGCAGCCCGCGCTGCTCGAGTTCGAAGAACGGCTGGCGGAAGCGGGACGAGGCATTTTCCTGTTCGACTACGACGGCACGCTCGCGCCTTTCGCCGTGGACCCGGGGCAGGCATGCCCCTACGCCGGAGTGATCGCCACCCTGGATGCCCTGGCCGACACCGGCAGGGCGCGGATCGTCGTGGTGACCGGCAGGTATCTGCTGGAAGCGATGCCCGTGCTCGCGATGCGTACGACCCCGGAGATGTGGGGCTCGCACGGCCGGGAACGGCTGCTGCCCGATGGTCGTTACGAGATCGCCCGGCTCGATGACTATACCGTTCAGGCACTGACCCTTGCCGACGCGTGGGCGGAGGATGTGGAGGCCGCCGGCGGGCGCGTGGAGCGCAAGCCCGGTTCGATCGCTTTTCACTGGCGCGGCACCGGCACGAGACAGGTCGTGCGCATCCGCCAGGCCGTCACGCAGGGCTTCAACCGCGAAGCGCTCGAAGACGTTCTCGAGATATGCAACTTCGATGGCGGCATCGAGCTGCGTGCACCGGGTATCGACAAGGGTCACGTGGTGCGCACGATTCTTGCCGAGACCGTCGCCGCCGAGCCGGTCGTCTATCTCGGCGATGACGCCACCGACGAAGATGCATTCCAGGCGCTGCGAAACCACGGCCTCGGCGTACTGGTCCGCGATGCGCACCGGAGCACCGCGGCACACTTCCGCGTGGGTCCGCCGGAAGGACTGCTGGCCCTGCTCGAACGCTGGCGCACCCTTCTGGCAGGTGTGCCGTGAACCAGTTGCTGGCAGGCGAGTTCCTCGGCAACGAACTACGACTGTGGCTGCTGGCACTCGGCGTGGCCGCCCTCACGACCGGCATCCTCGCCGGTGCCCTTGGCATGGCCCGCCGGCGCATCACCACGTGGGCGGGGCGGACCGGGAACGGCTACGACGACCTTATCGCGGCGGTGATGCAGGCCACGCAGCGCTGGTTCATCGCCGGGCTGGCACTGGTCGCCGGTGCGCAGGTACTCACTCTGCCGGAAGCGCTGCACCTGGCTATGCGGCGCGGCACGTCCCTGCTCGTCATCGTTCAGGCCGGTGCGTGGCTCAGCGCTGCGATCCATGGCTGGTTCACGCATTACCTCGCGACACGCCGTCGCGCCGATCCGGCGGCGGCGACGACTGCCGCCATCGCCGGTTTCATCGCCCGGGGCGCTCTGTGGCTGGTGGTCGTGCTCGTGGTGTTCGACAACCTTGGAGTCAACGTCACCGCCCTGGTCGCCAGTCTCGGCATAGGCGGCGTCGCCGTGGCTCTGGCGCTGCAGAACGTCCTTGGCGACCTGTTTGCCTCGCTGGCCATCGCGCTCGACCAGCCCTTCGCAATCGGGGATTTCATCGTCGTTGGCGACGTGATGGGCACCGTGGAACGCATTGGCCTGAGGACAACTCGCCTCAGGAGCCTGTCCGGGGAACTCGTCGTGCTCAACAACGGCGACCTGCTGGCCAGCCGGATCCGCAACTACCAGCGCATGGTCGAGCGACGGGTCCAGTTCCGCTTCGGCGTCACGCCGCGGACGCCGTCGGCAACGCTGGCACGCATTCCCCGCCTGGTGCGCGACATCGTCAGCGCGGACCGGCTGGCGCGTTTCGAACGCGCGCATTTCGCTTCATTCGGCGAATCGGCGTTCGAGTTTGAGGTCGTCTACCACGTCTGCGATCCCGACTTCACCCGCTACATGGACCTGCAGCAGCGCATCAACCTGGCCCTGATCGATGCTCTGGCTGCCGAGCGCGTCGAGTTCGCCTGTCCGACCATGGCCATCCGCATTGCCGATAGTGGCGGCACCCAGTCATGACCCGGCGCCGGCCAACGATGGGCGCACCGGCCGGGCGGATGGTCGTCGTTTCCAACCGCCTGCCGTTGACGATCCGCCGCGTCCCGGGCCAGAAACCCGAACTCGGCCCCGGCTCGGGCGGGCTGGTCACCGCTCTCGGCCCGGTGATGCGTGCTCGCGGCGGCGTGTGGATCGGCTGGCCCGGGTTCTGTGGTGACGATGCGGCGCTGGCGACGCAGTTCACCGCGGCCGGCGAGGAGGCTGGCTACACGCTGGCGCCGGTGTTCCTCCATCCCGAGGAACAGCACGGCTTCTACCATGGCTTTTCGAACGAGATCGTCTGGCCGCTGTTCCACGATCTGGCGTCACTGTGCAACTTCGAGCCGGCCTACTGGCGCAGTTACCAGGTCGTCAACGCCAAGTTCGCCCGGACGGTCGCCGCCCAGGCCCAGCCGGGCGACTTCGTCTGGGTCCACGACTATCAGCTGATGACCGTCGGCGCCCACTGTCGCGAGCTCGGAGTGACCGGCCCGCTCGCTTTCTTCCTGCACGTACCGTTCCCGCCACCGGATATTTTCCTGAAACTGCCGTGGCGCAAGGCAGTGCTGCGCGCCCTGCTCACCTACGATCTCGTCGGCTTCCAGGCACCGCGGGACCGACGCAATTTCGTCGACTGCATACATCAGCTGCTGCCCGAGGTGCAGATCACCGGGCGCGGCCAACCCCTCGTGCGATTGCGGCTCGGGGATCACGAGACCCGCGCCGGACGCTTCCCGATCGGCATCGATTTCAACGACTTCTTCCGGCGAGCCTCGGCGCCGGCCGTGGTTGCCGCTGCAGCTGCGCTGCGCGAGCTGCTCTCACACCGCCAGCTGATCCTCGGCGTGGACCGGCTGGATTACACCAAGGGTATCCCCGAGCGCCTGCGCGCGTTCGGCATCGCGCTGGAACGCTATCCGCAGCTGCGCGAACGGGTGACGTTGATCCAGGTGGTGGTGCCGAGCCGGGCCGACCTGCCGCAGTATCGCGAGCTCAAGGCCCGGATCGAGAACCTGGTCGGCGAGATCAACGGGCGTTTCACGCGCCCCGGCGGCTGGGTACCGATCCACTACGTCTTCCGCAGCCTGTCACCCGAGGATCTGCTGTCCTACTATCGCGCCGCGGAGATTGCCCTGATCACGCCGCTCAAGGACGGCATGAATCTCGTTGCCAAGGAATATTGTGCTGCCAGTCCGGACGAAGACTGCGTCCTGATCCTCTCCGAGTTCGCCGGTGCCGCGGCCGAGATGCGTGATGCAGCGCTGCTCGTCAACCCCTGCGATCTCGAGGCAGTCGCCGACGCGATCGACCGTGCGTTCCACCTGGAGGCCGGTGAGCGACGCGCCCGCATGCGCCATCTACGACGGCGGTTGCGCCGCCACGACGTGTACTGGTGGGTCGAGTCCTTCACGGCCGCCGCGAACCTGCGCGGCTAATCAGTTCCATTGCGCCCACTCGGGCCGCTTGTCCACGACGTGGAACAGCGCTGCCACCACGCGCCGGTCGAACTGCGAGCCGGCGGCGTGTTCGAGTTCCGTGAGGGCGGTGGCGAGCGGCAGCCCCGGCCGGTATGCCCGCCCGCCGACCAGGGCGACGAAAGCATTGGCGACAGCGAGCACCTGCCCGGCGAGCGTCAGGCGCTCGGCCGGCAGTCCCTGCGGATAGCCACGACCGTCGGGGCGCTCCTGCTTCTGGGCGATGAGGTCGAGCACGGGGCCATCGAACTGCAGGCCCTTGAGCAGTTCCAGCCCGAACTCGACATGCTTGCGCAGCAGCGCCTGTTCGTCGGCACTGAGCGGCTCACGCTTGGTGAGGATCTCCACGGGCACCATGATCTTGCCGATGTTGGCGAGGCTCGCGGCGAGATCGAGCGTGCTGCGCTCCTGGTCGCTGAAGCCGAGTTCGCGCGCGAGCGCGTCGGCCACCTCGGTCATGCGCCGCGCGTGATTGGCCGAATACGGGTCGTGCCGGTCGACCGTGCTGACCAGCGTCAGCACCAGGCGGCGCAGCAGGTCCATGTGGCGCTTCTGCGCCTGGCGCAGCGTACTGACGTCGCTCAGCACGACGAGCATGGGCTCGGCCTCGTCGCCGATGCGCGCCACGGGGATGAAACCTGCGTGGAACTCGCGGTAGCCGCCCGCCGTTTCCCAGCCGAGCAGCTTGTGCACGGCCGCACCCTGCCCGTGCGCCTGCGCGATGCCGTCCTGCATGGCGACCTGCATCGGCGCCGGCAGGAAGTCGGCGAGCCGGCTGTCGAGCAGCGCCGGGATGTCACGCCCGGTGGCTGCGGCCGCGGCGCGGTTGGTAAACAGCACGCGCCCGTCACGGCTGACCAGCAGCGTCAGCACGTCGAGGTTGTCGGTGATCGTGTGCAGGCGATCCGTCTGCCGCTGCAGGCGGGCCGCCTTGTCGGCCATTTCTTCGGCCTGGTGCTGCGCCCGCACGCTGCTGCCGTGGCGCCAGGCGGCGACCGCCACGGCAACGATCACCGTCAGCAGCAGCGACAGTGCGATCAGCAGGAAGCGCCGGCGTTCGTCGGCAAGGCTCAGCGCCTGCTTCGCATCGACCTGCTGGGCGATCACCCAGGACTGGCCGCGCACGCTGCGGCTCGCCTGCAGCACCTCGTCGCCGTGGTAGTTGCTGCCGGCGAAGAAGCGCCCGGGCGACGCTACGGCATTGATCTCGGCCAGATCGGTGCGATCGACGGGCAGCGTGCGACGCAGGGCCGGCGAGCCGTCGCGCAGCGGCGAAGCGAGCACCACGGCGTCACCGCGCCGTTCCACCAGCAGGGCCTCGCTGGTCTCGGCGAAGGACACACCGCGCACGAGCAGCGGAAAGAGTTCGGCCTCCGCGCTGCGCACACCGACCAGCACGCCGAGCGGGGCCTCGGTGCCGCCCGCGCTCGCACCGGGCACGGTGCCGACGGCAACCGCCGTCACCACCACGGCCCGTTCGTCGGCGTCGACGAGCAGCCGGGCGGTGCGGTTCTTCGGCTCGGCGAGTGCCACGCGCGCCGCCTCGACCCAGGCATCGACGAGCACGAGGCCCGGTGTCTGCACCACGCGGTTGAGCCTGGCGTCGAGCAGCACCAGCCCCGTGCTGCGCGGCTGCGCCAGGTTGGCGGGCACGCGCAGGCCGCCATCGACGGTGTAGCCGTAGCGGTCTGCGGCGGCGAGCAGGAGGTTACGCAGATAGCCGAGCGCGCCGGCCTCCGGCGCACCCGGCGCAGGTGCACGTGCCTGGGTGAGCTGCCAGAGATAGAAGCGCAGCGAGGCGTTGGCGGAGAGTTCCTCGAGATCGCGGCGATAGCCGCCGACGAGCTGCGCCACCGCATCCGCGCGAGCATCGGCGACCAGCCCGAGTCGCGAGTCCCACTGCAGCAGGTCGCGCTCGCGCTCCTCCGCGATGTAGGCATTGATGAGCCACACCCCGATACCGACCAGCAGGACCAGTCCGACGAGCGCGACAGCGACCGGATAACGTGGCGCCGGCTTCATGCGCCTGGCCCCTCCCTGCGTGGCAGGTGGATCCACCAGCCCTGCTGGTTGATCGAGTAGACCGGCGCGTAGTGCACCACCTGGCGGTGCGGGAGCACCTCGCGCACCTGGTTGTCGAGCACGAGGATGTCGCGCCCGCGCCCAACCGCGAGCACCGCGTGCGGAGCGCGCAGGTTGGTGTCCTGGACGACGACGATGCGCAGCTCTCCGCCCGGGTAGCCGAGCCAGCGCAGCGAGAAATACTTGGCGATGGCGTAGTCCTCGCAGTCGCCGCCGTTGCCGAGGAACTGCCGCGGGATGGCCCAGTAGTCCTCGACCCGGTAGTTCTCGAGGTCGAGCACGTAGTCCATCTCGTTGGCGTAGCGGTTGACCTCACGCAGCTGTTCGGCGACCGGCCGGCTGCGCAGCCCGTCGAGGAAGGCGAGCCAGTGGCGCATGTGACAGCGGTTCAGGCGCGCCTCGCTGCAGTCGCCGTCGCGCAGGTCGTCGCGCAGGTGGCGTTCGAGCACTTGCAACCACTGCGGGAAAGCGTCGATGCCGGTCTGGCCCTCCTGGCGGTAGCCGAACAGGTCGTCGGCGAACGCAGCCGCGGCACCGGGCACGAGCCAGAGCACCATGCAGAGGAGCGGGAGAGCCCGGGCCGTCGCCCGACGGAACTGCGACATGATCGGTTGAGCCGCCGTAGGTCGGCACGTAGTATTGCGCAGCCTTCGTCCACTTAACAACATAATCACCAAAGCCAATGGACAATCGACAGGGACGCTTCCGTATCTTCTTATCCTGCCTCGCGCTCGGTGCGGCCGGGGCCGCACAGGCAGCCGCCGACGTGCAGGGCCAGTTCGATTCAGCGCTGCAGGCCATCGAGCAGGACCGCCTGCGCACCGCGCGCAACACACTCCAGGAACTGCTCGCCGCCAACCCGAACCTGCACCGCGCGCGGCTCGAACTCGCCCGCGTCTACTACCTCTCGGAGGACTTCACTGGCGCGCGTCGCGAGGCGCAGCGTGTACTCGACGACCCGGAGACCCCACCGACTGTGCGGGCCACGGTGCTCGCCTTTCTGGCGCAGATCGACGCCGACGAGCAACGTGCAGCCGAGCGCCACCACTGGACCCCATCGGTCTACGCCGGGCTCATGTACGACTCCAACGTCAACATCGGGCCGAGCCGCGACGTCATCGATGTCGGTGGCCTGCCGTTCGTGGTCACCCCGGACTCGCTCGAGCAGGAGGATTTCGCCTGGGTCCTCAACCCGGCCATCTCGCACGTCTACAACCCGGGCCGGCGGTTCCAGGCCGGCGAGCACAGCGGCAGTTTCATCTGGCAGACCGATGCCAGCGCCTATTACCGCGGCTATTTCGACGAGGACGACTTCAACTTCGGCGTCCTGACGCTGCGCACCGGGCCGGCCTGGATCGTGCCGCGGCACTGGCGCGCCTGGATCGGGCTGCAGGCCGACCAGATCTGGCTCGGCGACGAGCGGCTGGCGCTGTTCACCTCGCTCAATCCGGGCGTGACCTGGGAAGTCGGCGCCCAGACCGAAATAACTCTCGAAGGCGCATACACCGACCGCAACTACCGGGACAGCGCCGACGAAGGCCGCGATGGCGATGAGATGTTCGGACGCCTCACGGCGACCCGCTATTTCAACGACCGGCGGCTCGCCGTGCAGGCCGGCGCCGGGTTCGCACGCTTCGACGCCGACGAGGAACGCTTCGGCTACGACGCCCCGGAACTGTTCGCCGGCGTGATCGCCGAGGCCTGGACCGACGGCATGGTGTTCGCGCGCATCGGCTACCGCAATTTCGACTTCGACGGCGTCGAGCCGCTGTTTGGCATCTCGCGCGACGACGACGAGCTGCGCTACACCATCGGCTTCCAGCACGAGCTGCGCGACGGCGTACTCGGCGGCTGGGCGCTGCAGGGCAACTGGATCTACACCGACAACGACTCCAACGTGGGGATCTACGAGTACGACCGCCACGTCGCCAATCTCGGGCTCGCCCGCAGTTTCTGAATTCTCTGCATCGTACCCGGCGCGCTGCACTGCATGCGCGTGCACGGGTACGTGTGCAGCGGTTAACATATTCGCCAACGGGATTCGCATTTGCCGCGTGCAGGGCGTGAGTTTTCCCTTCGTTTCCAGTACAAAGGACGCAGCAGGCGAACCCTGACGACAAGAGCGGCAGCCCGGCACGGGGCGAGCCGCCGGAGAACAAGAACGATGAAACTGGCCAGGCTTGCCCTCCTTGGTTTGCTCACGGCGTGGTCGCTAGGCGCCACCGCAGCCGATCTCGCGCTCGACGACCAGGACTGCACGAAGATCCTCGCGCGCTGGGCCGAGGACCCGGACTCTGTGCCGCGCCACCTGGTCGACGGCTGCAAGGAACAGCTCGCTGCCGCTGCGGCACCGGTCGCTGCGGCAGCAGCGGCCGCCGAACCCGCCGCCACCGATCCCTGCTCCGGCCCCGGCGCCGCCGGCTCGGTGCTCTGCTGGGGACCGTGGGCAGCGCTTGCCCCCGCTGCCGCGGGCGACCCGGCCCGGCTCGATTTTCCTGACTACTACGGCGACTGCGAGACCGGCAGCGACATCGCCGACCAGTGCGTGGCCCAGCTCGAGCCGCTCGGTCCCGAGCCGCCGCTCGACGGGTGCGCACCCGGTACTCCCTGCGGTTTCGCCACGCTGGTGGCGGGCCTGACGAGCGACGGCGACGTGGAGGAAACGAGCTTCGAGCGCTTCGACCTCGCCAGCGACGGCTCGAGCTTCGTCGTCGATCCGGACGGCGCCGACGAGATCGAATCGGTCGAAATGGGCGTGACCATCACGCCGCGCAGCGACAGCTACGAAGGCATGCGCTCGCGCGGACGCGAAGGCGACCACGAGTCGCGCCTCATCGCCCGCATCGTGCGCGACGGGGAGAGCGGCGACATCGAGCTTGCCGCCGACATCTGGACCGACGGCAGCCGCAGCAACAGCGCGCTCAACCGCTCCGGCTATTTCGCCTGGGGCATCGCCACCAGCCAGTCGGGCCTCGATCTGCTCAACGGCAACGGCACGAGTATTTCCTTTGCCGGGCCGATGTCGGTGCACAACGCCACCCAGGCGAACCTCACCGTCAATTTCGGCAGCCAGGCCAGCTGGACCGGCACCTGGACCAATCCGGCCTGGTCGTTCGGTGCCGGCGGCACGGTCAACGGCGTGAACATGCTGTCGAACCCCGCGCAGTTCACCAGCAACGTGCAATCCGGCGGCGTGGTGCAGGGAGCGCTCGTCGGTGAACCCGGCCGCATGGGCATCACCCACCTCATCGATGTCAATCTCGCCGGTACCGGGCATATCAAGGACGTCGGCCTGCTGCGCGAAGTGAGCGGCAGCTCGGGTCCGTACGTCACCCCCGGTCTGTCACCCTGAGACGGCCGCCATCAGCACTCCCGAGGAGTCCGGTCCGCACCGGAGCGATCGCAAGGAAGCCCGCATGAAACGCCACACCAGCCTGTCCCTATTCGCCGCAATCACCCTCGCCGCCGGCCTGCCTGCGCACGCCGCCAGCATCACGCTGCAACCCTCGGCGGCCACCGTGCTGCAGGGCCAGGCGTTCACCGTCGACCTGCTGATCGACGCCGCGGACGTGTACCCCGATTCAACGGGCGGACTGTACGGCGGTGAAGTGACCATCCGTTTCGATCCGGCGCAGGTCAGCTTCGGCACCCTCGCGCTCGCGAGCGGCGTGAGCCTGTACCTGCCGCTCGCCAGCAGCACCGCGGGCGGACAGCAGACGCTCGTGTTCGGCTTCGACAATGCGCCGGAGACCGGCCCGGTGGCGACGCTCGACTTCACGGCCATCGGCAACGCCGGCACGACGGCGGCGTTCGACATCGAGGACAACGACGATTTCTCGGGCAGCTTCGCCGCGTACGACCCGACGTACAAGCGCTTCGACCCCGCGTTCATCGATGCCACCGTGCAGATCTCGGCGGTGCCGCTGCCGGGTGCCGCCTGGCTGCTCGCGACCGGCGCCGCAGCGCTGGGCGCTCTCGGGCGTCGCCGGCAGCGGGCCCCGCGCAACGCCTGATGCGACGCGCGGCCAGCTGCCTCGCGGCCGCAGTCCTGCTCGCCCCGGCCGCGCTTCCCGCGGCCCCGCCCGGCACGGCTCCCGAGCTGCCGGGCTGGATCGCCGCGCTGCTCGACGGCAGCCGGCCCGCGATCGACCCGGCCAGCATCGATCCCGACTGGCACATTCCCGTGGCGGCACCGGGCAGCTCCGCGCTCGCCGCCGGAAAACCCGAGGCGCAACAGTTGCTCGACGCCCTGCGCCACCACGTCGCCATGGCTGCCGCCGGTGGCTGGCCGACACTGCCCGACGGTGACGACCTTCACGCCAGCAGCCGCGATCCGGCCGTCGTCGTGTTGCGCAAACGGCTGCGCGCCAGTGGCGACTATGCGGGCGGCATGCTGGCCGATCCCTGGTATCTCGAACCTGCGCTGGCCACGGCCCTGCGCCAGGCGCAGTCGCACCATGGCATCGCCGCCACGGGTGTGCTCGATGCAGCCACACGTACCGCACTGAACGTGCCGCTCGCCGAGCGCATCGGCCAGCTCGCCGCCACGGTGGAACGCTGGCGCTGGCTGCCGGCGCAGCCCGGCGCCGAACATGCCTGGGTCGACATCGTCCGCGGCTCGCTCGACGTCGTCGCCGGCGGTGAACGGGTACGCACGATGCGCGTCATCGTCGGCCACCCGTTGCGGGCCACGCCGAGCCTGCAGGGCGAGATCGACCAGGTGGTCTTCAACCCGGCGTGGTCGGTGCCACGCACCATCGCGGTGGAAGACCTGCTGCCACGCCAGCAGGACGACCCGACGTTCCTGCCGAGCCGCGGCATCCGCGTGTTCCGCGCCGACGGTGGCGGGCCGGCGCTCGATCCGGCGCGCATCGACTGGGACGCGCTCGGGCCCCGGCGCTTCCCCTACCGCCTGCGCCAGGACCCGGGCGCGGCCAACAGCCTCGGGCGCATCCGCATCGGCTGGGACAATCCCTTCGACATCTACCTGCACGACACGCCCGGCAAGGGCCTGTTCGCCCTCGACCGGCGCACGCTCAGCTCCGGCTGCGTGCGGCTCGAGGACGCCGCTGCGTTCGCCACCTGGTTGCTCGCCCGCGACCGGCCCTGGACCGACGCCGACACCGCCGCACGCATCGCCGCCGGGCGCACGCAGGTGCTCGAGCTGAACCACCACCTGCCGGTCTGGGTCGTGTATCTCACCACCTGGGTCGATGCCGACGGCCACGTGCACTTCGGCCGCGATCTCTACGGGCGCGATGCTCGCCTGCGGCGCAACCTCGCCGCTCCACTGCGGCCGGACCGGTCACCCGGACCCTCCACCGCCGCACGCTGACCGCGGCGTTCACGCGCTGCCCCGCAGTCGACGGGGCCGGTCAGGTGGCGGGCAGCTGGTGGCCCGCACCCACCTTCGCGACTGCCTGCGTCGCGTGCTCCCCGGCGAGCCAGAGGTAGACCGCGGGCAGCACCAGCAGGGTGAACAGCGTGCCGACGGCCATGCCGGACACGAGCACGATGCCGATGCTGTTGCGCGCGGCGGCACCGGGCCCCGACACCAGCACCAGCGGCAGGTGACCGAACACGGTCGCGGCGGTGGTCATGAGCACGGGCCGCAGCCGTTCGAGCGAGGCCTCGCGGATCGCCGCCACCCGGTCCATCCCCTGCTCGCGCAGCTTGTTGGCGAACTCGACGATGAGGATGCCGTTCTTGGCGATGAGGCCGACCAGGGTGATGAGCCCCACCTGCGAGAAAATGTTGATCGTGGTGAATTCGAGGAAGGTGAACACCAGCGCGCTGGTGAGCGCCAGCGGCACCGAGGCGAGCAGGATCACCAGCGGATCGCGGAAGTTGCCGAACTGCGCGGTCAGCACCAGGTAGATCAGGATGACGGCGAAGAACAGCGTGCCGGAGAGCGTGGCGCCTTCGGTGCGTATCTGCCGGGACTCGCCGGCGTAGTCGAGGGTATAGCCCGGCGGCAGGATGTCCGCGGCTGCCGCCTCCAGCGCCGCCAGGCCCTGCTCCTTGGTGAGACCCGGGTAGACCCCGCCATTCACCCGGAAGGAGTTGCGCTGCTGGAAGCGGTTGAGGGCGCGTGGTGCGGCCGCGCTCTCGATGCGCGCGAAACTCGAGACCGGGATCAGGGTGCCACCGGGGCCCTTCACCTTGAGGTCGAGCAGGCGGCTCGCATCGTGGCGCACGGCATCGCCCACCTGCGGGATCACCTTGTAGCTGCGGCCATCGAGGTTGAAACGGTTCACGTAGCCGCCGGCCAGCAGGGCGCCGAGGTCCTGGCCCACACGGGTGAGGTCGAGACCGAGGTCGGCGACCCGGTCGCGGTCGATCACGACATTGGCCTGGGACACGTCGATCTTCAGGTCGGTGTCGGCGAACATGAACACGTTGGACTTCATGGCGGCCTGCACCATCGCCTGGGCCACCGGCGCCATCTGCTCGGCTTCGTCGGTCGAGGTGACGACCAGTTCCACGTCGAACTGCCCGGCACCCGGCAGTGCCGCCATGAGCGAGACGAAGGCGCGCACGCCCGGCACCCCGCTGACGATGCGGAACGCCTCGGCCAGGATCTCCCGGGCACTGCGGTCCCGCTCGGAATAGTCCTTGAGGCTGACCCCGCCGAAGGCTGAGTTCGGCAGCGAGATCTCCCAGCTGATCCAGGCCTCCGGCAGCTTCAGCAGGCTGCGCACCACCTCGGCGGTGCGCTCCGCCGTGTAGTGCACCGAGGCATCCGGTGCGCTCTCGACGAAGAAGCTGATCTCGCCCTGGTCCTCCGTCGGCGCCAGCTCCCGCGGCGACAGCAGGAAGAGCGGCACCAGCAGGACGACGGTGGCGCCACCCACCAGCAGCGTGAGCCGGCGCTGCGCGAGCGTGGCGTCGAGCAGGCTGGCGTAGCGGTCGCGGGTGCGCTCGAACAGCCCGGAGACCCAGGCGGACAGCCGCGTGCGCTCGTCGGTTTCGCGCACCAGGCGCGCGCTCATCACGGGCGAGAGGGTCAGCGCCACCAGGCCGGACATGACCACGGCCATGGCCAGCGTGAAGGCGAACTCCTTGAACAGCACGCCGGTGAGTCCGGACAGGAAGCCGATCGGCGCATACACCGCGGCCAGCGTGATGGTCATGGAGACGATGGGCGCGAACAGCTGCCTGGCACTCGCGAGAGCCGCTTCCACCCGGCCCATGCCACGATCCACCAGGCGCTGCACGTTCTCGACGACGACGATGGCGTCGTCGACGACGAGACCCACCGAGAGCACCACCGCGAGCAGGGTCATCAGGTTCAGCGTGAAACCGAGCAGGTACATGAACGCGGCCGTGCCGACCAGCGAGAGCGGGATGGCCACCAGCGGCACCAGCGCCGAGCGCAGCGAGCCCATGAACAGGAACACCACCAGCGCCACGATCGCGATGGTCTCGACCAGCGTCGTGGCGATGCCCTCGAGGGCATTGCGCATGTACATGGTGCCGTCGTAGCCCACCAGCATGCGCATGCCGGCGGGCAAGGTCGGGCGGATCTCGTCGAGCCTGGCATACAGGGCGTCGGCCACCGCGAGCTCGTTCACGCCGGGCAGCGTCCACACCGCCATGAACACGGTCGGCTCGCCGTTCTCCCGGGCCTCCACCGCCGCCTCCTCGGCGCCGAGCTCGATGCGCGCGATATCCCGCAGCCGCACCGTGGCGCCCTGCACCTGGCGCACCACCAGAGCCGCGAACTCCTCGGGACTGCGCAGGTCGGTGTTGGCGAGCAGGTCGACCTGCACCCCCTGGCCCTCGGTACGACCGAGTGCCGAGAGGTAATTGTTGCGGCGGAGTGCGTCCCACACCTCCGTGGCACCGATGTCGAGCGCCGCCATGCGGTCGGGGTCGAGCCAGATGCGCATGGCGAGCGCGGTACCCCCCTCGACCTCGGCGCGCTGCACGCCGGTCACGGTCGAGAGGGTAGGCTGCAGGGAGCGGGCCAGGTAATCGGTGATCTGGGCGCGATCGAGGCTGTCCGACTTGAAGCTGATGTAGAAGGTGGCATAGGGCCGGTCGGCGCGGAACACCTGGGTGGTGGGCGGCTCGGCCTCGGCCGGCAGCTCGGCGCGGATCTGGTCGAGGCGTGCGCCGACCTCGGTGAGGGCGACGTTGACGTCCTCGTTGAGCCGCAGCCGCACCGTCACCGTGGACACGCTGGCGCCGCTCGTCGACTCGACGTAGTCCACGCCGGAGACGGTGGCCAGCACGCGCTCGATCGGCGTGGTGATGAAGCCGCGCACCACCTCGGCGCTGGCCCCGATGTACACCGTCTGCACCTGGATCGTGGCGCTCTCGATGCGCGGAAACTGCTGGACGGGGAGGTTCTGCGCCGCCTTGCCACCGACCAGCAGGATCGCGAGGCTCGCCACCACGGCGAGCACCGGCCGATTGATGAACGTGGCGAGGAAACCCTTCACGAGCCGGCCCCGGCGGCCTTGCCGTCGACGATCTGCACGAGTGAGCCCTGGCGCAGCTTGAAGGAACCCTCGGTGGCGACGCGGTCACCGGCGGCCAGGCCATCGAGGACGATGATGTCGCTACCGACCACCGGCCCGGTGCGCACGAAGCGCTGCTCGGCACGCGGGCCCTTCTCGTTCGCGGCGGCTGCGCCCACCACGAACACGTGGTCACCGTAGGCGGCGCGACGGACGGCAGCGAGCGGCACGGCCAGCACCTCCCGGGGAGCCGCGACGCCGACCGTGACGTCGACGAACTCGCCGGGCTTCAGGACTTCGCCGAGCCCGGCCACCTCGGCGCGCACGCGCACCGTGCGGGAAGCCTCGTCGGCGCGGGCATCGATGGCCCGCACGGTGGCGACGGCCGGGCTGGCGAGCGCCCCACCGGAGATTTGCACCTCGGCGCCGGGCGCCAAGCGGGCTGCGGACTCCTGGGGCAGGCGAAAATCGACGTAGACGCTGTCGGCGATGCTCTCGAGCGTGGTGAGCTCGGTGCCTTCGGCAAGGTACTGTCCGGGATGGACATCGCGCAGGCCGATGCGCCCGCGGAAGGGAGCCCGCAGGATCTTGCGCGCGATGGTGGTGGCGATCACGTCGCGCCGGGCCACGGCCTGGGCGAGCTGGGCCTGCGCGCGGTCCACCTCGGCCTGGGTACCGGCCCGCTGTTCGACGAGCTTCGTGGTGCGCTCCACCGTGAGGCGGGCGAGCGCGATGTCGGCCTCGGCGCTGTGCAGCTCGGCGCGTTCGGTGCGGGTATCGAGTTCGAGCAGTGGCTGGCCTTCCGCGACGACCTGCCCGGAGCGGAAGTGCACCGCCACCACGGTGCCCGAGAGTTCGTTCTGCAGCGTGACGTACTGGAGGGCGACGATGGTACCCGCAGCGCTGGTCTGCGCCTGCCACGAGATGGGATGCGCCACGGCGACCTGCACGGTCGCCGCCGGTTCGCCGAAGGCCGATGCGGCAGCGATCATGGTGGCGACGCGCCAGTACTTGAAGCCTGCCAGCGCCGCCACGACGGCGAGGATGGCGACGATGGCGATGACAAGGGCACGTCGATTCATGATGCTGCCGCGACCGGGCTGGGGACGACCGCAGCCAGTGTAGCCCCCGGTCACCGGGCTGGCGATCCTGTGGCCTGTGGCGCGGAGTCGCAGAACCGCGGGCGCCGTAGGAGCGGCTTCAGCCGCGATTTCCCTGTGGGTCTGGTGCCACGGCTGTTGCCGGGCCACTCGCGGCGGGACGCTCGCACCGGCCGTCCATGGCCGGTGCTCGCTCGTCTCGGGCTGGCGCTACGCATCCTGCTCCGCTGGCCCTCTACGCCCGCCGCGAGCGGCCCGGCAACAGCCTGGTCATCGCCTGCAGCCTGCAGTCGCTTCTCCCTTCTTTACTGTAGGAGCGGCTTCAGCCGCGATTCTTTTGCCGCGATTCTTTTGCCGCGATTCCTCAGCCGCGATTCCTCAGCCGCGACTCCACAGCGCCCGAGCGCCCGGAGGCGGGGGAGCCAAACCAAGCGAGTATCGGGGAGCGACTTTGGCTCCCCCGCCGCAAGGGCGTCTGCCGTCGCAGGAATATCGCGGCTGAAGCCGCTCCTACGGGGGCGAATGCCGGGTCGGGGCGGGCGCCCCTGCCGCAGGCCGCCTCGCTCCGTGGGAGCGACGCCAGCCCGGCAGTACACTGGCGCCGTCGTCGGGAACCCGGGACCACCGGGGAGCAGCGGTGATGAAGAACGAGGCGTTGACGATCGGCGCACTGGCACGGCGGCTGAACGTGTCGACCTCCATGCTGCGCTTCTACGAGCGCGAGGGCCTGCTGCGTCCCGAGCGGCGCAGCGCATCCGGCTACCGGCTGTACCCGCCGGGGGCCGAGAAGACGCTGCTGTTCATCCGTCGGGCGCAGCGGCTCGGCTTTTCGCTCGCCGACATCCGCCTGCTCCTGCGCAACGGTGAGGAGCGGGCTGGCGACGACGTGGTGGGTCTCGCCGAGCAGCGCTTCATCGACATCGAGCGGCGGCTGACCGAGATGCTGGTGCTGCGCCACGAACTGGAGTTCTTCCTCGAGGACCTGACTGCGCGGGTCGGGCGCGCGGCGGGCCGGCCCGCCGGACGGCTGTACCGCGAACTGCTCGAGCAGACCTGCAGCCACGATCCGCACCGGCACGCTGCATCGTCGCTCACCCGCCTGACCCGGCGGCTCGGCTGCGCGCTGGCCACCGCCGAGCGCGAGAAGATCTTTGCCGCCCTGCGCGGCCGGCACATCCACATCTGGCGGGAAGAGGACGGCTATTCGATCCTCGTCGCCGATCGCGATCCGGCCATCGAGCGGGCGCTGCGGGCACTGGCGGCGAGCGAAGCGGACTGCCAGGTCCACGTCGAGCCGCGGGTCGCGGCAGCCGAGGACGGCTACCTGTTCCAGGCCCGCGGCACCAACGCCTTTCTCTTCGCCCAGCTGTTCCTGGCGCTCGAAGCAGCAGAAACCTGACTGCGGCCCGGGCAGGCAACCCGGTGTCGTGCTAGGCTGCCGCCGGCGTCCGGGAGACAGGAGACCCCATGGCCAAGGCAACGCGTCCGCGCGCGACGGGCATCGCCCGCCTGTTCATCCGCAAGTCCGTCGAGCAGATGCACTCCGAGCACGCACAGGGCGAGCTCAAGCGGAGCCTCAACGCCTTCAACCTGATCTCGCTCGGCATCGGCTGCATCATCGGCACCGGCATCTTCGTCCTCACCGGTCGGGCGGCGGCGATGTTCGCCGGGCCCGGCATCATGATCTCCTTCATCATCACCGGGCTGCTCTGCGCTTTCGTCGCCCTCTGTTATGCGGAACTGGCCTCCGTGCTGCCGGTGTCCGGCTCCGCCTACTCTTATTCATATGCGTCCATGGGCGAGTTCGCCGCCTGGGTCATGGGCCTGCTGCTGGTGCTCGAGTACGGCCTGGCAGCCGCCACCGTGGCGGTCGGCTGGTCGGGCTACGTCGTGAGCCTGCTGAAGGACCTGGGTATCCACCTGCCCGCGGTGCTAACAGCGGCACCCGGAATCGAGATACAGGAAGCGGGCGCGGTGGTGGGCCACGGCGTCGCCAATCTGCCCGCGATGCTCGCCATCGTCGCGGTCACCGCGCTGCTCGTGGTCGGCATCTCGGAGTCGGCGACCGTCAACAACATCGTCGTGGCGATCAAGGTCTCGGTGGTGATCGCCTTCATCGCCATCGGTGTCCTGTACGTCGACACGGCGAACTGGACGCCACTGGTGCCGCCCGAGATACCGCCGCCGCCACCCGGCACGCCGCGCGGCTTCTGGGCCGACATCTGGCGGGCGCTGGTCGATGTCATGACCGCGCAGAATACGTCGCGATACGGTATCGGCGGGCTGATCAGCGGTGCGGCGACGATCTTCTTCGCCTACATCGGCTTCGAAGCCGTCTCCACCGCCGGCGCCGAGTCGAAGAACCCGGCACGGGACATGCCGATCGGCATCCTCGGTTCGCTGCTGATCTGCACCGTGCTCTACATCCTGACCGCCGCGGTCCTGGTCGGCATCGTCCCCTACGCGGACCTGAACGACCCGGCGCCGATCGCCAAGGCGGTCAACCAGATTGGCCTGCCCTGGTTCGCGGTGCTGGTGAAGATCGGCGCCATCGCCGGCCTGTCCTCGGTGATGCTGGTGCTGCTCTACGGCCAGACACGCATCTTCTACACCATGGCGCGCGACGGCCTGTTGCCCGGACCGCTCGCCATCGTCCACCCGCGCTTTCGCACCCCGTGGGTCAACACGCTCATCGTCGGCGCATTCACCGCCGGCGCCGCCGGCCTGATGTCGCTCGATTCCCTCGCCGACCTCACCAACGTCGGCTCGCTGGCCGCGTTCTCGATCGTGTGCATCACCGTGATCTACATGCGGATCGCGGCGCCCGGGCTGCACCGGCCGTTCCGTACGCCGCTGTTCCCGCTGACACCGATCCTCGGCGCGGCCATGTGCCTGTTCCTGCTGATGTCGCTGATGGCGCGGCAGGCCACGCGGCATTTCTTCCTGATCTATCTCGCCGGCGGGATCGTGGTGTACTTCGTCTATGGCCTGCGCAATTCCAAGCTCGGCAAGGGCGAGGTGGTGCTCGGTGGCGAGCCCACACCCGACCTGCCGCGGGGGCTGGTTTTGTGTGTCGGGCGGGGGGGTGTTGGCCGCGACGCGCGTCGCTCCCACAACACCCTTTTGGAGCGCCGCCCGTCGCGACCCGGCCGCACCCCACCCTGTAGGAGCGACGCCAGTCCCGACCCGGCCCCCCACCCTGTAGGAGCGACGCCAGTCGCGACCCGGCCCCCACCCTGTGGGAGCGACGCCAGTCGCGACGACGACCCCCTAAACCGCCAGCTTCGCGTCGACCTCGTCCTGCTGGATCTCGAACATGCGGGCGTACCAGCCGCCCTGGCGCATGAGCGCCTCGTGGGTGCCGCGCTCGGCGATGCGCCCGTCGATCATGACCAGGATCTCGTCGCTCTCGACGATCGTGGAGAGCCGATGTGCGATCGTCAGCGTCGTGCGACCCCGGCAGAGGCGGTGCAGGGCCTCGAGCACGCTGCGCTCGGTCTCCACGTCGAGACTCGAGGTCGCCTCATCGAGGAGCACGATCGGCGCGTTCTTGAGCACCGCACGCGCGATCGCCACGCGCTGGCGCTGGCCGCCCGAGAGTTTCGAGCCGCGCTCGCCCGCCGGTGACTCGTAGCCCTGCGGCAGGCTGCTGACCCAGTCGTGCAGGCCAGCCTGGCGCGCGGCCTCCTCGATCTCCGCCTGCGTGGCCTCGTAACGGCCCATGCGGATGTTCTCGGCGATGGTCTCGTTGAAGATGAAGCTGCGCTGCGAGACCACGGCGAACTGCTGCTGGAGTTGCGCCAGCGTGAACTGCGCGATCGGCCGCTGGCCGATGCGGATCTCGCCGCGCTGCGGATCCCACTGGCGCAGCAGCAGGTTGATCAGCGTCGACTTGCCGGTTCCGCTCGGGCCGACCAGCGCCACGCGCCGGCCGGGCGCGATATCGAGCGAGAAGTCGTCGAGCACCTTGCGCTGTCGGCTCCAGGCCGCATCGTCGGCGTCGTACTCGAAGCTGACGTGGCTGAAGTGCAGCGATGGCTCGACTGCCATCGTCGCCGTGGTGCCGGAATCGAGCACGGCGGGCGCCTGATCCATCATGCCGAACAGGCGCCGGGCCGCGATCATGGCGACTCGGAAGTCCGTGTAGTAGTTCGCCGGACCCTGCGAGACATAGAAACCGACGATGGAAACCGCGATCACCGCCGGCAGTTCGGTGAGCGCGCCGATCCGCCCGGCGAGCGCGAGTTCGACCCCCCACCAGGTCGCAGCGAGGATCCCGACGGTCACGAAGACCTCCGACAGCGCACGCTGGATCGCATCGGCTCCGTAGAGCCTGTTCTGCCCGGCCTGCATGGCGGCGCCGCGCTCCCAGAGTTCGCGTGCGCGCTGCTGCTCGTAGCCGAAGGCCACGGTATCGCGCACTCCCTGGATGCTGTCGGCGACGAAGGCATTGAGCTCGCCGAGCTGCGCGCGGTAGTGCACGCCGTCACCGCCAAGCTTCGCCACCAGCCAGGGCAGCAGGAACACGCAGGCCGCGTAGAACGGCAGCAGCACCCACACCAGCGATGGCTCCACCGTCCAGCACCAGCTGAGCAGCAGCGTCGGCACCGCCACTGCGGCCACCGCCGGGGCGATGGTGTGCGCGTAGAACGGCTCGATGCGCTCGCAGTCGGTCATCACCCGGCTCACGGCGTCGCCCGACTGCAGCTTTGCGGTGCGCGCCGGCGCGAGCGGCAGCATCGCGTAGTAGAACCTGTCGCGCAGCTCCGAGAGGATGCGGAACGCCACGTAATGGCCGGTGTAGTTCTCGAGGTACGAGGCGAGGCCCACCAGCGTGCCGACAGCGGCGATCCACTTCACCTGCGTCCGGATCACGTCCCAGGCGACGATGCCGGGTTCGGCGGCCTCGACGTAGATGCCGACACTCGCCGCAGCGATGCCGAGCAGGGCCGCCTGCGAGGTGATCTTGACCACGCGCGCAACCAGTGACACCGCCATGGTGGCGTTGAAGGGTCGCATGTAGCGCATCAGCCGGCGCATGACCTGCCAGTTGCTGGCCCGCGCGACATCACCGGCGGCGGCTTCGAGCGTATTCATGGGTTGTTCTCCTCAGGCCGTGCGGGCCGTCGCCGACCGGGCTTCCATCTGCCGCTTGGTGCGGATCATGCCGGCATAGATGCCGTCGTGGGCCAGCAGCGCGGAGCGCGTGCCGCTTTCGGCGACGCGGCCACCCTCCATGACGATGATGCGATCCGCCTGTTCGATCGTGCTCAGGCGATGGGCGATGAGCAGTACCGTCTTGTCCTTCGTCAGCCGCCCGAGGGCGCGGTTGAGCAGCGTCTCGGTCTCCACGTCAATCTGCGAGGTGGGCTCGTCGAGGATCACGATCGGTGCGTTCTTGAGCAGGGCCCGGGCGATGGCGAGGCGCTGCGCCTGGCCGCCGGAGAGCGCCATGCCCTGGTCGCCGACCTTGGTGTCGAAGCCGTCGGGCGTCGCGCGGATGAAGTCGTAGAGCTCGGCAGCACGGGTCGCGGCGACGAGTTCCGCCTCGGTGGCGTCGGCCTTCGCCATGCGCAGGTTGTCGGCGATCGTGCCGTAGAAGAGGAACGGATCCTGGGGAACCAGGGCGATCTGCCGGCGGATCCACTCGACCGAGAGCTCCTTTTCCGGCACGCCGTCGAAGAGGATGTCACCGGACTGCGGCTCCAGCGTGCGCAGCAGCAGGTTGGTCACCGTGGTCTTGCCCGAACCGCTGCGGCCGATGAGCGCCACCGTCTCGTTCGGCTCGAGCGTCATGTCGAGGTGTTCGATGGCGGGACGGTCCGCACCCGGGTAGGTGAAGCTCACATCGCGCAGCTCGATGCGCACCGCCTTGCCCTCGGTGGCGCCAGGGTGCTCGCTCGCCGAACTCGTCACGGGCGGCGTCTCGTCGAGGAACTTGCGCACCTCGGACGCGACCTCGCGGCCGAGCGCACCCGCGAAGAAGAATTCGCCGATGAGCAGCAGCGTGCGGCTGAACTCCAGGCTCAGCAGCACCACCGCAACCACCTCGCCCGGCGTCATGAAGCCGCCGGTGTAGCGGTACAGCGATACGCCGAGCGCGACTGCCGTGGAAAACAGCGCGAAGCCGAGTTCGAGGAACACGAACTGGCTCTGCGCGACGAGCAGCAGCTTCATGGTGGCGCGCCGCTGGACCTCGTTGCCCTGCTCCATCTCCTGCCCACGCCGCTCGGCGTGGTTGAACATCTTCAGCGTGCCCATTCCCTGGATGGAGTCGAGGTACTGGGCGCTGTTGCGGTTCTTGACCTCGGCGTTCTGCGCGCTGATGCGCCGGAAACCGCGCGCCGAGGAGCCGACGAACAACGGCGTGAGCGGCACGCCCGCCAGCATCCACAGGCCCACGACCCAGTCGATCCAGAAGATCGCCGTGCAGAGGAAGATCGGGATCGCGATGGCGACCCAGATCTGCACGAAGTAGACGCTGAAGTAGTAGTCGAGGTACTCGACCCCTTCCGTGGCAGTGCCGGCGATCTCGCCGGTGCGCCGCTTGCCGAGGATGCCCGGGCCGAGGCGCACGACCTGCTGGTAGATGCGGTCGCGCACGTTGATCTTGGCCTCGGCCGAGGCGCGGAACTGGCCGGTGCGGAACACCCAGGCGAACGTGGCCTTGGCGAGCACCAGCAGCACCATCACCAGGAACCACTGGCGCAGCAGGTTGCTGCCCTCGATGGCGGCATCCACCGTCAGGCCGAGGACCCAGTACAGCAGGATGGTGGTCGGAACGGTCGCGAGGCCCGCGACGAGGCCGACCTTGACCCACTTCATGGTCGCCGGCGTGATCAGCCTGTCATCGACACCCAACATGGCGGTGCTCCCCCGGCCGGTAGGGCCGGCCCTGACACGTCACCTTAAACCCTGAAGCCGGGTTCAAGGTCAAGCGACAGCCCCGTATTGACCTTGAACCCGGCTTCAAGGTGGATGATGCGCCATGTACCGGCCCCATCGGGACGGCGACAGGTCAGAAGCGTATGAACCAGGCAGTGGCCAGCGACAATCCGCTGCGCGTGAAGATCCTCGGCATGGACTGCGGGAGCTGCGCGCTCACGATCGAAAACAGTATGCGCCAGCTGCCGGGCGTGCGCTCGGTATCGGTGAGCTTCACCACCGAGACGATGGAACTGAACGGCGACGCCACGCTGCAGCAGGTGGAAGGACGCCTGCGCGAACTCGGCTATCGCATCGCCTCGTCGGAGCACCAGGCGGCGGCACCGCCGCAGCTGCACGGCGCGGGCGGTTTCCTGCGCTTCCTCTGGTCGCAGCGCCGACTGCGCATGGCGCTGATCCTCGCCATCGCGGCAGTCGTCGGTGTGCCACTGTTCGCCGGTGCAGCGCCCGTGTCCGGCATCGCGCCGCTCGACCTGCTGTTCATGCTCGTGGTCGTTCTGGCCGGGGTGCCGGTCTTCCTCAAGGGCCTGCGCGCACTCGTCTTCGCGCGACACGTCACCATCGACCTGCTGATGGCGGTCGCCTCGGTCGGTGCGCTCGGCATCGGCGAGTACGGCGAGGCGGTCACCGTCATTCTGCTCTACACCCTCGGCGAGGCGCTCGAGGCCTACAGCGCGGAGCGCGCCCGTGGCTCGCTGCGCAGCCTGATGTCGCTGCAGCCCCAGGAAGCGACCGTGCTGCGCGAGCATCGCGGCGGACACGGCGAGGAAGCGGCCGGCCACCGGCAGGCAGACGCTGACGAGCATGGCCATGACCATGAACATGGTCACGACTGCGATCACGGGCACGAGCACGCATCCGGCAACGGCAGCGGCCACGAGCACGGGCACCACGGCCATGGCGGGCATGAGCCGCAGCATGGCGCAGCCACTGGCCATGCCTGCAGCGGACATGACCACGACCACGACCACGACCATGACCACGATCATGCTCATGAGCATGATCACGAGCACGCCCATGGTCACGACCACGGGCATGAGCACAGCGGGCACGGGCACACCGCTGCAGAGGCCGAACACGACCACGCCGGGTGCAGCCACGACGCGCATGGACACGAGGCAGGCCACGGCGCCGCTGCACACGGCCACGGCGCCGGCGGCGGCGGCGACGACCACGACCACGACCAGGCCAGCGTGCACTTCCACCAGGTGGTCCTGCCGGTCGAGCAGGTCGCTGTCGGGGAGACCGTGCTGGTCCGGCCCGGCCAGCGCATTCCCGTGGATGGCGAGATCGTCGAGGGCAGTTCAACGGTGAACCAGGCGGCCGTGACCGGCGAGAGCATCCCCGTGCCGCGCGGCCCCGGCGACGAGGTGATGGCCGGCACCGTCAACGGCGAGGCGGCGCTCAAGATTCGCGTCACCCGGCCCGCAGGCGATGCGACCATCGCCCGCATCGCCCGGCTGGTCGAGCAGGCCCAGGCGCAGCGCAGCCCGGCCGAACGCTTCATCGACCGCTTCGCCCGCTGGTACACGCCAGCGGTCGTGCTGCTCGCCATCCTCCTGATTGCCGTGCCGGTACTCGGCTTCGGCCAGCCGCTCCTCGATACGGCCGACGGCACGCACGGCTGGCTGTACCGCGCGCTCGCGCTGCTCATCGTCGCCTGCCCCTGCGCGCTGGTGATCAGCATCCCGGTCACGGTGGTCAGCAGCCTCACGCGGCTCGCCAACCTCGGCGTGCTCGTCAAGGGCGGCGCCCAGCTCGACCGGCTCGCCGACGTGCGTGCGGTCGCCTTCGACAAGACCGGCACGCTCACGCATGGCCAGCCGCAGGTGACCGCGGTGCGCGCCGCCGACTGCGCCCATCCAGAAGACAGCGACAAGGACTGCGCGGGCTGCGACGACGTGGTCGCACTCGCCGCCTCGGTCGAGCAGGCCTCCGAGCATCCGGTAGCGCACGCGATCGTCACGGCGGCAGCGGAACGGAGCATCGAGCACCGCTACGGGGCGGCGCAGGCGGTTACCGCGCACGCCGGGCGCGGCGTGGTCGGCGCACTCGGCAACGGCATGAAGGTCGCGGTCGGCAGCGATGCACTGGTCGCCACCGGCAGCGAAGGTGAACTGTCGCTGCGCGCCAACGGTGCCCGCGACGCGGGCCATACCGTGATGTACGTGGCACGCGACGACAAGGTCGTCGGCTTCATCGGCGTGCAGGATGCGGTGCGCGAGGCCAGCCGCGGCGCCCTGCAGGCCCTGAAAGCCGCCAGTCCCCCGATCGCCGCCGTGATGCTCACCGGCGACAATCCCCAGGCCGCAGAGCGCGTCGCCGCGAGCCTCGGCCACATCGACAGGGTGCGCGCCGGACTGCTGCCCGAACAGAAGCTCGCCGCGATCGAGGAACTGCATCGCCAGTACGGCGCCGTGGCCATGGTCGGCGACGGCATCAACGACGCACCGGCGCTGGCCCGCGCCGACGTCGGCATCGCCATGGGCGCCGGCACGGCCCAAGCCATGGAGACCGCCGACGTGGTGCTGATGCAGGACGACATCTCGCACGTGCCGCTGACGCTGCGCATCGCGCGGCGCAACCGCACGCTCGTGAAGCAGAACATCGCCCTCAGCCTCGGCCTCAAGATCGCCTTCCTGGCGCTGGCGGTGCCCGGCATCACCACGCTGTGGATGGCAGTGCTGGCCGATGTCGGCGCCACCATGCTGGTAACGCTGAACGGGATGCGGGTGCTGCGCGAGAAGTAAGCGGTCGGGGCTTGCGCCCCTCCCACAGCTGACGCCTGCGCAATCTGTAGGAGCGACGCCAGTCGCGACTCCAGATACCATCTCCGGACCTGTAGAAGCTATGCCAGTCGCGACTTTTCCGGTCGGGGCTTGCGCCCCTCCCACAGCGGACATCACCGCAACCTGTGGGAGCGACGCCAGTCGCGACCCTTCCGGTCGGGGCTTGCGCCCCTCC
>CAYQAR010000033.1:7808-36881 GCA_964415505.1 uncultured Chromatiaceae bacterium | reverse complement strand
TCGCTCGTCTCGGGCTGGCGCTACGCGTCCTGCTCCGCTGGCCCTCTACGCCCGCAGCCAGGACTCCGGCAGCAGACCTGGCATGACGTTGCAGACCGGCCGGCAACGCGATCTCTCCGCCTCACCCGACGCGGTACGCGGCTTCGCTGGGTCCGGTAACGTCGTTTGCCGGGGCCTCCGTGGTGCGCCCGATCTCACCCGGATCGAAGTCGTCGACGCCGGTCAGCTCCAGGACCAGGGCATCGTAGCGGCGCAACTGGTCGGCCTCGGCGGCGTTGACGATCCCCTGCCGTTCGGCCGCTTCGATCTGTTCGAGCGGGTGCTCGCTGGTGACGAGGCCGCTGCGGATGGCATCGCGCAGTCGCTCGTCGAGGGGTACCAGCGCTTCGGCCTGCTCCAGTGCACGCTGCAGGGCACCGAGCGGGCTGCCGGGCTCGTCGGCGGCGTAGATACCCGCACACAGCCGCTCGCGGGTCTCGGTGGGGTGCGTGATGAGCGCCACGATCTGGCCGCCGAGATCGTCGTCGGGTGCCGAGTACTGGCGTCCGCGGGGAAAGATCAGGGCGCGCAGGGCGAAGGCCACCCAGCGGTTCGGCAGGTTGCGCAGGAACCCGTGCAACTGCTCCTGGGCGTGGTAGAGGAGCGTCCGGCAGGACCACTCGACCAGCGGCAGGTCCGCCGCATGGTGTCCCTGGTTTTCGTAGTGCTTGAGCACCATGCTCGCCAGGTACATGGCGCTGAACACGTCCCCGAGGCGTGCCGACAGCAGCTCGCGCCGTTTTAGCCCTCCACCGAGGGTCAGCATGGCGGCGTCCGCCGACAGCGCAAAGGCGGCGCTGAAGCGGTTGACGTGCTGGTAGTAACGCGCCGTGGGGCCGCTCGCCGGCACGTTGCTGTAGCGTGCATGCGTGAGCGCCAGCCAGAATGAGCGCGCCGCGTTGCTGATGGCGTAGCCGATGTGGCCGAAGAGGTGGCGGTCGAAGCTGGCCAGGGCGCGCTCGAAGTCCGGGTCCTGTGCGGCCTCCATTTCCTTCAGCACGAACGGATGGCAGCGCACCGCACCCTGCCCGAAGATGATCAGGCTGCGGGTGAGGATGTTGGCGCCTTCCACCGTGATCGCCACGGGCAGCACCTGGTAGCTGCGGGCCAGGTAGTTCGTCGGCCCCAGCATGATGCCCTTGCCGCCGTGCACGTCCATGGCGTCGTTGGCGATGCGCCGCGCCAGTTCGGTGCAGTGGTACTTGAGGATCGCCGAGGGTACGGCCGGCTTCTCGCCACGGCCGAGCACGGTGCAGGTCACGCTGACCGCGGCATTGATGATGTAGGCATGTCCGGCGATGCGCGCGAGCGCCTCGCCGACGCCCTCGAAACGCGCGATCGGCAGGTTGAACTGGCGGCGGATGCGCGCGTAGGCGCCGCAGGCGTGCACCGCCGCGCGGCCACCGCCCATGGCATTGGCGGGCAGCGTGACGCCGCGACCGGCCGAGAGCTGCTCCATGAGCATCTTCCAGCCCTGGCCGGCGCGTTCGCGCCCGCCGATGATGTAGTCGACCGGTACGAAGACGTCGCGCCCGCGGGTCGGCCCGTTCTGGAACGGAATGTTGATCGGGAAGTGACGCCGGCCGATCTCGATGCCCGGCAGCTGCGTTGGGATCAGCGCCGCCGTGATGCCATACTCGTCCTGTTCGCCGATGAGGTGCTCGGGGTCGTAGAGCTTGAAGGCGAGGCCGAGGACCGTGGCGATCGGCGCCAGCGTGACGTAGCGCTTGTCCCAGTTCAGGCGGATGCCGATCACCTCGCGGCCCGCGAACACGCCGCGGCACACCACGCCGGTATCGAGGATCGAGGCCGCATCGGAGCCCACGCGCGGGCTGGTCAGCGCGAAACAGGGGATTTCCTCGCCGCGGGCGAGGCGCGGCAGGTAGTGGTCCTTCTGCTCCTCGGTACCGTAGTGCAGCAGCAGCTCGGCCGGTCCGAGCGAGTTCGGCACACCGATGGTCGAGGAGGCAACCGCGCTGCGGCTGGCGAGCCGGGCGAGCACCATCGCCACCGCCAGGGGCGAGAACTCCAGGCCGCCGTAGCGCTTCGGGATGATCATGGCGAAGAAGCGCTGCTCGATGATGTAGTCCCAAGTCGCGCGCGGCATGTCGCCGAGTTCGTGGGTGATTTCCCAGTCGTCGAGCCGCCGGCACAGTTCCTGCGTGGGCCCGTCGAGGAAGGCCCGTTCCTCGGCCGTGAGCTGCGGCGGGGGCAGTGCCGCGAGCCGGCTCCAGTCGGGCAGTCCGGTGAACAGTTCGCCGTCCCACCACACGGTGCCCGCCTCGAGCGCCTCGCGTTCGGTGGCCGACAGCTGCGGCACCAGCGTGCGATAGAAGCGCAGCAGCGGTGCAGTCAGCTGCTCGCGGCGAAACCGGGTGAAGTTCAGTGCGAGCAGGCCACCCCACAGCGCGGCGAGCAGCAGCCCGAAGAGCCAGTGCGGCTCGGCTAGCGTGAAGTAGGCGACCAGGGCGAGGCCGAGCGTGGCCGTGGCGGTGCGCAGGTCGACGCGCCGGTACGCCAGGGCCAGTGCGACGGCGGCCAGTGCCAGGGTCCAGAACAGCCAGTTGAGGAAGGCGAGCACGGCGGTCCTCCGGGCGACGCGTGGGCAGTAACCCGGAATATAAGCGAAAAAGGGCCCGGACTCGCGTCCGGGCCCTCGTGATGTGACGCAGGCGCAGCGGCGCCTGCCGGTGCGATCAGCGCGGCAGCAGGTCGGCGATCGCGGCGCGTTCCTCGCGCAGTTCGCGCTCGGTGGCGTTCATGCGCTCGCGGCTGAAGTCGCTCACCGGCAGTCCCTGGACGATCTCGTAGCGGCCCTTGGCGCAGCGGCAGGGAAACGAGTAGATGACGCCTTCGGCGATGCCGTAGCTGCCGTCGGCAGGCACGGCCATGCTCACCCAGTCGTCGCCCGGCGTGCCGAGGACCCAGTCGCGCACGTGGTCGATCGCCGCTGAAGCAGCCGATGCCGCGCTCGACAGGCCGCGTGCCTTGATGATCGCCGCACCGCGCTGCTGCACTGTGGGAATGAAGTCCCCGGCGATCCAGTCCTGGCCGACGAGATCGCGCGCCGCGCGGTCGCCGACCACGGCCTGGCTGACATCCGGATACTGGGTCGAGGAGTGGTTGCCCCAGATGGTCATGCGCTTGATCTGGGTGACGTGGGTGGTGGTCTTCGCCGCGAGCTGCGCCAGCGCGCGGTTGTGGTCGAGGCGCGTCATCGCGGTGAAGTTGGCCGGATTGAGATCGGGAGCGTTGCTCCGGGCGATGAGCGCATTGGTATTGGCCGGATTGCCGACCACCAGCACGCGGATATTGCGGCTGGCGTGCTCGTTCATGGCCCGGCCCTGCGTGGAGAAGATCCTGGCGTTCTCCTTCAGCAGGTCGGCGCGCTCCATGCCGGGTCCGCGCGGCTTCGCGCCGACCAGCAGCGCATAGTCGGCATCGCGGAATGCCTCCTCGGCCCGGTCGGTTGCCACCACCCCGTGCAGCGTCGGGAACGCGCAGTCCTCGAGTTCCATGACTACGCCCTTCAACGCATTGAGGGCCGGCGTAATCTCGAGGAGCTGCAGGATCACGGGCTGGTTGGCGCCGAGCAGCTGTCCCGAAGCGATGCGGAACGCGAGCTGGTAGCCGATCTGGCCGGCGGCACCCGTGATGGTGACTCTGGCGGGCTGGGTCATGGAAGGCTTTCCTCCGAAGCTGTCTGGACGTCGTCCTGCGCCCCATCGTGCGCAGCACGGGCGGGGGTGGGGGCCGACGGGGCCGGGATTCTATCACCGGGCCGTGCCGCGGGGCGGCGCGGCCCGGTGGCGGACTTACGGGTTCTTCGCCTTGTGCAGGCGGACCTGCTCGTTGTAACGCGCCGCGACCGCATTCAGGGCATCGACCGCCGCGTTGTGACGGGCCGTGTGCACCTTCTTCTGTTCGTCGGTGGCGGCGTCGCCGAGCGCTTTCTCCTCGTCGTCCATGCAGGCGAGATATTCCTCGACCCTGCCCATGTACTCGCGAACCGCGCCGTTGGCCGCTTTCATGTCGTCCTCCGACGCCGTGCTGCCGTCGGGGATCGTGACTTCCGGTGGATAGGTGCAGGCAGCTGCAGCGAATGGCGGGGCGAGCAGTGCAGCGGCGGCAATCAGCGAGCAGGCAATCGGTTTCATGTGTCTGAGGCCCTTGCGTGACGGGGTGGCGGCGATTATGCCGCAGGCCCGAGCCGGAGGTCATGACCTGACGGCGGCATTGCGGCAGCCGGGCTTCAGGCGAGCAGGCGGCGAAAGACCGGGGGTCCCTGTTGCTGGGACCGCAGCAGCTGCAGGAACTCCCCGGCGTTCATCGGCTCGCCGAACAACAGCCCCTGGACATAATCGCAGCCGGCCGCGCGCAGGAACTCGAGCTGGTCCGCCGCTTCCACGCCTTCGGCGATGACGTCGAGCTCCAGGCCATGCCCCATCTGGATGATGGTGCGTACGATCATGGCGTCGTCTGCATCCGTGGCCGCCTCGCGTACGAAGGAGCGGTCGACCTTCAGGGTGTTGATGGGAAACTTCTGCAGGGCGCTCAGTGACGAGTAGCCCGTGCCGAAGTCGTCGATGGCGAGCGACAGCCCCATGTTGTAGAGCTCGTCGAGTACCTTCAGGGTACGCTCGGCGTTCTCCATCAGGGTGCTCTCGGTGATCTCCAGCTCGAGGCTCGCCGGTGCCACGCCGTGGCGACGACAGATGCCGAGGACGCGCTGGCTGAAATTCGGCTGGCGCAGCTGCTTGAGGGAGAGGTTCACGGCGATTCGGCCGGGGAACAGCTGCTGCGCCTGCCAGGCCTTGAAGTCGCGGCAGACCCGGTCGAGCACCCACTCGCCGATGTCGAGGATCAGGTTGCTCTCCTCGGCGAGCGGGATGAACTCCGAAGGCAGCACGAGTCCGCGTTCGGACAGGTCCCAGCGTACCAGCGCCTCGGCGCCCGCCACCCGACCGGTGGCCACGTCGACCTTGGGCTGGTAGTGCAGCAACAGCTCGTCGCGCTCGAAGGCGCGGCGCAGCTTGCTCTTCAGCATCAACCTTTCGGTGGCGAGCGCATTCATCTCGGGATCGAAGAACTCGAACGAGTCGCCGCCGGCGCGCTTGGCGTGGTAGAGGGCGGAGTCGGCACTGCGTACCAGGTCGATCACGTTGCGGGCATCGCCCGGGTAGGTCGCGATGCCGATGCTCGCCGTCATGTGGATCTGGTGGCCGTGGAAGGTGAAGGGCCGGGCAATCTCGCGCAGGATGCGCCTGGCGCTGTCGGCGAGAGCGGCCTCGTTCTCCTTGTCGTTCGAGGCACCATCGAGGATCACACCAAACTCGTCGCCGGCGAAACGTCCCATCACGGTGCTTTCCGGCAACAGGCGTCCGATGCGCTCGGTGAGTGTCTCCAGGCACACGTCGCCGGCACTGTGGCCGTAGATGTCATTGATGTCCTTGAAGCGGTCGACGTCGAGGTACAGCAGCGCGAACTGCCGGCCCTGGCGTCCGGAACGGGCAATGGCGCGCTGCATGAGGTGCTGGAACTGCATGCGGTTCGGCACCTTGGTCAGCGCATCGATGCGCGCGAGGTAACGGATGCGCTGTTCGGCGAGCTTGCGTTCGGCAATGTTGCGGGCGGCGACGACGTAACCGCGCATGGCCGGATCACTGCCATGGAACTGCGACACCGTGTAGGAGACCGGGACCTCCTGGCCACCTGCGCCGAGCAGGGCACTCTCCCGCGCGCGCGGACCGGTCTCGGCCAGCTGGAACTCCCCGTGCTGGCCGGCGGTGAACAGGTCGGCGACCTCGCGCCCGATGAGCATGCCCTCGTCGCAGTCGAGCAGCTGGCAGGCAGCCGGATTGGCGCGGGTGACGCGTCCGGCGGTGTCGACCAGCAGTAACGCCTCGCTCATGCTGGCAAGCACCTGGATGAGGTAGTCGCGGGAAATGGTCGCCGTGCGCAGCCGCTCGCGCAGTTCGTCGAGGCGGCGCGCGAGTTCGCCGAGTTCGTCGCTGCGCTCGAGGGTGAACGGCTCGTCGTAGTCACCGGCAGTCATGCGCCCGGCGCTGCGGATGAGTTTGCGGGTGTCGCTTACCTGGCGGCGGGTCCAGACGGCCAGCAGCGCGAACACCGTCACCAGGACCGCCGTGGTCACGGTCAGCGCGAGCAGGGGGGTCGCGTAGGCGGTCGTGCCGAGGTTCACCGAGCGGTGCAGCGCGACGTACAGGCCGATGACGGTGGCAGCCACGGCCAGGGCGCACACCGTCACCGTGGTGAGCACGTTCGTGGGAAACAGGCTGCGGGGCTTCATCGCGTGGTCCTGTCCGGCCGGCACGCTGGTTGTGGTTATCGCGCAGGCCCGCTGCCGGCCGGACCCGTACCCGCATTCTAGCAGGAGGCGCCGGGGGCGACCGCCCGGCTCCCGGCCGGCGGATGTGTGACGCAGGCGCTGTTTTTCACGGACCTGGCGCTACAATCATCGCGCATTTCCGGCCCCGTCCTGGCGTGGATGCCCCGCGTATGGCGCACAAATGTGCCCTGATCGTCGACGACAGCCGCACGGCGCGGCAGGTGCTCGGCGAGATGCTGGCCGCCAACCGGCTGCGCGTGGAAACGGCTTCCTCGGCCGAGGAGGCGCTCGAGTACCTGCGGCGCAGCCGTCCCGACGTGATCTTCATGGATCACCTGATGCCGGGCATGGACGGCCTGCAGGCCGTACAGGCCATCAAGAGCAACCCGGCCACCGCCACGATCCCGATCATGATGTACACCTCGCAGGCGGGCGAGGTGTACGTGGGCCAGGCGCGCGCCCTCGGCGCCGTCGGGGTCCTGCCGAAGCAGATCAAGGCGGTGGAGGTGTCGGAAGTCCTCAGGTCGCTGCGCCTCGTCGACGACGAGGCGGCGCCCGAGGTGCCGGAGCCGCCGGTGCAGATCCCGGGCGACCTGCTGCGCCTGCCTGACGAGGGCGACCGGACCGACCTGCAGCGCTGGCTGCGCGAGCGGTTAGAGGACCAGGCCGCGGTGCTGCGCGCCGATGTCGAGGCCACGGTGACGCGGCTCCTGCGCGAGCAGGTGCCGCAACCCGTACCCGAGGCACTGCGGCGTTCCTGGCTGACGCCGCTGCTGGTGCTGGCGCTCACGGTGCTGGCGGGCGCCTTCTTCTGGCTGCACCTCGACACACAGCGCAAGTGGCGCGCTGCCGTGGAACAGAACACCGGTCTCATGGCGGCGATGACGGCGCGCCGCGCGAGCGCGGCCGCCACCGCGGCGAACACCGTGCGCCAGCTCGACGCCGAGCGCGATGCCGTTTCGAGCCGCTCCGGCGAGTTCGTGCGTGCGCTCGAGTGGGGCGTCAACCAGTCGGCGACCTTCCCGCCGGGGGCCGAGCCGTTCGATTCCCGGCGCCTGGAAACCCTGCGCGGCCTGCTCGAGCGCCTGGCGACACTCGGTTTCACGGGCGTCGTGCAGCTCGACAGCCACGTCGGCGATTTCTGCTACGTCCGCGGTCCCGACGACAGCCTGATGCCGGCGCCGGACAGCCTGCCGGCGACCGACTGCGCACGCATCGGCCTCGGCGCGGAGGAAGCCCGCTCGGTCGCCACCCGCCAGTCGGTCGTGTTCGCCAATTTCCTCGGCACCCGAGCCGCCGATGCCGCGGTGCGCATCGAGATCGTGCCGCACGGCAATGCGGCGCCGCGCGTGCCGTACCCGGCCGACCCGCAGGGACTCACCGCCGGGGAGTGGAACGCCATCGCGCGCGAGAACCAGCGCGTCAGCGTCACGCTCCTGCCCGATACCCTGCTACCCTGACCGCCGGTCGCCGGGGCGCTGCGATCTTCGCGGCGCCGCCCGGTGCCAGCGACAACAAGAACGACAACGGCGAACGACATGGCCGGTTTCGAGCCTCCGACCCTCATCCGCGATGCGCACCTGCAGTCGGCGCTGGCCAGTGCTCCATGGCGGCAGCGGCGGGTGCATCGCCATGCAGCGCCGCACCTCGCCGGCACCGTCGTCGAGGTCGTCGACGGTGGTGCGGGCGTGCGCCTGCTTGCCGAGCACACGACGCCGGTGGACGGCGGCAGCGGCCGCATGGCCGTACTGATCCACGGCTGGGAAGGCAGCGCACGCTCCACCTACATGGTGTCGACCGCGGCGCGGCTCGTTCGCGCCGGCTTCCGGGTGGTGCGGCTGAACCTGCGCGACCACGGTGATTCGCACCACCTCAACGAGGAACTGTTCCATTCCTGCCGCCTCGACGAGGTCGTGCACGCCGTGCGGGTGCTGCAGGATCGTCACCCGGACGAGCGGCTGTACCTCGGTGGTTTTTCGCTCGGCGGCAACTTCGCACTGCGGGTGGCGGCACGCGCCACTGATGCCGGATTGCGGATCGAGCGCGTGCTCGCGGTCTGTCCCGTGCTCGATCCGCGTGCGACGCTCGCTGCGCTCGACGGCGGCCTGCCGCCGTACCGCCTGTACTTCATCCACAAGTGGCGCAGCTCGCTCGAACGCAAGCGCGCGGCCTTTCCCGGACGTTACGACTTCGGCGAGCTCGGGCGCTTTCGCGATCTGCGCAGCATGACGGACTACTTCGTCCGCCACCACACCGAATTTCCCGACCTCGACAGTTACCTGGCCGGCTATGCGCTCACCGGCGAGCGCCTCGCCAGGCTCGAGGTGCCCGGCGAACTGCTACTCGCCGCGGATGACCCGGTGATCCCGGTCGCCGACGTGACCCGGCTGGCGCGGCCGCCGGCGCTGCGCATCGTGTGCAGCCGCCGGGGTGGCCACTGCGGCTTCATCGCCAACTATCGCCTGGACAGCTGGCTCGACGACTACGCGGTGCGCGCCTTCGGCGCCTGAGCCTGCGGCCACGTGCCGCACGCCGGCGGCAAAGCATCCCCGATCCGGGCCGTGGCCGTGTAGGCTTAGAGGTCCTGGAGGTGTCGGGAGCGCGGTGAGGTGATCCGGTCGTACGACGAGCGGCTTGCAGCCCTGGCTGGCGCGGGCGGTCCGGCCCTGCTGCGCGGTGGGTTGCGTGGCGTCGAGAAAGAGTGCCTGCGCGTCACGCCCGACGGGTTCATCGCGGCGACCGATCATCCGATGGCGCTCGGCTCGGCGCTGACCAACCGCTACATCACCACCGATTACTCCGAGGCGCTGCTTGAGTTCATCACGCCGCCCGATCACGGCACCAGCGCCACGCTCACCTTCCTCGCCGACATCCACCAGTTCGTCGGCGGCGCCCTCGGCGAAGAGCTGCTGTGGCCGACCTCGATGCCCTGCCGCCTGCGCGGCGAGGACGACATCCCGCTGGCCCGCTACGGCAGCTCGAACGTCGGCACCATGAAGACCGTCTATCGCCGTGGCCTCGGCTACCGCTACGGGCGCTACATGCAGGCTATCGCCGGCGTGCACTTCAACTTCTCGCTGCCCGACGCCTTCTGGCCGGCCTGGGCGGACCTCGAACGCCGGGATGGCAGCATGGCGGAGCTGAAGTCCGCTGCCTATCTCGGCATGGTCCGCAACGTGCGCCGGCTCGACTGGCTGCTGCTGTACCTGTTCGGGGCCTCGCCTGCGGTGTGCCGCTGTTTCCTGCCTGGTGGCGCAGCCGGCCTCGTGGAACTCGACCGGAGCAGTTACTACGCGCCCTGGGCGACGTCGCTGCGCATGAGCGACATCGGCTACAAGAACGAGAGCCAGGCGGGCCTGTGGATCTCCGCCAACAGCCTGGAGGAGTACGTCGCCGACCTGTCGCGGGCGATCCGCACACCGAATCCGCGCTTCGAGCGCATCGGGGTGCAGGTCGACGGGGTCTGGCGCCAGCTCAACGCCAACCAGCTGCAGATCGAGAACGAGTACTACAGCACCGTGCGGCCCAAGCGCCCGGCGCTGAGCGGCGAGCGGCCGACGACGGCGCTGCGCCGGGGCGGCGTCGAGTACGTGGAACTGCGCGCTCTCGACCTCGATCCGTACGCGCCGACCGGAGTCGGGGAGCCAGCACTGCGCTTCGCCGAGGTGTTTCTCGTCTATTGCCTGCTCGCTGCAAGCCCGCCCATCGGGGCTGCCGAGCGCGAGGACATCGATTACAACCACGGTGCCGTCGCGCGGCGCGGCCGCGAGGAAGGGCTGACACTGCGCCGTTGTTCGCAGCCGGTCGCCATGCGCGCCTGGGCAGGCGAGGTGCTCGGGCGCATGCAGGGTGTGGCCGAGATCCTCGACGCCGGGACGGGCGACCACTACCGGCAGGCCTGCAGCGAAGCGGTCGCACGCCTCGAGGATGCCGGGCGCACGCCCTCGGCGCGGTTGCTGCGCGACCTGCGCGAGCAGCGCCAGGGGCTCGGCGAGTTCGGGCTCGATCTGGCGTGCCGCCACCGCGGGCACTTCCGCGCCATGCCGCCGCAGGCCAACAGCCACTGGCAACTGCTCGAGACCGAGGCCCTCGCCTCACTCGACCGCCAGTGCTGGATCGAGGAGCACGATACGCTCGAGTTCGCGGAGTACCTCGCCGCGTACTACGCCTGAGGCGGCGGCTGGTCCGGCCGTCGGTTGTGCCGCGCCACCCGGCCCGTTTACCATCACGCAGCCCGTCTCGGGCCTGGGGATGCAGGGCAGGTGGCGCGACTCTTCTACGGATCGGTGTTCGGTGGCGTGCTGGTCAGCCTGCTCGTGGCCGGCGTATTTCCGTTGCCGGAGTCGACGCGCTATCGCTCGGTCATCGCTGTGGTGCCGGACGGCGGGCGCGAGGAAACCTTCGTCATCGAGTGGCCGGGTGACCGCGTGCAGCCGCTGCGTGCAGCGGGTGCCGACCCGGTGCGCCCGGCGGGTCAGCTGGCGGTGATCGCGGATGCGGCTGGCGTGGCCGCTGCGGCCGAGGTGTTCCGGCTGCGCGATGTCACCGGCAACGTCGTCGGCCTGGCGAGCCGCACGGCGACTGCGGCCGACCCGGCCGTTCCCGGCCGCGGTTCGCATTCGGAGTGGATGCTGCTCCTGCCGAGCCGCGGCTCGCTGTTCCTGTCGCAGGCTGACGCAAGCGACACGCTGCCGCGCCCCGATGCCGCCGGCCGCATCGTGCCAGTGGTCGACATGGCGGCGTTCTGGGCTGGCGGCGAGCGCCAGCGCATCACGGCCGGCCCGGCCGACGGTGGCGCCGGGCGCGTGGCTGGTGGCACCGCGGAGTTCGCCGGCCTGCAGGGCAGTTACGACGAAACCTGGGAACGGCGCGAGGTCGCCGCGAACGGCACCAGCCGCGGGCGCATCACGCTGCGGACCTGGGTGCAGGCGGCGCCGTGATGAAAGCCTTCGTCGTCATCGCCGGGCTCGTCATCGGCCTGTTCGTCGGCACCACCGTGCTGCTGTTCAATCCGATCGCCTTCGCGCGGGACGGCGCTGCGGGATTGTCGGGCGCCATCCGCAGCTTCCACTGGCAGGGCGGTGCCGGCCACGCGGGGCTGGCGCTGACGCCGACCGGATTGCTCGGCTTGGGCGCTGCGCCGACGTTCGACGACCCGGGTATCCGCGATGCACGCGCCGAGGTGGTCGCGCTCGGCGGCGAGGCAGGCAGCCGCCCGGCACTGGCGGTGCGGCTGTCGGCGCTGGCACGCCCGAACTCGCTGCTGCAGGCCAGGCTCGGCATGGTCACCGCCTGGAATATCGTCTGGCCGGGACAAGGCAGCCTGCTGCTCGCCGGGTCGGAAAATTTCTGGACCCCGGTGCGTGACGGCCTGTGGTCGGCGTTGCGTGGACGCGGCTTTCAGCCTGGCCGCGCCAGCTATGCGCTGCCGCCGGTGCCCGGTCTCGGCGCCAACATGATCGTTGCAGGCAGCGGCGAGTTTGCCGCCGTGCGCGGCGGCTTCCGCGAAGAGTTCTCGCCCGTGGACGACGCGCCGGGCGACCTGGTCGGCCTGCGTCAGCTGGACCTCGCCATCGAGTGAGGCGGGCGTCTCAGCCGGGATGGGCGCCGGCGGCGATGTCCTTGAAGGGGACTGCGGTATCCGCCACGAGCGCCGGATTGAGCCGCGCTCCCTGTGCGATCAGCTTCTTCGACAGCATGAACTCGCGCGGACTGTTGACCGCGTGCACGGCGATCAGCTGCTCGCCGGCGAAATAGCAGGCGGCGAATGTGCGCTTGTCCGGATCGCCGCGCACCACTATCGTCGTGTACTGCTCGGCGATGCCGGTCATCTGCAGCTTCAGGTCGTACTGGTCCGACCAGAACCACGGGATCTGGGCGTAGGGCTCGGGCTGGCCGAGGATCGCCAGCGCCGCGGTCTTGCCCTGCTCCTGCGCGTTGTGCACGGACTCCAGGCGCAGGCGCCGGCCGAGCAGCGCGTTCGGGTGATTGGTGCAGTCGCCCGCAGCGAATATATGCGGATCGCTGGTACGGCAGAGTTCGTCGACGACGATGCCGTTGTCGACCTCGAGACCGGCGGCTGCAGCGAGCGCGGTTGTCGGCAGGATGCCGACCCCGACCACGACCAGGTCGGCAGCCAGGGCTGCACCGCTGGTGCACAGGACTTCCGCGTGGCCTGCGGCACGGCGGATTTCGCTGACCCCGGTCGTCAGCCGGAACGCGACCCCGGCCTCCTGGTGGGCCTTCAGGTAGAACTGCGACAGCAAGGGCGCGACGGCGCGCGCCATCAGGCGGTCGGCGATTTCCACCACGGTGACGGTGAGGCCCGCCTGAATCGCGACCGCCGCAACCTCCAGGCCGACGTAGCCGCCGCCGATGACCACGAGGCGCTGCCCGGCGCGCAGCTGCGGCTGGATCCCGCGCACGTCGTCGATCGTGCGCAGGTAGTGCAGTCCGGGAACGTCGTGGCCCGGGATCGCCAGGCGGCGTACGTGGCTGCCGGTGGCGAGGATCAGGCGGTCGTAGTCGAGGTCGGCGCCGTCGACACGGACCGTGCGACGGCTGCGGTCGATCGCTTCCACGCGGGTGCCGAGGCGCAGCTGCACGCCGTGGTCGACGTAGAACGACCCGGGGCGCAGGTGCAGTCGCTCGAGTTCCATCTCCCCGGCGAGGAACTTCTTCGACAGCGGCGGGCGCTGGTAGGGGAGATAGGGCTCCTCGCCGACGAGGAAGATGTCGCCGCCGAACCCGCCATGCCGCAGCGTGATGACCGCCTGCGCCGCGGCCTGGCCGGCGCCGGCGATGATGACTGTGTCGGGCATAGGCGTGTGGTCGTCGGCGCAGGACCTGCGATCGGGCAGACGATTATACTCGCGGCCGTCGGCGCACCGGCTGCGCGCGGAGGAAGCTGCGATGAAGGCGATCCAGATCAGCCGCTACGGCGGGCCCGAGGTGCTCGAGTACGTCGACCGGCCGCAGTCCGAGCCCGGTCCCGGGCAGGCGCGGGTGCGCCATGTCGCGATCGGGCTCAACTTCATCGACACCTACCAGCGTTCGGGGCTCTACCCGCTGACGTTGCCGACGACCCTCGGCATGGAAGCCGCAGGCGTGGTGGATGCCGTCGGCGACGGTGTCACCGTGGTGCGGCCGGGGGATCGCGTGGCGTACTGCAGCCCGCCGCCCGGCGCCTACGCCGGAGCGCGGGTCATCGCTGCCGACCGCCTGGTGAAGCTGCCGGCGAACGTCGACGAGCGCACCGCCGCGGCCAGCATGCTCAAGGGACTCACGGCCTGGTACCTCCTGCGGCGCAGTTACCCGGTCAAACCGGGCGATACCGTGCTCGCGTACGCTGCTGCGGGCGGCGTCGGGCTCATCCTCGGCCAGTGGGCGGCGAGCCTCGGGGTCCGGGTGATCGGCGTGGCCGGCACGGCGGCGAAGGCCGCGCTCGCCCATCGCCACGGTTATGCCGAGGTGGTCGCCGCGGACGATCCGCAGCTGGTGGCGCGCGTGCGCGAACTCACCGGCGGGGAGGGTGTGGCTGCGGTCTACGACTCGGTCGGCCGCGCCACGTTCACCCAGTCGCTCGACTGCCTGCGCCGGCACGGGGTGATGGTGACCTATGGCAACGCCTCCGGGCCGGTCGAACCGTTCTCACCTCTCGAACTTTCGCGGCGCGGTTCGCTGTACGTGACCCGGCCAACGCTCTTCGACTTCATCACGGCGCGCGCCGATCTGGAGGCTGCCGCCGGCGAACTTCTAGGCCTGATCGCCCGCGGCACCGTGAAGATCCACATCGGCCAGAGCTATGCGCTCGCCGATACGGCCCGTGCCCACGCCGATCTCGAAGCGCGGCGCACGACAGGCTCGACGGTGCTGGAACCGTAGGGAGTCGCGGCTGGCGCCGCTCCCACAGCTCCAGATATGGCCTCTGGAGCTGTGGGAGGGGCGCCAGCCCCGACCGCCGGCGCCATCAATCGATCGGCCAGAACACCTGCAGCAGCACCATCACCACGGCGCACACCAGCAGCGTCAGCGGCACGCCGAGGCGCACGTAGTCGCCGAAGCGGTAGCCGCCCGGGCCCATGACCATCAGGTTCGCGGGGTGCGCGATGGGCGTGGCGAAGGCGGAGGAGGCGGCCATCGCGATCGCCATGAGCGAGGTCTGTGGCTCGATGCCGAGCTTGCGCGAGGCGGTGATGCAGATCGGCGCCATGAGCACGACCAGGGCCGGGGTCGGAATCACCAGCGTGGCGAGTGCGGTGACGACGTAGAGCCCGGCGATGATGGCCCAGGGGCCGAGCCCGCCGAGCAGGTCGAGCAGCTGCGCCGCCAGGTACTGCGCCGTGCCGGTTTCCGCCATGGCCATGCCGAGCGGCAGGGTGCCCGCGATGAGAAACACCGCGCGCCAGTCGATGGCGCGGTAGGCCTGCTCCATCGTCAGGCAACGGCCGAGGACCATGAGCGTGGCACCGAGCACGGCGGCGATGCCGATGCTGAGCCAGCCGAGCAGGACGCTGCCGACGACACCGGCCATGATCAGTCCGGCGAGCGGGGCGCGCGAGCTGTCGGTGACCGGCAGCGTCACCGGGGTGAGCACCAGCAGGTTCGGGTCGTCGTTGAGCAGGGCGAGTTTCTGTCGTGGTCCTACCAGCAGCAGGGCGTCACCGAACTGCAGCACCAGGCGATCGAGGTCGGTACGCAGCGCCTTGCCTGAGCGCCACACGGCGACCAGTTCCAGGCCGTAGCGGTCGTGGAAGTTGATCTCCGCCACGGTCTTGCCGGCGAGTGGCGACTGTGGCGGCAGCGTCGCTTCGAGCGTGGCGAGGCGATCGGATTCGAAGATGTTGAGATTGGGCGAGACGCGTTCCTCGATCCGCAGGTCCTGCAGCCCGCGCAGCACGTCAAGGTCCTCCGGCCGGCCCTGGATCAGCAGCAGATCGCCGCCGAGGATGGCTTCCTCCGGTGGCGGCATGATGCGCAGTTCCCCGTCGCGGAAGGTGGCGAGCAGGCGGAAGTCGAAGGCATCGCCGAGGCGGCTGCGGGCCAGCGTCTGGCCGCCGAGCTGCGAATCGCGCGGTACGCGCACTACGAACAGCCGCTCCTGCAGCCGGTAGTGGTCGCGCAGGTCGGCCTCGCTGACGGGGCGGATGTCGTCGAACTCGCGCGTACCTGCGAGCGCCGCCAGCGCCGCTGCCTCGCCCTGCAGCAGCAGCCGGTCACCGGCACGCAGCGGTACATAGGCGAGGTTCACGCGCCGCACCAGGTCGCGGCGGCGGATGGCGAGCACGTTGACGTTGAAGCGCCGGCGGAAGTCCGTGTGGTGCAGCAGGTCTTTCGCCAGTGCCGAGGTTTCGGTGACGGTGGCCTCGACGAGGCGCACCTGCTCGGAAACGAGTCCCTGCAGTACCGGTGCCTCGCGCTCGATCACCAGTTCGCTCCAGTGACGCAACTCCTCGAAGCGCTCCAGGCGTCCCTGCACCAGCAGCCGGTCACCACCCTGGATGACGGTGGTGCGCGAGGGCAGCGCCTCGACCTTGTTACGCCGTTCGAGGGCGATGACGATCATGCCGGCCGCTGTCACCAGCCGGCTGTCGGCGAGCGTGCGCCCAACCAGCACCGAGCCTTCCGGGACCCGCATCATGAAGGTACGGTCCTGCAGGCCGTACTGCGTGCGCAGGTTGCGCTGGCTGCGCTGGTGGGCCTCGAGCCCCGGGTCCTGGCTCGGCAGCAGGCGCGGGCCGGCGAATGCCATGAACAGCGTGCCGGCAGCGAGTGCGCCGAGGCCGACGGGGGCAAAGTCGAACAGCGTGAACGGGCGCTCGCCGGCGGCCGCCAGCGCTCCGCTGATGAGCAGGTTCGGCGGCGTGCCGATCAGTGTCGTCATGCCGCCGAGGAGCGCCGCGAAGGCGATCGGCATGAGGAGGCGCGAGGCCGGGATCTCGGTGCGTCGCGCGATTTCCACAGCCACCGGCAGCATCAGGGCCGCCACCCCCACGCTCGGCATGAAGGCGGAGAGTGCGCCGCTCGCGAGCATCACGGCCGCGACGAGCGTTGCCTCGCTGCGCCCGGCGAACTGCAGCACCCGCCGACTGACGATCTGGCCGCTGCCGCTGCGGGTGAGTCCCTCGCTCAGGATGAACATGGCCCACACGGTGATCACCGCTTCGTTGCTGAAGCCGGCGAGCGCCTGCGCTGGCGTGACCACGCCGGTCACGGCCAGCGCGCACATCACCAGCAGCGCCACCAGGTCCATGCGCAGGATCTCGGTGGCGAACATGATCACCGAGGTGACGAGGATTAGGAGGCAGAGCGCGATGTCCTGGGTCACGATGGCCTGACAGTGGAATGCAGTGGTGGCCGAAGCTGCCGCCCCGTGACGGCAATGGCGCGAATCTACTGCAGCCGTCGCCTCGCGCAAAGCGGCAGGCGGTTGCATACTACGACGATGACCACGACGGCCAGCAACGATACGCAGGAAGGCGCCGCGGCGCGTTACCAGCGGATCTACGCGGTCGTCGCCGCCATCCCGCGCGGTTGCGTGGCGACCTACGGCCAGGTGGCGGGCGAGGCCGGACTGCCGCGGCGCGCCCGGCTGGTCGGGCGGGCGCTGGCCGCCTGTCCGCCGCAGCTGCCGTGGCATCGCGTGGTCAATGCCACCGGCCGCATCTCGCTGCCGCCCGGTTCGCACGCCCACGCCGAGCAGTTGCGCCGCCTCGCCGCCGAGGGCGTGGAGTTGCGTGACGGTCGCGTCCCGCTGCGCCGCCGCTGGCAGCCGGCCTCGCTCGACGAACTGCTCTGGGGCCCCGACGCCGGTGCCGCGCCTCGGCGCGGTGGCTCCTGACGTGGCCGCACCGGGCCAGCTGTGCTTTGCGCACGGCAAGGAGAGCGGCCCGTGGGGCACCAAAATCAGGGCGCTTGCCGAGGTCGCGCGCGGGCGCGGCTGGAGCGTGGAATCGCTCGACTTCCAGGGCATGGACGATCCGCAGGCGCGCGTGGCGAAGCTCGCCGCTCACGTGCGCGGCCTGGCGACACCGCCGCTCCTCGCGGGGAGCAGCATGGGTGGTTTCGTGGCCGCTGCGGTGGCTGCCGCGCAGCCGGCCCGCGGGCTGTTCCTGATGGCACCCGCTTTCTACGTGCCGGGGTACGAACAGTACGTGCCGCCGCCGCCGCGCTGCCCGGTCACGATCGTCCATGGCTGGCACGACGACGTGGTGCCCTGGGAGGGCAGCGTGCGCTACGCCGCCGCCGGCTGCGCGCAGCTCACCCTGCTCGACGGTGACCACCGGCTGACGGCGAACCTGCCGCAGCTCACGCGTCTGTTTGCGTTGTTTCTCGCAGAGATCGAGGAGATGCCCGCATGAGGACCAGAGTGCTTGCGGTACTGGCGCTGGCCGGTGTGCTCGGCGCCTGTGGTGGCAACGAGCCGGCACCGGCAGCCGACGCTGCCGACAACCGGGAGCTGCTCGAAGCTGCCCAGGCGCCGCTCGAGCGTGCCCGCGAGGTGGAGGACCTCAGCGCTGCGCGGCGTGCCGAACTCGATGCGGCAATCGAGCAGGCCGGCGATCAGTAGCCGCGGCGCACGCAGGCCGCCAGCCCATCGAGCGTGGGCTCCCCGGCGACGATGAGCCAGGTGGGGATGGCGCGCAGGTAGTCGCGGTAGCGACCCTTGGCCTCGAAGCGGGCGCGAAACCCGGAGGCGAAGAAGGCCTCCCGGTAACGCGGCACGATGCCGCCGCCGATGTAGACGCCGCCAAGCGCGCCGAGTGTCAGGGCAGCATCGCCGGCGACGGTGCCGAGCAGCCGGAAAAACGCTTCCAGCGTCGCGCGGGCTGGCGCATCGCCAGCGAGTGCGCGTGCGCCGATGAGTGCCGGCGCGAGTTCACCGGTGCCGTGCAGCGCATCGTGGAGGAACGACAGCCCTGCCCCGGACAGCAGCCGCTCGGCCGAGCAGTGGCCGTAGCGCCGCCGCGCGAGCGCGATGATGCGTTCCTCCTCCTCGTCGTGTGCGCCGAGCGTTACGTGCCCGCCTTCGCCGGGCAGCGCCTGCCAGCCGCCGCCGGGCAGGGGCACGAGACCCGCCATGCCGAGGCCAGTCCCCGGGCCGAGCACGACCTTCGGGGCATGGGCAAGCGCCGCGCCGCCACCGGTGGCGACGAGGTCGGCGGCCGACAACTCCGGCAGCGCATGGGCGAGGGCGGCAAAGTCGTTCATCACCCGGAGTTCGTCGAGCCCGAGCGCTGTGCGCAGGGCCGTGACCGTGGTGTGCCAGCCGCGGTTGGGCATGCTGATCTCTTCGCCCCGGATCGGTGCGGCGATCGCCAGCAACGCGCGCCGCGGGCGCCCGGCTGGCGCCAGATCGTTCAGGTAGGCAGCGAGGACCTCGGCCAGACCGGTGAAGCCGGCATTGCTGAAACTGCGAATTGGGCGCGGCGACGCCGCCGCACCGGCCACGGCGCAGCGGGTGTTGGTGCCGCCGATGTCGGCAATGAGGACTGCCATGGTGGCGAGTGTACGTAACTCGGGAGGGGGATGGTCGCGGCTGAAGCCGCTCCTACGGGTGCGGCGTCGGGAAGTCCGTAGGAGCGGCTTCAGCCGCGAATGCAGAAATTCCGCAAAAAAAACCGCCCCGTGAGGGGCGGTAGGGATGGGCGCGGAAATTGTCGATCTTTTCTTCTTTTTATGTGCCTGCGTTGTTGTTGTTCTTATGCAGGCTGTGCGTTGGGTTGTTGCGTTGCGTTGCGTTGGGTTGTGAAGCGCAATGGCTGTGTTGCGTCTCGGGGATATAAATGCAGCTCTCGTGCCATCGTCGGGACAACCGTGATCCGGTTTGACAGAAGACCCTGAAGTCGCCGCTTTATGTGATGCCGGTCACGCATTGCCGGTCCCCGGGCGGCAGGCTGGCAGGCGTGCACCAGGGCGCGAGCCGTGTCGGCACCGCCGTCTGTCAAAGCAGCCGACAGCGCGGGTGGCCATGGTTGCCGACCTGCATCACGGAACGGGCGCGAGCGGCAGGAAAAACAAAGAGTTGGATCCTGATCCGCGCTGTCAAGCGCACCGACAGGACGGACGGGCCGGCTCAGGCGTTCAGGTCGGGAATCAGCTGGCTTTCAAGCCGCGCGATCATGTCCTTGAGCCGCAGTTTTTCCTTCTTCATGCGGCTGACGCGCAGCTGATCGGCCTCGGGATCCTTGACGAGTTCGGCGATGGCCACGTCGAGGCGGCGGTGCTCAACGCGCAATTCCTTCAACCGCACGCGGTTGCTGAAGGTATCCGTGTCGATGTTGCTCGTGGTCATGGCCGCCCCTCGACCGGGGCACCCATTCTAGACCAATTGGCCCCAGCTCAGGCCGCGGGCAGATCACCCAGCCAGGCAGCCCAGTCGCGGCTGTCGTCGCCGTAGGCGACAAAATGCGGGTTCAGCACGTCCGGGCCAAGGTTGTACCGCAGCGGCATGCCGCCGGTATCGACCACGTGGCCGCCGGCGGCCTCGACCACGGCCTGTGCGGCCGCGGTGTCCCACGCCGATGTCGGCCCGAGGCGCGGATAGACATCGGCGTCTCCCTCGGCGAGCACGCAGAACTTCAGCGAGCTGCCGAGCGGCAGCAGCTCGTGGGGGCCGATGCGGCGCAGGAATGCCGCCAGTGAGCCGCCGGCGTGCGAGCGGCTGCCGACGACCCGTACCGGGTCGTGCGCCGGGCGCCTGACGGCGATCCGCTGCGCTGGCCCGGCGCCGTCCCAGCGCAGCGCACCGGTGGCCGCGCAGCCGGCGTAGTCGCGGTCGAGGACGGGCACGTGGACGACGCCGAGCACGGGGGCGTGCCCGCGGACCAGCGCGATATTGACGGTGAACTCGCCGTTGCGCTTCACGAACTCGCGCGTACCGTCGAGCGGATCCACCAGCCAGAACCAGGGCCAGCGCGCCCGTTCGGCGAACTCCGCTGCCGTGGATTCCTCGGACCACACGGGTACCGCGGGGGTGAGTCCTGTCAGCCCGTGTGCGATCACGGCATGTGCCGCGCGATCGGCAGCGGTCACCGGCGAGTTGTCGGCCTTGGTCTCGACGGTGAATGCGGCGCGGTAGATGGCCAGGATCGCCCGGCCGGCCTCGCGGGCGAGCGCACGCACGGGCTCGAGCAGGGCGCCGGGTTCGGGTGTCATGCGGGACGAGCCCTCCGTGACGGGCGGGCGACAGCGCTAGAATTCATCGTAAGGATCCCCGGCGCTGCGCGCCAGTCAGGACCATGGACGACGACGCGACCATACCCGCTGCGCTCTGGCAACGCTGCGACACCGTGCTGCTCGACATGGACGGCACGTTGCTCGACCTCGCGTTCGACAACTGGTTCTGGCTCGAGGCCGTGCCCCGCTGCGTGGCCCGGGCCCGTGGCGAACCGCAGGCCGCGGTGCGGGAGCGGCTGTTCGCGCACTTCGCGAGCAAGCAGGGGACCCTCGACTGGTATTGCCTCGACTACTGGTCCGAGGCGGTGGGCCTCGACCTGCGCAGCCTGAAGGTGGCGAGCAGCCACCGTATCCGCTATCTGCCCGGGGCGCGCGCTTTCCTGCAACAAGCGCGGGCGACGGGTCGCCGGCTGGTGCTGGTGACCAACGCGCACAGCGATACCCTGGCGGTGAAGAAGGGCGTGGCCGGGTTCGGTGAGTACTTCGAGTGCTGCGTGAGTTCGCACGAAATCGGGCTGCCGAAGGAGTCCGCGGCATTCTGGCCGCAGTTGCGTGCGCGGCTCGGTTTCGACCCGCAGCGCACGCTGTTCGTGGACGACAGCCGGGCGGTGCTCGACACCGCGGCGGGTAGCGGGCTGGCGGGTGTCGTGGCGATCACGCAACCGGACAGTCGTGCGCCACCCAGGCCGGTCGCGGGCCATCCGGCAGTGTCCGGGGTTTCCGCCCTGCTCGACTGAGGACGGCGGGTCGAGGCAACCGTCAGCGCGAGCGGGCGTGACGGCGTCCGCCACCGGGACCACGTGGTGGCGGCCCGCCGCGCCGGCGTCCACCACCACCGCCGCGTCCGGCGCCGCCGCCGCGAAAATGCGGCCGACTCTCGCGCGGCGGTATGGCCACCTCGACCAGCATTCCCGGGTCCACCTGGCCGACGGGAATGCGGTGGCCGATGTAGGTCTCGATCTCGGGCAGCGTGATGGCGTAGCTCTCGCAGGCGAAGCTGATGGCATCACCGCTCGCGCCGGCCCGTGCCGTGCGGCCGATGCGGTGCACGTAATCCTCCGGGTCCTGCGGCAGGTCGTAATTGATGACGTGGCTCACGTCCGGGACGTGCAGGCCGCGCGAGGCGACGTCGGTCGCAACCAGCACCGGCAGGGTGCCGGCCTGGAAGTCCTTGAGCATCCGCAGGCGTTTCGGTTGCGGGACGTCGCCGGAAATCACCGCCGCGCCGATGCCGTTGGCCGTGAGCACGGCGCCGACGTGTTCGGCCTCGCGCTTGGTATTCACGAACACCATGGTGCGCGAGGCCTGCATGCGCTGCATCAGGCTGATCATCAGCGCCGGCTTCTCGTGATTCGCCGGGAAGTAGACCACCTGGGTGACCTTGTCGACGGTCTTCTTGTCCGGCTCGATCTGCACCAGGTGCGGATCGTTCATGTGCTCGTAGGCGAGCTCGAGCACGCGGTAGCTCAGGGTCGCGGAAAACAGCAGGTTGAGCCGCTTGTCGAACGGCGGCAGGCGCCGCAGCACGAAGCGGATGTCCTTGATGAAGCCGAGGTCGAACATGCGGTCCGCCTCGTCGAGCACCATGACCTGCACGTGGCGCAGGCTGAAGATGTGCTGCTTGAAGTAGTCGATCAGGCGTCCCGGCGTGCCGATCAGCACGTCGACCCCGGCGAGCAGCTGTTCGCGCTGCTTGTCGTAGTCCGCGCCGCCGTAGACCACCACCATGCGCAGGCCGGTGGCGGCGCCGAGCACCAGGGCGTCCGCGTGGATCTGCACTGCCAGCTCACGCGTCGGCGCGAGGATCAGTGCGCGCGGGCCATCGAGTTCGCCGGGATTGCGCGGCGGCTGGCGCAGCAGGCGCGCGAAGGTGGCAATGAGGAATGCGGCGGTCTTGCCGGTACCGGTCTGCGCCTGCCCGGCGATGTCGCGTCCGGTGAGCGCCAGGGGCAGGGTCTGTGCCTGGATCGGGGTGCAGGCCTGGAATCCGGCGCGCCGTACACCCTCGAGGATTTCTCCGGGAAGGCCGAGTTCGCCAAACGAAACGCTGGTGGGTCCGCTCATGGGGCGCTAACGATAGCGGAAAACGCGACCGGGTACTTGCAAATTCCCCGGGGACAGGTTCAAATTGTTTCCGAATCGCTGCGGACCAATACCGCACCCGCCCAGGTTACTGCTACCGCGCCGCCAGATTCTGCCGAAGGAAACTTCGCGTTCGGTTCCAGCATCGTGCCTGATCGGGCTGGCCGCTTCCGACTGAGGCGGTCGTCTTTCGAGACCCTGACGCCGTTGCCCACTGGCCGGCAGTCGCTCCAATCCAGATTCTGGACTCCTATCCCAACAGCTGATTTCCAATTCCTGTCATGAGCATAGTGCACATCTCCGAAGACAGCTTCGATGCCGAAGTACTGAAATCCACAACCCCGGTGCTGGTGGACTTCTGGGCCGAGTGGTGTGGTCCCTGCAAGGCGATCGCGCCGCTGCTCGACCAGATCGCCACCGAGTACCAGGGCCGCCTGCGGATCGCCAAGGTCGATGTCGACTCCAACCAGGCGACCGCCATGCGCTACGGCGTACGCAGCATCCCGACGCTGATGCTGTTCCGTAACGGCGTCGTCGAAGCCCAGCAGGTGGGACTGCTCTCTAAGGACAACCTCAAGAAATTACTGGACGCAAAACTGTGAGAGGCTATCTAGGCAATTCGGCCCGCGGCCGCGGCAACAAGCAGCAGGGCAACCGCAACAAGGGCGGTGGCGGCAACGGCAACGTTCAGGATCCCATGATGCGCCACCAGAAGATGCGCCACATGGGCCACGAGGAGGACGCACCGACCTTCAGCGAGGACGACGTCATCTCCAAGAGCGAGCTTGACCTGAACGGCCGCAACGTCATGAACCTGACCGAGCTGAAGAACAAGCCGGTCGGACAGCTGGTCACCCTCGCCGAGTCCATGGGCCTCGAGAACATGGCCCGCTCGCGCAAGCAGGACGTGATCTTCGCGGTCCTCAAGGGCCACGCGCAGAGCGGCCATGACATCTACGGCGACGGCGTGCTCGAGATCCTGCAGGACGGCTTCGGCTTCCTGCGTTCTGCCGACGGCTCCTACCTCGCCGGGCCGGATGACATCTACGTCTCCCCGAGCCAGATCCGCCGCTTCAACCTGCGCACGGGCGACACGGTTTCCGGGCTGATCCGCCCGCCCAAGGACAACGAACGCTATTTCGCGCTGCTCAAGGTCAGCGAGATCAACTACGACGCGCCGGACAGCTCGCGCAGCAAGGTGCTGTTCGAGAACCTGACGCCGCTGTTCCCGAAGAAGCGGCTGAAGCTCGAGCAGGGCAACGGCAGCACCGAGGACATGACCGCGCGCATCATCGACCTCGTCGCCCCGATCGGCCTCGGCCAGCGCGGGCTCATCGTCTCGCCGCCCAAGGCCGGCAAGACCATGCTGCTGCAGAACATCGCCCTGTCGATCATCGCCAACAACCCGCAGGCCTACCTCATCGTGCTGCTGATCGACGAGCGGCCCGAGGAAGTCACCGAGATGCAGCGCACCGTGCGCGGCGAGGTCGTTTCCAGCACCTTCGACGAGCCGGCGAGCCGCCACGTGCAGGTGGCCGAGATGGTGATCGAAAAGGCCAAGCGCCTGGTCGAGCACAAGCGCGACGTGGTGATCCTCCTCGACTCGATCACGCGCCTCGCCCGTGCCTACAACACGGTGGCGCCGTCATCGGGCAAGGTGCTCACCGGCGGCGTGGACGCCAACGCCCTGCAGCGGCCCAAGCGCTTTTTCGGCGCGGCGCGCAACATCGAGGAGGGTGGCAGCCTCACCATCCTCGCCACGGCGCTGATCGATACCGGCTCGAAGATGGACGACGTCATCTACGAGGAGTTCAAGGGCACAGGCAACTCGGAGATCCACCTCGACCGGCGCATCGCCGAGAAGCGGGTATTCCCGGCCATCAACATCAACCGCTCGGGCACCCGCAAGGAAGAGCTGCTCACCCAGCCGGACGAGTTGCAGAAGATGTGGGTGCTGCGCAAGGTGCTGCACCCGATGGACGAGCTCGCGGCCATCGAGTTCCTCATCGGCAAGATGCAGGACACGAAGACCAACCAGGAATTCTTCGAGTCGATGAAGCGCTGAGCCGGCGCTCCTGCTCCCTGTGGGAGCGACGCCAGTCGCGACTCCCCGCTTGGCCTGGTGCCACGGCTGTTGTCAGGCCACCCGCGGCGGGCCGCTCGCTTCGGCCATCCATGGCCTGCGCTCGCTCGTCTCGGGCTGGCGCTGCGCATCCTGCTCCGCTGGCCCTCTACGCCCGCCGCGCGCGGCCTGGCAACAGCCTCGTCGCCTTCGGCAGATTGCGGTGCGGCCTTTTCTTCTCGTCCTGTGGGAGCGACGCCAGTCGCGACTGCCCCGGTCGGGGCTTGCATTCCTCCTAAAGGATCTGAAGAGGCGACGGCCGCGCCTCAGCGGCATTCGCGGGCGATGGCCCGGTAGCCGATGTCGCGGCGGAACTGTGCGCCGTCCCAGCGGATGGCGTTCACGACCCGGTAGGCTTCGGCCTGGGCGCTGCGCACGGTGTCGCCGGTGCCGACCACGCACAGCACGCGCCCGCCGCGCGTGACCAGCCGCCCGGATGCATCGAGCCCGGTGCCGGCGTGGAAAACCTTGGCTGTCGGTGAGTCCGTCGCGGGCAGGCCAGTGATCTCGTCGCCGGTGCGGTACCTGCCCGGGTAGCCGCCGGCAGCCATCACCACGCCGACCGCCGGGCGCGGGTCCCAGTCGGCGTGCACGCGGCCGAGGCGACCGTCGAGCGCGGCGTCGAGCAGATCGACCAGGTCGGATTTCAGGCGGAACAGGATCGGCTGCGTCTCCGGATCGCCGCAGCGGCAGTTGAACTCGAGCACCCGCGGCTTGCCGTCGGCACCGATCATGAGTCCTGCATAGAGGAAGCCGTAGTAGCGGATACCGTCCTGGCGCATGCCCTCGACAACCCGCTGCATGACCTCCTCCATCACGCTGCGGGCCAGTGCCGGCGTGACCACGGGTGCCGGTGAGTACGCGCCCATGCCACCGGTGTTCGGGCCCTGGTCGCCGTCGTCGCGGGTCTTGTGGTCCTGCGAGGTCGCGAGCGGCAGGATCGCGCCATCGACGCCGACCATGGCGATGAAACTCGCCTCCTCGCCGGCGAGGAACTCCTCGGCGACCACGGTGCTGCCGGCGCTGCCGAATTCCCCGCCCTCGAGCATGGCGCTGCCGGCGGCGAGGGCCTCTTCGACCGTACGGGCGACGACCACGCCCTTGCCGGCGGCGAGTCCGTCCGCCTTGATCACGATCGGCGCACCCTGCTGCGCGATGTAGGCCGCGAATTCCTCGTAGTCCGTGAACGATTCGTGGCGGGCAGTCGGGATACCGTGCCGGACCATGAATTCCTTGGCGAACTTCTTGGAGCTCTCGAGCTGCGCGGCGGCCTGGCGCGGCCCGAAGCAACGCAGGCCGCTGGCGACGAAGCGGTCGACGAGACCGGCAGCGAGCGGCGCCTCCGGCCCGACCACGGTGAGCCCGACGTGCTCCTCGCGCGCCAGCTGCAGCAGGCCGGCGACGTCGTCGGCTGCCACCGGCACGTTGCGTACCTTCGGCTCGAGCGCCGTGCCGGCGTTGCCGGGCGCGACGATGACCTCGGCCACGCGCCGCGACTGGGCGATCTTCCACGCCAGCGCGTGCTCGCGCCCGCCACCGCCGATGACCAGGACCTTCATCGGATCAGTGCCGGAAGTGGCGCACGCCGGTGAAGAGCATCGCCATGCCGTGTTCGTCGGCGGCGCGGATGACTTCCTCGTCGCGCATCGAGCCGCCCGGCTGGATCACCACGGCGATACCGTGCGCTGCGGCGGCATCGATGCCGTCGCGGAACGGAAAGAAGGCATCCGAGGCCATGGCCGCGCCGCGGATTTCGAGTTTTGCCTCACCGGCCTTCCAGGCGGCGATGCGCGCGCTCATCACGCGGCTCATCTGTCCGGCGCCGATGCCGAGCGTGGCGCCGTCGCGGCAGTAGACGATGGCGTTCGACTTGACGAAACGGATCACGCGCCAGGCAAACAGCGCGTCGTCGAGTTCCGCCGGCGTGGGCTGGCGCCGCGTCACGACCCGCAGGGCCTCGCGCGGCACCATGGCGACGTCCTTGTCCTGCACCAGCATGCCGCCCTCGACCGTCTGCAGGCGCAGCACGGGTCGCGCGGCATCGGGCAGCGCCCCGGTCTCGAGCACGCGCACGTTCGGCTTGCGGGCGAGCGCGGCCAGCGCTTCGGGGCTGAACGCGGGCGCGACGATCACTTCGAGAAACTGCCGTTCCACTACCGTCGTGGCGAAAGCCGCGTCCACCGTGGCATTGCAGGCGATGACGCCGCCGAAGGCGCTCTCGGGGTCGGTGGCCCAGGCCTTCTCGTAGGCGGCGCCGATCGTGCCGGCCACGCCCACGCCGCAGGGATTGGCGTGCTTGACGATGACGCAGGCCGGCGCCGGCAGCGCCCTGGCGCATTCGAGCGCGGCGTCGGCGTCGGCGATGTTGTTGAACGAGAGCGGCTTTCCCTGGTGCTGGCGCGCGTCGAGCAGGGTGCCCGGTGCCGGTCCCGACAGGCGGTACAGGGCAGCGCGCTGGTGCGGGTTCTCCCCGTAGCGCAGTTCGAGCTGCCGGTGCAGCGCAACCGGCAGCTGGTCTGGCAGCGTGCCGTCGCCCTCGCGATCCTCGAGATAGCGCCAGATCGCCGCATCGTAGCTTGCGGTATGGGCGTACGCCTTGCGCGCCAGGCGCCGGCGGGTCGCGTCGGCGAGAGTGCCTCCGCCGTGCAGTTCGCCGAGCAGCGGGGCGTAGTCCGCCGGGTCGACGACCACGGCGACGAAGGCGTGGTTCTTGGCAGCCGCACGGATCATCGCCGGCCCGCCGATGTCGATGTTCTCGATGGCTTCCTCGCGGGTGCAACCGCTGCGCGCCACCGTGGCCTCGAAGGGATAGAGATTGACCACGACGAGGTCGATCGGCCGGATGCCGTGCTGCACCATGACCGCGGCGTCGATGTCGCGCCGGCCGAGCAGCGCGCCGTGGACCAGCGGGTGCAGCGTCTTGACCCGTCCGTCCATGATTTCCGGGAAGCCGGTGACGCTGCTGACGTCGGTCACCGCCAGGCCGGCAGCGCGCAGCGCGGCGGCCGTACCGCCGGTGGAGACCAGTTCGATGCCGAGCGCGGCGAGCGCGCGGGCGAATTCGACGATGCCGGTTTTGTCGGAGACGCTGAGCAGGGCGCGCGCGATGCGGGTCATGACGGCGGTCGCTGCTCGCGCCGCAGCTCAGGCGAGCAGTTCGTACTGCTTGAGCTTCTTGCGCAGCGTGGCGCGGTTCAGGCCGAGGATCTCGGCCGCGCGGCTCTGGTTGCCGCCGGTATAGTCGAGCACGGCTTCGAACAGCGGCGGTTCCACCTCGCCGAGGACCAGGTCGTAGAGCGCGTTCGGCTTGTGACCGTTGAGGTCGCGGAAGTAGCTGCGCAAGGCGTCACCGGTGAGATCGCGCAGCGGCTTGCTGCGCAGCTGCACCACAGGATCGCGCGGACGGCGTGTGCTGCCGGTCCTCTTCGTGGTCGTCACGGTGTGGCTACTCCCCGAATTCTGTTCGTTCGCCCGGGTCAGCGACATCGACGTCGCTTGCCCACCCCTGTTCGCGGGGGCGGAATCATAGCACGCGATGGGCGCGCGCCAAGTGCTGGCGCTGACGGAAACTAGACTCGCGTGATCGACTCGCGCACAAGTGCATGAACCACCGGCGGAGGCGCGAAAAATTTCCCGCTGATGGGTCCGCCACGATCGGCGTGTACCGCGGAACTTGACTTTCCTGTCGCGCCTGTCAGCGGAATGGATCGCCTGCAGCCTTGCACTGCAGGCCGGCGAGTCGATCGGGTATGCACACGTCGAGTTCGTAGCCCTGCGCCGCGGTGCCCGGGTCGGTGAGCGTGATGTGCATGGGGATCAGCGTGCCGGGGGCGTAGTTTTCATCGGCGGGCATCGCCTCGGCGAGGTAACGGCTCGCGTCGAACACGCCGCTCGCCACCGTGTTCGACCAGCGGTCGCGCAGCACCACCCGCACCATCGGCAGCCCGACCGGGCGTGAGCCGCCGACCGCGACCTCGGCGACGATGTCGAGCGCCCCGGGTGCCGAGCTGTCGGCGATGGCCTTGACGCTGCGGATCTCGTAGGCCGCCAGAGGCCAGGCAGGGTAGAGCGGCAGGCCGAGCCGGGCATAGATCGCGCGCACGGTGCCACCCCAGGCGGGATCCGCGGCGAGCCGGTCGCGCCAGTGATGCAGCAGCTGGCCGCCCAATAACAAGGTGGCCATCAGGCTCGCGGCCAGCCAGCGCCCGCCGTGGGCGGGGCGTGACGCACGCGGTGCCGGAAATGCCGGACCCCAGTCGAGGACCGTGGCGCTGTCATCCCCGGTCGGGGCCGCTGCCGCGGT
>CAYQAR010000033.1:0-7708 GCA_964415505.1 uncultured Chromatiaceae bacterium | reverse complement strand
GCTCGTCCGGATGGGCGAGGCGCGGCGCGTCGGCCGGGATCAGGTCGGCACCGGTCCAGTCGTCGAGCAGTGTGTGCAGCGCATTGAAGACCGCGCTGCAGGCGCCGCAGCGTACTTCGCCCTCGGCCATCTGCAGGATCGCAGCCGTGACGCGGAACGTGGCACTGCAGTGAGGGCAGCGGGTGAACATGGTGTTTCCGACCGAAGGCCTGTCGCCGATCCGGCGCCTCAGGCGGGGGTACCGGTGAGCAGGACCCAGCCATCGGCCTCGCCGGCGAGCGACAGGGTGAGCCACGGCGCGCAGGCTTCGCGGACCATGGCGGCCTGCGTGGCGAGAATACCGCTCAGCGCCACGCGGGCGCCAGCCGTGCAGTGCGTCGCGAGCGTCGGTGCGAGATCGATCAGGCTGCCGGCGAGGATGTTGGCGACGACGATGTCGAAGCGCTCACCCGCGCCGAGTTCCGCGGGCGGCGCGATGCGCAGCTGCGCCGTGAGCCGGTTGCGCGTGGCGTTGTCGGCGGTGGCCTCGAGTGCCTGTGGGTCGATGTCGAGGGCCGTGGCGCTGCCGGCCCCGAGCGCGAGGGTGGCGAGCGCGAGCACGCCCGAGCCGCAGCCCCAGTCGAGGACCGCACGGCCGGTGAGCGGCAGCCCTTCCAGCCAGGCGAGGCACAGGGCGGTGGTCGGATGCGAGCCCGAGCCGAAGGCGAGTCCTGGTTCGAGCGTCAGCGCCACGCCGGCCGGATCCGGGCAGGCCATGCCTGGCGGGCAGAGCCACAGGCGCGAGCCGAAGCGCAACGGCGTGAGGTTTTCGCGGAATTCGCGCACCCAGTCGCGCTCTTCGACGACCTCGAAGCGCAGGTCCTGCAGGTCGAAGGCGAGGTCAGCGCGCAACGCCGCGTCGAGTGCCGCGGGTTCTGTCCCCGCGGGGAACAGCGCGGTGACGATGACCTCGGACCAGAGCGGTGCCGCGCCCGGGGCGGGTTCGAGTACCGGTTCGCCGCCGGGATCGGCGAGGCTGATGGCCAGCGCTCCGGCCGCTTCCAGCGCCGCCTCGACCGCAGCAACTGCCGTCGCCGGGACGGTCAGCCCGAGCTGCAGCCAGCGGTTCAGAGCCCGAGCCGCTTTTCGAGGTAGTGGATGTCGGTCCCGCCAGTCTTGAAGGCCGAGTGCTGCATGATCTCGAGATGCAGCGGGATGTTGGTCCGGATGCCGTCGACCACCATCTCGGTGAGCGCCACGTACATCCGCGCGATCGCCGAGGCACGGCTGTCGCTGTACACGATCAGCTTGGCGATCATCGAGTCGTAGTACGGGGGCACGACATAGCCGCTGTACAGGTGGCTGTCGACCCGCACACCCGGGCCGCCGGGCGGATGCCACAGGTCGACCCGCCCGGGCGAGGGCATGAAGGTCTTCGGGTCCTCGGCGTTGATGCGGCACTCGATGGCGTGGCCGCGGATGGCGAGGTCCTCCTGGCGCAGCGACAGGCGCTCGCCGGCGGCGATGCGCAGCTGCTCGCGCACGATGTCGACCCCGGTGATCATCTCGGTGACCGGGTGCTCGACCTGCAGGCGCGTGTTCATCTCGATGAAAAAAAACTGCCCGTCCTGGAACAGGAACTCGAAGGTTCCGGCACTGCGGTAGCCGATTTCCAGGCAGGCCTGTACGCAGCGCTCGCCCATGGTCCGGCGCATTTCCTCGGTGATGCCCGGGGCCGGCGCTTCCTCGAGGACCTTCTGGTGGCGGCGCTGCATCGAGCAGTCGCGCTCGAACAGATAGACCGCGTTGCCCTTGCCGTCGGCGAGCACCTGGAACTCGATGTGGCGCGGCCGGCCGAGGAATTTCTCCATGTAGACCGTGTCGTTGCCGAACGCGGCCCGGGCCTCGACCTTCGTCACCGACACCGCGTTGGCGAGCGAGGCTTCGGTGTGCACCACGCGCATGCCGCGGCCGCCACCGCCCGCCGCGGCTTTGATGATCACCGGGTAGCCGATGTCGCGGGCCATGCGCTGGTTCTCGGCGATGTCGTCGCCGAGCGGGCCGTCGGAGCCGGGCACTGTCGGTACTCCGGCCTTGCGCATCGTCTCCTTGGCCGAGATCTTGTCACCCATCAGCCGGATGACTTCCGGCGGCGGGCCGATGAACGCGAAGCCGGAATTCTCCACCCGCTCGGCGAAGTCAGCGTTTTCCGACAGGAACCCGAAGCCCGGGTGGATCCCTCCGGCGTCGGTCACCTCGGCGGCGCTGATGATGGCCGGCATGTTGAGGTAACTCGCCGCCGAGGCCGGCGGACCGATGCACACGGTCTCGTCGGCGAGCAGCACGTGCTTGAGGCTCGCGTCGGCCGTGGAGTGCACCGCCACGGTCTTGATGCCGAGTTCGCGGCAGGCGCGCTGGATGCGCAGCGCCACTTCGCCGCGGTTGGCTATCACGATCTTGTCGAGCATCGCCGGCCGGCTACTGGATGACGAACAGGGTCTGGCCGTATTCGACCGGCTCGCCATTGGTGGCGAGAATCGCGGCGACGCGGCCGGCCTTGTCCGATTCGATCTGGTTCATCATTTTCATGGCTTCGATGATGCAGAGCGTGTCGCCCGCCTTGACCTCGCTGCCGACCTGCACGAAGGGCTCGGCTCCGGGGGCTGCCGAGGAGTAGAACGTACCGACCATCGGCGACACCACCTTGTAGCCCGGGATTTCCGGCGCGCTTTCGGTGGCTGCGGCGCCCGCCGCCGCCCTGGGCGCGGCAGCGGGAGCGGCAGGCGCTGCCACCGGTGCCGGCGCTGCGAGCGTGTAGTGCTGCATGGCTGCGCCGGGCGGGTAACGGCTGATGCGCACCGACTCCTCGCCCTCGGAAATTTCCAGCTCGGCGATGCCGGATTCTTCCAGCAGTTCGATGAGTTTCTTGACCTTGCGGATGTCCATGGCGGTGTAGCGCTCCTGCGCTGCGGCGTTACGGACCGGCGGCTAGCCGTGCGTCAGCAGCACGCACGGCGAGCTCGTAGCCGATGGGGCCGAGCCCGGTAATGGTCCCGACGGCGACGTCGGCGAAATAGGAGTGGTGGCGGAACTGCTCGCGGGCGTGGACGTTGCTGATGTGGATCTCGATGAACGGGATCGCCACGGCCAGCAGCGCATCGCGCAGCGCCACGCTCGTGTGGGTCAGGGCCCCGGGGTTGATCAGGATGAAATCGGCCTGGCCCGCGGCGGCCTGGACCCGGTTGACGAGTTCGGCTTCGGCGTTACTCTGGTAGCTGTCGAGCTGGTGACCCAGGCTGGCGGCGAGCGCCGCGCTGCCGCGTTCGATGTCGGCGAGCGTAGTCCGGCCATAAACTCCGGGCTCGCGTGTCCCGAGCAAATTCAGGTTCGGACCGTTCAGCAGCAGCAGGCGCGCCATCGCTGCCAACCCCAGCAAATCCCGCAGATGGCGGCAAGTTTAGCGACTTTCGACCCAGCTTGCCGTCTTTTTATATCTGCTGGTCAGCGTGGCTCAGTCCGTGGCGAGCCGAGCCCGGGCCTCGGCCGGCTGGATCCGGCCCGCGGCGAGTTCACCGAGCACGGTCACGATCTGGTCGACCTCCTCCGCGTGAATTTCGCCGACGTGCCGCTGCAGGACCTCGCCGCCGGGGGCGGCGAGCACAGTCAGGGGTAGGCCCGGCAGGTCGGGGGCAAAGGCCTCGGCGAGGCCCATCGCCTCCTGCTCGCCGACCAGGATCGGGTAGCTGATCCCGGCCTCCCCCACGAAGGCCTGCACCGGTTCGAGCCGGTCGATGGCCACGCCGACCACGGCGACACCCCGATCGCGCCACTGCTGGTGCACCTGCTCGAGCAGCGGCATCTCCTTGCGGCAGGGTGCGCACCAGGTCGCCCAGAAGTTGATGATCAGCGCCTTGTCCGACCACTCGCGCAGCGAGCGCGGTGTCGCACTGGCGAGATCGGGCAGGCGCAGGTCGGGAACGGTCGTCAGTGCGGCTGCCAGCGGCTGTTCCGGTGGTGGCGGGGCCGGCTGCCCCGCAGGAACCTGTGGCGGCTTCCAGAACACGCGCCCGACCAGGAACCCGGCGGCGACGCACACCGGCAGCAGCACCAGCAGGCGCGGGCGCCGGTTCATTGGCTACCGGAGGCAATCGCGGCGCGGGCGTGTGCGGCGAACTCAGCCGCGTTCTTGAACCCGACCACGCGATAGCCTGGACGTTCGGTGCCGTCCGGACCGAAAAAGACGATGGTCGGCGGTCCGAAGATACCGAAGCGCTGCAGCAGCGCCTGGTCTTCGGCATCGTTGGCCGTGACGTCGGCCTGCAGCAGCACGGTGCTGGCGAGTGCCGCACGCACGGCGGCATCCGGGAAGGTGTAACGCTCCATCTCGATGCACGAGGTGCACCAGTCGGCGTAGAAATCGAGCATCGCCGGCCGGCCGGCAGCTGCGGCACCGGCGAGGGCCCGGTCGAGGTCGGCGACCGTCTTGACGCGCTGGAATTCGAGTGTCGTCTCGGTGCTGGCTGCGCCGGCGCGCAGCCCCTGCAGCGGCTGCAGCGGGTCACGGCTGCCGGCGAGTGCGCCGGTCAGCAGGGCGGCGCCGTACAGCGCAGCCAGCAGGCCCGCGCCCTTGGCCAGCTGCTGGCGCGGACCGGCGTCCGGCGCGAGCGAGTGGAAGGCGCCGAGGAATACACCCGCCATGAACACAAGCACCGCCCAGGCGACCATGGTGATCGCGTCGGGCAGCAGGCGGTCCAGCATCCACACCGCCAGGCCGAGCATCATGAACCCGAAGGCACCCTTGACCCTGACCATCCAGGGGCCGGCCTTCGGCAGCAGGCGGCCGGCGGAGGTACCGACCACGAGCAGCGGCAGGCCCATGCCGATCGAGAGGGCGAACAGCGACAGCGCGCCGCGCAGGACGTCGCCGGTCTGGGCGATCACCGTGAGCGCCGCCACCAGTGGCGGTGCCACGCAGGTGGTGACGACCAGCGCCGAGAGTGCACCCATGACGGCGGTACCGACGTAGGTGCCGGTGCGCTGGCGGCCGCTCGCCGCATTGATGCGGTTCATCAGGCCCGCGGGAATCTGCAGTTCGTAGACGCCGAACATGGCGAGCGCCAGCGCCACGAACAGCACCGCGACGCCGACCACGATCCACGGCTGCTGGAAGGCGGCCTGCACCTGCTGGCCGGCGGCGGCGAACACCGCACCCGCCGCGGTGTAGGTGACCGCCATGCCGAGCACATAGGTGAGCGAGAGCGCGAAGGCGCGCCGGGTCGTGACGTCATGGCCCTGGCCGACGATGATCCCGGAGAGGATCGGCACCATCGGCAGGCAGCAGGGCGTGAAGCCGAGCAGCAGGCCAAAACCGGCGAAGCTCAGCAGCACGAGGGCGAGGTTGCCCGTGCCGATCATGCCGGCAAGGCGATCCTGCTCGGACACCGCCGCGGGTACGCCGCCGCCGGTCGGGGCTGCTGCGACAGACGGGCCCGGCGCGAGCGTCGCCGCGGCGACGGCCAGCCGCGCGGTCTGCGGCGGGTAGCAGAGGCTCGCTTCCTTGCAGCCCTGGTAGGACAACTCGATCTCGAGCGGGTCGGCACGGCCGGTGATCGCTGCAACAGCGACTGCTTCGCCGTAGAAGACGCGGGTCTTGCCGAAATACTCGTCTTCCTTCGGTGTGCCCTCGGGAAGTTGCAGTTCACCGAGTGTCACGCCGGGGCTCGTGGCGCGGGCCGCCAGGCTGTGGCGATACAGGTAGTAGCCTTCGGCGATCTGCCAGGTGATGCGCAGCGAACCGGAATCGAGCTGTTCGGCGCGGACGCGGAATGCATCCTCCGGCGGCAGCGGGTCACCCGGCTGCGGGCCACCCTTGAGCAGCGCCGCGAGACCGCCGGGTCGCGCCCCCGCAGGTGCCGGCAGGTCCACGGCCGCGGTCCAGGTCTGGGGCGGGTAGCACAGGCCGATGTCAGCGCAGCCCTGGGAGCGGATGGTGAGGTCCATGCGCCCGCTGCCGCGTACGACCGGAATTCGCACCTCGGCGTTGCCGCGGTAGACATGCATGTCGCCGAAAAACTCGTCGTGGTAGGGCTCCCCCTCGGGCATGACCGCCGGACCGAGCTCGATCCCGGCGGTCGGGGTCGCGAAGCTCATGCGCTCACGGTAGAGGTAGTACCCTGGCTCGATCGTCCAGCGCACCATGATCGCGCCGTCCTCGACCGCGACGGCATACCGGAACGCTTTCTCGGGCCGCAGCGGCTCAGGCTCGGCCCGCGTCGGCGCGCCCGCGGCGAGGGCCGCGAGCAGCACGAGGAGGGCGGCGGTATGGCGTATCAGGCGGTGCACTCGCTGATCCATTTCAGGTAGGCCTCGGCACCGGCGGTGATCGGCAGGGCGATGATCTCGGGGACTGCGTGGGGATGCAGCGCCCGGATGGCCTGCTCGAGGGCCGGGAAGCGCGCCCGCGTGGTCTTGGCGAGCAGCAATACCTCGTCCTCCTGTTCCAGGTGGCCCTGCCAGCGGTAGTACGAGCGGATGCCCGGCACCCGGTTGACGCAGGCGGCGAGGTTCTGCTCGATGAGCGCCGTGGCCACCTCGGCTGCCACGGTGGGGTCCGGGCAGGTGCACAGCACCAGCAGGTATTCGTCAGCCATCGGGACCTCGCACCTCGCGCCGCCGGCAGCATACCCGCGGCTGCCGGCGCCTGTCATATCGACCGTTTCACCTTATGCGCCCGTGCGGGACTTGCATTCGCCCGGCGCCTGAATACCATTAGCACTCACTTTTCGAGAGTGCTAACAATACCGGGGCTCCCCGGTGCTTAGCGTAGTCATTGATTTTCAAGGAGATTTCTACATGAAGATCCGTCCCCTTCATGATCGCGTGATCATCAAGCGGCTCGAGGAAGAGCGCACCTCGCCCGGTGGCATCGTCATTCCGGACACCGCCACCGAGAAGCCCGTGCGCGGCAAGGTCATCGCCGTCGGCAGTGGCCGCATCACCGAGAAGGGCGAGATCCGCCCCCTCGACATCAAGAAGGGCGACACGGTGCTGTTCGGCAAGTACAGCGGCACCGAGGTCAAGGTGGACGGCGACGAGCTGGTCGTGATGCGTGAAGACGACATCATGGCCGTCATCGAAGGCTGAGATCCCGCCATCCCGAATCCCGAGAAACCTGGTTATAGAGAGGAATACCAACCATGGCAGCTAAAGAAGTCCGCTTCGGCGACGACGCCCGCCGCCGCATGCTCAGCGGCGTGAATGTCCTCGCCAATGCGGTGAAGGTCACGCTCGGCCCCAAGGGCCGCAACGTAGTGCTCGACAAGTCCTTCGGCGCCCCGACGGTGACCAAGGACGGCGTCTCCGTCGCCAAGGAGATCGAGCTCGACGACAAGTTCGAGAACATGGGCGCGCAGATGGTGAAGGAAGTCGCGTCGAAGACTTCCGACGTCGCCGGTGACGGCACCACCACCGCCACGGTGCTCGCCCAGGCCATCGTGCGTGAAGGTCTCAAGGCCGTGTCCGCGGGCAACAACCCGATGGACATCAAGCGCGGCATCGACAAGGCCGTCATCGCCGCCGTCGAAGAGCTGGGCAAGATGTCCAAGCCCTGCACCGACACCAAGGCGATCGCTCAGGTCGGCACGATCTCGGCGAACAGCGACTCCAACATCGGCGACATCATCGCCAAGGCGATGGACAAGGTCGGCAAGGAAGGCGTCATCACCGTCGA
>CAYQAR010000032.1:0-37202 GCA_964415505.1 uncultured Chromatiaceae bacterium | reverse complement strand
AGGCCGGCCAGGACCCGCAGTTCGCGCGCGGACTCGCCCGCGAGGGCCGCGTCGGCGAGCTGGAACACGTCGAAGCGCGCCCCGACGACCACGGCCGCGCGCATGGCCTCGCCGGTCACCGTCGTCCCAGGCAAGAGCAGCGCCAGCTTGTCGATTTCCTGCTTCGCCGCGAGCAGATTGCCTTCCACGCGTGCTGCCAGCACGTCGAGCGCCTCCTCATCGGCAGCGAGGCCGGCCTCCTGCAACCGCCGGGCAAGCCACGCGGGCAGATCCTCGCGCCGCGGAGGACGTGGCTCCACCCACACCGCAGCCTCGGCGAGTGCTGTCGCCCACTTCGTGCGTGCCGTGGTGCCATCGAGCGCCGGCAGGAGCAGCACGATCACGTTGCCCGTGTCGGGGTGCCCGGCCAGACCGGTCAGGACGCGCGCACCGGCCTCCCCCGGCTTGCCCCCGGGCAGACGCAGTTCCACCAACCGGCAGCTCGAGAAGAGCGAGAGGTTCTGCAGCCCAGCGGCGAAGCCGTCCCAGTCGAAGCTGCGTTCGGCCACGTGTGCCTCGCGCTCGCAATTGCCGCCACCGAGGACCCGCGCGCGAATCATGGCCAGCGCCTCGTCGACCAGCAGGGGTTCGTCACCGGCGATGACGTACAGGGGCGCAGCTCCCCGGGCCAGCTGCGCGGCCAGCTTCTGGATCGGTAGCTTCATGGGCCGCGCCTCGCCTGCAGACTGCACCGGCGTGGCACACACCGTCGCTTCATGCAGGCAGCCGCCGCAGGTCGATGCACTCGTCCTCCAGCAGGACGGGAATGCCGTCGCGTATCGGGTAGGCGAGCTTGCCGTCGCGGGTCACGAGGGCTTCGGACAGGCCTTCCCTGACCGCACGGTCCCCGTGGTTGCGTACCTGCCCGGCGGCAATGGCGGCATTGAGCGTGGACAGGCGCTCGCTGTCGAGCAACTCCAGCGGCAGGCGGGTGGCCGGGCAACAGATTATGTCGAGGAGTCTCTTGTCCATCTCCGCGCGGCGTGTCCAGCGGCATCCCATCCGCAGCGAGCGCCTTGTCCGGGACTATAGCACAGCCCTTTCAGGCTCCTTCGTCGGGCGACCGGCCCCACCAGCGGTACTGCTCCGGCACCGGATCCACGCCACCGGCGCACAACGGGTGGCAGCGTCCGATGCGGCGCAATCCGAGCCAGCTCCCGCGCAGCAGGCCGAAGCGGGCGATGGCGGCGCGCGCGTAGGCCGAGCATGTCGGCAGGTAGCGGCAGCGGCTGCCGAGGAACGGCGACAGCGCACGCTGATAGGCGGTGATCAGTGCCATGCCGGCACGGGCCGGCCACGCCGGCGGCGGGTGTGGCCCGGGAGGACCAGCGGCCACGTCAGGCGGCGCCGGGTGCCGCGGCAGCAGCCCGGTGGATCGCCTGCAGCATCGAGCGCAGCCCGTTGCTGCGGGTGGGCGAGAGGTGCTCGTCGAGACCGATCGCCTGGATGAACGCGGGCGTTGCCGTGGTGATCTCGCTCACGCGCCGCCCGTCGTAGACCCGCAGCAGCAACGCGATCAGGCCGGAGACGATGGCCGAGTCGCTGATCGCCTGCAGGTGCAGCCGGTCACCGCGCCGCTCGGTCTTCAGCCACACCTGCGACTGGCAGCCGTGCAGGCGATGCTGTTCGTTGCGGTACTCCTCGGGGAAGTGCGGCAACTGGCGGCCAAGGTCGATCAGGTACTGGTAACGGTCCATCCAGTTGTCGAAAAACTGGAATTCACCGATCAGTTCGCGCTCAGCCTGCTCGACCTCGTTCATCGCCGTGCCACCCCGTCAGCCGACGCGCTTCCAGCGCGTTCCCTCGGGTCCGTCCTCGATGGCAATACCGGCGGCGGTAAGTTCAGCGCGGATGCGATCGGCCGCGGCAAAGTCGCGTCGCGCACGCGCGTCGCGCCGGGCAGCGACAAGGCGCTCGACGTCCTCGGTCGCCAGCGCTGCGGGCACCTCAGCCTTGAACCAGGCGTCGGGATCGGCCTGAAGCACACCGAGCAACTCGGCGCTGGCCCGCAGGCGCGCTGCCAGGCAGGCGCGCTCGCCGGGATCGGTGCTGCGGTTGGCATCACGCGCCGTATCGAACAGCACGGCTAGCGCCTTCGGCGTGTTCAGATCGTCCTCGATGGCCGCAAGGAAATCCGGGTCGGGCCCGGCCGCACGCCACGCCTCCTGCCAGCCCGCCACGTCGCGCAGCGTGCCGTACAGCCGGTCGAGCTTGCGCCGCGCCTCCTGCAGCACCTCCTCGGTCCAGTCGAGCGGCTGGCGATAGTGCGCCGAGAGCAGCGCCAGGCGCACCGCTTCACCAGGTGCCTGCCCGAGCAGGTCGCGGACCAGCACGATGTTGCCGAGCGACTTCGACATCTTCGCGTGGTCGACGTTGACGAAGCCATTGTGGACCCAGTACCGGCAGAACGGTGCGCCGTCGTGGGCACAGGTGCTCTGGGCGATCTCGTTCTCGTGGTGCGGAAAGATGAGGTCATTGCCGCCGCCGTGGATGTCGAGTGTCGTGCCCAGGTGGCGTGCCGACATGGCCGAGCACTCGATGTGCCAGCCGGGACGCCCGCGGCCCCAGGGGCTGTCCCAGCCCGGCAGCTCTGGCGGCGACGGCTTCCACAGCACGAAGTCGCCCGTGCTCTCCTTGTACGGCGCCACCTCGACGCGTGCGCCGGCGAGCAGTTCACGCTGGTCGCGCCGGGAAAGACGGCCGTAGTCCGCAAACGAACCCACCCGGAACAGGACGTGACCCTCGGCGACATAGGCATGGCCGGTACGGACCAGCGTCTCGATCATGGCGATCATGTCGGCGATGTGGGCAGTAGCACAGGGCTCGACGTCGGGTGCCTGCACCCCGAGGGCGGCCATGTCAGCGCGGTAGACCGCGGCGAACCGCTCTGCGATCGCAGCGATCGGCACCCCGGCCTCCCGCGCGGCCTTGTTGATCTTGTCGTCGACATCGGTGACGTTGCGGGCGTAAACCAGGCGGTAATGGCGTCGCAGCAAGCGCGCCAGCACGTCGAAAACCACCGCCGGGCGGGCGTTGCCGATGTGCGGAAAGCTGTAGACCGTCGGGCCGCAGACATACATCGTCACGCGCGCCGGATCGGCGGGGACGAACTCCTCCTTGCGGCGGGTCAGCGTGTTGTAGATCTGCAGTGCCATCGACGCGGGGTGCGGGTGGTCGGCCGCGTATAATACCAGCCGCCGCTGCGCTCCCGCGCCGGGATGCAGCGCACTTCCCCTGGCAGAGACGAGAACGCACGTGGATACCAGCAGGTACTTCGCCACCCGCCGCACCATCGAGCAGGTCGAGGAAGGTGCCGAGCTCGCGCCGAAATTCGACGAGCACGGACTCATCCCGGCAGTCACCACGGACTTCGCCACCGGCGAGCTGCTGATGGTCGGATACATGAATCGCGAGGCGCTGGAACGCACCATCGAGACGGGCGAAGCGCACTACTTCAGCCGCAGCCGCCAGGTCATCTGGCACAAGGGCGCCACCAGCGGCCTGATCCAGACGGTGCGCCAGCTGCTGATCGACGACGACCAGGACTGCGTCTGGTTGCGCGTGGAAACCGCCGGCGGGGCCAATTGCCACGTCGGTTACCGCTCATGCTTCTACCGGGCGATCCCGCTCGGCACCGATGCCGCCACCGCCGCGGGGCCGCTGCCGCTGCGCTTCACGACCACCGAGAAGGTATTCGACCCGCGGCTCGTCTACGGTGACGCGCCGAACCCGACCAAGCTCTAGGCAGGCAGGCCGGCGGCGCGTTACTGCACCGAGCTCAGCTGCCGGGTGACGAGTCCGACCAGGTCGGCGGCGAGCGCGGCACGGATCTCGTCTTCCTCGGCGGCCTTGCCGAGCACCTGGCGTTCGTCGTAGCTGTAGTCACGCGTGAGCGAGAGCGTCTGGGGAGCGAGCGCGGTGCGGCCGTCGAGCTCGAGCGAGTAGCGCACCACGTAGTAGACCTGGTACTCGGCTGGCGTGTTGCGCGCCGACACCGACACCACCCGTTGCCCGGTCTCGTCCTGCAGGATCCGGATCACCGCTCCCGCCACGGCCGCGTCCGTCGTGACATCGATGCCGCCTTCCCGCAGGCGGGCGCGCAGCTGGCGATTGAACTGGGTATAGCTGTCCCCGGCAGCGAGGTAGGTCACGGCCATTGCGGGTGGATAACGCACGTCGCCGCGCAGGTGGAAGCCGCAGCCGCTGAGCACCAGCACGGCCAGCATCGCGATCGCGCGCAGGGATGTCGCCACGTCAGATCACCACATTGACGAGCTTGCCGGGCACGACGATCACCCGACGCGGTGCCTTGCCGTCCATGTGCCGCGCCACCTGGGTGTCGGCGAGCGCCGCCTGGCGCAGCGCTGCCTCGTCGGCGCCCGCCGGCACGCTGATGCGGCCGCGGACCTTGCCGTTGACCTGCACGACGATCTCGACCGAGTCCGTTGCGAGGGCCGCGGCGTCGACCGCCGGCCAATGCTCGTCGACCGCCGCACGGGTGTGCCCGAGGACCTGCCACAGCCGGTGGCAGATGTGCGGCACCATCGGTGACAGCATCAACACCACGCTCTCCAGCACCTCCTGCACCACGGCACGGTCGGCGGCCGACCGCACCTCGAAGCGCGACAGATCATTCAGCAGTTCCATGACCGCGGCTATCGCCGTATTGAAGGTAAAGCGGCGACCGACGTCATCGGTCACCTTGGCGATGGTCAGGTGCAGTGTGCGCCGCAGGGCCTTCTGTCGCGCATCGAGCGCATCGAGGGCCACCTCCCCGGACGGCCCGCCGGCGGTGTGCTGGTGCACGGCCCGCCACAGGCGCCGCAGGAAGCGAAACGCGCCCTGCACGCCCTCGTCCGACCACTCCAGCGACTGCTCCGGAGGCGCGGCGAACATGATGAACAGGCGTGCCGTATCGGCTCCGAACTGCTCGACCAGCTGATTCGGGTCGACACCGTTGCCTTTCGACTTCGACATCGTGCCGATGCCGCCGGACTCCACCGGCAGGCCGTCGCTGAGCAGCGTCGCGCCGCTGCGCCGGCCCTTGTCGTCGGCCTCGACACGCACGTCAGCCGGATTGAAATACTCGATCCGGCCCGATGCCGGGCGACGGAAGAAGATCTCGTTGAGCACCATGCCCTGCGTCAGCAGGTTGGTGAACGGCTCGTCGAGCCCGGCGAGACCGAGATCGCGCATCACCCGCGTCCAGAAGCGCGAGTAGAGCAGGTGCAGGATGGCGTGCTCGATACCGCCGATGTACTGGTCGACGGGCAGCCAGTAGGCGACCCGCTCGTCGATCATGCGCTGCTGCTGGTCGGCGCTCGCGTAGCGCAGGAAGTACCAGGACGAGTCGACGAAGGTGTCCATGGTGTCGGTCTCGCGCCGCGCGGCCCCGCCGCAGCGCGGGCAGCGACAGTCACGGAAACCCGCCAGCCGCGCGAGCGGATTGCCGCTGCCGTCGGGGACGACGTCCTCCGGCAGCAGCACCGGCAGCTGCTCGTCGGGCACGGGCACTTCGCCGCAACTCCCACAATGCACCAGCGGAATCGGACAGCCCCAGTACCGCTGGCGTGAGATGCCCCAGTCACGCAGGCGCCAGTGCGTGCGCCGATGCCCCGCCACACGCCCTTCGAGGTGCTCGGCGATCGCTGCGAAGGCAGCGGTGAAGTCCATGCCGTCGAAGGGGCCCGAGTTGATCAGCACGCCGTGCTCGGTGAAGGCGCCCTCCTCCAGATCGGGCAACGAGCCGTCGGCAGGACGGATGACCTCGTGGACCGGCAGGCCGTAGCGGCGCGCGAACTCCCAGTCGCGCTGGTCGTGGGCCGGCACGGACATCACCGCCCCGGTGCCGTATCCGAGCAGCACGAAGTTCGCCACCCAGATCGGCACCCGCCGCCCGGTGAGCGGGTGGATGGCGTGCAGGCCCGTCGGCATGCCGCGCTTCTCGGCGGTCTCGAGCGCGGCCTCGGTTGTGCCCTGGTGGCGACACTCGTCGATGAAGACGCGCAGCTCCAGGTTGTCGCCCGCGGCGGCGAGCGCCAGCGGGTGTTCCGGAGCGATGGCCATGTAGGTGACGCCGTAGAGCGTGTCCGGCCGTGTCGTGAACACGGTGAGGCGGCTGTCGCGATCCTCGACGGGGAAGTCGATCTCCAGCCCCGGCGAGCGCCCGATCCAGTTCGCCTGCATGGTGCGTACCCGCTCCGGCCAGCCGGCGAGGCCATCGAGCGCGGTCAGCAGCTCCTCGGCGTAGGCGGTGATACGCAGGTAGTACATCGGGATCTCGCGCTTCTCCACGAGCGCCCCGGTGCGCCAGCCGCGGCCGTCGATGACCTGCTCGTTGGCCAGCACGGTCTGGTCGACCGGGTCCCAGTTGACGATGCCGGTGGTCTTGTAGGCGATGCCGCGCTCACGCATGCGCAGGAACAGCCATTGGTTCCAGCGGTAGTACTCCGGCTGGCAGGTCGCGACCTCGCGGCTCCAGTCGATGGCAAGTCCCAGCGACTTCAGCTGCCGGCGCATGTAGTCGATGTTGTCGTAGGTCCAGCGCGCCGGCGGCACGCCATTGGCCATGGCGGCGTTCTCGGCCGGCAGCCCGAAGGCATCCCAGCCCATCGGCTGCAACACGTTCCTGCCGCGCATGCGCTGGAAGCGCGCGAGCACATCCCCGATGGTGTAGTTGCGCACGTGCCCCATGTGCAGCCGCCCGCTCGGGTACGGGAACATGGACAGGCAGTAGTACTTCTCCCGATCGGGATCTTCGACGGCACGGAAGCACTGGTGGGAATCCCAGTACTGCTGGGCCTCGGTCTCGACCTCCGCGGGCCGGTAGGGTATGTCGCTCACGCTGCGCTGCTCGCCCGTCTCGGGAAGGCGGCAAGGATACACCAGCCGCCCGCTCGGCCGGCGCCGTCAGGAGCGTCGACGACCCCGCTGCCGGGCACCCGCGACGACCATGGCGAGGGCTGCCACGAGCAGCACCGGCAGGTTGCCGGTGCGCGCGTAGGGAGTCGCACCGGCCATGGGTTGCACGCTGCCGGAGAGCACGAACGGCTGGAACGAAGGGGCTGTCGCCCGCAGCGCGCCACGCGCGTCGATGAAGGCGGTAATGCCGGTGTTGGTACTGCGCGCCATCCAGCGGCCGGTCTCGAGCGCGCGCATCCGCGCCATCTGCAGGTGCTGATGCGGGGCGATGGTGTCACCGAACCAGGCATCGTTGCTGACATTGACCAGCAGACCGGCGGCCGGGAGGAAACCGAGCTGCTCGGCGCCGTAGGCATCCTCGTAGCAGATGGTGGGAGCCAGTGCCACGCCGCCCGCCACCAGCGGCGCTTGTCGGCGCTCGCCGCGGGCGAGGTCGGCGTAGGGCAGGTTCATCATCCGCATCCAGCGCCGCACCGCATCCGGCACCGGGAAAAACTCACCGAAAGGCACCAGATGACGCTTGTGATAGACACCTGCAGCCTCACCCAGGGCGAGCAGCGAATTGCGGTACTCGTCGGTGTCCGGGTCGTGCGTGAGGATGCCGACCAGGAGCTGGAAGCCGCGTTCGCGGGCCAGAGCACGCAGGTCATCGAGGTAGCCGGCGACGAGGTCGTCGGGAGCAGGTACTGCGGCCTCGGGCCAGACGACAAGATCGCCGCCGAGCCCGGCCGTCATGTCGCGGTAAAGGTCCATGGTCGCGCGCCGTTCGCCCGGAGCCCATTTCAACAACTGCGGCACGGCGCCCTGCACCAGGCTGACCCGCAGCGGCTCACCCGCGGGGGCGACCCAGCTCTGCCGCCCGACCGCGAACGTCGCCAGCGCCAGCACGGCAGCGATCATCAGCGCAGTGAACCGCTCCCGCCTGCTGCCGCGAACGAGCGTCGCCAGCGATCCTGCGAGCAGCGCAGCGACGAAAGTGACGGCGTACACGCCGCCGACGGGCGCCCAGGCGGCGAGTGGCCCGTCGATCTGTCCGTAGCCGATGCTGAGCCAGGGAAAGCCGGTGAGGATCCAGCCGCGCAGCCACTCGGCGAGAAGCCATGCGCCCGGGGCGAGCAGCAGGTTTGCCGCCACCGCCGAGTCAGCCCGTAGCCTCGCCACGAGCCAGCCGGCCGCGGCGATGTGCACCGCCATGATGGCCACCAGCCCGCCGAGCAACAGCCAGGCGACCGGCAACGGCGTGCCGCCAACGAGGCGCACGCTGATGTACAGCCACCAGGTACCCGTCGCGAAGGCCGCTGCACCGAACAGGAAGCCGCGCCGGGCGGCCTCGCGCGGCGGACAGTCCCAGCAGAGAAACAGCGCCGCCAGTGACAGGAGCGCCAGCGGGGAGAGTCCGAAAGGCGCGAACGCGAGCGGCAGCGCCGCACCGGCCCCCGTGGCGACCAGGCGACCGCTCGCCTGGCCCGCCCCCGCAGGGGTTCTAGGCAGCACCCGCCGGCGGCTCGCGGGTGACTTCCAGGACATGCAGCCGACGGCGATCGGCCTGCACGACCTTGAAGCGGAAACCGCCGAGGGCGACCGATTCGCCCCGCCGCGGCAGGCGCCCGAGTTCGAACATGACCAGCCCGCCGACGGTGTCGTAGTCGTCGTCGCTCAGCTCGCTGCCGAAAAAGCTGTTGAAGTCCTCGATGCGCGTCAGGGCAAGCACCTGGTGGCGGCCGCCGTCCTGCTGCTGGATGGGCTCCGCCTCCTGGGCATCGTATTCGTCGCCGATCTCGCCGACGATTTCCTCCAGCACGTCCTCGATGGTGAGCAGGCCGGCAGTGGCGCCGTACTCGTCGACGACGATCGCGAGGTGGTTGCGGTTGATGCGGAACTCCTTGAGCAGCGTATTGAGGCGCTTGCTCTCGGGAATCACGATGGCCGGGCGGATGAACCTGCCGAGGTCGAACGGCTGCTCCGGCGTCAGCACGAAGTGCCGCAGCAGGTCCTTGGCGAGCAGAACGCCGACGATGTCGTCGCGATCCGCACCGATCACGGGATAGCGCGAGTGACCGCTCTCGACCACGGTACGCAGGGTTTCGGCATTCGGCGCGTCGCGTTCGAGCACCACCATCTGGGAGCGCGGCACCATCACGTCGCGCACCTGGGTCTCAGCCACCTCGAGCACGCCCTCGAGCATGGCGATCTCGTCCGGGTCGAGGACCGAGCTCCAGCTGCCCTCGCGCAGGAACTCGATGATGTCCTCGCGTGTCGCCGGTTCGCCGCGCATCATCCGGCGCAGTCTCCCGTAAAGGGTTGGCTCCTCGACGTCCGGGTCGTTTTCGTTTTCGTTCATGTCCGTTTGCGCCGCACGGCGTTCGTGGAGACCTGCCGGCCGGGCCGATACGGGTCGGGCACCCCCAAGCCACGCAGGATACGGATTTCCGCGGCCTCCATCTTACGGGCTTTCGCGGGCCGATCGTGATCGTGGCCGAGCAGGTGCAGGGTGCCGTGCACCACCAGATGCGCGAGGTGGTCGCGCTGCCGTTTACCTTGGGCGCGCGCTTCCTCGGCGACCAGGGGCAGGCAGACGACGAGATCGCCGAGCTCCGGCTCGTCGACGGCGGGCATCGGGCCGGCCGGAAACGCCAGCACGTTCGTCGGTCCAGCGCGCCCGCGGAACGTAGCGTTCAATCTCGCGCTGGTGAGACGCCCGACCAGACGCACCGTGAGCGTGGCACCTGGCGGTGCGCCGGCGGCTTGTGCCCAGCTCGCGACCAGCGCCGCCGTCGGGGCCCGACCGGCGCTGCCGGCGCACTGCACCCGGACTGTCGCCCCGGCACCGGCGTCAGCCCGGCGCCGACTGTTCCTGCGCACCATCGCCTGCGCCGCCCTCGCCCGCCGCAGCGGATCCCGCCGGAGTAGCCTGCTCGCTCGCCTCGTAGGCCTCCACGATGCGCTGCACCAGCGCATGCCGCACCACGTCCTTCGGCGAAAAGAAGGTGAAACTCACGCCAGCAACACCCTGCAGCACCTGCATCACGTGGCGCAGCCCGGACGGCTGCCGCCGCGGCAGGTCGACCTGCGTGATGTCGCCGGTCACTACCACGCGCGAGCCGAACCCCATGCGGGTGAGCAGCATCTTCATCTGCTCGATGGTCGTATTCTGCGCCTCGTCGAGGATGATGAAGCTCTCGTTGAGCGAGCGTCCACGCATGTAGGCGAGCGGCGCCACCTCGATGATGTTGCGTTCGACCAGGCGCGCCACGCGGTCGAAGCCGAGCATCTCGTAGAGTGCGTCGTACATCGGGCGAAGGTATGGATCGACCTTTTGCGCCAGGTCGCCGGGCAGGAATCCGAGGCGCTCGCCCGCTTCCACCGCCGGGCGGACCAGCACGATGCGCCGCACCCGCTCCTGCTCCATCGCTTCCACCGCACTGGCGACGGCGAGGTAGGTCTTGCCCGTCCCAGCCGGACCGATGCCGAAACACAGGTCGTTCTCGCGGATGCTGGTGATGTAGGCGCGCTGGTTGGCGCCGCGCGGGCGAATATGCGTGCGCCGGGTGCGCACGGTGTCGGGCGCAGCGTCCGCCGTTGCGTCGGCGCGCTGGTCCAGGGACTCGTTCACTGCCGACTCCTGCAGATGGACATGGATGCGCTGCGGGTCGAGCCGCTCGGTGGCGGCCAGGCTGAACAATTCCCGCAGCAGGCGCGCGGCCGTGCGGGCGGCTGTCGCCGGCCCGATGACCCGAAAATGGTTGCCGCGATTGCTGATCCGGATGCCGAGCCGCTGCTCGATCTGGCGCAGGTGTTCGTCGCGCTGGCCGCACAGGTTGGCGAGTACGCGGTTGTCGGCCGGTTCGAGCAGCAACTCCTCGGTTTCCATCCCGGCGTCCACCTGGTATGCCTCAGGCGGCCGCCACGGCGGGCAGGCGTCCGCGCAGCGAGTTGGGCAGGGCCTCGGTGATCACCAGGTCGGCGAAATGCCCGACCAGCGCGGGTTCGCCATCGAAATTCACCCAGCGGTTGTTCTGCGTACGCCCGGCGAGCTGTCGCGGATCCTTCTTCGCGGGGCCGGTGACCAGCACGCGCTGCGTCGTGCCGATCATGCTGCGGCTGATGGCGCGGGCCTGCTCATTGACCGCCGCCTGCAGGGTCTCGAGGCGGCGGTGCTTGACGTCGTCGGCGACCTGGTCGGGAAAGTCCGCCGCCGGGGTGCCCGGGCGCGGGCTGTAGATGAAACTGAAGGACTGGTCGAAGCCGACATCGGCGATGAGCTGCATCGTGGCGGCGAAATCGGCATCGGTCTCACCGGGAAAGCCGACGATGAAGTCGGTCGACACGCTGATCCCCGGCCGTACCGAGCGTAGCGCCGCGATCTTCTGCCGGTACTCGGCGCCCGTGTAGCCGCGCCGCATGCGCTCCAGGATACGATCGGAGCCGCTCTGCACCGGCAGGTGCAGGAAATCGGCGAGTGTCGGCACCTCGGCATAGGCCTGCACCAGGCGCGCACCGAAATTGAGCGGATGCGAGGTCGTGAAGCGGATGCGCCCGATGCCGGGTATCGTCGCCACCTGCCGGATGAGACCCGCGAGATCGGCCCGACGCCCGGTGGCGTCGGGTCCACGGTAGGCGTTGACGTTCTGGCCGAGCAGGTTGACCTCGAGTACGCCCTGGCGGGCGAGCGCGGCTACCTCCCGGACCACGTCTTCGACCGGCCGGCTGACCTCGCGGCCGCGCGTATAGGGAACGATGCAGAAGCTGCAGCGCCGGCTGCAGCCTTCCATGACCGAGACGAACGCCGCGGGTCCCTCGGCGCGCGGCTCGGGCAGCCGGTCGAATTTCTCGATCTCGGGGAAGCTGGTGTCCACCTGCGGGAGGCCAAGGTCACGCAGCTCGTCGAGCATGGCCGGCAGGCGGTGCAGCGTCTGCGGACCGAACACCAGGTCGACAAACGGTGCCCGTTCGAGGATCGCCTCGCCCTCCTGGCTCGCCACGCAGCCACCGACGCCGATGACGACATCGGGCCGCTCACGCTTGATCTCGCGCCACACGCCGAGCTGGGAGAACACCTTCTCCTGCGCCTTTTCGCGCACGGAGCAGGTGTTGAGCAACAGCACATCGGCCTCGGCCGGATCGCTCGTCGGTGTCAGGTCGTGGGTCTGGCGCAGTACGTCCGCCAGCCGGGCGGTGTCGTACTCGTTCATCTGGCAACCGAAAGTCTTGATATAGAGCTTGCCTGGCATTCTCTTCGTCAGAACGGGATGTCGTCGTCGAGTTCGGCCGCCGTTTCCGCCGCACGGCCGCGGGCAGCCGGCTTCGCCGTGCCGCTGGCGCCCGCTTCGGCACCAGCGGCCATGCCACCGCCGCGCGCGCCGAGCATCTGCATCTCGTCGGCGACGATCTCGGTCGAGTAGCGGTCCTGTCCCTGCTTGTCCTGCCACTTGCGCGTGCGCAGGCGCCCCTCGATGTACACCTGCGAGCCCTTGCGCAGGTATTCACCGGCAATCTCGGCGAGACGCCCGAACATCGCCACGCTGTGCCACTCGGTACGCTCCTGCTGCTGGCCGGTCTCGCGATCCTTGAACACCTCGCTCGTGGCGATGCGCAGGTTCGTCACCGCCGAACCGCTCGGCATGTACTTCGTGTCGGGGTCCTGGCCGAGGTTGCCGATCAGGATCACCTTGTTGATGCCTCTCGCCATGGGAGAGCCCTCTCAAGTGTTTGTTTTATATTACAAAACAGCAGACGCGCCGGCCCGTCATCCGGACCGGGGCGCCTATTCTATGGCCCGGTCCCCGGAAAAGACACCGGCATATCGGGCCGGTTCGCCCGGAAAGCACGGTGCCGGCGTGGCTGCGGCACGCCGCTGGTCTATAGTCCGAAATTTGGCCGACGCAGCCCCATGCCCGATACCGTCAGCATCCGCGGCGCCCGCACCCACAACCTGAAGAACATCGACCTCGACCTGCCGCGCGACCGGCTGATCGTGGTCACCGGGCTGTCGGGCTCGGGCAAGTCCTCCCTCGCCTTCGACACCCTCTACGCCGAGGGCCAGCGCCGTTACGTGGAGTCGCTGTCGGCTTACGCGCGCCAGTTCCTGTCGATGATGGAGAAGCCCGACGTCGACCACATCGAGGGCCTCTCCCCGGCGATCGCGATCGAACAGAAATCGACGTCACACAATCCACGCTCGACCGTCGGCACCGTCACCGAGATCTACGACTACCTGCGGCTGCTTTTCGCGCGCGCCGGTACCCCCCGCTGTCCCGACCACGGCCACGACCTCGCAGCACAGACCGTGACCCAGATGGTCGACCAGGTGCTGGCACTGCCGGAAGGCACCCGGGTGATGCTCCTCGCCCCCGTGGTCCAGGAGCGCAAGGGCGAGCATGCCGGGGTGATCACCGACCTGCGTGCCCGCGGTTTCGTGCGTGCGCGCATCGACGGGGTCGTGGTCGAACTCGACGAAGCGCCGCGCCTGGACCTGCGCCGCAAGCACACGGTCGAGGTGGTCGTCGACCGCATCCGGGTACGCCACGACATCGCCACGCGCCTCGCCGAGTCCTTCGAGACCGCGCTCGGGCTGGCCGACGGGGTGGTGAAGACCGCGCTCATGGACCAGCCCGGCACGCCCGAGACACTGCACTCCAACCGCTTCGCCTGCCCGGTCTGCAACTACAGCGTAGCGGCCATCGAGCCGCGGCTGTTCTCCTTCAACAATCCGGCCGGCGCCTGCCCGGCCTGCGATGGCCTCGGCATGCGCCAGTTCTTCGACCCCGACCGCGTGGTGCGCCACCGGCAGCTGTCGGTGGCCGGTGGCGCCATCCGCGGCTGGGACCGGCGCAACAGCTACTACTTCCAGATGATGCAGTCGCTCGCCGCGCATTACGGCTTCGACGTCGAGCAACCCTTCGAGGCGCTGCCGTCGCGCATCCAGCACATCCTTCTCCAGGGCAGCGACGGCGAGGAGATCCAGTTCCGCTACCAGAGCGCGCGCGGCACGACGTTCACGCGGCGGCACGCCTTCGAGGGCATCCTGCCGAACCTCGAGCGGCGCTACCGCGAGACCGAGTCGAACGTGGTGCGCGAGGAACTGGCGAAATATCTCGGCCACCAGCCGTGTCCGGAGTGCGCCGGTACGCGCCTGAACCGCACGGCCCGCAACGTGTTCGTGGAAGGCCATTGCCTGCCGGAAATCACGGCGCTGCCGGTGAGTCGCGCCCTCGGGTTTTTCACGGAGCTGACGCTGCCCGGCTGGCGCGGCGAGGTCGCCGCCCGCATCGTGCGCGAGATCGCCAGCCGTGTGCGGTTCCTCGCCGACGTCGGGCTCGAATACCTCACGCTCGATCGCAGCGCCGAGACCCTGTCAGGCGGCGAAGCCCAGCGCATCCGCCTGGCAAGCCAGATCGGCTCCGGTCTGGTGGGGGTGATGTACATCCTCGACGAGCCATCGATCGGCCTGCACCAGCGCGACAACCGCCGCCTCCTCGCCACGCTCACCCGGCTGCGCGATGCCGGCAACACGGTAATCGTGGTGGAGCACGACGAGGAGGCCATCCTCGCCGCCGATCACGTGGTGGACCTCGGTCCCGGCGCCGGCGCCCACGGCGGACACATCGTTGCCCAAGGCCAGCCGATACAGGTGATGGCGACCGAGGGCTCCATCACGGGACAGTATCTGTCCGGGCGCCGCCGCATTGCGCTGCCCGCGCGCCGGCAGCCGCCCGACGATCAGCTCTGGATCACGGTTCGCGGCGCATGCGGCAACAATCTGCGCGATGTCACGGTGCGCTTCCCGCTCGGGCTGATGACCTGCGTGACCGGGGTATCGGGCTCAGGCAAGTCGACGCTCGTGAACGACACGCTCTACCGGCGGGCCGCGGAGCGGCTGAACGGGACTGGCCATGATGCCGCTCCGTGCGACGAGATCGAGGGGCTCGAGCACTTCGACCGCATCATCGATATCGACCAGAGCCCAATCGGGCGCACGCCGCGCTCCAACCCGGCAACCTACACCGGATTGTTCACACCGCTGCGCGAACTCTACGCGGCCACCCAGGAGGCGCGCTCACGCGGCTACGATGCCGGGCGCTTCAGCTTCAACGTCCGCGGCGGCCGCTGCGAAGCCTGCCAGGGTGACGGCCTGCTGCGCGTGGCCATGCACTTCCTGCCCGATGTCTACGTTCCCTGTGACGCCTGCCAGGGACGGCGGTACAACCGTGAAACCCTGGAGGTGCGGTACAAAGGCCGCAGCATCGATGCGGTCCTCGACATGACGGTCGAGGAAGCACTGGCCTTCTTCGGCAACGTACCGGCCATTGCCGGTCGCCTGCAGACACTCGTCGACGTCGGGCTCGGCTACCTGCGACTCGGCCAGAATGCCACCACGCTCTCCGGCGGCGAAGCCCAGCGCGTCAAGCTGGCGCGTGAACTCAGCAAGCGCGCCACCGGGCGGACGTTGTATATCCTTGACGAACCCACCACCGGGCTGCACTTCTACGACGTGGAGCAACTTCTCGGCGTGCTCCTGAAGCTGCGCGACCAGGGCAACACGGTGATCGTGATCGAGCACAACCTGGACGTCATCAAGACCGCAGACTGGATCGTCGATCTCGGGCCCGAGGGCGGGGATGGGGGAGGGTACGTAGTGACGACCGGAACACCCGAGGCCGTGGCACTCGAGCCACGATCCCACACCGGTCGCTATCTCGCGCCGGTGCTCGCACGCCACGGCAACGGCTGACGCTGAATCCGGCCGCGATGAAAAGGGGCCGGACCCGGTCGGGTCCAGCCCTTCGGCGAACGCATGGGGCAGTCCCCGGGCCCAACCGGACCCGGGACCACCCGGCGAGCGTTCCGCCTTACTGCTGAGGAGCCGCCTGCTCCGCCGGCGCAGCAGCACCGGCCGCAGCGTCGGCAGCAGCATCGGCCGCATCGGCAGCAGCACCGGCCGCGGCGTCGGCAGCACCCGCTGCCGCATCGGCAGCAGCATCAGCGCCCTCGGCAACCGCATCACCGGCCGCCTCGACCGCCTCACCAGCCGACTGCATCGCCTCACCGGCGGATTCGGCCGCCTGGTCCATCGACTCGGCAGCCTTCTCGGCGCTGCCGGACTGGCCACCGCCACCGCAACCGACCAGCACGAAAAGCGCAGCACCGAACACCGCCAACAACTTCGAAATCCGCATGACAGCCCCCCTGTTGGGTGATAAAACCTTATTAATATAGCGGCTTCGCAGCAGCAAATATATTGGCTGGAGCGTCCCGGGCAAAAAAAATTCGCCCCGGCTGCCTGCGCCGGCGCTAGCCGAGCGGCCGGATACCCACCGCGCGGCGGATTTCCGCCAGGAACGGCTCCGCCACGGTACGCGCCCGGACGGCACCCCGCCGCAATACCGCCTCGACGTGATCGGGCGCAGCGAGCAGGCGCTCGTACTCCGCACGCGGAGCGCACAGCTGCGCATCGAGGTACTCGTAGAGCTCGTCCTTGAGCACGCCCCAGCCGATGCCCTCGGCGAAACGCCTCCGCATGGCCTCGACCTCGGCAGTCGAGGCGAACGCGCGATAGATCTCGAACAGCGTCGAACCTTCCGTGTCCTTCGGTGCACCCGGCTCGAGCGAGTTGGTCCGGATGCGCATGATAAGCTTGCGCAGCTGCTTCGCCGGTGAGAACAGGGGAATCGTGTTGTCGTAGCTCTTGCTCATCTTGCGGCCGTCGAGGCCGAGCAGCACTGCGGTCGCTGCGCCGATGTCGGGCTCCGGCAGCGCGAAATGCTCGCCAAAGTGATGATTGAATCGCTGGGCGATGTCGCGCGCCATCTCCACGTGCTGCTTCTGGTCCTGGCCGACCGGAACGCGACGCGCCTTGAAGAGCAGGATGTCGGCGGCCATGAGCACCGGATAGCAGAACAGCGCCATGGTGATGCCGCGGTCGGGGTCGGGCGAGCCCGCCTCCTCGTTGGCCTGCACGGCTGCCTTGTAGGCATGGGCGCGGTTCATGAGCCCCTTGGCGGTCACCGCGGTCAGGATCCAGGTCAGCTCCGGGATTTCCGGAATGTCCGACTGGCGATAGAAAATGGCGCGTTCGGTATCGAGCCCGAGAGCCAGCCAGGTCGCAGCGACCTCCAGGCTGGACCGGTGCACAGCGTCGGGATTCTGGTTCTTGACCAGTGCATGCAGATCGGCCAGGAAATAGAACGACTGCACGTCACTGCGCCGGCTCGCAGCGACCGCCGGACGGATGGCGCCGACGTAGTTGCCGAGGTGAGGCGTACCCGTGGTGGTGATGCCGGTGAGGACGGTTTCCAGAGTCATGGCGCGGTATGATGCCCGACGATGCCGCGCCCTGTAAGCATTTCCCTGCCGCTGGCGACCACCCGTACCGCGCATGTCGCATCAGGCTGACCCGCTCGCCCTGTATCCGGCGCACGTCGCCGCGATGTCGCTCCGCTACGGACAGGCCGCCGCCCGCGGGGGCTTCGATGCCCTGGTCATCGGCAGCGGCATCCTGCGCTACCACTTCCAGGACGACCAGGCCTTCCCCTACGTCGCCGATCCGTGCTTCCGGCAATGGGCGCCACTGCTCGAGCACCCCGGCTCGGCCATCGTGCTGGAAGCTGGCCGGCAACCCATCCTCGTCTTGCTGCAACCCGAGGACTACTGGCACCTGCCGCCAGACCTGCCCGCCGAGGCCATCGCCACGCAGTTCGACCTGCGGATCATCCGCAACCCCGCCGACATCACCCGTCACCTACCGCGGTCTGCCCTGCGTACAGCGGTACTCGGCATGCCGGAGCAGTGGGGCGGGTTTCTGCCGGCAGCGCCGCGCAACCCGGATGCCGTGACGGACAGCCTGCATTACGCACGTGCCGTGAAGACACCCTGGGAGATCGCCTGCATTCGCGCCGCTGCTGTCATCGCGGCACCGGGCCACCAGGCCGCGCTCGCCGCGTTTCGTGCAGGGGCCAGTGAATTCGACATACTCGCTGCCTTTCTCGGCGGCTGCCGGCAGACAGAGCCCGAGCTGCCCTACGGCGCCATCGTCGCACTGAACGAACATGCGGCGACGCTGCACTACCAGCATCGGGACCGCACGGCACCCAGGCCGCACGACCTGCACAGCCTGCTCATCGACGCCGGCTGCATGAGCCAGGGCTACGCCTGCGATATCACCCGCAGCTACGCATTCCGAGATGACGAGTTCGCCGGGATGGTCGCCGACATGGATCGCCTGCAGCAGGGCCTGTGCGCTGCCGTACGCCCGGGGCTGCCGTTTGCGGAGCTCCACCGCCAGGCCCACCTGGGGCTTGCTGGCCTGCTCGCCCACTGGGACCTGGTGCGCATGGAGCCGGCGGCGATGGTGGCAGCCGGCATCACCGGGACTTTCATGCCGCATGGCCTCGGGCATCTGCTCGGCCTGCAGGTCCACGACGTCGGCGGTCACATGGCCGACGAATACGGTACAGCCCTGCAGCCCCCGCCGGACTTCCCGCGTCTGCGGTTCCTGCGCACGCTCGAGCCGGGCCAGGTCGTGACCATCGAGCCCGGCGTGTATTTCATCGGCTCGCTGCTCGCGCAGCTGCGTGCCGAACCCGCCAGTGGCGCGGTGAACTGGGACCGGGTGGAGTGGTTGCGCAAGTTCGGCGGCATCCGCATCGAGGACGACGTACTGGTCACGGACAGCGGGGCCGAAAATCTCACGAGGCCGCTCCTCGGCCACTGATTTGCCGCTGCCATCGCGGCATCCGTGACCGCGACGACATGCCGCAGGGAGCCCGGGCTTTGCTAAAGTAGGCTCCTTTGACCTGCCCCTGCTGCGGGTGCCCGTCTGCACGATAGCCTTGGTGATGCCCGCACTACCCTACCCGACCATCCACCGCCCTGCGGCCGCCATGCTGGCGTCAGCGCTGCTCCTGCTCAGCGCGTGCAACGGCAGCGAGCCCGCGGCAGGTCCCGCCGGTGACGGTCGCGGCACGATGGCTCCTCCCGCAGCCCAGGCCCGGTCGCCAGGTCGGGCCGGGCCACCCATGCAGCCAGTGGCCGTGCTGACGACGACGGTCGCTCCCCGCGACTTCGAAGACCGGTTCACCGCCCTCGGTACGGCCCACGCCGTGGAATCGATCGAGGTCACCTCCCGGATCTCGAGCGTGGTGAGCCGCATCCGCTTCGCCGAGGGCCAGGACGTCAGTACCGGAGCAGTGCTGGTCGAACTCGACAGCAAGGAGATCGCCGCCGAACTCGCCGTTGCCGAGGCTGCGCTGCGCCAGAGCCGCAGCCAGTACGAGCGCAGCCGCCAGCTCGCCGACACGCGCATCATCTCGGCCTCGCAGCTCGAGGAACTCGAGGCGCGCATGCGCATGGACGAGGCACAGGTGCAGGCGGGCCGGGCGCGCCTCGACAACGCCGTGATCCGCGCACCCTTCGCCGGCACACTCGGGCTGCGGCGCGTCAGCCTCGGCGACCTGGTCGGTCCGGAAACCGTGATCACGACACTCGACGATACCCGCTCGATCCGCCTGGAATTCACCGTTCCCGAGGGCTTCCTCGGGGAACTGGCCCGGGGACTGGTGATCGAGGCGGCCAGCGTCGCCTATCCCGGTCGCCGTTTCAGCGGCACGGTGAGCAGCATCGATTCACGCATCGATCCGACCACCCGGGCCGTGACCGTCATTGCCACGATCCCGAATCCCGAGCGGCTGCTGAAACCCGGCATGTTCCTCACCGTGGACCTCGAGCGCTCGCGCCGCCAGGTCCTGATGGTCCCCGAGGAATCCCTGAGCCCCAGGGGAGGCAAGCAGTACGTGTTTCTGGTGCACGATGGGCGTGTCGAAGAGCGGGAAGTACAGCTGGGTTCGCGCTCACCGGGGCTGGTCGAAATTCGTGCCGGCCTCGTCGCTGGTGACGTCGTCGTGACCGAAGGCATCCAGCGGCTGCGCGACGGGGCGCCCGTGCAGGTCCTGGCGAGCGGCTGACCGGGTCATGTGGATCTCCGATACTTCGGTCGAGCGACCCGTATTCGCGGCCGTGATCAGCCTGCTGCTCGTCATCCTCGGCCTGCTCGCACTGCAGCGCCTGCCGGTACGCGAATACCCGGACATCGACCCCACCGTGGTATCCGTCGACACGGATTACCGCGGCGCGTCGGCTGAAGTCGTCGAGCGGAAAATCACCCAGGTCATCGAAGACGAGATCGCCGGCATCGCCGGGGTACAGAAGCTCACGTCCAACAGCCAGGACGAACGCTCGACAATCACGGTCGAATTCGCGCTCGACCGCGACCCGGATGGCGCGGCGAACGACGTGCGCGAGCGCGTCTCGCGGGTGACACGGCGCCTGCCGGAGGAGGCCGGCACGCCCCAGATCACCAAACAGGACTCGAGCATGGACGCGACGATGTACGTCAACGTGTCCAGCAGCAACCGCTCGGTGATGGAACTCACCGATTTCACCCGGCGCACGCTGATCGACCGGCTGTCAGTCATCGACGGCGTGGCGATGGTGCGCATGACCGGCGGCCGCAACTATGCCATGCGCATCTGGCTCGACCGGGAAGGCCTGGCAGCACGCCAGCTCACGGTACAGGACGTGGAGGATGCGCTGCGTGCCGAAAACGTCGAGTTGCCGGCCGGGCGCATCGAGTCGCAGCAGCGCGAGTTCACCCTGCGCACCGACACCGGGCTGAGAACGCCGGCCCAGTTTGCCGCGCTCGTGATCGGGCGCAGCCCGGACAACCGGATCGTGCGCCTCGGCGAGGTGGCCGAGGTTAGGGTCGAAGCCGAAGACGACCGCTTCGTTTCGCGCTCCGATGGCGTACCGGGCATAAGCATGGGGATCGTGCCCCAGTCAAAGGCCAATGTGCTCGCCGTCAACCGGGCCGTGACCCGCGAGATCGAGCGCCTGCACAGCGTGGTTCCCGACGACATCGTGGTCGAAATCAACATCGACTTCTCCATCTTCATCCGCGAGGAGCTCAAGGAGGTCGTGATCACCCTCGCGGTGGCCCTGTTGATGGTGCTGGTCGTGATCTTCTCGTTCCTCGGTTCGTTGCGGGCGACGATCATCCCTGCAGTCACCATTCCGGTCGCCATCGTGGCTTCGTGCCTGGTAATGGCTATCCTCGGCTATTCGGTCAACACGCTGACTCTCCTCGGGACCGTACTGGCCATCGGGCTGGTGGTCGATGACGCGATCGTCGTGCTCGAGAACATCGTCAGGCGCATGGAACTCGGCCAGCCGCCACTGCTGGCGGCAGTGGATGGAACGCGGGAAATTGGCTTTGCCGTGATCGCCACCACCGCGGTGCTGGTGGCGGTGTTCGTGCCGATTTCCTTCATGCCGGGCAACGTCGGGCGGCTGTTCACCGAGTTCGGCATCACGCTGGCAGCGGCGATTGCGTTCTCCGGCCTGGTGTCGCTCACCCTGGTGCCGATGCTGGCCTCGAAGCTCTTCGCCGCTGGCGTGAAGCGCCGGCGGCTGGCCGACGCCATAGACCGGTTCTTCCGCAGCGTATCGGCGACCTACGGACGGATGCTGGCCCCGGTCGTGCGTCGTCCCGGGCCGGCACTCGCAGCCCTCACCGGTGCCGCGGTGCTGGGTGCCGTCATTTTCATGCGACTGCCGGCCGAATACGCCCCGCCGGAGGACCGCGCCATGGTGATCATCATGCTGCGCGGCCCGGAGGGAGCCACACCAGCCTACATGGACCGGCAGCTGCACCTGGTCGAGGACGTGCTCGAGCCCTACGTGGCCAGCGGCTACGCCCGGCGCGTGGTTTCCCGCACCGGCATGTGGGGCGCTGGCGGGGATGTCAGCACTGGATTCGTCTACGTCCCCCTGACGAACTGGGGCGAGCGGGACAGGGGTTCCCCGGAACTGGCCCAGGAATTCCGCCAGAAGCTCGACCGCATCCCGGGTGTCACGGCCCAGGTATTCCTGCCGCCGAGCCTCGGTGTGCGCGGTGGTGGCCAGCCAGTGCAGGTCGTGCTCGGTGGCACGAGCTACGAAGAACTTGCCTCGTGGCGCGACAAGGTTCTCGACCGCGTACGACGCGAGAATCCGCGGATCGTGGGGCTGCGCTCGGATTTCTTCGAGCAGAAGCCGAAGATCATGGTCGGCATCGACCGCAACCGCGCCTTCGACCTCGGCGTCTCGCTGACCGCCGTCGGCCGCACGCTCGAGACCATGCTCGGCTCGCGCATCGTCACGACGTTTGTCGAGCGCGGCGAGGAGTACAACGTGGTGGTCCAGGCGCGTCCCGAAGACCGCGCAACGCCAGCGGACCTTGGCAACATCTACGTGCGATCCGGTGCATCACGCCAGCTCATCCCGCTCGCCAACCTGGTGACGCTGCAGGAGATCGCCGGGCCACGCGAACTGAAACGCTTCAACCAGCTGCGTTCCATCACGCTGATCGGCGGACTCGCGCCCGGCTACTCGCTCGGCGAAGCGCTGGCCTACATGGAAGGTGTCGTCGCTGCGGAACTGCCGGAGGGGGTCCGCATCGACTACGACGGCGAGTCACGCGAGTTCAAGGTGTCAGGCGGCGCCATCTACTTCACCTTCCTGCTGGCGCTGGTGGTGTGCTTCCTGGTCCTGGCCGCACAGTTCGAGAGCTTCCGTCACCCGCTGATCATCATGGGCACCGTGCCGCTGGCCGTCACCGGCGGCCTGCTCGGGCTGTGGCTCATGGGCTCCTCGATCAATGTCTACAGCCAGATCGGGGCTGTGATGCTGATCGGACTCGCCGCCAAGAACGGCATCCTCATCGTCGAGTTCGCGAACCAGCTGCGCGATCGCGGCCAGCCGCTGGTGGATGCAGTCATCGCCGCAGCGACGATCAGACTGCGTCCGGTGGTGATGACCAGTCTCTGCACGGCCTTCGGGGCGTTGCCGCTGATCCTCGCCAGCGGCGCCGGAACCGAGTCACGCCAGACGATCGGTGCCGTGGTGTTCTTTGGCGTGCTGGTCTCGGTATTCCTGACGCTGTTCCTGATCCCGGCCGTCTACGCACTGCTCGCCCGCAATACCAAGTCGCCGGAGCACATTGCGCGGCAGATCGAGGAACTCAAGCAGACGACTGGCCCGATCGCGGCGCCGTAGGACGGCTACAGCCGCGACCGGCTGCAGTCCTGCAGCCCATCAGGCCGGGGAATGCTGCTCCTGCGCAGCCAGAGTGCAACCGGACCCGGATGCGGCCCGGGAAAGGACGCTCAGGCGGCGGTGCCGGCCTTCGGCTTCTCAGGCTGATCCAGCAGCATCACCAGGGCCATCGGCGCGGCGTCACCGGGACGATAGCCCATCTTGAGGATCCGCAGGTAACCGCCAGGACGCTTGCTGAACCGTGGCCCGAGTTCGTTGAACAGCTTGGTCACGCCGTCCCGGTCACGCAGGCGGTCGAACGCCAGCCGCCGACGCGAGGGACCGTCCTGCTTGGCGAGCGTGATCAGGGGCTCGACCACGCGACGCAGTTCCTTCGCCTTCGGGACCGTGGTACGCAGGGTCTCATGGCGAATCAGCGAAGCAGCCATGTTGCGGTACATGGCGGTGCGATGGCTGCTCTTCCTGCCGAGGATACGCCCGGCCTTCTTGTGTCGCATGGCTGTCTTCCTTGCTGGATGTTACGCGCCGGGCGCTCAGGCCGCCTTGTCGTCGCGCATCAGGCCCGGCGGGGGCCAGCCGTCGACGCGCATGCCGAGGGACAGACCATGGCTCTCGAGCACTTCCTTGATCTCGGTGAGCGACTTCTTGCCCAGGTTCGGGGTGCGCAGCAGTTCGACCTCGGTACGCTGCACCAGGTCCCCGATGTAGTTGATGTTCTCTGCCTTGAGACAGTTGGCCGAGCGAACGGTGAGTTCGAGTTCGTCCACCGGCCGCATCAGGATCGGGTCGATCTGCGTCTCCGCGGTGGCGGCACCACCTTCGTCCTTGCCACGCAGGTCGACGAACACCTCGAGCTGGTCGGTGAGGATGTTGCCGGCGCGACGTACGGCTTCCTCGGCATCGATGGTGCCGTTGGTCTCGACGTCGAGGATCAGCTTGTCGAGGTCGGTGCGCTGTTCCACACGGGCCGCCTCGACGTTGTAGCTGACCCGCCGGATCGGGCTGAAGGATGCGTCGAGCTGCAGCCGGCCGATCGGGCCGGACGTCTGGCCTTCGAAGTTGAGCCGCTGCGTCGCCGGGCGGTAGCCGCGGCCGCGCTCGATGGTGAGCATCATCTTCAGCTCACCCGCGCTCGTCAGGTTGGCAATGACGAGTTCCGGGTTGACGATCTCGACGTCGTGGTCGGTGGCGATGTCACCGGCGCGCACCGGGCCAGGCCCCTTCTTGGCGAGGGTGAGTTCGGTACGGTCGCGCGCGTGCATGCGGATCGCGAGCAGCTTCAGGTTGAGCAGGACCTCGACCACGTCCTCCTGCACGCCCTCGATCGCCGTGTACTCGTGCAGCACACCGTCGATCTCGACTTCGGTCACGGCGGCGCCAGGCATGCTCGACAGCAGGATGCGGCGCAGGGCGTTACCCAGCGTATGACCAAAACCGCGCTCGAACGGTTCGATGATGATGCGCGCTCGCGTGGCGCTCTCGGGCTGCACCCTCACGCTGCGCGGCTTCAGGAATTCGCTGATGATGTCCGGCATGGCCTGAGGCCTCCCGCTTACTTGGAATAGAGCTCGACGACGAGGTTTTCGTTGATGTCGGGCAGGATGTCTTCACGAGCGGGCACCTGCTTGAGGATACCCACCATCTTCTTGTCGTCCACCTGCACCCAGTCCGGAAACCCGACCTGGCTGGCAATCGTCAGGGCACTCTGGATCCGGGTTTGCTTCTTGGCCTTTTCGCGGATCTCGATGGTGTCACCCGCCGCGACCTGGTACGAAGGAATATTGACGATCCGGTTGTTGACCAGCACCGCACGATGCCCAACGAGCTGGCGTGCTTCGGCGCGCGTCGCTGCGAAGCCCATGCGGTAGACGGTGTTGTCCAGGCGTCCCTCGAGGATCTTCAACAGGTTCTCACCCGTGGAGCCTTTCATGTGGGTCGCCTTCCGGTAATACGTGCGGAACTGCCGCTCGAGGATGCCGTACATGCGGCGCAGCTTCTGCTTCTCACGCAGCTGCAGCCCGTAGTCCGACAGGCGGCCCTTGCGTGCGCCCTGCGCAGCGCCCGGCGGTGACTCGAGCTTGCACTTCTGCTCGAGCGGCTTGATGCCGCTCTTCAGGAAGAGGTCGGTTCCCTCCCGGCGGGAGAGCTTGCAGACGGGTCCCAGGTATCTGGCCATGAATGATCTTCCTCTACACGCGCCGCTTCTTCGGCGGGCGGCAACCGTTGTGCGGGATCGGCGTGACGTCCTCGATGTTCGAGATCTTGAAGCCGACCGAGTTGAGCGAGCGGACCGCCGACTCACGGCCCGGCCCGGGTCCCTGCACCCGCACCTCGAGCGCCTTGACGCCATGCTCGAGCGCAGCCACTCCAGCCTTTTCCGCAGCGACCTGCGCGGCGAATGGCGTGCTCTTGCGCGAACCACGGAAGCCACAGCCGCCAGCCGAGGCCCACGAGAGCACGTTGCCCTGCCGGTCGGTGATGGTCACGATGGTGTTGTTGAACGAAGCATGGATGTGGGCGATGCCGTCCACGACGTGCTTCTTGACCTTCTTGCGCGCCTTCTGCGGCGTCGCGGGCTGCTGAGTATTCATCTGGTCGGACTCCGCCTCGTGGCGTTACTTCTTGATGGCACGCCGCGGTCCCTTGCGGGTGCGGGCATTGGTACGGGTACGCTGGCCACGCAGTGGCAGGCCCTTGCGGTGCCGCTGGCCACGGTAGGTGCCAAGATCCATGAGCCGCTTGATGTTCATCGACACCTGACGGCGCAGGTCACCTTCGACCGGAAAGCGCCCAATCTCGATGCGCAACTTCTCGACCTCCGGCTCGGTGAGGTCCTTGACCTTCGTATCGGCCGGGATACCCGCTGCCTCGCACAACCGTGCCGCACGGCTACGGCCGATCCCGTAGATGCTGGTCAGGGCGATCACCACGTGCTTGTTCGCCGGAATATTGATGCCCGCAATACGCGCCATCTATGCGATCTCCAACTTGGCCCGGGCCACTCAGCCCTGGCGCTGCTTGTGCCGGGGATCCGAGCAGATCACCCGGACCTTGCCGTTACGACGAATGATCTTGCAGTTCCTGCAGATCCGCTTGACCGAAGGACGAACTTTCATGTCCAGACTCCCGAATTACCCGTGCTCTCAGCGGGCGGCCCGACCGAAACCGGAAAGCGCCATGGCTGCGCCGGGCTCAACGCAGCTGACCCGCGCGACCGTAGCCCCGCAGGTTCGCCTTCTCGAGCAGGCCCTTGTACTGGTGCGACATCATGTGAGCCTGCAATTGCGCCATGAAGTCCATGCTGCTCACCACGATGATGAGCAGCGATGTACCGCCAAAATAAAACGGCACCTTGAGATAGGTGATCATGAACTGTGGCAACAGGCACACGGCCATGACGTAGAGGCCGCCCCAGAAAGTGAGGCGCGTAAGCACCCGGTCGATGTACTCCGCCGTCTGCTGGCCCGGACGGATTCCGGGGAGAAAGGCCCCGGATCGCTTGAGGTTGTCGGCCGTCTCGCGGGCATCGAAAACCAGCGCCGTGTAGAAAAAGCAGAAAAACAGGATCAGCGCCCCGTACAACAGGTCGTACAGCGGCTGACCCGGAGCCAGTTCGGCCGCCACGGTCTGCAGCCACCCCATGTTGGGATTGGTGCCGAACCAGCTGGCAATTGTCGCCGGGAACAGGATGATGCTCGAGGCAAAGATTGGCGGGATCACACCCGACATGTTGATCTTGAACGGCAGGTGCGTGGACTGCCCGGCGTACATGCGCCGCCCCTGCTGGCGCTTTGCGTAGTGCACCGGAATGCGCCGCTGCGCCCGCTCCATGAACACCACGGCTCCGGTAACGGCGAGCACCACCGCGATCAGGAACAGGGCCAGGATGATCGACAACTCACCCGTGTTGACCAACTCGAGGGTGCCACCGATTGCCGACGGCAGCCCCGCGACGATGCTCGCGAGGATGATCATCGAAATGCCGTTGCCGATGCCGCGCTCGGTGATCTGCTCCCCGAGCCACATCAGGAAGATCGTGCCGGTGATCAGCGTTACCGTTGCCGTAAAGACGAAGTTGAAGCCCGGGTTGATGGCCAATCCCTGGTTCTGGAGTGCCACCGATGCGCCCACCGCCTGGAAGGCCGCGAGCAGCACGGTGCCGTAGCGCGTCCACTGCGTGATCTTGCGCCGTCCCGCCTCGCCCTCCTTCTTGATGGCAGCGAGCGAGGGCACGACGACCGCCGCCATCTGCAGGATGATGGACGCGGAGATATACGGCATGATTCCCAGGGCAAACATGCTCATGCGCTCCAGCGCACCGCCGGAGAACATGTTGAACATGGAGAGGATCGTGCCAGCCTGCTGCTGGATGAAACGTTCGAGCGCCTGCGGGTCGATGCCGGGCACTGGAATGAACGTACCGACGCGATAAACGACCAGCGCCCCCATCAGGAACAGCAGACGCTGCTTGAGGTCGGCGAATCGGGTCGCTTCAGCCAGCGCTGCCGCCGGATTGACCAAGCCTCCTTTTGCCACGTCTCCTGTCCTCGTCTCGTCTGGCTGACCGGTTGCGGACCGGCTAGTCCTGGATGCTGCCGCCGGCAGCCTCGATCGCCTTGCGCGCGCCGGCCGTCAGGGCGAGGCCGCGCACGGTAACCGCCTTGGCCAAGGCGCCCGAAAGGATGACCTTCACCCGGGTTGCCTGCTGGTGCACGATGCCGGCCCGCTTCAGGCTGTCGAGATCGATCACGTCGTCGCTCGGGATGGCCAGTTCGTGCAGGCGCACCTCGGCGGTCTCGGCGGCCTTCGCGGAATTGAAGCCGATCTTCGGCAGGCGTCGCTGCAGCGGCATCTGGCCGCCCTCGAAGCCCACCTTGTGGTAACCGCCGGCACGGGCGCGCTGGCCCTTGTGGCCGCGGCCGCAGGTCTTGCCCTGGCCGGCGGAACTGCCACGTCCCAGCCGCTTCGGCGCCTTGCGGCCACCGGGCTTCAGTGAATTGAGGCGCATCAGGCTTCCTCCACCTGCAGCATGTAGGCCACCCGCTCGATCATGCCGCGGGTCTGCGGGGTATCAGTGACAATCACGCTCTGGCGGATCTTGCGCAGGCCGAGTCCGCTGACGCAGGCGCGGTGCGCGGCGATGCGGCCGAACGGACTCCTCACCAGCGTGACCTTGATCTTCCTGTTGCTCGCCATGGGGTCAGTCCTGGATCTCGCTCACGGACTTGCCGCGCTTGGCCGCGATCATTTCGGGCGAGCGGGAGTCCTGCAGCGCATTGATGGTGGCACGCACGACGTTGATCGGATTGCGCGAGCCGTAGATCTTGGCGAGCACGTTGCGCACGCCGGCACACTCGAGCACCGCGCGCATCGCGCCGCCGGCGATGATGCCGGTACCGTCGGCTGCCGGCTGCATGTAGACACGCGTGGCACCGTGGGCGCCGGTCAAGGCGCAGTGCAGGGTGTCCCTGCGCAGGTCGACGCGTTTCATGTTCTTGCGGGCGGCCTGCATCGCCTTCTGGATGGCATTCGGCACCTCGCGGGCCTTGCCGTAGCCAAACGCGACCTGGCCCTTGCCGTCGCCGACGACCGTGAGCGCCGTGAAGCCGAACTGCCGGCCGCCCTTGACGACCTTGGCCACCCGGTTCACGGTCACCAGCTTCTCCATGAAATCATCGGGAGAGCCGCTGGACGGGGAAGACTGTGCCTGATCAACTCGCGCCATGATGACCTACCTCAGAACTCGAGCCCGCTTTCGCGGGCAGCGTCGGCCAGCGCCTTGACGCGGCCGTGGAACCGGAAGCCGGAGCGGTCGAAGGCGACCTTGGTGACGCCGGCGCCACGGGCACGCTCGGCGATCGCCTTGCCGACTGCCACGGCTGCGGCGACGTTGCTCGTGCCCTTCAGGCCCGCGCACACCGCTTCCTGCACCGTCGAAGCAGCAGCAACCACGGTGCCACCATCCGGTGCAATCACCTGGGCATAGATGTGATGCGGCGTGCGGTGCACCGTCAGGCGGTGCACGCCCATCTCCCGGATGTGGGACCGGCCCTTGCGGGCGCGGCGCATTCTTGCCTCGTACTTTCTCATGACCTGTTCCGTCCGGTAAGGCGGGTCGTCCGGCCTTACTTCTTCTTGGCTTCCTTGAGGATCACCTGCTCGCCCGCGAAACGCACGCCCTTGCCCTTGTAGGGCTCCGGCTCGCGGTAGTGGCGGATCTCGGCGGCCACCTGGCCGACCTTCTGCCGATCCGTGCCCTTGATGACAATCTCCGTCTGGCTCGGCGTCTCCACGGTGATGCCGTCCGGCACCGGGTAGGCAACGGGGTGCGAAAATCCGAGCGTCAGGTTGAGCTTGCGGCCCTGGGCCTGGGCGCGATAACCGACGCCGACGAGTTCGAGCTTGCGCTCGAACCCCTTGGTGACTCCGGTGACCATGTTGGCGAGAAGCGCGCGCGTGGTCCCGGAAACGACCCGCGCGCTGCGTGTCGCCGAGCGGGTCACGACGTTGGCCTTGCCGGCCTCGACGTTGACTGCGACCTGCGGGTCGACCGCCAGCGTCAGTTCGCCCTTCGGGCCCTTCACCCTGACGTTGGCACCGGCGACCGTCATTTCCACGCCCTTCGGCAGTTCGACCGGCTTTTTTCCGACTCTTGACATAGGTTGATCCAGTCAGCGAACGGGACAGGCCCTTAGGCAACCACGCAGATGACTTCGCCGCCGTAGCCCCTGGCGCGCGCAGCCCTGTCGCTCATGACACCTGCCGGGGTGGAGACAATCGCCACACCGAGCCCACCCATCACCTTCGGCAGCTTGTCCTTGCGCCGGTAGGTACGCAGGCCAGGACGACTAATCCGCCGCAACTGCTCGATGACGGGCTTGCCGTCGAAATACTTCAGCTCCACGGTCAGCTCGCGCTGGTGACCAGGCTGGTCGACAGCCTCGAAGCCAGCGATATAGCCCTCGTCGCGCAGTACGGCCGCAATGGCTTCCTTGCGCTTCGACGACGGCATTGCCACCGACTTCAGCCCGACGGCCTGGCCGTTGCGGATCCTGGTCAGCATGTCAGCAATGGGATCGGTCATGCTCATGAATACGATGCTCCTGGCCGGTTACCAGCTCGCCTTGGTGAGGCCCGGGACGTTGCCCGCCATCGCCTGCTCGCGCAGCTTGTTGCGCGCCAGGCCGAACTTGCGGAAGAAGCCCTTCGGACGGCCGGTGATTGCGCAGCGGTTGCGCAGGCGGCTGGGGCTGGCATCGCGCGGCAGCGCCTGCAGCTTCTCGATCGCCTCGCTACGCTGCTCGTCGCTGCTCGACGGACTCTGGATGATCGACTTCAGAGCCGCGCGCTTCTTCGCATAGCGCTGCACCGTACGCAGCCGCTTCTGCTCGCGCAAAACCATGGATTTCTTTGCCATAGGCCTTCTGTGCTCGTGTGGCCGCTGCGGCCGTTACTTGCGGAACGGAAAGTTGAATGCCTCGAGCAGTGCCCGCGCGTGGGCGTCACTCTGGGCCGTGGTGGTGATCGTCACGTCCAGACCGCGAACCGCATCGATCTGGCTGAAGTCGATCTCCGGGAAAATGATCTGCTCCTGGATGCCGAGGCTGTAGTTGCCCTGGCCATCGAAGGAACGCGCGTTCAGGCCGCGAAAGTCACGGATTCGCGGAATCGCCACGTTGATGAGCCGGTCGAGGAACTCGTACATGCGCCGGCGGCGCAATGTGACCTTGCAGCCGATCAGCTGGCCCTGGCGGATCTTGAAAGTCGCCACCGACTTGCGCGCCTTCGTCGCCACCGGCTTCTGGCCGCTGATGGCCATCAGATCGGCCATCGCCTTGTCGACGATCTTCTTGTCGTTGATCGCCTCGCCGACACCCATGTTCAGGGTGATCTTGGTGATGCGCGGGACCTCGAGGGCGTTGGCGAGCCCAAGCTGCTGCTTGAGCTTCGCCACCACTTCCTTCTCGTAGTACGTGTGCAACCTGGCCATGGCCTGCGTCCTGTTCCGCGTCGGTACGCGGACTAGATATCCACCACTTCGCTGTTCGACCGGAAGATTCGCACCCGGCGGCCGTCTTCCAGTGCCTTGACGCCCACCCGGTCGCCCTTGCGGGCCGTCGGATTGAAGAGCATCACGTTGGAGATGTGCAGCGACATTTCCTTCTCGACGATGCCGCCGGTGACGTTCTTGGCGGGGTTCGGCTTCTGATGCTTCTTGACCACGTTGACGTTCTCGACGACCAGCCGGTCACCGTCCACGCGCACCACAGTGCCCCGCCGGCCCTTGTCGCGGCCGGTGATGACGATGACCTCGTCGCCCTTGCGGATTTTCTTCATAACAACTCCGTCCGGCGCTACGCTCAGAGTACTTCCGGCGCCAGCGAGATGATCTTCATGAAATTTTCGGTGCGCAGCTCACGGGTGACAGGCCCGAAGATGCGCGTGCCGATCGGCTCGAGCTTGTTGCTGAGCAATACGGCAGCGTTGTCATCGAAGCGGATCAGCGAACCGTCCGGTCGACGCACGCCCTTGGTCGTACGCACGACGACTGCGCTGTAGACCTCACCCTTCTTGACACGTCCCTTGGGGATCGCGTCCTTGATGCTGACCTTGATGACGTCACCCACGCTGGCATAGCGGCGCTTGGAGCCGCCCAGCACCTTGATGCACATCAGGCGCCGCGCGCCGCTGTTGTCAGCCGCGTTCAGCATCGTCCGCATCTGAATCATGGTCGGGTCCTGCCAATCCGGAATACAGGTTTACTGGGTCTCGGCGCGCTGCAGGATCTCTGCGACGCGCCAGCTCTTGTGCCGCGAAATCGGCCGGCACTCCACGATCGACACCAGGTCTCCCTCACGACATGCATTGGCCTCGTCGTGAGCCAGCAGCTGGGTGGTACGGCGGATGTACTTTCCGAAAACGGGATGCCGCACCACGCGCTCCACGGCGACAGATACCGTCTTCTGCATCTTGTTGCTGACGACACGGCCGGTCATCGTCCGCCCGCTGTCGGCGCCTGCGGCGGCCTGGTTCTGCTCACTCATTGACGGTTCCCCGCTGCAGCTTCGCGCAGCTCACGTTGACGCATCACGGTCTTCAGGCGCGCTATGTCACGGCGCACGCGCTTGACCTGGTCTGCACGTGCCTGCTCGCCCGTTGCCTGCTGCACACGCAGGTTGAACTGTTCACGCCGGAGCGCGACGAGCTGCTCGGCGAGTTCAGCGCTGCTCTTGTCGTTGAATTCCTTGACGCTCATGTCAGATCACCTGTCGCGTCACCACGACGGTCGCGAGCGGCAGCTTGGCGGCCGCCAGCTTGAACGCTTCGCGCGCGATTTCCTCGGTGACGCCGTCCATCTCGTAGAGGATCTTTCCTGGCTGAACCACTGCGGCCCAATACTCGACGTTGCCCTTGCCCTTGCCCTGCCGAACTTCGAGGGGCTTCTGGGTAATGGGCTTGTCCGGAAACACCCGGATCCAGACCTTGCCGCCGCGCTTGATGAAGCGGGTCATTGCCCGCCGCGCCGCTTCGATCTGTCGCGCCGTCAGCCGGCCACGCTCGGTGACCTTGAGACCGAAGTCACCGAACGCGACGGTGCTGCCACGGTGGGCGAGGCCGCGGTTTCGGCCCTTGAACTGCTTGCGGAACTTGGTGCGCTTGGGCTGCATCATGGCTGCTGATCCGCTAGTTCGCTGCGGCCGGTTCGGCGGCCGGTTCGGCAGTGGCCTCGGCCTTGTCGAAGACCTCGCCGCGGAAGATCCACACCTTCACGCCGATGACCCCGTAGGTGGTACGCGCTTCGGCCAGGCCGTAGTCGATGTCAGCACGGAACGTGTGCAGCGGCACCCGACCCTCCCGGTACCATTCCGAACGGGCAATCTCGGAGCCGTTCAGCCGGCCCGACACCCGGATCTTCACGCCGAGTGCGCCGAGGCGCATGGTGTTGGTGACTGCGCGCTTCATGGCGCGACGGAACATGACGCGCCGCTCGAGCTGCTGGGCGATACCCTCGGCGACGAGGTAGGCATCGAGCTCCGGCTTGCGGATCTCGGCGATGTTCAGCCGCACGTCGTTCACGGGCAGGCGCAGCATGCGCGCGACGCCGAGCCGCAGGCTTTCGATGTCCTCGCCTTTCTTGCCGATCACCACCCCAGGTCGGGCGGTGTGAATGGTGATGTGCACCTTGCGCGCCGGCCGCTCGATCTGGATCAGGCTGACGGAGGCCTCGCTCAGCTTCGCGCGCACGAACTCGCGAATGCGGAAATCAGCGTCCAGGTAGGCGGGAAACGTGCGCGTGTCGGCAAACCACTTCGACGACCAGTCGCGTGTGATACCGAGCCGGATCCCGATCGGGTTGACTTTGTGACCCATGGCGAAGCTTCCTTACTCGTCCGCGACCCGGATGGTGATGTGGCTGTTGCGCTTGGTGATGCGGGTGCCGCGTCCCTTGGCACGGGCAGCGTAACGACGCAGCGTCGGCGCCTCGTCCACCATGATTACGGCAACCTTCAACTCGTCGATATCGGCACCGTGGTTGTGCTCGGCGTTGGCCACAGCCGACTCCAGCACTTTCTTGACGATGCGTGCACCCTTCTTCGGCATGAACGCCAGAATCTGCAGCGCCTTGCCGACCGGAGCACCCCGTACCGCGTCGGCCACCAACCGACACTTCTGCGGGGAAATGCGTGCGTGACGCAATACTGCAGTTACCTGCATGGCACTAACCCTTCGGCGCCTCGGCCGGCTTGGTCTTGCGGTCACCCGAATGACCCTTGAAGGTGCGGGTCGCGGCGAACTCGCCGAGCTTGTGTCCCACCATGTTTTCGGTGACCAGCACCGGCACGTGATCGCGCCCGTTGTGTACGGCGATGGTCAGGCCGATCATCTCCGGCAGGACCATGGACCGGCGCGACCAGGTCTTGATCGGCCGACGGCTGTTGGTCTGCACCGCCTGCCTGACCTTGGCGGCGAGATGCATGTCCACGAAAGGACCCTTCTTAACCGAGCGTGGCACCTGTCAACTCTCCAATGAGCGCAATCGGGATGCGTTACTTCTTGCGGCGATCCCGGACGATCATCCGGTTCGTGCGCTTGTTGTTGCGGGTCTTGTAGCCCTTCGTCGGCAGACCCCAGGGCGACACCGGGTGGCGACCACCCGAGCTCTTGCCCTCACCGCCGCCAAGCGGGTGGTCCACCGGATTCATGGCGACGCCGCGCACCGTCGGGCGGACCCCGCGCCAGCGCTTGGCGCCGGCCTTGCCGAGGCTCTCTAGGTTGTGCTCACCGTGCCCGACCTCGCCAATGGTCGCGCGGCATTCGACGTGTACCATCCGCATTTCACCCGACCGCATGCGCAGGGTCGCGTAAGCGCCCTCGCGCGCGACGATCTGTACGCCACCGCCAGCGGCACGCGCGATCTGTGCACCCTTGCCGGGCTTGAGTTCGACGCAGTGAATCAGGGTACCCACCGGAATATTGCGCAGCGGCAGCGTGTTGCCGGTCTTGATCGCAGCGTCGCGGCCGGACATCACGGCGTCACCAGCGGCAAGCCCCTTGGGCGCAATGATGTAGCGGCGCTCGCCATCGGCGTACAGGACAAGCGCCAGGTGCGCAGTACGGTTCGGATCATACTCGAGGCGCTCGACACGCCCGGCGATGCCATCCTTGTCACGACGGAAATCGATGACCCGGTAGCGGCGCTTGTGACCACCGCCGCGGTGACGCGTGGTGATACGTCCATGGTTGTTGTGGCCAGCATGCGCGTCGCGCTTGGTGACGAGCGCGGCATGCGGTTCGCCCTTGTGCAGCTCGGGCGTTGTCACCCGGATGACGAACCGGCGACCGGGCGATGTTGGTTTGAACTGTTGCAGAGGCATGTTCCTGGTCCCCGCGGGCCTCAGTCGGCGCCCATGAAGTTAATGTCGCTGCCCTCGGCGAGGCTCACGTAGGCCTTCTTCCAGTCCTTGCGCCGGCCCGGGGTACGACCGAACCGCTTGGCCTTGCCCTTGACGCTGACGACCTGAACACCATCCACCTTGACGTCGAACAGCAACTCGACGGCGCGCCGGATTTCGTCCTTGGTGGAATCACGGCGCACGCGGAACACAATCTGCTTGTCCCGTTCGCCGGTGATCGCACTTTTTTCGGACAGGTGCGGTCCGAGGACCACCGACATCAGGCGCTCCTTGGCGTACGCGGCGGTCATGACAGGCGCTCCTCGAGGCTGCGCACGGCGGCTGCGGTGGCAAGAACCTTGTCGAACCGGACCAGGCTCACCGGATTGACCTCGGTGACCGCCAGCACGTCGACCCAGGGGACGTTGCGGGCCGCGAGGCACAGTTTCTCGTCGTAACGCTCGACCAGGATCAACACGTGGTCGAGATCCAGCCCCTTCAGCCGCGACACCAGATCACGGGTTTTCGGCTGCTCGAGATCGAGACCTTCGATCACCAGCAGCCGCTCTTCACGCAACAACTGGGACAGGACGCCGCGCAGGGCTGCCCGGTACATCTTTCGATTGACCTTCTGGGCGAAGTCGCGCGGCTTTGCGGCAAATGCCCTACCACCACCCACCCAGATCGGGCCGCGTGTGGTACCAGCGCGCGCCTGACCGGTGCCTTTCTGCTTCCAGGGCTTGGAACCGCCACCGCGAACCTCGGCACGCGTCTTCTGGGCCTTGGTGCCGGCCCGTGAACCAGCGCGATAGGCAGTCAGAACCTGGTGGACCAGGGACTCGTTGAAGGGCGCGGCGAAATTCTGCTCGGAGACATCGAGCGCACCGCCGCCTTGTACCGTCAGCTTCATGTTCACCCCTACCCGTTGGCAGCGGCCGATTTCGGCGCCTTGACGGCCGGCGTCACGACCAGCCGACCGTCGCGATGGCCGGGGACCGCACCCTTCACGAGCAGCAGGCCGCGCTCGGCGTCGACGCGCACGACCTGGAGGTTCTGGGTCGTCCGCCGGGCGTCACCGAGGTGTCCTGCCATGCGCTTGCCAGGGAAGACGCGCCCCGGGAACTGGCGCTGGCCAATAGATCCGGGCGCCCGGTGCGACACCGAGTTGCCGTGCGATGCGTCCTGGGAGCTGAAGTGGTGGCGCTTGATGGTGCCGGCATAGCCCTTGCCGATCGTGGTCCCGGCGACATCGACGTACTGCCCGGGCTGGAACCGGTCGGCCTTCAGTTCGGCACCCGGTTGCAGCTCGGCGAGCTCCTCGGCCGTGGCCCGGAACTCCCACAGGCCCTCACCCGGCTGCACCGCCGCCTTGGCATAGCTGCCGGCCACCGCCTTGCTCAGGCGGGAGGGATTGCGCTGCCCCGTCGTGACCTGCACGGCCGTATAGCCGTTGGAGTCCTCGGTCAGGACCCGGGTAACCCTGTTGGGCAGGACTTCGATGACGGTAACGGGCACGGCGGCGCCGTCGTCCGTAAAGACGCGCGTCATCCCGCACTTGCGACCTACCAGACCAATGGTCATGTCGAACTTCTCTTGCCCGGACCCTTTCGGGAACGGGTTCTCTGGGTACCAAAATCGATCGCTACACGCCGGGGAGCTTCCCCTGGCTGCCGCCACATCAGGGCAGCCCTGTTATTCGTCCCTCGGCGGCCAGGACGGCCCACGGCCCGGGCCATCCCGCCTTGCAGCACAAAGCCCGACGCAGGTTTTCCTGCCTCGGGCGACAGTGAGCCGGTAATTATAGTGCAGCAGTCAGGATCAGTTCAATTTGATCTGCACATCCACCCCTGCCGGCAGTTCCAGCTTCATCAAGGCGTCCACGGTCTTGTCCGTGGGCTCCATGATGTCCATCAGGCGCTTGTGGGTACGCAACTCGTACTGGTCCCGGGCGTCTTTGTCCGCGTGGGGCGAGATCAGCACGGTGAATCGCTCTGTCTTGGTCGGCAGCGGTACCGGACCACGAACCTGGGCGCCGGTGCGCTTGGCCGTCTCCACGATCTCCCGGGCCGAGTTGTCTATCAGCCGGTGATCGAAGGCCTTGAGCCGGATCCGGATGTTCTGATTTTTCGCCATCTCGTCATCTCTCCTGCAGGAGCGGTCTCGGCCGCGATTCCGTCAAACAATCGCGGCTGTCGCCGCTTCCACGTTCTTACTCGATGATCTTGGCGACCACGCCGGCGCCCACGGTGCGTCCACCCTCGC
>CAYQAR010000031.1:0-37313 GCA_964415505.1 uncultured Chromatiaceae bacterium | reverse complement strand
CCTATTTCCGCATCAATGCCGCCAAGACCGGCCAGTTCGAGCGCACGCTGATCATCGCCGACGAGGGCTCCTACGTGAGCTACCTCGAAGGCTGCACGGCGCCGCAACGGGACGAAAACCAGCTGCATGCCGCAGTCGTCGAGCTGGTGGCCATGCGCGACGCCGAGATCAAGTATTCCACGGTCCAGAACTGGTACCCGGGCGACGAACACGGAATCGGCGGCATCTACAATTTCGTGACCAAGCGCGGCGATTGCCGCGGTGCCAACTCGAAGATCTCCTGGACCCAGGTGGAGGCAGGCTCCGCCATCACCTGGAAGTATCCGAGCTGCGTCCTGCGTGGCGAAAACTCCGTCGGCGAGTTCTATTCGGTGGCGGTCACCAATAACCTGCAGCAGGCCGACACCGGCACCAAGATGATCCACATCGGCCGCAATACTCGCAGCACCATCGTGTCCAAGGGTATCTCGGCGGGACGCGCCCAGCAGTCCTACCGGGGTCTCGTGAAGGTGTTCCCGACAGCCGAGGGCGCCCGCAACTTCACGCAATGCGACTCGCTGCTGATCGGCACGCACTGCAGCGCCCATACCTATCCGTACATGGAGGTGCGCAATCCCGCGGCAGTGGTAGAGCACGAGGCCACGACGTCGCGCATTTCGGACGACCAGCTGTTCTACTGCCGCCAGCGCGGCCTGTCGGCGGAGGACGCCGTCAACGTCATCGTCAATGGCTTCTGCAAGTCAGTGTTCCGCGAACTGCCCATGGAATTCGCGGTAGAAGCACAGAACCTGCTCAACGTGAGCCTCGAAGGAGCGGTCGGCTGACAACCGGCCTGGAACCGCCATGCTGCTGAAGATCGACAACCTGCACGTGAGCGTGGGTGGCAACGCCATCCTCAAGGGCCTGTCGCTGAAAATCGGGGCCGGCGAAGTGCACGCCATCATGGGACCGAACGGGTCCGGCAAGAGCACGCTCGCCCACGTGCTCGCCGGACGCGACGGCTACGAAGTCACGGCCGGCACGGTCAGCTATCGGGACCATGACCTGCTGGCAATGCCCCCCGAGGAACGGGCCCGCGAGGGCGTGTTCCTGGGCTTCCAGTACCCGGTGGAAATACCGGGCGTCAACAACCTCTACCTGCTGCGTGCCGCGCTCAATGCCCGGCGCCGCCACCGCGGCGAACAGGAAATCGACGCCATCGCCTTCATGAAGCTGGCCCGCGAGAAGGCGAAACTGATGCAGATGGGCGAGCAGTTCATGAGCCGCGGCGTGAACGAAGGCTTCTCCGGCGGCGAGAAGAAGCGCAACGAGATCTTCCAGATGACGATGCTCGAGCCGCAGCTTGCCGTCCTCGACGAAACCGATTCCGGGCTCGACATCGACGCGCTGAAAGTCGTTGCCAATGGCGTGAACAGCCTGCGTAACAGCCAGCGCGGCTTCCTCCTGGTGACCCACTACCAGCGTCTGCTCGACCACATCGCCCCGGATGTGGTGCATGTGCTGGCCGGCGGCCGGATCGTGCGCAGCGGCGACAAGGGTCTGGCGACCGAACTCGAGTCGCGCGGCTATGACTGGCTGCGGGCCGGCGCCCCGGCCTAATGAGTGGGCTGATGGATCCCGGTGTCCTGAACCGTGCCGTCCGCGACCTCGCGGCGCGCGCTGGCGGTCCGGCCTGGCTTGCCGCCGAGCGGGCGACAGCCCTGCAGCAGTTCGAGCAGTACGGCCTGCCGGGTACCGCGGCGGAGGACTGGCGCTACACGGACCTCGGCCCTGTAGCGCAGTGCATCACCGCCGCCAGCAGCGCATCGGCTGGTGCGACAGACAGCAGCGACTCGGTTCGCGCCCAGATCCCGGCTATCGGAGACGGTGACCTGGCCGTGTTTGTCGATGGCCACTTCCGGCCCGATCTTTCGCGACTCGACCGGGTAGCAGGAGCGACCTGGACGCAGGCAGGGGCAGGGCTGGCTGGTCTCGTGGCACCGCCCCGACCGGACGGTTCAACCGCGGATTCCGGACGCGGGGTAACGGCCCTCAAGACCGCCCTGCTGCGCGATGGCCTGGTCCTGGAGATCGCCGAGGGCGTCGTTCTCGATGCCCCCTTGCACGTCGTCTTCCTGCATTCCCGCAATACCGCAGCCCATGCGGGCGTAATCGTCAGGCTGGGCCCCGGCAGCACCGCGACCGTGATCGAGCATCATCTGGGCTCGGCGTCGGCGGTCGGCATGTCGACGACGACGCTCGCCTGCGCCACCAGGTCCCGCCTGGCGTTCGTCAAACTGCAGGCCCTCGGCGAGGCGGGCTGCCACCTCGGGACCCAACAACTCACGGTCGACGCCGACGCCGCGGTCGATCTGCTCCACCTGGATCTCGGCGGACGCCTGGCACGCAACGACCTGGAAGTCGAACTGGCAGGACCCGGCGCCACGGTGGTCAGCCACGGCCTGTTTTTCGCCGACGGAGCCCGCCACCTCGACAACCACACGCGTATCGACCACCGTGCGCCCGGGACCCGCAGCCATGAGGTCTATCGCGGCATCGCCGATGGCTTCGGCCGTGGTGTCTTCAACGGCCGGATCGTGGTCCACCCCGGCGCCAACCAGACGGACGCCAGGCTCACCAACCAGAACCTGCTGCTCTCGAACCGCGCTGAAATCGACACCAAGCCGGAGCTGGAGATATACGCCGACGACGTGCGCTGCAGCCACGGTGCAACCACCGGCCAGCTTGACCGCAACGCCGTGTTTTACCTGCGCTCGCGCGGTATCGGCGCCGAAGAGGCCAGGCAGCTCCTGATCGCATCGTTCGCACGCGAAATCGTGCGCCATCTGCCGCCTGGCGGGCTCGAAACACAGGTCGTCGGGATCCTCGAATCGCGACTGCCGGGGCTGGCGGCTGTCGGAGCCCGTCCGTGAACCAGCCCGGTCAGCACGCACGACGGACGGCGCCAGCGTTCGACGTCGAGCGCATCCGGGCTGACTTCCCGATCCTGCACCAGGCCATCAACGGCCATCCGCTCGCCTACCTCGACAACGCCGCCTCGTTCCAGCATCCCCGCGCGGTGATCGATGCGATCAGCCGCTACTACGAATGCGATCACGCCAACGTGCACCGCGGCGTGCACACGCTCAGCCACCGCGCCACCGAAGCCCAGGAGCACGGTCGCGAGGCGGCCCGTCGGCTGCTCAACGCCCGCAGCGTGCGTGAGATCGTATTCACCCGTGGCACTACCGAAGCCATCAATCTCGTTGCAGCCACCTTCAGTCAGTCGCTTCGCCCCGGCGACGAAATCCTCATCTCGCACCTGGAGCACCACTCCAACATCGTGCCGTGGCAACTCGCCTGTGAGCGCAGCGGCGCACGCCTCGTGGTCGTGCCGATCAACGACCGGGGCGAGATCCTGCTCGACGAGTACCACCGCCTGCTCGGTGAGCGCACGCGCCTGGTGGCGATGGCGCACGTGTCCAATGCACTGGGCACCGTCAACCCGGTGTCCGCGATCGTCGCCGCCGCCCGTCAGCGCGGTATCCCCGTGCTCCTCGATGGCGCCCAGGCCATCGCCCACCAGCGCGTGGACGTGCGCGCGCTCGACTGCGATTTCTACGCCTTTTCCGGGCACAAGATGTGCGGTCCGACCGGAATCGGGGTTCTCTACGGACGCGAGGAATGGCTGGAGCGACTGCCGCCGTACCAGGGCGGCGGTGACATGATCCTCAGCGTCAGTTTCACCGGTACGGTCTACAACGAGCTGCCGTACAGGTTCGAGGCGGGCACCCCGCACGTCGCCGGAACTGTCGGCCTCGGTGCAGCCATCGAGTACCTGGAGGCAATCGGACTGGAAAGGATCGAACGCTATGAGGCCGGCCTGCTGGCCTATGCCACGGAGGCGATCGGTGCTGTTCCCGGCGTGCGTATTGTCGGTCAGGCAGCCCACAAGGCCGGTGTTGTTTCGTTCACGATCGACGGCATCCATCCCCACGATCTCGGCACGGTTCTCGATCACCAGGGCGTGGCGATCCGTACCGGACACCATTGCGCCATGCCCGTCATGGAGCGCTTCGGCCTCGCCGGCACGGCGCGTGCTTCGTTCGCGTTCTACAACACCACGGCCGAGATCGACCGGCTGGTGGCGGCCCTGGCCGTCGCCAGGCGGATGCTGCAACCATGACGACGGACGCGCAGCTCGGCCGGTTGTATCAGGACATCGTCCTGCGCCACAGCCGTAACCCGCACAACCAGCGCCGCATCGACGCGGCACAGGCTCACGCGGAAGGTCACAACCCGCTGTGCGGTGACCGGATAACCGTCTACCTGCACCTGGAACACGAGCGCATCCGCGATGCCGCTTTCGAGGCCGTCGGCTGCGCCATCTCGCTGGCCTCGGCCTCGATGCTGACGGATGCGATTGCGGGGTGCAGCACCGCCGAAGCGCTGAACCTCGCCGGCGAAGTCGAGGCGCGCCTGGCGGGACAGCCGGCCACACGGGACCTCGGCGAGATCGAGGCCCTGTCGGGTGTGCGCGCCTACCCGGCGCGCGTACGCTGCGCCACGCTGCCCTGGCGGACACTGCAGGCCGCACTGACCGGCGCGGCACAGACGGTCAGCACCGAGGCGGAAACGCGATGATGTTCGGCCCCATGAACGAACCGGTGACGCTCAGGCGCGATCTGGATGCGTTGACCGTGCCGGCCGGGATCCCGGAGCGGCTCGAGCGCAGCTCCCTCGTCTACATCACGCAGGCTATGGGAGGCAGCTTCACGATTTACTTCGAGGGCAACCTCTATCGGGTCGCTGGCAAGGATGCCGATGCCCTCGGTCGCGATGTACCGCCGGTGCCGGTGCTGCAACCGGGCGCCACCGACGATGATTTCCGCACGCTGGTCTGGGACCAGATGCGCACAGTCTATGATCCGGAGATCCCGATCAACATCGTCGACCTCGGCCTGGTCTACGATTGCCACATCGTCACGGACCCTCAGTCAGGTTCGCGCACGATCGACGTCCAGATGACCGTCACTGCACCTGGCTGCGGCATGGGCGAGATCCTCGTCGAGGAAGTGCGCGAGAAGATCAGCCTGTTGCCGACGGTCGCCGCGGTAGCCGTCGAACTGGTCTACGATCCGCCCTGGAACCAGAGCATGATGTCGGAAGCGGCCCGGCTCGAAGCCGGCCTGCTCTGACCGCGATCATGGCGGCGGCCAGGCGACTCACGCTCCTGCGGCACGCCAGCGCCGCACCGGCCGACTCCGGCACCCCGGACCAGCAGCGCCCACTCGACGAATCAGGCAAGCGCGACGCGCCGCTGATGGGACAACGCCTGCGTGACAGCGGGGCGCGACCGTCGCTGCTGCTGACGAGTCCGGCACAACGCGCGCTGCAGACGGCGTACTTCGTGGCGCAGGAACTCGCTTATCCCCGTGAGTTCCTCCAGCGGGAGGCCGACCTGTACCTGGCGCCACCGAAGCTGATCCTCGAGGTGCTGGCGCGCCAGGACGACGCGTTCCACGACATCCTGGTCTGCGGCCACAACCCGGGCCTCACGGACCTCGCCAACCGGCTCACGGGCGCCAGTATCGGCAGCATCCCGCCCTGCGGGCTGGTCGTGATCGAAGCGCCGATCACGCAGTGGTGCGACCTCGATGCCGGCGCACGCCTGGTCCTGTTCGACTATCCGGGGCGGCCGCCGGCATCGTGACCGACGCCCGGGCTGCCCGCCATCACGGCGCTGCGCAGTTGCACAGGTAATACAGGCCCCGCGGATCGTTGAGTGCTGCCAGCTCCTGCCAGCCATTCCCGGCAGCGCGCAGCAGCTCCTGCGCCGGCGATGCCTGCGTCGGCCACCGCAGCCCGAGGCGTGTGACATTGCCCAGGATCCGCACACCGTATTGCCGCATCAGCTGCTCGACCAGCGAGAGCTCCGGCTCGACGTATTCGATGGTGTAACTGTCCTCGGCCAAGCCGGCCTTTTCGGCAGCTGCGGCCACCGCAGCGGGCAGGTCGCCGAGTTCATCCACCAGGCCAAGTTCCCTGGCATCGCTGCCGATCCAGACGCGGCCGCGTGCGATCTCGTCGACGCGTGCTGGATCCATGTCGCGCGCTTCGGCCACATGGCCGATGAAGACGCGGTAGGCGTCCTGCACGCTCTGCTCGAGGATGCTGCGCGCCTCGGCACCGAGCGGCCGATCGAGCCGGGCCTGACCAGCCAGTGCGGTTGTGCCGATGCCGTCGACGTGGATGCCAAGTGCGGCGAGCCCGCGATCCACGGTCGGCACCAGCGCCCCAACTCCGATCGACCCGGTAATGGTCGCCTCGCTCGCCCAGATCTCGTCGGCCGGCATCGAGATGTAGTAGCCACCCGAGGCCGCCAGGCTGCCCATGGACACGACCAGCGGCTTGCCGGCCGCTTTCAGGCTGTCGATTTCCGCCCGCACGACCTCCGAGGCAAACATGCTCCCGCCGGGGCTGTCCACCCGCAGCACGACCGCGCGGATCTCCTCGTCGAGCGCCGCTTGGCGCACCAGCGCAGCGAGCGTGTCACCGCCGATTTCGCCCGGAGCCGCTTCGCCATCGACGATCTGGCCAGCCGCGACGATCACCCCGACCTTGTCGCCGTCGGCGGCCGGCGACGGTGTGCGATGCATCACCGACAGGTACGAACGCCAGTCGATGGTGTTGTATCCATCATCGGTCTGGCCGTCGCCCTCGCCCACCAGCCCAGCCATGTGCTCGCGAAACTTCTGGCGATTCATCAGTTCATCGACCAGGCCGCGGTCGACGGCGGCCCGGGCAGCGGAGCCTCCCGCCGCCTGCAGGTGACGCGTGAAATTGTTGGCATAGTCGTCGAGGCTGCCCGCTGGCAGCTCGCGGGCCGCGACCACGTCACGTTGATAGACCTGCCACATGCCCTGCAGCCATTGACGGCTGGCCGTCTTGTCTTCCTCGGACATGTCATCGCGGATGAAGGGCTCGACGAAGGACTTGTATTCGCCCACGCGAAAGACGTTCAGGTCCACGCGCAGCTTGTCGAGGGCACCCTTGAGGAACGTGCGGTAATACCCGAAGCCATCGATGAATACCGCACCGAGGTCGTTCAGGTAAACCTCGTCGGCATGCGCGGCGATGTAGTACTGGGCCTGATCGTAGGAATCTCCCAGCGCCACCACCTTCTTGCCGGCTGCCTGTGCACGCTGCAGCGCCGCTGCAATCGCCTGCAGTTTCGGCACCCCGTTCGCCTCCAGCAATTCGAGGCGCAGCACGATTGCGGTGATGCGCTCATCCGCCGCTGCCATATCGATGGCCTCGACCAGGTCGCGCACCAGGACCTGGTGGACACCGTCGCCACGCAATTCGCCAAAGGCCCGCGTCAACGGATCGCCGGCGAGTTGCTCGACGAGTTCGCCCTCGGGATCGACGAGCAGCGCCGCGCCGTCCGGCACGGACATCGGTGGCTCACCCAGACCGACAAGCAGGACGGCAAAGATCGCCAGCAGCAGCACGAGGTGCAACACGCGGCGCAGGACATTGAGACCCCGCCAGAGCCACAGCAGCAGACGGATGAAAGGATTGGATGATTTCATGTAAACCTCATGCCATGCCGTCATTGAGGAGCACGATAACTGATCCGGTAGATGGCCCCCGCCTTGTCGTCGCTCACCAGCAGCGCACCGTCCGGTGCCACCAGCAGGTCCACGGGGCGGCCGAGCGCCTCGTCACCGTCGAGAAAACCGTCCATGAAGGTTTCGTAGGCGACGGCCCGCTGGCCTTCGAGACGAACCAGCGAGATCCGGTGACCGGTCTTGCCGGCCTCCTTGCTGCGGTTCCAGGAGCCGTGCTCGGCGATGAACACCTGATTGCGGTACGGTGCGGGAAACATCGTTCCCGTATAGAAGCGTACGCCGAGCGGCGCCACGTGCGGCCCGAGCGCCTGGACTGGCGGCACGGCATCCTCGCAACGCCCGAGCTTGCCGAATTCCGGATCCGGTACCACGCCACCGTGACAGAAAGGAAAACCGAAATTCAGCCCGGACCGTGGCGCGCGGTTCAGCTCGCACGGTGGCGTATCGTCGCCGAGCAGGTCGCGCCCGTTGTCGGTAAACCAGAACTCACCCGTCTGCGGATGCCAGGTAAACCCGACGGAATTGCGCACCCCGCTGGCAAAGACCTCGCGCCCGGAACCGTCCGGGTTCATGCGCAGGATGACGCTGAAATCCGGCTCATCGCAGATGTTGCAGGGCGCGCCCACCGACACGTAGAGGCGGCCGTCGGGACCGAACGCAAGGTACTTCCAGGCGTGCAGCATGCCTTTGAACGGCAGGTCGGCCACTACCACCGCCGGTGTTGGCGGGTCGTCGAGCCGTTGCTCGATCCCGTCGAAGCGCAGGATACGCTGCGGCTCGGCCACGTAGAGCGCACCGCCCCGGAAAGCAACACCGTTCGGCATCCGGAGGCCCTTCGCAATGGACCTGATCACCGGTGCGCCCCCCGCGGGAGTCTGCACGGCAAACACCTCGCCCGCACCACGCATCGTGCCGACGAACAGCGTACCGCCATCGCCGAGGGCGAGCGAACGTGCGCCCGGAACCCGGGCGAACACCTGCACCGAGAAACCGGGAGGCACCCGCAGGTGCTCCACCACGCCGGCCTCTGCCGCACTTGCCTGCCAGAAGGACGCCAGGCCAACGAACACCAGGAAGAATCGGCTCAGCATGGCAGGAACTCCTCTCTGCGTTGCGGCCTCAGCGGCCAAGCAGCGCGAGCGACAGCTGCGGCACGAAGGTGATGATGACGACGGTCACCAGCAGCACCAGCAGGAACGGCAGGGTCGCACGGTAAACGCTCAGTATCGGGCGATCGAACCGGTAGCTGGCGACGACCAGGTTGCGGCCCATCGGTGGTGCCAGATAGCCCAGTTCCATGTTGGCGACGAACAGGATGCCGAGATGCACGGGATCGAGCTGATAGCGGCCCGCCACCGTCACGATCAGGGGCACGACCAGGACGAGCGCTGAAAAGATGTCCAGTACCGCACCGAGGACCAGCAGGAACGCAAACAGCAACGCCAGGAATGCCAGCTGGCCGCCGACGAAATCGCTGACCACCGCCACGAGCCGGTCCGGCACCTGCGCGTCGATCATGACATTGGTCGAGGCGAGCGAGACGCCGAGGATCAGCAGGATGGCGCCCACCAGCACCATCGACTGGCGCACGATGTGCGGCAGGCGGCTGAACGGGATGTCACGATGCACCAGAAGTTCGGTTGCCAGCACGTACACGACGGTGACGGCCGCTGCCTCGGAGACCGCGAATACTCCACCGTAGATACCACCGAGTACGAGCACGGGCAGCGGGATGTCCAGCCATGACTCGCGCAGCGCCGCACCGACCTCACGCCAGGAGAACTGGCTGAAGGGAACCCGCAGGTGGCGATTGGCCCAGACCGCGTACGCGGCGAGCGCAACCATCATGATCAGGCCCGGAACGATACCGGCGAGAAACATGTCGTCGATCGAGGTCTCGGTGATCACACCGTAGAGGATCAGCGGCAACGACGGCGCAAAGAGCAGTCCCAGGCAACCCGCCGAGGTAATCAGGCCGAGACTGAAACTCTCGTCGTAACCGGCACTGACCAGGGCCGGGTACAGCGCTGCGCCAAGGGCGATGATCGTCACCCCGGAGCCCCCGGTGAACGCCGTGAAGATCGCACACGCACCGATCGCCACGATCGCCACGCCCCCGGGAAGCCATCCAACCAGCGCCGTGGTCAGGCGTACCAGCCTGTTGGGTGCCTTGCTCTCGGCCAGCACATAGCCGGCAAATGTGAACAGGGGAATCGCGAGGAGTATCGGCGTCTCCGCTATGCCGAAGATCTCGATGCCAATCGCCGACAGGGGAATCTCGGCGCTCCGGTAGCCGGCCATGGCGCCCACCGCAATCACGGCGAAGAGCGGCGTGCCGAGCAGGATCAGCAGCGCCAGGATGGCCGTGGTGATCAATGCCCTGCTCCAGGGTTAGCCTGCGGTTGCCTGCTGCGAAGGCAGGTCACCAGGTAGCGGTAGCCGAGCAGGCCGAAGGCCACGGGCAGGATCGACTGCACCGACCACGCTGGCACCACACCGCCGAGTATGCGGTCGTCGGCAGCGAGGGAGTCTGCCACGAACAGCCACGAGTACCAGGCCAGTACGCCGCAGACGCCCGCGACAAACGCGTCGAGCGTACGCCCGACCCCGCGTCGCCAGCGGTGCGGCAGGTAGCGCGACAGCGCATCGATGCTCACGTGGCGCTGGTCACGACCGGCGGCGACGGCACCGAGCATGGTCAACCACAGCACCATGATGCGCAACGCCTCATCAGCCCAGGCCAGCCCGCCGCCCCAGACATTGCGCAGCGCAATCTGCGCAGCAGCCAGCACGATCATTGCCGTCAGGACCAGCGCCATCAGTGCTGTCTCGACGACGCGCCCCAGGCGCTCGGCGCGATCGCCCACTGCCAACCGCACCCCGGTGCTCACTGCCGTGCGGCGTCGTCGCCCGCCGGATGCTGCCGGCGATAGTCCTGCAAATGCCCCTGCAACTCCTCGAGCAGCCGCGGACTGTAGACGCCCTGCGCGCCCAGCTCACGATTGACCGTCACCATGGCATCCTGCCACGCCGTGACATCAGCCACGTTCGCCTCGACCACGCGGATGCCGGCCGCCTGGATCGCATCGCGCGCTGCTTTGTCATCGGCGATGCTCTGTTGGTCGAAACGCCGATAAACCGCGCTCATGACCTCACGGAACACAGCCTGGTCGGGCGGTGACAGCCGCTTGAAGGCTTTGGCGTCCACGGCCATGAGCCCACAGCTGTACATCATCGGCTGGGTCGTCATGTATCTGACCCGCGTGTGCCACTGCAGGGCGATTACCCCCACCGGCGGTGCGGCGAGGATATCGAGCAGACCGGTCTGCAGGCCCGTCAGCACATCGGTGATCGGCAGTGACACTGGTGACAGGTGCAAGGCCTGCATCGCTGCAGCGCTGATGAGATCCCCGTCGGGAACCCAGACCTTGCGCCCGCGCAGACTCTCGGTCCCCGTCACCGGTTCATTGCCGAAGATGCGCGCGAACCCGCCACCAGCGATGCCGAAGGAGACGAATCCGGCCGCCTCCAGCCCGCGTGCGAGTTCGCCATCCATGCGTTCGCGTACGAAGGTCACCTCGGCCGGCGAGCGAAAGACCAGTGGCAGACCGTAGATGACGATGTCCGCGTATGTCTGCGCGAGACCGCCGGAGGTAAAGGCGCCGCCGTGCAGCTGTCCGCTACGGATCTTGCGCAGAACCTGTTTCTCATTGCCCATGACGCCGCCGCCATAGAGCTTGATCGTCACGCGGCCCTGGGTCCGGTCGCGGATCTCGCCTGCCGCAGCGCGTATGTCCTGCATCCACTGCGACCCTTCCGGCGCAACGGTAGCGATCTTGAACTCGGCCGCTACCGCGCTCCCGGCGGCAAGACCACCGCCGAGCACGATCCCCAAGAGCAGACGGGCAACAGCCGCCAGACGCGTTGGCGCATCCTTCTTCATGACCTGTTCCTCAGAAATATTCGTTGGCCGAAGCGAGCAGGTTTACAGCCTCACGCCTGGCGATCGCGTTGAACAGCGTACGGCCTTCGCTGCGTACCGGAGCTGCCAGCACCTCGTTCAGGAGCCGGTCGTGGAGTTCACGATCATAGACCAGCCGCGCATAGCTGCGGGCGAACTCGACCTTGGCGGTCAGGTCCTGCCCGCCGCTGAGTTCGATCGCGTTCTCGAAAAACGCCCGGCCCTCTTCGGGCCGCCCACCGAGAGCCGGAGGCCGCAACGTATTGAGGATCCCGAGATACATGTTCACGCTCGCCAGGTTGCCTGCGGCCGGCAGATCGAGCAGATGACGCAGGGCGCGCTCAGCCTGCGGCAGGCCCGCTATGGCGCTCCAGTCGCCACTGTGGCCGCGGATGTAAGCCAGCGAACCGACTGCATAGCTGTACAGTGCGTCGGCATCACTGCTGCCAATGCCGTCGACCGCGGCTGCAAAGGCGTCGAAGTCGAGTGCATCGAGCCCGCAGGCGCGCGCTTCGGCACTGCAGAGCGCACGCCGACCGTAATCCCGTGCCTGACCTGTCAGCAATCCGGCGCGCTCAGGATCCGTCGTGAAGGCGATCCCGTAGGCCGCGTACAACTGTGCCGCCGAACCCAGATATCGCGGATTGTCCGGATCGGACCGGACCAGCGCATCGAGCAGGATCAGGTACGCGGGCAGCCCCTCGCGCACGAGATCGGGATCCTCCTGATCGAGGATTGCCGCGGAGAGGTTGTCGGCAAAACCGCTGGCGGCCGAGCCCGCGAGCGCAGCGCAACCAGCCGACAGTAGCGCCATTGCGCCAAGGCCCGCGAGGGCAACTCCCCGCAGCCACGCGCACCGGTGGCGCGGACCCCGATCCTGCCCGCAGGGTGCTGCGTGGCTCACGACGCGAAGCCGGCTCAGACCTTCTCTTTGATGCGGGCAGACTTGCCGCTGCGATCGCGCAGGTAGTACAGCTTGCCGCGGCGCACGTCGCCGCGCCGCTTCACCTTGATCTCGGCAACAGTCGGGCTGTGAACCGGAAAGACGCGCTCCACACCCTCGCCATGCGAGATCTTGCGGACCGTAAACGAGGAACTCGCACCGCGATTGCGCCTGGCGATGACCACGCCCTCATAGGCCTGCAGGCGCTCGCGGTCACCTTCCTTGATGCGGACCTGCACCACCACCGTATCGCCGGGACCGAATTCCGGGACATCCTTGCGGATCAGCTCCGCTTCCAGCTGCTGAATGATCTTGCTCATCGTCGTTCACCCTCGAGTTACACCGGCGTGCGCGAACCGTCCCGCACGCATTGTCGTCACCTGCCCGGCAGGTCCTTGCCGGGCCTCTCCTGCCCGGCGAGGTAATCACCGAGCAGCCTGCGTTCTTCTGCCGCCAGCCCGCGTCGTTCCAGCAGGTCTGGCCGCCGGGTCAGCGTGCGGCCGAGGGACTGCTGCAGCCGCCACCGGCGGATCGCGGCGTGGTCGCCGCCAAGCAGGACCGCCGGCACGGCACGTCCATCGATCTCCTCCGGACGCGTGTACTGTGGGCAATCGAGCAGGCCATCGGAAAACGAATCCTGGTCTGCCGACGCCTCGTCACCCAGCGCCCCAGGCAACAACCTCACCACGGCGTCGATCACTGCGAGCGCCGCGAATTCCCCACCGCTCAGCACGAAGTCGCCGAGCGACAGCTCCACATCTGCACCGGCTTCGACGATGCGCTCGTCAAAGCCTTCGTAACGGCCCGCCACCAGGACGAAACCGGACCAGTCCCGCATCTCACGCGCCATGGCCTGGTCGAACTTGCGCCCCTGTGGGCTCAGAAACACCACGCGAGCCCCGTCCGGCAAGGCCCGCCGCGCCGCGAGAATCGCGTCCCGCAGCGGCTCGTACTTGAGCACCATCCCCGGCCCGCCGCCGTAGGGCCGATCATCGACGGTGCGATGCGTGTCGGTCGCGAAGTCGTGCGGATTGACGACACTGACCTCCGCCAGGCCGCGCGCGAGCGCCCGCCCGCACACGCCGACAGCGAGTGATCCCGTAAACAGGCCCGGAAACAGGGACACCACCTGGATCTGCATGACCCAATTCCCGCCGGACTCAGAACTCGGGGTCCCAGTCGACCGTGATGCGTCCGGCATCGAGGTCGACCGCCCGGATGATGGTATCGGGCACGAACGGAACCAAGCGGCGCCGGTCGCCCTGTATGACGAGCACGTCGTTCGCGCCTGTCGCGAAAATCTCCTGCACACGCCCCATGCCGACCCCTGCCAGGTTCACCACTTCCAGACCCATGAGGTCCGACCAGAAGTACTCACCTGCGCCGGCCGGTCCGAAACGGTCGCGTCGCGCGCGGACAGTGCTGCCGATCAGCAGCCTTGCCGCGTCGCGATCATTTACACCGGCAAGGTGTGCCACCACACCGCGACCGTGCATGGCACCGTCCGTGATGTCGTAACACCGCATTCCCGAATCCTCGCCAACCTGCCATGGCCCGTAGCGGAGGATATTCGCGGGCGGGTCCGTATACGAAAACACACGCACCCAGCCCCGTACTCCGAACACGCCGGTAATCCTGCCGACGACGATGGCACGCTCCCCGGATTGCACCGTGGGTGACATGCCCTGTCTCCGGTCACCGGCAGGCGGTGCCGGCAACGGCTCAGGCAGCTGCCTGGCCCGTGGCTGCGCCAGCCGATGCCCGGTACGAATCGACCAGGTCGGCAACACGGGTCGACAGCTGGGCGCCGTTGCCGACCCAGTAGTCCACCCGACCGAGATCGATCTGCAGAGCGGCATCCTTTCCGGCAGCGATGGGATTGTAGAACCCCAGGCGCTCCAGATATCGGCCGTCCCGCCGGTTGCGGCTGTCGGTGGCGACGATGTGGTAAAAGGGCCGCTTGATCGTCCCGCCGCGGCTCAGTCGAATCGTAACCATGCTTGGTCTTTACCTCTGACAATCGGCGCGCCGCCCGTTGGCCCAGCAGGCCTAGGTGACGCAAACGGCGGATTTTACGGGAAACTTACCCCGTCTGCCCAGCCCCCGATGGGGAATCAACGCCCGGGGAAGCGCGGACCGCCGGCGGGCATCTGGCGCAGGGCCCGCTGCAATCCGCCTTTCGAAAAACGCTTCATCATCTTCTGCATCTGCTCGTGCTGCTTGAGCAGCCGGTTCACGTCCGGCACGCCGACACCGGCGCCCGTCGCTATGCGTTGCCGACGTGAGCCGTTGATCGTCTTGGGAAAACGGCGCTCCGATGGCGTCATCGAGTTGATGATACCGATCTGCCTGCGGATCGCCTTCGGATCGACCTGCCCGGCCAGCTTGTCCGAGGAAATCCCCCCTGGCAGCGGCAGCTTGGCGAGCAGGCTCTCCAGCCCGCCCAGCCCGAGCATCTGCTGCAACTGGTCGCGCAGGTCACCAAGATCGAAACCCTGCCCCTTGCCGACCTTGCGTGCGAGCCGCTCGGCCTGTTCGCGATCGACCTTCTGGCCAAGCTCTTCGACGAGGCCGACGACATCCCCCATGCCGAGGATCCGCGAGGCCATGCGGTCGGGAACAAAGGGCTCGAGGGCGGCCAGCTTTTCGCCGGTGCCGAGGAACTTGATCGGCTGTCCGGTAACGGCACGCGCCGACAACGCAGCGCCGCCGCGCGCATCGCCGTCGGTCTTGGTGAGGACGATACCGGTCAGCGGCAGGGCCTCGGCGAATGCCCGGGCGGCATTGACCGCGTCCTGGCCTGCCATGCTGTCGAGCACGTATAGGGTCTCTGCCGGCGACAGCAGCCCGGAAAGCATGCGCAGCTCATCCAGCAGCTCGTCTTCGAGGCGCGTGCGGCCGGCGGTGTCGACGATGAGCACCTCGGCCTGCTCGCGCCGCGCCTGGTCGAGCGCTCTGCGGGCGATGTCGGCAGGCGCCTGCTCGGGTGACGCAGGCGCACAGTCGACACCGATCTGTCCGGCGATCCGCGCGAGTTGCAGCATCGCAGCCGGACGGCGGGTATCCAGGCTGACCAGCAGCGGTTTGCGGCGCAGATGTTCCTTCAGGTGCAGCGCCAGCTTGCCGGATGTCGTCGTCTTGCCGCCGCCCTGCAGGCCGACCATCAGGATGACGACCGGTGGCTGCTGGCGCAGGTTGAGCGGCGCTGCATCGCCACCGAGCGCGGCTACCAGTTCCTGGTGGAGCATGCCGATGAAAGCCTGACCAGGTGTCAGGCTGCGATTCAGTTCGGTGCCGATGGCACACTGCTGCACCCGGCTGATGAAATCGCGCACCACGGGTACCGCGACGTCGGCCTCGATCAGGGCCCGGCGCACATCGCGCACGGCCTCTTCGATGTTTTCTTCCGTCAGCCGGCCGCGGCCGCGGACACGGTCCGCCACCTCTTTCAGGCGGTCAGTCAAATTCGCAAACAAGCGAGTGCTCCTGTCAACGCGAGCACGGCATGAAATGCCGTCATTTCCAGAGATTTTACCGTCAAATCACGCCAACTTGACGGTTTTTTGGCACGACACTGCTGGGATGGCGCCTTGACACGCCACAGACCCATTCGCAAACATGACGGCCGGGCAGCGCAAGGAGACGGCCGTCTTTGAGTGAAGATATTTCCCTGGCATCCCTGCTGGGCCTGTTTGTCCTCCTGCTGCTCTGCTCCGCCTTCTTCTCAGGTACGGAAACCGCGCTGATGTCGCTGAACCGGTATCGGTTGCGGCATCTCGCCAGCCAAGGGCATCGCGGTGCCCGGTTGACCGAGGCGTTGCTCAAGCGCCCGGATCGCCTGATCGGCATCATTCTCTTCGGCAACAACCTGGTAAACAGTGCCGCAGCCGCGCTGGCGACACTGGTTGCGCTACGCCTCGGCGGCCCGGCTGCAATCGCCTTCGGGACGGTCGCCGTGACCGTCCTGCTGCTGTTGTTCGGCGAAGTCACGCCGAAGACCCTGGGGGCCATCCGTCCGGAGCGCCTGGCGTTTCCCGGCGCGTACGTCTATTCCTTCGTATTACGATTTCTGCCCCCGGTCACCTGGTCGGTACAGTTGATCACGCTGTTCTCCAACGGGCTGCTGCGCCTCGCCGGGCTGAACCCGTCACAGGCAGCAGCACACAATCTGACAATCGAGGAACTGCGGACCGTCCTCGCCGAGTCCGGCGCGCTGCTGCCGCGTAAACGCCACGAGATCATGATGCGTGTGCTGGAACTCGGCGAGATCACCGTCGACGACATCATGATCCCGCAGAACGAGGTCGTCGGTATCGATCTGGACGGCGACTGGGCACAGGCACTCGAAGTCATTCGTGCCAGCGGCTACACGCGGCTGCCGGTGTATCGCGAATCCATCGACAACGTCATCGGCATTCTGCATGTCAAGCGTCTGGTCCAGCAGGCGGCCGTGCAGGCACTGACACCGACCAGCCTCGAGGGTCTGCTCGAAGAGCCGTACTTCGTCCCGGAGAACACGCCCCTCAACAAGCAGTTGGTGCAGTTCCAGCGCGCGAGACAACGCACGGCCTTCGTGGTCGACGAGTACGGTGACATCCAGGGGATCGTTACCCTCGAGGACCTGCTGGAGGAAATCGTCGGCGAATTCACGAGTGAACCAGATGCCGGGGGCAGCGACCTGCAGCGCGACGAGGTGGCCGGCGGTTTCATCGTCGACGCCAGCGCGAACGTGCGGGTCCTCAACCGGACCATGAACTGGAAGCTGCCAACCGACGGTCCAAAGACGCTGAACGGGCTGATCCTCGAGCAACTCGAAACTATTCCGCGCAAGGGCACCGGACTGATGCTCAACGATTACGCCGTGGAGATCCTCCAGACCAGCGGCAGCGTCGTCGAGAAGGTCCGCATCCGGGAACCAGGCAGCCCACCGACCCGCAGCGCTGCCGGCAGTTGAGCCTTCAGCCGCTCCCGCTGCCAGACTGGCGGCGCAGCGCTTCCGACACACTGGCCACGCCGACGACCTCGATGCCACCGATCGGGCGACGCGGCACGTTCGCGGGCGCGACGATGGCGTGCCCGAAGCCGAGTTTCGCCGCCTCGCGTATGCGCTCCTCACCATAGGCCACCGGGCGGATCTCGCCGCCGAGGCCAACCTCGCCGAACACCACCGTCTGCCGGGCCACCGGCCGCGACAGGCGGCTCGAGACCACGGCGAGCAGCAGAGCCAGGTCGGCAGCGGTCTCGGCGACACGGATGCCACCGACGACATTCACGAAGACGTCATCCTCGTGCACTGAGATTCCGGCGTGCCGATGCAGGACCGCGAGCAGCATCGCGAGCCGGTTCGGATCCGCACCGATGGCCAGGCGCCGCGCCGGGCCATTGCCACCGCTGTCGGTCAGCGCCTGCACCTCGACCAGCAGGGGGCGTGTCCCCTGGTGCAGGACGGTGACGACGCTGCCTGGTGTCTCTGCCACCGGCCGCGACAGGAAAATCGCTGAGGGATTGCGCACCTCGCGCAGACCGGTCTCACCCATGGCGAATATGCCGAGTTCGTTGGCGGCACCGAAGCGATTTTTCACCGAGCGCAACAATCGGTAGCGGCTTCCCGCTTCGTCCTCGAAGTACAGCACCACGTCGACCATGTGCTCCAGGAGGCGCGGTCCGGCGATGAGCCCCTCCTTGGTGACGTGACCGACCAGCACCACGGCTGTACCGGTCGCCTTGGCGAACTGCACCAGCCGCCCGGCGCACTCCCGCAGCTGGTTGGGCGACCCCGGCACGGAAGGTACCGAGCCTGCCATCATCGTCTGGATCGAATCGACGATGAGGCAACGGCAGCGCATGGCCTGCGCCGATTCGATCACCTCGTCGACATCCGTCGTCGCGATCATGCTGATCGCTTCGGCTGCGAGGCCGAGCCGCTGCACGCGCAACGCAATCTGCTCCGCCGATTCCTCGCCACTCGCGTACAGCGTGCCGGCCTCGTCTGCTCCGGCTGCGGCGACCTGCAGCAACAGCGTCGACTTGCCGATTCCAGGTGGCCCGCCAACGAGCACCACCGAACCGGCAACGAGGCCGCCGCCGAGCACGCGATCGAGTTCGCCAAGTCCGGTGGGATGCCGCCCGGCTGGCGTGGTGCGTAGTTCGGCAAGCCGCACCACGCCCGCAGTTCCGCGCCTGGCACGTCCGACCGGCATTTCAGCCGTAGCCGCCGTGGCCTCGAGCGTGTTCCACTCGCCACAGGCCACACACTGACCCTGCCACTTCAGACTCACGCCGCCGCAGCGCGAGCACACGTATGCCACCTGGGATTTCGCCATGACAGACAGCCGCCCGCTCCGGGGATTTTGTGACTCTGCTCTCAATGCCGCGGCCGCCCATGGCTGCGGATCGGGTATCTCGCCCCGGAACCTCTACGCGGTTCTCACCACGTGCCGGAGGCCACCGATACTATGTCGAAATGCGTGCGTGGGACAGCGTCGCCCTGGGTGGTTCGCTGCGGCCGGGTCCGGCTGCACTGACCATTTTGCTCATCGGTCTGCTGCTGTCACTCGCCCCGGTGTCGCGCCGGCTCGAGACCGCCTATTACGACTTCCTGGCAGCGGCACGCGATCGCGCCGTCAGCAGCGAGGTCGTGATCGTCGATACGCACAATCTGGCAACGGATGGTCGCAGCACCTGGGAGGCAAGCGCGTTCCCCGAACTCCTGCGGGCGTTGCAACAGGCCGGTGCACGCCTGGTCGTGGCAGCCGAATCACCCCCGCTCGGCGTAGCCCTGCCGGATGCGGCCCAGCTGGCGACGCTGGCCACGATCGAGGAGCGACGCGGTGCTGCTAGCCACAGCGGCAAGGCCAGCACATTCGCGGCCCAGCTGGAAGCACTGCGCACCCGCTCCGAGTTGCATCAGCGCACCGTCGCCGCCATCGCCGGCATGCGCAACCTGGTGGTCGCCGTGCCGACGTTCGACGGCAGCAGAGCCTCGGCCGACACCGGAACCTGCAGCAAACAGGTCCTCGCCCCGGGGCCTGCAGACGAACCGGCCGAGCATGCCGGCATGCGCCGTGTGCGTGCGATTGCCGCACCGCCGGACAGCCTGTGTGCTGCCGTGCTGGCCGCCGGCCACAACGGGTTCTGGCCGGATGACGACGGTGTCGTGCGCCGTGTCGACCTGCTGGTCGAAGCGGCCGGAAAGACCGTCCCGGCAGCGGCCCTGCGCGCCGTGATGGCGCTCAGCTACCCCGATACCCAGTCACTCACCGTCACCGCCGGCAGCATCTCCTGGGACAACCGCCGGATCCGCACGACCGACGGCCCTCGCGGCCTGCTGCGGTTCTACCCGGGCGAGCAGCCGGGAGCCGCCTTTGCAACCGTCCCGGCAAGGGAACTGCTTGCCGACCCGGCGGCCGCACCGCTGGTGTCCGGCCGAATCGTGGTCCTCGGGCCGGCTGAGGTCCGCGACGGCGAACCGGGCTACGTCTCCCCGCTTGGCGACCACACGTCGACCACCGAACTGACGGCGACTGCCATTTCCAACCTTCTGCAGCAGAGCTTCGTGGTGCGGCCCGCGTGGCTGGCCTGGGCGGAAACGGGCCTGCTGATTGCCATGGGCGTGGCTGCGTTCCTGTGGGGTACACGACTGGCACCGGCGCTGGCGTTGATTTCCGGCCTGGGCACTGCCATGGCTCTGCTGGGCGCAGAAGCCTGGCTCGTCATCGGCGCAGGAATCTGGGCCGAATGTGCCACACCAGCGGTCTTCGTCATCCTGGCCCTGGCTGCGACCTGGTTCGTCCGGGCACAACGGCCGGTACAGCCTGCCCTTCAGCCCGCCCTGGCTGGTGGCGCACCATCAGCACCTGTCAGCGGCAGCGTACGCCCCGAGGACGAACTGGACCTTGCGTTCTCCATGCTGCGCCATCAGCCGCCGAGCGATCAGGTCAAGCAACGCCTGTATGACCTCGCCGTCGAGCACGCGCGCCAGCGCGACCTTGCCAAGGCCGAGCGCGTGCTGCGCCACCTGGCGAGCGTCGATCCCGACTTCCGCAATGCCGGCGACAAGCTCCAGAAGCTCGCTGGACTGCGCCGCGGCTCCACCCCGGAACCCGCCCCGCGACGGCAAGCGCCCCCCGTCGTGACGCCCATGCCGCAGGTCGAGGGTCTGGCCGGACAGACGATCGGCCGTTACCAGATCGAGCAGCCTATCGGCCGCGGCGCCATGGCGACCGTCTACCTGGGACGGGATCCGAAGATCAACCGCCGTGTCGCGATCAAGACCATCGCCCTCGCCGAGGAATTCACCGATTCCGATCTCGTCAACGCCAGGACCCAGTTCCTGCGCGAAGCCGAGTCGGCCGGTCGCCTGAACCACCCGAACATCATCAGCATCTACGACGCCGGCGAAGACGGTGCCGTCGCGTACCTCGCGATGGAGTACTTCCCCGGCAAGCCGCTCAGCCACTATGCGCAACAGGGACAACTCCTGCCGCCGTCGCAGGCGCTGGAACTGATGGCCCGTGCCGCGGATGCCCTGCACTACGCCCACACCCAGCACGTGGTGCACCGTGACGTGAAGCCTGCCAACCTGATGTACGACATCGATACGGACACGCTCAAGATCACCGACTTCGGGATTGCGCGCCTCACTGACTCGAGCCGGACCAAGACGGGCATCATCCTCGGCACGCCGTCGTACATGTCGCCGGAGCAGCTGGCCGGCACCACGGTCTCCGGGCAGTCGGACCTGTTCTCGCTCGGGATCACGCTCTACCAGCTCCTGGCCGGCGCGCCGCCGTTTCGCGCCGACTCCATCCCGCAGCTGATGCAGAAGATCGCCCACGAGCGCCACCCCCCGATCCGCGCGCTGCGCCCCGACCTCCCGACCTGCGTCGACGAACTTCTCGATCGCGCCCTTGCCAAGGACCCGGCAGACCGCTTCGAGACCGGGCGGGCCATGGCATTGGCGCTGCGCGACTGTTGTAGTAGCTTGGGGTCTTTACCGGCAGTCGTAGCGCGATGAGCCTGCGTAGCAAGATCAGTGCGGTTCAGCTGTCCGACGTCGGCCGGGTGCGCGAGCACAACGAGGACGCCATCGGCACCAATCTCGACATCGGCCTGCTGGTGCTCGCGGACGGCATGGGCGGTTACAACGCCGGCGAGGTTGCCAGCGGTATCGCCGTCAAGACGGTCCTGGAATTCGTGGGCGAGGCCTGCCTGCGCGAGGACCGGCGCTCGCTCGACCCGGAGACGCGCATGATGCGCCAGACCATCGTCCTGCGTGACGCGGTGGCCCGCGCCAACAAGATCATTCATCAGACAGCGCGCAGCCAGCCGCAGTGCGAGGGCATGGGGACGACCATCGCCGCCTGTCTGTTCTACGACAACCGGGTCTCCCTGGCCCACGTGGGAGATTCCCGGATCTACCGGCTGCGGCGCAACCGGTTCGAGCAGCTGACGATGGACCACTCCCTGCTCCAGGAACTGGTCGACCGTGGCTACTACTCGCAGGAGGAGGCTGCCCGGTCGACCAATCGCAACTACGTCACCAGGGCGCTGGGCGTCGAGGCTGCGGTCCAGGTCGAACTGCAGGAAGACGAGGCCCATCCGGACGACGTCTACCTGATGTGCTCGGACGGCCTCTGCGATATGGTCGAGGATGAAGACATTCACTTAACCATCAGCACTTTTAGTGCTAATCTTGACGTTGTTGGTCAGCAGCTGATCCAGCTCAGCAACGACCATGGGGGCAAGGATAACGTCTCGGTAATCCTGGCACAGGTACTGGAAGCCTTCCCGGCGCGCCGGAGCCTGACCAGCAGGGTCAAGGACATTTTCAGGTAGCTCACGCTATGGCACGTCTCATCCTCAGTCTCGACGGCCAGGTCCTCGCCGAATACAACATGATGAAGGAGCGGTACACCGTCGGCCGCCTCCAGGACAACGACGTGCGGATCGACAACCCGACGGTGAGCGGCCACCACTCGCTGATCATCAATATCCTCAACGACTCGTTCCTCGAGGATCTGAACAGCACCAACGGCACCTACGTCAACGGCAAGCTGATCAAGAAGCATGCCCTGCAGAACGGCGACGTCATCACCGTCGGCCGTCACCAGCTGCGCTTCGTCGACAGCGCGAGCGACGAAGAACAGGATGAGTTCGCCCAGACCATGGTCCTGTCGAAGTCGGATATGGCCGCAAGCGGGGTACACCCCACCCCGCCAGCTCCGGTCAATGGTGGCCGTCCGGCGACATCCCCGGCGGCGGCGCCGGCGGCTGCGGCAAAGATCCAGGTCCTCAACGGAACCTTCGCCGGCCGCGAAGTGGCGTTGAACAAGGCGTTGACGACCATGGGCCAGCCCGGTGTCCAGGTGATTGCCATCACCCGGCGGGCGGACGGCTATCACCTGGTCCAGGTCGAGAATGCGCCCAACCGCGAGCCGCCGAAGGTCAATGGCCAGCCTGTCGGCAGCCAGGCCCGGAGGCTCAACGACAACGACGTCATCGAGCTGGTGGGCATCAAGATGGGGTTCTTCCTCGACTGACGGACGAGCGGGTCTTGAACGGCTCGACGCTCCGTTCAGGCTTCGAGCTGGCGCACCACGCGCGGACTCATCCCTGCCAGCAGCTCGTAGGGGATCGTCCCGGCCCTGGCAGCCACCTCCTCTACCGGCAGCCGCTCGCCCCACAGCACGACCCGGTCCCCCGGACGCGGCCGGGGAAGGTCCGTAAGGTCGATGCTCACCATGTCCATGGACACACGCCCTACCACCGGAGCCCGCTGTCCATTGACGAGCACCTCGGTCTGCGTCGGCAGGTGCCACGGATAGCCGTCGGCATAGCCGGCTGCGGCGACGCCTACCACGCTGTCCCGGGTCGCCCGCCAGTCGCCACCGTAGCCGACGCAACGGCCCGCAGGCAGGTTCCTCACCGCGATCAGGCGGGTCTCGAAATTCATGGCCGGCTGCAGGCCGAGAGTGGCGGCGAACCGCCCGGGCAGCGGCGACACACCGTAGAGCATCAGCCCCGGTCGCACCCAGTCGCAGTGCCCAGCTGTGTCCGCGGCGCAGGGCCGCGACGCTGGCCATTGCAGGATGGCTGCCGAGTTGGCGACGCTGACGTCGTCGCTCCAGTCGTGCCCGAGCGGAGCGAACCGGGCCAGTTGCCCGGCAGTCGCTGCGTCATCTGCCACATCGGCCGAGGCCAGGTGTGTCATCAGCCGCAACCGGCCCCGCCCGGCAAGCCAGCGCTCGAGGCGGTCGCGCGCTGCGCCAAGTTCGCTGGGCTCGATGCCGAGGCGGCCCATGCCGGTGTCGACCTTGAGCCAGAGGTCGGGCGGTGCCAGCGTCGGATTGGCCTCGAGGAGTGACACCTGGTCGAGATCGTGGATGACCAGGTCGAGCCCCAGGCGGACCGACTCGGCGACTTCGTCGGCATCGACACAGCCGCCGAGCAGGACGATCCGTCGGGCGATGCCGGCATCGCGCAGCTGCCGTGCTTCCTCGAGACGCGCCACGGCGAAGCCGTCGGCACCCGCGAGAATCTGCGCCACCGCAACAAGGCCGTGCCCGTATGCATTCGCCTTGACGACTGCCAGCACCCGGCAGCCGGGGGCAGCATGACGGACCACCTCGAGATTGTTGCGCAGCGCTGCCGGACGGATGACGGCAATCGCCGCCGGGGTCACGAAAACACCTCGACCTCGGGCGCGTAGTTCTCGAAGCGGGTGTACTTGCCGAGGAAAGTGAGCGGGAACTCGCCAACAGGGCCATTGCGCTGCTTGGCGATGTTGATGTCGGCGATGCCCTTGCGCGGGGTGTTCTGGTTGTACACCTCCTCGCGATAGATGAACACGATCATGTCAGCGTCCTGCTCGATGGCCCCTGACTCGCGCAGGTCGGACATCACCGGCTTCTTGTCCTGGCGTTGCTCGACGCTGCGATTGAGCTGAGACAACGCGATCACCGGCACCTTCAATTCGCGCGCCAGGGCTTTCAGCGAGCGGGAAATCTCCGAGATCTCTGTGGCACGGTTCTCGGTGTTCCCGGCCACGCGCATGAGTTGCAGGTAGTCGAGCACGATCAGCTCGAGCCCATGCTCACGCTGCAGGCGCCGCGCCCGCGAGCGGACTTCGGTCGGTGTCATGGCAGGCGTGTCGTCGATGAAGATGCGCGCCTCGGCCATTTGCCGGATGGCACCGTTGATGCGCGGCCACTCGTCATCGCCGAAGCGGCCATTGCGCAGATGCGCCTGATCGACGCGACCGAGCGAGGAGATCATCCTGAGCGCCAACTGCTCGACCGACATTTCCATGCTGAACACGGCCACCGGCAGGCGCGCGCCGAGCGCAGCATTTTCCGCGATGTTCAGCGCCAGCGTCGTCTTGCCCATCGACGGACGCCCCGCAATCACGATCAGGTCGCCCTTCTGCAGCCCGGCCGTGTAATCGTCGAAGCGGTTGAATCCGGTCGATACCCCGGTAATCGCCCCGCCGGCCTGGTGCAATGCGTCGATGCGATCGATCGTCTGGCCGAGGATGTCACGCAGGTACACGAAGCCGGAACCCTGTCGCTGCCCGCGCTGCGCAATCTCGAGGATGCGCCGTTCCGCCTCGTCGACCAGTTCCGTGGCCGGCCGCCCTTCGGTGTGAAAGGCGCTGCGCACGATGTCGTTGCCCGTCTCGATGAGCTCGCGCAGCAGCGCACGGTCACGGATGATGCGTCCGTAGTCGGCGACATTGGCCGCACTCGGCGTATCGCGCACCAGCGTGCCGAGGTAGCCGAGCCCACCGGCATCGGCCAGCTCGCCGCGACTCTCCAGGTACTCGGAGATCGTGACAGCGTCGAACGGCTGGCGCCGCTCGGACAACATGCGGATGGCGGCAAAAATGAGGCGGTGATCGGGGCGGTAGAAATCCACCTCGGTCACCAGATCGGCAACCTTGTCCCAGGCGCTGTTGTCCAGCATCAGCCCGCCGAGCAGGGCCTGCTCGGCCTGCACCGACCCCGGCGGCAGATTCAGGCGGTCGAAGCCGGACGGGGCAGGCTCCGTTGCAGGTAGGGCGCTCGGCATGGCGGCTGGCGCCGCGCCGTCAGGTCGCAGCCGCGTCTTCGGCCACGACTTCGATCGTCACCGAGGCGGTCACGTCGGCATGCAGATGCAGCTCCACGTGGTGCTCCCCGAGCACGCGGATCGGCCCGCCTGGCAGACGCACCTCGCTGCGCGCCACGGGCACCCCGGCGGCTGTGCAGGCTTCGGCGATGTCGACCGTACCGAGGGAGCCGAACAGCTTGCCCTCGCTCCCGGCCTTGGCAGTGAGGCGCAACCGCAGCTGCTCGATGCGTGCGACACGCTCGCGGGCACTGGCGAGTTCACCAGCCTGCTTCTGTTCGAGCTCCGCGCGGCGGGCCTCGAACAGCGCGATGTTCGCCGCCGTGGCGAGCGTCGCCTTGCCCTGCGGCAGCAGGAAATTGCGACCGTAGCCCGGTCTGACCTTGACGCGATCGCCGATGTTGCCGAGGTTGGCGATCTTTTCCATGAGAATCACTTCCATGACACGTCTCTCTCGTCGGTCTGTTTGGCCCGTTGCCGGGACCTGTTCACATTACACCACGTTGTTGCCGAAGCGGCGCAACCGGTAGCCATTGTCCGCAAGGCCAAGCAGGGCCAGGGCCAGCAGTTCCAGCGCCGCCAGGGCCGGGACCAGCGCCAGCGGCAGGTACACCGCGACCGGCCACAGTCGCGGCCAGCTGCGACGGGCCCCGTGCCAGTGCAGGACTGCGAGCCCCTGCACCACGAAGCCGAGCCCCAGAACGAGCAGCAGGTCGTCCACCAGCGGGCGCAGGCCCGTCAGCAGCAACAGCCCCGTCACGCCGGCAATGGCGCCGAGCACCCGACCCATGCGCAGGGCCTGGAACTCGTCGCCGAAGCGCCGTCCATCCCGGGCCCCCGCCCACCAGCTGCCGAGGAACAACGCCCCGAGGGCGCTGCCTACGGCGCTGGCCGACATCATCCCCGTCATCAACTGCGCCGCTTCCGGTACCAGATCGTCCGCTCCCAGCTCCAGGCCGAGCGCACGGGCGCGATCAACGAGATCCACCAGCACGCCTTCCCAGTAGGCCTGCGGATCCCGGCTCCAGGCCGTGAAAGCCACCACGGCAACGAAGCCGAGCAACACCGCCGACTGCACCGCCAGATCGAGAGAACCGACCCGACGCAGCTGCCCGAGCATGGCCGCCAGACCCCAGGTCAGGGCTGCGCCCAGACCGATCTGCATCCAGAATCCGCCGCCGACAGCAGTTAGGATCGCGAGCAGGACGGCAGCGGCGATGCCGTCGGCGATGGCCACGCGCAATCCCTGCGTGGTTGCCGTCGACACGGCAATCGCCGCGCTTACGATAGCCAGCAGCGGCAGCGGGAACAGCAGCGCCATCAGCGCTATACGTGGCCCACGCCGGTCCAGCAACCAAGCGTTCGCGCCCGCCATGACTCCCCGTGGGCCCGGGACAGGCCGGATGGTGCGCCTGTCCGCTACGGCCCGTCAGTGCTTGTCCGTGTAGGGCAGCAACGCGAGATAGCGGGCCCGCTTCACCGCCAGCGTCAGCTGGCGCTGGTAGCTGGCTCCGGTGCCGGTGATCCGGCTCGGGACGATCTTGCCGGTCTCGGTCACGTACTGGCGCAGCGTCTCGAGATCCTTGTAATCGATCTCCTTGACGCCTTCGGCGGAAAACTTGCAGTACTTGCGACGCCTGAAAAAACGACTCATCTGGAATGACTCCCCGCAGGTCCGGTGCAACCGCTAAGCGGCACCAGCTGCCGACTCCTCGATTGGTTCCTGCTCGGCCGGGCGTACCGGCTCGGCGGCCTTGCCGGCGGACTCGCGCGAGTCGTCCTCGGCGCCGCGGGCAAGGAACGAAGGCTCCGTGACCGCCTCGTCACGACGCATGACGAGATGGCGAAGCACGGCATCACTGAACCGGAAAGCGTCGATCAGTTCATCGAGCGTGGCCTTGCCGCACTCGACATTGAGCAGGACGTAGTGGGCCTTGTGGACCTTGGCGATGGTATGGGCAAGCTGGCGTCGGCCCCAGTCCTCCAGTCGATGGACGGTGCCACCGCCTGCCGCGACGAGGCTCTTGTAGCGCTCGATCATGGCAGGCACCTGCTCGCTCTGGTCCGGATGAACCAGAAACACGATCTCGTAGTGCCTCATTGTTGCTCCCTTTGGGTTGCAGCCACCCGCGTACGGTGTGGCAAGGAGTTTCCGGGAGCAACGCCTGGCGCCGCTCCCGGCAGGACGCGGCATCCTACCGGACACCCACTCCGGCTGCAAGGCGCTGGCGGGCCGCTTCGAACAGGCACACGCCCGCGGCCACCGCCACGTTGAGGCTCTCGACGGCACCGGCCATCGGGATGCGGACCAGCTGGTCACAGCGTTCCCGCGTCAGGTGGCGCATACCCTCACCCTCGGCACCGAGGATGAGGGCGACCGGCCCGGCCAGGTCGCATTCGAATACGGTCGTCGGGGCGGCTTCATCGGTACCGACCAGGTGCACTCCGGCGCCGGTGAGGAATTCGAGGAATCGCGCCAGGTTGCCCACCTCGGCCAATGGCTGGCTTTCTGCCGCCCCGCAGGCCACCTTGCTCACCACCGGCGTGATGCCCACGTTACGGTTGCGGGCCGTCACGACGAGATCCACACCGGCGGCATCGGCGGTGCGCAGCAGCGCACCGAAATTGCGTGGATCCTCGATTCCGTCGAGCACGAGCAGCAACGGCTGCTCGAGCGCCCGCACGGCATCCTGTGCCTCGCGCTCGGAAAGGCTCGCACTGCCGCTGACACGCGCCGCAACCCCCTGGTGCTTCGCGGTTCCGGTCAGGCGCTGCAGTTCTGCCGCGGGGCAGCGCTCGATCGGTACCGCGCTGCGCTCGAGTTCGGCTGCCAGACGTCCGAGCCGTTTCGGGCCAAGATCATCCTGCAGGTACACACGCGCGGCCCGGCCACGCAGCAGGGCCTGGCGGACGGCCTGCATGCCGTAGGCGATGCGTACCGGTGCGGCCACCATCACCGTCGCCGCCTGTTGCGCAACTCGCGGGCAACACCGCGCGCCTGTGTTTGCGCCGCACCCGGTTGCGGCTCGAGGGCGAGATCGATCTTCGCGTTGTCGACATCGACCCGCATGATCCGCACCCGCAGCGGGTCACCGAGGCCGTAACTGCGCCCGGTGCGCTCTCCCTCGAGCCGCAGGCCGCCATGGCGCAGGTGGAAGTAGTCATGCCCGAGGCCCGTGATGTGGACCAGACCATCGAGGTTCATGTCCGTCAGGGTCACGAACAGGCCGAAGTGCGTGACACCGGTCACCACACCGTCGAACAGGTCGCCAACGCGGTCGCGCGCGTAGATGCACTTGTAGCGCGCTTCCACGTGCCGCGCGGCCTCCTCGGCGCGCCGCTCACGCGTCGATGACACCTTGCCCAGGTGCTCCATGGTGGCAGCATCGTAGGCAAAGCCTCCGGGCTTGCCCCGGTCGAGCACATGGCCGATGCCGCGGTGGACCAGCAGATCCGGGTAACGGCGAATCGGCGACGTGAAATGGGTGTACACCGGCAGCGCGAGGCCGAAGTGCCCGATGTTCCCGGGCTGGTACACGGCTTGCGCCATCGTACGCAGGACACTGGTGGCGAGCATCGGATAATCCGGCCGGTCCTGCAGCGCGACGAGGATCTGGTTGAGTTCGCGCGTGCGCTGGCGTGCCTGTGCGGTCACCTTCACGCCCAGCGCCTGGAGCATGAGCCGCAGGACCTCGAACTTCTCCTCGTCCGGCCCGTCATGCACCCGGTATAGCGTCGGCAGGCGGTGGCGACGCAGGAACCGGCCAGCCTGAACATTGGCCGCGATCATGCATTCCTCGATCAGCCGGTGCGCGTCGTTGCGCCGGCGCAGTCCGATACGCTCGATGTGCCCGTTGCTGCCGAGTTCGATCTTTGTTTCCGGCAGTTCCATGTCGAGCGCACCGCGCCTGGCACGCGCGCGCGCCAGCCCGGCATAAACCCCGTAGAGGTTGGCGATCACCGGCAGGACCTGGTGCAACCGCGTGCGCGATTCCGCATTACCGTCCCGTGCTGCCTGGACGTCTTCATAGACCAGGCGCTGGCGCGAGCGCATCACGCCACGATAGAACGTGGCATCGCGCACCTCACCGTCGCGCCCGACCTGCATGTCGCAGACCATGCACAGCCGGTCGACCTGCGGATTGAGCGAGCACAGCCCGTTCGACAGCTGCTCGGGAAGCATCGGCACCACGCGGTCGGGGAAATAGGCCGAGGTGCCGCGACGTACCGCCTCCTCGTCCAGGGCGTCGCCACGCCGGACGTAGTGCGACACGTCGGCGATCGCCACCACCAGCCGCCAGCCGTTGCCGACGGGCTCGGCGAAGACGGCATCGTCGAAGTCGCGCGCATCCGCACCGTCGATCGTGACCAGCGGCATATCGCGCAGATCGCGCCGGCCAACCTTGTCGGACTCGCGCACCTCGCTACCCCAGGCAGCTGCGGCCTGCCGTGTCTCTGCCGGCCACGTTGCCGGCAGGCCAAAGATCTCCAGGGCCGCATCCGTCGCGACAGCTGGGTCCTCTTCGGGGTTGCCAAGCAGGCGCAGCACCTTGCCCTGGGCCTCGCGTGTGGCGCTCGGCCAGGTGATGATCTCGATCTTCACGAACTGACCGGGCTCGGCCGCAGCCCGGTAATGGTCGGGAACGATGTAGTGGCGGGCGGACTTCCCCGCTTCGACGACATAACCGACGCCATGCTCGCGCACGTAGCGGCCCACCACCGCCTGCTTGCCACGCGCGAGGATCTCGACCACCGCACCGGCAGGGCGCCCACGCGGTCCGCCGCCCACCAGACGCACGGCGACGCGATCGCCATCGAGCAGCTGGCGCATTTCCGGGGCTGACAGATAGACGTCCTCGCCGCCGGCATCGGGCACGAGGAAGCCGAAGCCATCCCGGTGCGCCGACACGACACCGATGACCACGGCGTCGAGCTTCTCGACGAGGCAGTACTCATCGCGCCGGTTGCACAACAGCCTGCCGGCAGCGGTCAGCTGCTGCAGGCGACGGGCGAGTTCCTGACGACGCCGGGCATCGCGCAGGTTCAGTCGCGCGGCCAGATCGTCGAGCGTCGCGGGTATGCCGAGCGCCGTCAGCGCCGCGATGATGCTCTCGTGGTCGGGTACCGGGTGGCGGTAGGTGGCGGGCGGCTTGCGTCGCCCGGCGCCATGGGCAGGTCGCTTGCGCTCAGGCAATGCAGTTCATCGTGGCACGGGACATTTCATTGACAAGCATACAGGCTGCCATTAAATTCCCGCCACTCTCGAGGCCGGCCCCCTGTGCCCAGGTGGCGGAATTGGTAGACGCGCTGGTTTCAGGTACCAGTGGAGCGATCCGTGGAGGTTCGAGTCCTCTCCTGGGCACCATTTTGGCATCCAAGAGCATCCCTAGAAGATGCCGAAAATCGAAAAACCCCGGGGAAATCTAGCTCTTAGATCCGGCACTGGCCTAGGCTGTCCATTGACAGCCTGGCCATTTTGCGGGTACATCTGTGGGTAGATTTGGACTTTGCAGGTTTCGGCCCGGAGTCGTACCCACATGCTTACCGACAAAGCCATTCTCGCCGCAAAACCAAAGGACCGCCCGTATAAGTTGGCCGATGGTGAAGGGCTGACACTGTTAGTGAATCCTAACGGCAGCAAGCTCTGGCGCTTTCGCTATCGCTTTGACGGTACTGAAAAGATGATTAGCTTCGGCGGTTATCCAGACGTATCAGCAAAGTTCGCTCGGGAACGGAAGCAGGATGCCAGAGCACTTTTAACCAAAGGGGCCGACCCAAGTCTGCAACGACAATCGGACAAAGAATCCCGCGCCAATACGTTCGAAGCGATTGCCAAAGAATGGCTGGAACTAAAATCCAAGAAACTCGCGCCGGTTACGCTGGACAAACTTCGCTGGCTACTCGATTTTGTTTTGCCAAAGATCGGCAGCCGCCCTATTAACAAGATTACCGCACAAGATGTGCTCAAGGTGTTGCGTAAGATTGAGTCACGCGGCCTGCACGAAACGGCACATCGCGTGAAGCAGAAATGCGGAGAAGTGTTCCGCTACGCAGTAGCAACGGGCAAGTGTGAAAATGATGTGACCGCGAACCTGAAAGGCGCCCTCGCCCCGGTTGTCACCACGCATCGTGCGGCAATCACGAAGCCTTCCGCCATCGGTGAGTTATTACGCGCCATTGACGGATTTCAAGGACAGCCTTCTACTGTCGCCGCACTTAAACTCCTGCCGCTTGTGTTCACACGCCCCGGAGAACTTCGGCAAGCTCAATGGGAAGAATTCGACCTTGATGGAGCGATGTGGACCATTCCCGCTAGCCGGATGAAGATGCGGCGCGACCACATGGTGCCGTTGAGCAAGCAAGCGATTGCGATTCTACGAGACCTTCACGCCATTACTGGCAATCGCGAACTGGTGTTCCCAGGCATCGGCAACAACCAGCGCCCTATCTCCGAAAATACATTGAACGGCGCTTTGCGCCGCTTGGGGTACGGTCAAGAAGAAATGTGCTCGCACGGCTTTCGCGTGCTCGCGAGCACGACACTGAATAACCTGGGCTGGAATGCTGACGTGATCGAAGCTCAGCTTGCACATCAAGACAAGAACGCGATACGACGCATCTACAACCGCGCCGACCACCTCACCGAACGCAAGAAGCTTTTGCAATCGTGGGCCGACCATCTCGATGCATTGCGTGAAGACAAGAACGTCGTGGCGATAAAACGTATAGCGTAAATTTGAGATGCCACACACAAAATCCCGGGAAGTTCGTCGAAACTTCAAAGCAATACCCCACCTTCGCAACCATTCCCGCTGTCAAGGGGTTTTCGGGGCCTCATCGAAGCTCTGATTCAGGCCCAAAAATACCGCGTGGCATGGAAGGATGTAGCCGTCTTCCACCATCAGCCGCGAGGTCACGAACATGGCACAAACTATCCAGCGGGAGCCCGCTTTTCTCCGCCGCAAGCAGGTCGAGACACGCACGGGTCTTTCACGCAGCACGATCTACCAGTACATCAAGGACGGCGTTTTCCCAAAGCCGGTGCCGCTCGGTCTGCGCGCGGTCGGCTGAATCCCCCCGGGATTCCCGGAGACTCCAAACCTTGAGAGGATGGAGTCATGAACAAGCAAATGAGGTATTCGCCGGAGGTTCGGGAACGGGCCGTACGGCTGGTGCTGGAGCACCAGGGGGAGCACGAATCGCAGTGGGCGGCGATGGGCTCGATTGCAGGCAAGATCGGCTGCACGGCCGAGACGCTACGCAAGTGGGTCAGGCAGGCTGAACGAGACCGTGGGATGCGTGCCGGCCCGTCGACGTCGGAGCGCGAGCGGTTCAAGGAACTCGAGCGCGAGAACCGTGAGCTGAAGCGGGCCAACGAAATTCTGCGCAAGGCGGCGGCTTTTTTCGCCCAGGCGGAGCTCGACCGCCGAGCGAAGTGATGGTGTCGTTCATCGACGAGCACCGGACCGAATACGGGGTTGAGCCGATCTGCGCGGAACTGCCGATCGCCCCGTCGGTGTACTACGAGCACAAGCGACGCGAGGTGGAGCCCGGGCGGGTGCCGGCGCGTACCCGGCGTGACGCTGAGCTGTTGGCCGAGATCCGGCGTGTCTACGAGGCGAACTTTCACGTCTATGGCGCCCGCAAGGTCTGGCTGCAGCTCAATCGGGAGCAGGTCGCGGTGGCCCGCTGCACGGTCGAGCGGCTGATGCGTTCGCTTGGCCTGCAGGGTGTACGGCGCGGCCGACGGTGTCGAACGACGATCGCCGATAAGGCTGCGGAGCGTCCGCTGGACCTGGTCCAGCGGCAGTTCACGGCAGCACGGCCGAACCAGCTCTGGGTGGCGGACTTCACCTATGTGGCGACCTGGAGTGGATTCGTCTATGTCGCCTTCGTGATCGATGTCTATGCCCGGTGCATCGTTGGCTGGCGTGTAGCGCGCTCGATGTCCACTGATCTCGTGCTTGATGCCTTCGAGCAGGCGCTGTGGGCTCGCGCTGGCGCCAGGGGCGTCATTCACCACAGCGACAGGGGTAGCCAGTATCTGTCGATCCGTTATTCACAGCGTCTCACCGAGGCTGGTGTGCAGCCCTCGGTCGGCAGCGTGGGTGACTCCTACGACAATGCCCTCGCCGAGACCATCATCGGCCTGTTCAAGACGGAGGTGATTCACCGGCACGGGCCGTGGCGCAGCTTCTATGATGTCGAGTATGCAACCCTCGAGTGGGTTGACTGGTTCAACCATCGGCGGCTGCTCGGGTCGATTGGCGACATGCCGCCGGTCGAGAAAGAGTTGGCGTACCATCGCCATGTAGGCGAGTCGGCCATCGCGGCCTGACTCAATCAAAACAGTCTCCGGAGAAACCGGGGGGATTCAGGCTGGCTCGAGTCCGACGTAAGCAAGTGGATCGCCACACGGGTGAGGATCGCCCGGGACGCCAGCCGGCAGACGGTGTAAAGACGCGCATGCATGGCTGCTGATGCAACCGTACTCTATAGGTGGCCTAGGAAATGAGTAGATTTTCGGTTGTAGATACCGCTGCGTCGACCGGTGAAGGTGTCCGGCTTTTGGCCCCGTCGGGCTTTAGGGTCACCTCCGCAAAATCTGTCTAAGTAGCTGATTTCGCCAATAGCATCGCAATATGGCTTTCGTGGATACTCCCCAAAGTACCCCTGCATTCACCTCGCTGCCCGCGGTCTGTACGGGTCTGCAGCCGAATATTTTGCGCCGATCTTGGGAAGCAAGTCTAGAAACAAGCCCCGCAGACCCTCGGCCCGCTCGTGACCGTTGATGCCCTTCCCGGTCAGGTAAGAATTATCTCCGGAGGCGGGTTCGGCCTTCTGCCAGATCCTCTTCGCTATCGCTGCGGCTTCTTCCTGCCTTGCCTTTTGCACCAGTCCGCCGTGTTGCCGTTGCGTTTGCCTACACCGGGGAATCGGTGCAACTTTCCCGGCTCGATCAATCTCGGTGATTCCAGCCGGTGGCGGGATTCAAAATCAGCGCATAACTGACTGGTTTTAAGAAGGTATTTTAAGGTGACTCATCCGGCGTTACCCGCAAAGTTACTCACTCGTCCTGATTGTGTTGCTATCAAACCAACCAGGAGTGCAAGCAATGCCGACCAAGAATCCCAATCCCCGAAGCTATCCATCGCGACGCCCACGCTCGAAACATCCTGCGATGCCATGACTACATGCATCTTTTTGAAGTGAGCAAAATCGCAGCAGGTATCCTCAGGCTCATCATGAAGGCCGCAGGATGATTACGCTTTTCATCACTGACTTCCATCATCCCCACTCGATCATCAACGGCACTACAATCTGATATCACAGATAGAAGTTTTTTCTGCGGCCAGCATTTTTACCGTCATTTTCATCTGATCCCCGAAAATAGCTTTCAGTATCTATCGAGGACAATCGGCGACCCTTCACAGGCAACCTTTCAGGATCTATCGACGTCGCTGCGACTATCGCTGGCGCCAGCAACGGACTTTCCTCAAAGCGAAAAAAGTTTGAAAAAGGCTCAGCATAAAATGCGCTAACTCGTTGTCTAAAAAACGACTTTTGATGATTTTTTACTACCAGAGCACCCAGGCGGGTATAAAGAACACGTTCCAGGGGTTGCTCGGTGAATCTCGATTTCTTCATCGCTTCCACTCCGTGCAGGGACCCCAGAAGCACCTTATTCCAATTCTGGTTGGTCCCGAAAAATCGGGGTGATGTCAGAAGGACACAAAACCGAACTCGCGTCCAAACCCTGAACCAGATACCAACGCTCTGGCCTTGAGGAGGGCCATTTTGCTGAATTGTTTTTTTGACGAATGACGATGCAACCAGAGTGAACGGCAGCTGGTCACGTTTAAGTCAGGAAAATCTACTCCGCCAGCCTCTTCAGCCGCCACTGCTTGATCAAACCATAGAGGGCCGGGATGACCGCCAGCGTCAGTACCGTTGAGGAAATCATGCCGCCGACCATCGGAGCGGCAATACGGCTCATTACCTCGGAGCCGGTGCCCGTTCCCCACATGATGGGTAGCAGGCCTGCCATGATGGCAACCACCGTCATCATCTTCGGACGCACCCTTTCGACGGCACCTTCCATGATCGCTTCGTAGAGGTCAGCGACCCCCGGCTCTTTTCCGTCTGCACGACGTTGGGTCTTGATCTCCTCCCAGGCATGGTCGAGGTAGATCAGCATGACCACCCCGGTCTCTGCGGCAACGCCTGCCAGTGCAATGAAGCCGACTGCGACAGCCACCGACAGGTTGTAGCCCAGCCACCACATCAGCCACACTCCGCCGACCAGTGCGAAGGGCACCGAGAGCATGACGATGAGGGTCTCGGTCAGGCGCTGGAAGTTCAGGTAGAGCAGCAGGAAGATGATGAGGAGCGTTACCGGGATGACGACCTTCATCTTCTCTTTGGCCCGCTCCATGTTCTCGAACTGACCGCTCCAGGTGGCGTAGTAGCCGGGCGGGAGTTTCACCTGCGCGGCCACCGCCTTCTTGGCATCGGCGACATAGCTGCCGATGTCGCGGTCGCGGATGTCCACATAGATGTAGGCGGAGAGCAGAGCGTTCTCGGTGCGGATACTCGGCGCACCCTTGGCGACGGCGACTTTGGCCAATTGCCCGAGCGGAATCATCGCCCCGTCCATGGTCGGGATCAGCACTTCGCGCGCGATCTGCTGCGGGTTACCCCGCAGTTCGCGCGGATAGCGGACGGTAACGCCGAAACGTTCGCGTCCTTCGACCGTGGTGGTCACCATTTCGCCACCCAGCGCCGTGCCGATCACATCCTGCAGGTCGCCGACCGCCAGGCCGTAGCGGGCCAACTGCTCCCGATCCGGCTCGATGTTGATGTAGAAACCGCCGGTGACGCGCTCGGCAAACGCCGACGTCGTGCCGGGAACCTGCTTCACCACCGCCTCGATATCCTTGGCCACGCGCTCGATTTCGCTCAGATCCTTGCCGAAAACCTTGATGCCAATGGGCGTGCGGATGCCGGTCGACAGCATGTCGATGCGCGCCTTGATGGGCATGGTCCAAGCATTGGCGACACCCGGGAACTGCAGTGCCTTGTCCATCTCGGCGATGAGCTTGTCAGTGGTCATGCCCGAACGCCATTCGGATTCCGGCTTGAGGTTGATGACGGTTTCGAACATCTCGGTCGGGGCCGGATCGGTGGCGGTACTGGCGCGCCCGGCCTTACCGAAGACCGATGCCACTTCCGGGAAGCTCTTGATGATCTTGTTCTGGGTCTGCATCAGTTCCGCCGCCTTGGTGATCGACATGCCCGGCAGCGAGGTCGGCATATAGAGGAACGTGCCCTCGTTCAAAGTGGGCATGAACTCGCTACCCAGTTGCGAGGCGGGATAGAACGAGACGGCCAAGGCAAGCAGGGCAGCAACGATAGTGGTCTTTTTCCAGCGCATCACCCACGCGATGATGGGGCGGTAGATCCAGATCAGGAAGCGGTTCACCGGGTTCTTCGCTTCCGGCATGATCTTGCCGCGGATGAACATCATCATCAGCACCGGCACCAGCGTCACCGAAAGAATGGCGGCGCCGGCCATCGAGAAGGTCTTGGTGTAGGCCAGCGGCGAGAACAGCCGCCCCTCCTGGCCTTCGAGGCTGAACACCGGCAGGAAGGAGACGGTGATGATGAGCAGCGAGAAGAACAGCGCCGG
>CAYQAR010000030.1:0-37705 GCA_964415505.1 uncultured Chromatiaceae bacterium | reverse complement strand
AACCCCTCGACGGAGCAGAACCGTGGGCGAGCAGACCTACATCAGCGACGACCTCCGCAACCTCGTCGGCAAGGAGCTAGACCGCTCCGTGCACGAGATCGAGAAGGGCATGATCCGCCGCCTCGCCGAGGCGGCGCTCGACGACAACCCGCTGTACCGGGACGGCGAAGCGAGCCGCGCCAGCCGCTACGGCGGCATGATCGCGCCGCCCGGGATCGTATGGCCGATCATTCCCCCCAAGATGGACTGGATGGCGACCCGGTACGAGTTCCCGCTCGAGCGGCTCCTCAACGCCGGTTTCGAGCAGGAACTGTTCCTGCCGATACGGCCGGGCGACGTACTCACCGGCGTGCTGAGGCTCGCCGACGTCGAGGAGAAGCGCGGACGCGTCGGCCCGATGGTCTTCTTCCACTTCGAAGTCGTCTGGACCAATCAGCGCGACGAGAAGGTCATGAAGTTGCGCCAGAGCTTCATCCGGTACTGAGGAAGGGGCGCACCTTGAAGACACAGATTCATTACGAAGACGTCGCGGTCGGCCAGGAACTCGGACCACTGCGCATGACACCGACCCGGCGCCAGGCGGTGAAGTGGGCGGGAGCCTCCGGCGACTACTACGAGATCCACTACGACAAGGACTTCGCGCGTGCCGCCGGCCAGCCCGACGTGATCGTCCACGGCGCCCTCAAGGCGGCGATCGCAGCACAGCTGCTGACGACCTGGATGGGGCTCGACGGGTTTCTGAGGAAAGTCAGCTGCCAGTTCAGGGGCATCGATTTCTTCGATGTCGAACTGACCTGCCGGGGCCAGGTGGTCGGCAAAGCCCGCGACGGCGATGATCACTGCGTCACCTGCGAGGTGTGGATCGAGAATGCTGCCGGCGAGCGCACGACGGTGGGCAGCGGGGTCGTCATCCTGCCGGCGCGAGAGCACAACGCAACAAAGCAGAGGTAGCAGGTCATGGCAGTCGAAGCAGCATTGGCCGGGAAGGTCGCAGCGGTCACGGGCTCGGGCCAGGGAATCGGCAGGGCCATTGCCGTGCTCTTTGCCCGCCAGGGAGCGGCGGTCGTGGTCAATTCACTGCACCAGGCATCGGTCGACGCCGTCGTTGCCACCATCCGCGCCGCCGGGGGTAAGGCCGCCGGCTGTGTCGCCGACGTGCGCAGCGCCGCCGATGCCCAGCGCATCGTCGACACCGCCGGTGAGGAGTTCGGGCGGCTCGACTTCCTGGTGAACAACGCCGGATTTCCGCTCGATGCGATGATCCACAAGATGAGCGACGCGCAGTGGGACGACTGCATCGACGTCACCCTGAAGGGGCCTTTCAACTGCATCCGGGCGGCCGCGAAGTACATGCGTCGCGAGGGCCATGGCGGACGCATCATCAACATCTCGGCTGCGGCCGGACTGATCGGCAGCCCGGGCATGGCCAACTACTGCGCCGCCAAGCACGGCCTGCACGGTCTCACCAAATCGGTGGCGCTCGAGTGGGCGCGTTTCGGCGTGACCTGCAACGCCATCGCCTACGGCTGGGTCGACACACGGCTGACCGGCGAGCGGGAAGCCGGCGAACAGGTGCTCGGCCATCCGATCGGCATCCCGAAGGCCATGCGCGAGCAGATCCGCGCCGGCTACCAGGGTCATCCGCAGAGCGCCGAAGAAGCGGCTGCCACGGCCCTGCTGCTCGCCCTGCCCGAGGCGCAGCACGTGACAGGTACCATCGTCAACGCTACCTCAGGGTGGCTGGCGGGTTAGCGATCCGCAGTGCCCGCAGGAGCGGCTTCAGTCACCAACGCCCCGTCAGTCGGCAACAGCGGCAGCCTGATCTCGATGCGCAGCCCGCCGCCAGCGCGGTTGCTGGCGGCGACGCGACCGCCGTGGCCCTCGATGGCACGACGGGCGATCGCCAGCCCGAGCCCGAAACCGGTCACCACCCCGGCGCCGACGCCGCGTTGGAACGGCTCGAAGATCGTCTCAAGGTCGGCCGGCGGCACTCCGGGACCTTGGTCGGCCACGGTGACCAGCAAGCCACCACCGGGCTCACGTGTGATCGTCACCTCGACGACCGTGCCGGATGCCGTATAGCGCACCGCGTTGCGGATCACGTTCTCGAACGCGCGCTGCAGGAGCTCGGCCCGACCCACGACAGGGAATTCGCCGGGTGGCGCCTCGAAGCGCAGTCCGCGACCGGCAGCCTCGGCCTCGAAGCGGGCGTCGTCGGCGATCGCCGCAACGAGTTCGGTGATATCGACGGGACCAACCGGCGTCCCGCTCATGCCCGCTTCCAGCCGTGACAGCGTCAGCACTTCGCCAACCAGCTCGTCGAGGCGACCAGCCTCACGCTCGACGCGGTCGAGCGCCATCCCGACCCGTGCCGGATCCTGGCGCGCCAGGCCGATCGCCGCCTGCATCCGGGCAAGCGGCGAGCGCAGCTCATGCGACACGTCGTGCAGCAGCTGACGCTGCGCACCGATGAGTGCCTGCAGCCGGCCCGCCATACTGTCGAAGTGCCGGCCGAGATCGGCGATCTCGTCGCGCCGCCGCCCCATGCGCGGCTGCACCCGTTCCCCGAGATGCCCGTCGGCAGCGGCGGAAAAGGCAGCTCGCAGGTGTATCACCGGACGCGTGAAATGTCGGGCCAGCAGGGTGCTGCCGACGAGGCTCGCGAGCAAACCGGCACCGATCAGCAGCCACGGTGGCAGCGGATCGCGCCCGCGCCACCCGTCGCGCGGCAGCGCCATCAGCAGCAGGAACTCGCGTCCGTCAGCGGCAACGTAGCGTACAGCCGGCTCGTCGGCACCGACCTCGCCGAGACGCGCCAGCCCGCGCGCACGCAGCAGGCTCTCCGGCGGCAGCGGCCGGCCGAGCAGGTCGTTACCATCGCGATCGATCACCCACAGTGACAGGCCACCGCGGCGACCATGGCGGCGTTCCCGCAGCCAGCCGCCCAACGCCTCCGGGCCCTCACGGGCGAGGATCGCTGCCGCGCGATTGACCTCGGCGGCAGCGCGCGGTCCCATCGCCGGGCGCAGCTCGTCTTCGTGCAACCCGCTCCACAGCACCACGCCAGCACCAACGAGCAGGCCCGCGGCGATCAGGGTAGCCCAGAACGCCAGCAGGATTTTCCAGAACAGGCGGCCCATGTTCAGTCCTTCACCAGCTGGTAACCGATGCCGCGTACCGTGCGGATCCACGGCAGCCCGTCCGTACGTAGCCCGAGCTTCTGGCGAATGCTGGAGATGTGCACGTCGATGCTGCGGTCGTAGCGGGCGAGCGGCCGGCCGAGCCCGCGTTCCGAGAGTTCGGCCTTGCCGACCACGCGGCCGGCCTGGCGCAGCAGTACCTCGAGCAGGTTGAACTCGGCGCTGGTGAGCGCGAGCGGCTGGCCGTGCCACTCTGCGCTGCGGCTGCCCGGCAGGAGCACCAGCGGGCCGTTCAGCAGCCGCTGCGTGCCTCCGCCGGCCGTCTCTTCCGGCAGTGTGCGCCTGAGAATGGCGCGCAGCCGTGCCACCAGTTCACGCGGCGTACAGGGCTTGGGCACGTAGTCGTCGGCACCGAGTTCGAGCCCGACGATGCGGTCGACGTCGTCACCGCGCGCGGTCAGCATCAGCACCGGCACGCGGCTCTTCGCGCGGATCCGACGCAGGGTCTCGATACCATTCAGTCCAGGCAGCATCACGTCGAGCACGACGATGTCGTGGTTTGCGGAGAGTGCCGCCTCGATGCCGGCGGGTCCATCGTGTACGGCAAACACCTCGAAGCCGTCGCGCTGCAGGTACTCCTGCAGGAGAACGGTCAGCTCCTCGTCGTCATCTATCAGCAGCACGCGCGTCATGGCGGCGACGATGCAAGCGACGCGCGACCGACGCAAGGGGGCTGGCGGATCTTTACCCAACTTTACCCGCCCGGGAAGCACCTTGACGCAGTGGCTGGCCATACTGCGCACCACCGAAACAGGAGATTTCCCATGTCCAACTCACGCAACAGACATACCCGATGGATACTGGCCGGCACCCTGGCGCTGGCCCTGCCGCTGACCGCCGCTGCGCACCGGCACGGAGACGAACGCTGCGGTCACGACCGTCCCGGCCGCCACGCTGCGCCGGAGCACGACGTCGGCACGGATGCCCACCGCGACGGGCGCCCGCCGCGGATGCTCGCCGGTATAGACCTGAGCGACGCCCAGCGCGAGCAGGTGAACAGGATCAGGAGCGAGGAACGCGACGCGATGCGCAAACTGGCCGAGGCGCAGCGCAGCGCCCACGACGAACTTCATGACCTCGCAAATGCCGCCAACTACAGCGAAGCGCAGGCGAGGAAACTGAGCGAAGTCGCCGGCAAGGCGCAGGCCGACATGGCGATGCTGCGCGTACGCAGTTCCCGCCAGATCCACGAACTGCTGACACCCGAGCAGCGCAAGGCCGTAGAGGAGCGGCGAGCCGAATGGCGCAAGCGCATCGAAACGCAACGCGACGACACCGCGAAGGGACGTTGAGGTGAACCTCACCGACACAGCTGCGCGCTACGGTACCGTCTCGCGTGTCAACCACTGGGCCGGCGCCGCACTGGTGCTGGCCCTGCTCGGCATCGGCCTGTACTTCCACGAGATGCCGCGGGGCGATACCCACGCGTGGTGGCGCAGTCTGCACGCCGGGATCGGCGCGCTCGCCCTGCTGCTGCTCGCCTTCCGCGTCCTGTGGCGCGTCCTCATGGCGTCACCGGCACCGCTTGACGGACCGGCCTGGATGCGGCGTTCACGAGGGTGGGTACATGCCTTGCTGCTAGGGCTGATCATGCTCATGGTCGTAACCGGGCCGCTGATCGTCTGGACCACCGGCCGTCCTCTCGATGTCTTCGGGTGGTTCCAGCTGGCCAGCCCGTTGTCGCGGCTGCCGGCGCTGCACGAGGCGCTGGAGGAGACGCACGCGATCGCCAGTCGCGCGCTGCTGGCGGCCATCCTCGTCCACGTTGGCGCAGCGCTCTGGCACGGGCTGACCGGCAACGGCCGCACCCTGATGTCCCGCATGGTGGGGTCGACGCCCCGCTGAGACCCTGCCGCCCGCCCCGATGGTCACCCGACTTCGGTGCGCGGCTTATGGTGGCCCGACTCAGGCTCTCTGCCCGGCGATCAGGCGCAGTGACGCTTCCATCGGCGTGCGATCGGGTAGCACGGCACTGCCGGCCGACTCGCCCCAGACCAGGTCCTGCGTGTGCTGAACCAACGGTCGGTAGCCGGCGACGGCGTCCAGAAGCAGGTTCTGGGCGTGCTGACAGTCGAAGGTATTGGCGGCTGCAAGAAACTGCCCGAGGCAGCTGCGCACCCGCACCCACGGCAGCGACTCCTCGACCGCGCGCATGATGCGCGGATGGTCGGTGCCGGCGCAGTTGCCGCCGATCAGCAGTTCCTCGTAGAGCTTTTCCCCCGGCCGCAGGCCGGTGCAGAGGATCGGGATCGTACCGTGGGGGTTGGCCTCGTCGCGCACGGTATTGCCGCTCAGCCGGATCATGCGCCGGGCGAGATCGGCGATGCGTACCGGCTCACCCATGTCGAGCAGGAACACGTCACCCCCAGCGCCCATCGAGCCGGCCTGGATGACAAGTGCGGCCGCCTCCGGGATGGTCATGAAGTAGCGCACCACTTCCGGATGCGTCACCGTCACCGGTCCCCCGGTACGGATCTGCTCGCGGAACAGCGGCACCACCGACCCGGAGGATTCGAGCACGTTGCCGAAACGCACCATGCAGAAGCGGGTGTGTGCCCCGCGCTGGGTCATCCCCTGCAATACAAGCTCGGCAAAGCGCTTGGTCGCCCCCATGATGTTGACCGGATTGACGGCCTTGTCGGTGGAGATAAGCACGAACGTCTCGACGCCGGCGGCCTCCGCCGCCTCGGCCGCATGCCAGGTGCCGATGATGTTGTTGTGGATGCCTTCCACCATGTTGGTCTCGACGATCGGCACGTGCTTGTAGGCAGCAGCGTGATAGACCGTCTGCACGCCGAACGCCGTCATGATGCTGTGGACGCGATCGAGATGGTGCACCGAGCCAAGCAACGCAACAATCTCGACGGCGTAGTCGCGCTGGACCGCCAGCACGCGCAGCTCGTGGTCAATGCGGTAGAGCGCATGCTCGGAAATCTCGAACAACACCAGGCGGCGCGCACCAAGCGCAATGATCTGCCGGCACAGCTCGGAACCGATCGAACCGCCGGCACCGGTGACCATCACGACCTTGCCACGCACGCAGCGGTCGAGCAGCTGCTCGTTGGCCGCCACCGGCTCGCGACCGAGCACATCGAGGGCGTCGACCTCCTGCAGGTCGTCGACCCGGGCACGACCCGCAACGATCGTCGCGATGTCAGGCACGGTCTGCACGTGGACAGCCAGGTCGGCAAGGCGGTCGATCACCTGGTTGCGCTGGTGCCGGGATGCCGCCGGCAGCGCCACCAGTACCCGACGCACGCCATGGTGGCCGACCAGGCCGACCAGCTCATCCGGCCCGACGATGCGCGCGCCATGCAGTTCGCGACCGTGCAGCTGCGGGTCGTCGTCGACCACGGCCACGACGCGGAAACGCTGGCTCACGGCCATGGCCGCCACGAGCTTGGCCCCGGCGACGCCGGCGCCGTAGACGATCACCGGCTCGCGCTCGCGGCGCGGACCGGCGAGGAATGCCACCATGATCCAGCGGCTGGCACGCAGCGCCACGATCGAGGTAAGCCAGAACCCGATGATCACCGGCCGCGCCAGGTCGAACGCTGCGCTTGCCGTGAGATCACGCACACCGATCATGACCAGGGCAACGATGGTCATGCCGAGCAGGCCGCCGAGCCTGGCGCGCTGCCCGTCGTAACGCATCAGGGCACGGTACCAGCCGGCGCCGGCAAGGCAGCCAAGCCCGAGCACCGGCGCCAGGAGGAACTGCCCCCAGCCGCGTGCGGCGACTGCCTCGGCACCGAGACCGTTGTACCACGCCGCGAAAACCAGGCAGCCGACGATCAACGTGCCATCGCCGGCCACGAGGAGTGCCAGCTTGGCCAGACGAGGCAGGGTGACGAGGTGTCGACGCAGGGATTTCATGGGCTTGGAGTCGCGATCGGTGGTGACGGGCGTTAAGTTAAGAACTCCGGGGGCCGGTGACCTTGATCGATCGCACGTTTCCGCAATCAGGTGTGTCGCCGGCATCCGGGTCGGGCGCCCGTCGCACCACCGCGGCCAGGGTGGCGAGAATGAGGCGCAGGTCGCCGGTGAAACTGCGCGAGTCGACCCAGGCGACATACGCCGCGAGCTTCTGCGGCAGGATGCGTTCGACGTACTCGCGCTCCGGATCGGTGGCGCCGGCGAGCAGCTCCGCCTCGTGCCGAAACCGCAGGGACGCCGGGTCGGTGATGCCCGGCCGGACCGACAGCACCTGCGCGCGCACCGCGTCGGGATAACAGGCCACGAACCGCGCCACCTCCGGGCGCGGCCCGACGAGGCTCATGTCACCGCGGAGCACGTTCCATAGCTGGGGCAGTTCGTCGAGCTTCGTACGCCGCAGCCAGACCCCCAACCGCGTGATCCGCGGGTCGTCGGCCGCGGTGACGAGCCTGCCGCCCGCGACCGGATCGCGATGCATGGTGCGCAGCTTGAGGATCGTGAACGGCCGTCCGCCGCGACCGATGCGCTCCTGGCGGAACAGCGCCGACCCGGCGCTGTCCAGGCACACGGCCATGGCGAGCACGGCGAGCAGCGGCGCGCACATCAGCAGGCCGAGCGCGGCGACGACAACGTCGAACAGACGCTTGCGTCTCACCGGCGGTGCGCTCCGAGGATGTCGCGCACCGCGGTAATCGCCCGGTCGACGTCGGCATCGGTCATGCGCGTGTAGATCGGCAGGCTGACGGCGCGGCGGTACGCCGCGTTCGCAACGGGGAAATCCTCCGGTGTGAACCGGTAGCGGTCCCGCCAGTACGGCTGCAGGTGCAGCGGGATGAAGTGCACGCTGGTGCCGATACCGCGCGCGGCCATGAGCTCGATGAACCGGTCGCGATCGATGGCGAGCCGGCCGGGGTCGAGTTGCAGGACGTAGAGATGCCAGGCGTGGGTGTCTTCAGGTCGCTCCACGTGCGGCGTGGCCACCGGCAGGTCGCGGAACGCCGCGTTGTAGCGCGCCGCGATGACCGCACGCCGCTCACGAAAGGCATGCGCTTTCTTCAACTGCTCGATACCGAGGGCGGCGGCGATGTCGGTCAGGTTGTACTTGAAGCCCGGAGCGACCACCTCGTAGTACCAGGCCGGAGCGGTCGAGCGGTAGCGGTCGAAGACGTCGCGGTTGATGCCGTGCAGGCGCATCGTGCGCGCCCGTGCCAGCAACTCGCGGTCGCGGGAGACGATCATGCCGCCCTCGCCGGTGGCGATGGTCTTGGTCGCATAGAAGCTGAACACCGTCGCCCGCGACAGCGTGCCCACCATCGCCCCGTTGCAGGTCGTCGGCAGCGCATGGGCCGCATCTTCCACGAGCGTGGCGCCGTGGCGGTCAGCCAGTACCGTCAGCGCCGCCATGTCGCAGGCCTGGCCGGCAAAGTGCACGGGGAGGATGGCCTTCACCGGGCCGGTGCGACTGAGCACGGCGGCGACGCTTCCCGGATCGAGGTTGAAGGTGCGCGGATCGATGTCGGCGAACGCCACCTCGGCGCCGAGATAGCGGATGACTTCGGCGGTCGCGGTGAACGTATAGGGCGTGGTGAGGACGCGGTCACCCGGACCGACCCCGATCGCCTCCAGCGCGAGGTGCAGGCCCGCGGTGGCCGAGTTCACGGCGACCGCCTCGACGTCACTGCCGATGAAGCGGGCGAAGTCCGCTTCGAAGGCCCGCGCCCTGGGTCCGGTGGTGATCCAGCCGGAGCGCAGGCACTCGACCACCGCTGCGATCTCCTCCTCGCCGATGTCGGGCAGCGCAAACGGCAGGAAGGCGGTTTCGTTCACGTCGACTTCTCCGTCACGGCCGGCTTTGGCAGCCAGCACAGCAGGTGGGTACGCAGGAGCGGCAGCGCATTGCAGATTCCGTACAGCGACGGATGCACCGCGGTGACGCAGCGCGCCAGCGGCGGCGCCAGCGTCACGCGCCGCGCCTCGACTGCCGCCTCAGGAAACAGCGCACGCACCCGGTGCAGCGGCACGCCGCGCACGTCCGGATTAGCCGGGTTGTCCCAGGTGAAGTCGTACCAGAGCACGCCACCGCCTGGTTTCACCAGGCGCCACATGCGCGCGGCGAGTGCCTGCTGGAATTCACGGTCGAGGACCGAACTGAAGACGAGTGACTGGCAGACGACATCGAAGCTCGCCTCCGGCGTGGGGAGATCGAGCGCATCGCCAGGAAACAGCGTCACTGCTGCGGGAAGCTGCCGGCGGGCTTCGGCACAGCGGTCGGCCAGCAGTTCGTTCCCGGCCAGACAGCCGGGATCGAAACCGAGCGCCTGGAAGCGCAGCAGGTTGCGCCCCGTGCCGCAGCCGATCTCGAGCAGCCTGCGGCCGGCCGGCCCGTCCGGACATACGCGCCGCAGCCAGGCTGCGAGGGCGCGGTCGAGTTCCTGCGCGGTGCGCTGGACCCAGGGCGACGCCGGGTCGTAACGCCGCGTGCGGCGCGCGTAGCGCGCCCCGATGGCGTCGCGCTCGGCGATGAAGCGTTCACCGGCGCTCATCGGGTCAGTTCCGTCATGGCCGGATCGGCCGCCCGGGAGCGCCGGCCGAAATCGCGCAGGCCACGGAGAAAGCCCAGGCCGTACGCGGCGTGATACGTCGCGAACACCGGCGGCAGCACCGGCAGCGCTGTCCAGTCGCCGGCGCGACGGCAGGCGACACCGGACGCGAGCATCGCGAGCAGCAGCCAGGCGCTCGAAGCAGCGGCAAGGGCAACGCGTGCTGTGGCCGAAAACGGACTCGCCAGCACCAGCGCCAGGCCGGCGGCGACGGCGGCTCCAGGCACGAGGTGACGCCAGGAAGCGGGCTGGCCGTGCTTGCGGATCACCAGCACCTTCCAGTAGCCGTACTGGAAGTACTGGCGAAACAGCGCGGCGAGCGAGCGTCGCGGCTGATACCAGGAGCGGATCGCGGGTGACTGCACGATGCGCCCGCCGCGCCGGCGCAGCCGCAGATTGAGTTCGTCGTCCTGGTTGCGGACCAGTTCCTCGTCGAACCCGCCAAGTGCCACGAGGGTCTGCCGCCGCCAGCAGCCGTACGGGACGGTATCGACCTCGCCCGCGAAATCGGCATCGTGGAAACGGGCGCCACCGACAGCGAAAGGCGAGGCGTAGGCGATCGCGATAGCCCGCGCCAGGTAGCCTTCTGCCTGCGTGCGCGCCGGGCCACCGACGTTGTCGGCTCCGGAAGCTTCCAGGACCTCGAGACAACGGCACAGGTAGTCGTCGGCATAACGCGTGTGGACGTCCATGCGCGCGACGATCTCGCCGCGTGCGCGGCGCAACGCCGCGTTCAGACCCGGCGAAACCACACCGGCCGGATTGTCGACGACCACGATGCGTGGGTCGGCGGCCGCGCGGCGCTCGAGCAGCGCACGGGTGCCATCGTCGCTGCGACCCTCGGCCACCAGCACCTCGAAACCGCCGGGGACGGCCTGCTGGGCCAGCACCTCGTCGAGAAACCGGTCGAGGTACGCAGCCTCGTTGCGACAGGGCACGAGCACCGAAACGCGTGGTACGGCGTTCATGCCGCCCGCCCCGCCGGCCCGCTGCCGGTCCACACCCCGATGCGCAGCGCCGCCACCGCGCGGGCGTCGAAGTGACGCAGCATGTGCTCGCGACCCCGTTCGCGGTCGGCCTCGAACCGCTGTGGCTGCTCGAGGACGCCGACGACGCACCGGGCTGCCATGCGCCAGTCGCCCTGACCGACCACGAGCGGGTGTTTCAGGCCCTCGAGCAGGTCCTCGATGCCAGGTGTGCGCGTGACCACGCTGATGCAGCCGCAGGCGAGAGCTTCCTTGACCGCGTTCGGCAGGCGCTCGGCCGGCGAACGCGACAGCAGGACGAACAGCCCGGCACGCTCGAGGCAGGCGTAGACAGCCGAGTGCGTGATGCCGCCCGTGAAGGTCACGACTGTCGCGATACCAAGGGATGCAGCGAGCGCCTCGAGCCGGCTTCGGTCGGGCCCCTCGCCGATCACCGTGAGTCGCACCGGGTGGCCGGCCGTGCGTACAGCGGCCGTCATGCGCAGCACGTCGTCGACGCCCTTGTTCTCCTCCAGCCGCGCCACCGTCACGAGGTGCTGCGGGTCGCGCGCCCCGCCGGGACGTGGCACCTGACCGAGATCGAGTGCCCGCGCCACGACCCGTACCCGGTGCGGATCGAGCCCCTGCGCGGCCAGCAGCGGCAGATTGCAGCGCGCGTGAGTCCACACGCTGTGAGCCTGCCTGGCCACGGCGGCTGCGGGCGCGAAGCGATAGCCGAGGTCGTAGGCACCGAGTGCCTGCGCGACGTGTACACCGGGCAACCAGCGCAGCACGAGATGGCCGAGCCAGGCCGGATAGTGTCCCCAGAAGAGGTACAGCGCATCGGGCGGTGCGCGCCGGCACTCGGCGAAGATCTCGAGCATGCGCGGCGCGAGCGCGATGCAGCGCGCGGTCAGGCGCGGCTGGCGCCAGCCACGCGCGAGCAGCCACGCGAGTGCCCCCACGGTCATGAGCGGGTGCCGCAGACCGAAGGCGAGGCCGCGGCACCAGCCTGCCGGGCTGGCGCTGGTGACGTCGACGTCGGCGACATCCCAGTCGCGCAGTAACGCGGATGCCTGCGGGTGCCGGCCGCGCAGCGCTCGTACTCGCAGTCGCGCTCCGCTTTGGCGCAGGGCGCGCACCTCCACGCCGCAAAACGCTTCCGACGGCCATGGAAACACCATCGTGACGAGCATGACATCGGGCGCGCGGCCGGCCGTCGTCGGCGACGGCCTGCGTCCGGCGACGACACCGTCCAGCACGGCTGCCGTCGCGGCCACCATGGCATCGATCCCGAGCATCCCGGCCGCGCGCGCGGCGAACGCGGCACGCGGTGGCGGCACCGCCGCCAGCGCGATGTCGAGCTGCGCCCGCAGGGCCCCGGCATCGCCGGGGCGGACGAGCCAGCCGTCGGCGCCGAGGAGCCACGGCGCTTCACCGACTGCCGTGGCCACCGCGGGGGTTCCAGCCGCCAGTGCTTCGCCGAGCACGTTCGAACAGCCCTCCGTGTAGGACGGCAGGCAGAGCAGGTCGATGGCGCTGTAGAAGCTGCGCATGTCGGCCACGCGCCCGAGCCAGTCGACGCCGCCATCGGGGCCCTGCGCCGCCGCCCGCTCGCGCAGCGCTGCGACATATCCGGCGGGGCCGTCGCCGGCCACGACGAGCCGCACCCGGGTCCCGTCGGCACGCAGGCCCGCCACGGCCTCGAGCAGCAGCTCCAGGCCTTTGACGGGATCGAGCCGCCCCGCAAAGCCGATGAGGCGCTCGCCGGGCTGTACCCGCCAGGCGCTGCGCAGGCTTGCACGCGCTGCCGGATCGAAGGCGAAGTCCTGCAGGCGCACGCCATTGCGCACGAGATGCAGCCGCGCACGCGGCCAGCCCTGCGCCAGCCGCTGCTGCACGCCCGTCGTGGAATTGGCCACGGCCGCCGCGCAGCGCGGTGCCAGCCAGCGCTCGACGGCAGCGAGCAGCCGGCCGAGCCAGTCGTAGCGCGAGCGCACCGTGTCGGTGCCGCGCAGGCCCGCCACCACGGCCGGAGCGCGACGCCACGACCAGAGCAGCGCCGCCAGCACGTTCGCGGTCGGCAGGAACGCGTAGACAACCTCGGTGTCGCGGACAGCGACGTGGCGCAGGAGCCGGCGCACGGGGCCGAGCAGATCCCAGCGCGAACGCTTGGCGAGGTCGACCAGTTCGACGCCGGCCTCGAGCAACTCGCGCTCGAGGCCGGTGCCGGTGCGATAGAACACCGCCACAGAGACGTCATGACCGTGCCGGCGCAGGCCGCAGGCGAGATGCACGAGCTGGCGCTCGGCGCCACCGCAGTCGAGGGCCCGGATGAGGCAGACGATCCTCACGGTCGCCCCGCCAGCGGCGCGCGTGTCGCGGCCGCCCACTTGACGAGGATCGCGGCGACCACGCAGCCGAGCCACACCAGCAACACCTGCTTCTGGATGCCGACCACACCGAGGAGTTCGTTGCGATGGGCGTAGAAGGCGAAATAGGCGGTCGCGAGCGCCGCGTAACCCTGCACCAGGGTGTCGGGTACGCGCAGCAGCCAGGACAGCAGTGCCAGCCCGGCGAGCCAGGCGGCGCACCACGCGGCGAGCAGTGGCCAGCCGCCAGCGCTCCACATCTGCGCCCAGATGTTGTTGGCGAGGCCATGGTCGACCAGGGGGAAGAGCGCCGGCTGGTAGATCTCGTTGAAGCGCACAGGCTCGCCGCCAAGGTCGCCGGAGAACAGCACCAGGTGCGCGCTGACACCGAACAGATGCTCCGGTCCGGTACGGAAGTCCGCACGCACGATCTCGTTGAGCACCGTCTGCGTCGTGAACGGTTCCGAGGTGAGGATGCCGGCGCCGTACCACAGGGGATTCGACAGCCGCGCGCCGATTTCGGGCCAGTCACCGGCCCGCAGCGGTTCCTTGAGATTCTGGTAGGAGACGATGAACAACCCGCCCAGCAGGACGGCCATGACGTGCCGCACACGCATGCGCCCGAGCCGGCGCGGCTCACCGGCCCCGAGCCCGAGGAGCACCGCGGCGATCAAGGCACCGGCGAAGGCGTAGCGGAAACCGATCAGCAGGTCGCCGAGGAGGAGCAGCCAGCCGAACGCGGCGACGAACCATCGCCGCGCAGCGAAGCCGAGCACGGCGCCGAACGCGCCTCCTGCCTGCCACAGCAGGTGGCCGCGACCGACCGCCTCGACGACGACGCGCTTGTCGGCCGCGAAAGCCGCAGCCCCCGACTCGGCCACCGTCAGGACCACACCCAGCAGCCCGAGCGTGACCGCCACGACAGGCGCGAGAGACGCATCCTCAAGCCGCCAGCGCGGCGCCGGCAGCCACCGCTCGAGCGCCGACCAGCCAACACCGGCGAGCACGATGGCCGCAGTGACGGCCACCATGATGGCAATGGCCTCGGGCTCGAGCGGTACCGGCACCTTCACCGGCGTGCGCGGTGACACCGGACTCAGCGTGTAGCCGACCAGTCCCGGCAGGAAATAGATCAGCGCCGAAAAGAAGGCAACCGAAAAGGCATCCAGGCGGCGGCGAACGCCGAGGTAGTACGCGCAGCCGAGACCGGCAACGATGATCAGCAGGACCTGCATGGGTGAGCCGTGTTCGCTTCCGTCGTGACGTTCATGGATGCTGTAGCGCTGGACCCGCCCGGCCCCCGGCCGGCGAGTCACCCCGAGCGCGTGATGTTAAATGGCCGGCCAGGAGGCGCCGAGCACAGGACCGTGAAGTTGTGAGCGCTGTCACACGCGACCGCCAGCCGGGCGCGGTCAGCGCGCCGGGCGCAGCAGATCGAAGACCGTGACGTCGATGCCGAATTCCCGCCGCAGCACCAGGACCGCCGCGAGGTTCCACGACAGGTGGGCAATCAATCCCGCCGTTGCCGCCCCGCTGGCGCCAAGCAGCGGAATCAGCCACAGCGCGAGACTGACCTGCACCACAAGGCCGGAGACGAGCAGCAGGGCATAGGGCCGCTCACGCCCGGTCATGCTGAGCAGGATCCCGGTCGGCCCGGTGAGCACGTTGAGCGCCTGTGCCGCGGCGAGGATGCGCAGCGATGGCGCGCCGGCGACGAACTCCGGACCGAACAGGCCCAGCAGGGGCTCGGCGGCGGCGAACAGCAATGCCGCCACCGCGAGCCCGGCGGTGGCGGCCATCCGGTTCAGGCCACGCACGACGGCGCGCAGGCGTACCGGATCGGTGGCGGCCGCGGCCAGGCGCGGTGCTGCGGCGAGCTGCACGGCGTTCATGACAAACAGGACGAACAGCGCCATGCGCGAGGCGACGCTGAAGAAACCCGCCTCGGCCGGCGAGCGCAGCAGGGCAAGCAACGGCGTGTCGAGCGCGTACATCGCCACCAGCGCGCCGTTGGCGACCATCAGCGAGAATCCCAGCCGCAGCATCGCCGGCCCTTCAGCCCAGGCAGCAGCCGGCGGTGACCGGCCCACCACGCGGCGGAGCACGACCGAGGTCAGCAGCGCCGACAGGCAGGTGCCGATGGCATAGGCGGCCAGCGCCACCGGTGTACCGAGCCAGTGCGGTGCAGCTGTCGCGACCCACACCACCACGGCCATCGCCACCACGGGGCGCAGGCAACCGTCGCCGGCGAGGGCGAGCCCGATCCGGCGCAACCCGCGCAGGGCCGCGGCATTGATCTCCGAGCGCGCGGCGACCGGCAGCAGCACGGCCACCAGTACCAGCAGGCCCACCGGCACCGGCGGCGACAGGATCGCAGTCATCGTGCAGGCGGCAATGCCGACTGCGGCACCGAGCAGCGGTGCCACGCGCGTCGCCAGGCCGACCACTGCGGCGAGACGCGCCTGGTCGCCCCTCGACCGGCAGACAGCCACCTGGCGCACGAGCGCCGTGTCGAGCCCGCACCTGGCAAAAATCAGGCCGATGCCGAGCATGGCGATCGCCACGCTGTAGGCGCCGAACTCGGCCGGGCCGAGGCTGCGCGCCAGCAGCAGCTGCAGCGCCAGTGCGAGCGCCTGCGCCAGCGCCGTTACCGCGAGTGCCCGCCCGGAATCGAGGGTCAGCGGCGAGATGCGCGCCAGCGCGGCAGCGAGGCTGCGGGCAACCGGAATGACGCGATCACCGGCGTCGGCCATGGCCTGCGGTCCGCTCAGGCCACGGCGACGTGACGGTGACGGACCGAGTAGCGCCGCAGCAGGCCCGCGATGCCACCAAGCACAGCGCCGAGCGACAGGCCGAGCGCAGCCAGGAACGGGACACGCGGCCAGCGCGGCTGGTCGGGATCCGGCGGCTGCGCCGGGTCGATGACCCGGAAGGCGTACTCGCGCCGCGTGCGGGCCAGCATGCGCTCGTTGACCTGCGACTGGATGACGCTGGCGATCGCCTGACGCAGCTCGACCAGCTCGGCGCGGCGCAGTTCGTCCTCGAGTTGCGCGAGGCTCGCGTCGAGCTGCGCCAGCTTGCGCTGGCGCAGAACTTCGTTGGCGCGCTCGATGAGCAGGTTCGCCCAGCGCGCGGCGAGCACCGGATCGCGCCAGTCGATGTCGACGGTGATGAGTCCACGGTCACGGTCTTCGCGCAGGGTGCGGATCTCGCGGTCGAACAAGAGCCAGGCGTCGGAGGCAGTCGGCACCGCGTCGGCTGGCATCTCGCGCCAGTGTCTGGCGACCGGATCCCAGTGCTCGGCGAAGAGCACCGGCAACAGTCCTTCGGCGGCGATGAGTTCGTCGGTGAACTGGCGGGAGCTCAGCACCGCGACCGCTTCGTCACGTCCGGTCTGGTCGGCGAGCCCGAGCCCCGCGCCACCACCGAAACGCGCGAGCAGCCCAGGCAGGGCCCCGGCCGCCTGACGCGGGTCGGTCACAGGCATCACCGTGACACTGGCGCGATAGCTCGGCGTAGCGAGCAGCGCCACGGCAAGCGCCACCGCGAGACCGAGCAGCGCCCCGCCGAGCCAGTACCAGCGCAGACCCGCGACGACGGCGATCACGTCCGCCAGCGTTACCGTGCGCACGGCCGGTTCGATGCTGTTCGCGCCCACGCCCATGGTCAGAAGGAATTGACCGCCGCGACGGCGATCGCGAGGTTGTAGAGGATCTGGGTGACGGAGGTCCACTGCGCGAGTGCCGGCAGGCGGTCCGTTGCCAGCGGCACGACGATGGTGTCGCCCGGCTCGATGTGCCGGCCTGCACGCCCGCCGACTACGACCGCACCGTTGGCCCGCACGACATAGGTCCGGCCCTCGTCGGCACGCGGGCCGAAGCCGCCGCTCAGCGCCACGTAATCATCACGTTCGACCTTACCGTCGAAGCGGTGCGAGGTCGGGTACTGCACTTCGCCGACGACAGTCACTTCCTGGCTGCGGGCGGGAACCAGCAGGCGATCGCCGTCGCGCAGCTCGATGTCGTGCTGGAGGTCACCGGGACGGGCAAGTACGTCGGCCAGATCGATGACGAGCCGCCCCGTCGGCAGCGTGTCCCGCAGCTGTCCGAGCAGCGACTGGCCGACTCCCCAGGCTTCCTCGACACGCGCGTCTGGCTGGTTGGCGCGCTGCACGGCGAGCGCAGCCAGATCGGTTTCCAGGCGCTGGCGCATCATTTCGAGCTGGCGCTTCTCGCGCTCGACCAGCATCTGGCGCGTGAACACGCTGCCCGCGGGAAAGGCGAGATCGGTAAGCCCCCCGGCACGGGCGACCACCGAGGCCAGGGTTTCTCCACGGCGCACGGGATAACGGCCCGGAAAGCGCACCTCGCCGGTGAGCTCCACGTCCACGCTCTTCTCCCACGCGGGAATCTCCTTCACCGTGAGCACGTCGTATGGACGCAGGCGCACGTCGGCGTCGGCTTCACCGCGGATGGCGGCAGCGAGATCGATCGTGAGCAGTTCGGAGGTCCGCTCACCGACTTCATTGACGGGATAGCGCGCCAGTTCGGCTGCTGCCCGGTATGCCGATGGATCGAGACCGCCGCCGGCGCGCAGCAGGCCGCGCACCGTCATGCCTTCTTCCAGCGGATAGGTGCCCGGCGCGCGGACGTTGCCGCTGAGCCGCACGGCCTGGAACGGCTGTTCGCGTGTCGCCTGCAGTTCCAGTTCCTTCAGGACGGCGTCGATAGCCGCCGTGCGGGCGACGCCGAGTTCGAACACGGTCACGCGATCGCCGGCAACCAGTGCAGGATCAGCCTCGCTTCCGGGTTGCAACTGCGCCTGCGCAAGATCGACAGAGAGCACCTCGGTGCGCCGGTCAGTGCCGGTCTCGCGACGGATGAGCACGTAGTGCAGATCCGCGCGCGGCTTGAGAAAGTCCGCCGTGGGCAGCAGGACGCTGATGCGCATCCCGGGCGCGAGTTCGTAGGCGCCCGGCCGGGTCACGTGCCCATCGAGGAGCACGGCGCCGCGCAGTTCCGCCAGCACAGCCGGCACACGGATGACATCGCCGTTGGTGACGCGGCGCGCAGCGGCATCGGCCAGCGTGGCATCGACGGTCTCCAGGCTGCGGACGCCATCGGTACCGATGTGCTCGACCTGGAGCCTGGCCCGGTCGGCCGCCGCCTGCAGGCCACCGGCCAGTTGCAGCACACCGCCGAGCGAGCGGTCATTGCGCAGCTCGTACACGGCCGGGCGCTTGACCTCACCGTGGACCGTGACGAGATCCCCCACCGGTGGCACCAGCACGACGTCATCGGTCTGCAGCTGGGCATCGTTCGTGGTGTCGCCCGCCAGCAGCAACGCGTACAGGTCGAGCGTGTTCAGGAGATCTCCCTGCCGCTTGAGCTGGACACGGCGCAGGGACCCGACTTCCGTGATCCCGCCGGACGCGAACAACGCGTGGGTGATGCGGGCGGCACCGCCGAGGTCATACGCCCCCGGACGCTTGACGTCACCGACGACGAACACGCGGATGGTCTTCAACCGCCCCATGGTCACCGTTGCGCGCGTACCGATCAGCTGTTCGGCCACGCGCTTCTCGAGCCGCTCACGCGCCTGGCCGAAGGCGAGGCCGGCGACCGCTTCGGGGCCGATCTTCGGCAGGTTGATCATCCCCTCGGCGGAGATCACCAGCTCGGTCTGGTAGTTGTCGGTGCCGAAGAACTGGAAGCGCAGGCCGTCCCCGGGACCGAGGACGTAGTCACGCGGCACGGCGGCCGCGGCAGCGGAGTCGCCACCGAAAGCCTCGAGCCCCGCATCGAAGAGCGTGTAACCGAAGGGCTTCAGCGCCGCAGCGCCGGTCGGCAGCAGCGGCAGCAGGCGCACGGTGAGGTCGAGCGGGGCAAGGAGCGTCTCGGCCTCGAGGCGCACCTCGGCCTCCTCGGCCGACAGTCCAGCCAGCGCGACGTCGGCGATTCCCGGCAGGGCGAGGACGCCGCGCGCGTCGAGCACGAATGGCCGGCTGCCGATCAGCCGCGCCCGGTTCGGATCGGCCTCGAAGCGCGTTCGCTCGACCGGTGCGAGGTTCGCACGCGGCACGCCGGTCACGACGATGGTGTCGCCCGCGGCGATACGCGGTGTCACCGGCGCGGCCGGCGGCGCCGGAACCGCTGGCGCGCTGGCGCGCTGCGGACGGGTCTGGAGCTGCACCGGCGCCTGCATATTGCCGCCCTCGAGCAGCGTGCGTGCGACATCCGGCGGAATGCTGCCGAGCGCCTCGATCTGCTGCGGCGTCAGCGCCGGCTGGGCACCGGCGGCCGCAGTCGCGAGCATGGCCAGCGTCGCCAGCAGCTGGCGTATTCCCGCAGTCCTCATTGGCACGTCACGTTCCCCTTGGCACACCGGCCGCCCATTGCGTGTACCGGTCGACGCATGATGTTAAGTGGCCCTCCCGCCCCGGTGCAGCGCGGAATGACGAAGTTGTGATCGGGTTCACGCACACGGGCAACCGGTGCGCCATCGGGTGGCTGCGCGTGGCCTGCAGCCACCGGCGAATCGCGACGCTGTTCACGGCACCGGGCAGCAACTGCACGTAGTCTCCGGACCCATAACAACAAGAAGAATGCTCCGGACTCCCCATGTCACGATCCAGGGCTGCCCGCCACGCGTGGCCATGCGCGTGGGCGTTGCCGATAATCCTGTTTTCTGCGTCCGTGCCGGCCCAGCCGGCCGAAGCGCCCACACGCCACCGCAGCTTCATCGCCGAGCAACTCGACCTGCGGCGCGACGGCAGCGATTTCGCTGTTGCGTGGGACGCCACCGCACACGCCGGCGACGGGCAGCGCGGACTGTGGCTGCGCGCCGACGGTGAACACACGTCCGGCGGCGACACCAGCAGCCGGCTCGAACTCGCCTGGGGCCACGCTCTCGGCCACAGGACGACTCTGCTCGTCGGCGCGCGCCACGACAGCGGTACCCTGCCCTCGCGCAGCTACGCTTTGCTCGGGCTGCAGTCGAGGCCGGGCGGAGCACTGGAGTGGGACCTCACCGGTTACCTCGGCGATGGTTCGCAACGCGCCGACGTCCACGCGGGAGTGCGCACACAGGCGCGCTACACCTGGCAGCTCGGCGACCGCTGGAGCCTGCGGGGGCGGGCCGAGTTCGAGTACTGGAACGAGGACCACGAGCGCTTCGCCGCCGGCACCGGCAGCGGCCCCTGTGAATTGCGGGCCGGGCTGCGGCTCGGCTATGCCGCCGGCCGCCGCGTCACCTGGTATGTCGGCGGCGAGTGGCTGCACCAGCTCGGTGACACCGCCGAGCTGACCCTGCAGGACGGCAGCGATCCGCAGACCCTCGGTTTCGTTGCCGGCGTGCGCATCGGCACCTAGGCACGTCGGGCCGGTGCCGCACTCCCGTGGCGACCGGGCCGCGGGGCGCGGCTTATAATGGGCTGTTCCTCGGTCTCCCGGTCACGACGTCCATGAGGCGATCCCTGCCCCCTCGCCGCATCACTGCGGCCTGCTCGGTCCTGCTCCTGCTCGCCGGCTGCGGGCCCAAGGCCCCGCCCGCACCACCGCCACCGGCAGTAACCGTGTCTGTCCCGCTGCAACTCGCGATCACCGACTGGGACGAATTCACCGGCCGGATCACTGCCGTCGATTCGGTGGAAGTGCGTGCCCGGGTCGATGGTTACATCGAATCGGCGGGTTTCTCCGAAGGGGCCATGGTGAAGGCCGGGGACGTGCTCTTTGTCATCGACCAGCGCCCATATGTCGCCGAACTCACCAGGGCCAGGGCCGAAGCGGCTGCAGCCGCTGCGCGCCTGACCCTGGCCCGCAACGACGAAGAGCGCGCCGCGGCGCTCGTCGACCGGAAGCTCGTTTCCGCTCAGGAACTCGACAACCGGCGCCAGCGCCGCCTCGAGGCCGAGGCCGAGCAGGCTGCGGCCAGGGCCCGCGAGCAGGCCGCCGAGCTGGACGTCGAGTACTGCACGGTACGCGCGCCGATCGCGGGCCGGGCCGGCCGCCGGCTGGTCACCGCGGGCAACCTCGTCAGCGGCGGTGAGCGGGAATCCACGCTGCTGACGACCATCGTCTCGCGCGACCCTGTCCACGTCTACTTCACCGGTGACGAGCAGGTCTACCTGCGCTATCTGCGCTCTGCCCACGACGGCACGCGACCGAGCCCGCGCGACGTGCAGGTCCCTGCGCGCCTGCAGCTCGCCGACGAGACCGGCTGGCCGCACGCGGGTTACATCGACTTCGTCGACAACCAGCTCGACAGGCCGACGGGCACCATCCTCGCCCGTGCGCTGTTCGCCAACCCCGATGACACGCTCGTGCCCGGGCTGTTCGCCCGGCTGCAGGTGCGCGGCGCCGGTCCCTATCCCGCCTTGCTGGTGCCGGACTCCGCCATCGGCATCGACCAGGCGCGACGCATCGTCTACGTGCTCGGCGAGGGCAGCACGGCCGTGGCGCGCGGAGTGACCCCGGGACGCATGGTCGGCGCGCTGCGCGTCATCACCGCGGGGCTCACCGGGACCGATCGCATCGTCATCAACGGCCAGGCGCGCATCAGGGCCGGCATGGTCGTCAACCCGACAGAGGGCAGCATCGAGGCGCCGCCGGAACTCGCCGGGATCGAAAAGCTCGACTGATGCGGTTCTCGCACTTCTTCATCGACCGGCCGCGCTTCGCCACGGTGATCTCCATCGTGATCACGCTGGTGGGCGCCATCTCCTACCGGCAGCTGCCGGTCTCGCAGTACCCGGAAGTGGTGCCGCCGACGATCTCCGTCACCGCCACATATCCGGGTGCCTCGCCCGAGATCATCGCCGACACCGTGGCCGCGCCGATCGAGGAGGAGATCAACGGCGTCGAAGGCATGCTCTACATGACCTCCTCGTCCACCGTCGACGGGGTCATGCAGCTGACCATCACCTTCGCGCTCGGCACCAACCTCGATACCGCGCAGGTCCTGGTCGAGAACCGCGTTGCCGTGGCCGAGCCGAGCCTGCCGGAGGAAGTGCGCCGGCTCGGCGTGGTGGTGCGCAAGACCTCGCCCGACCTGATGATCGCGGTGCACCTCGACTCGCCGGACGGCAGCCTCGATCCGCTCTACATCTCCAACTACGCGCTGCTGAACATCCGCGACGTGCTGGCGCGCATCGACGGCGTCGGCACCATCAGCCTCATCGGCGTGCGCGAATACGGCATGCGCATCTGGCTCGACCCGGAGCGCATGGCCGGCCTCGGCCTGGCGGCAGGCGACGTCATCGCGGCGCTGCGGGCGGAGAACGTGCAGGTGGTCGCTGGTGCGCTCGGCCAGGCGCCGGTGCCTGCGGGCACGGCCTTTCACGTCACCGTCGCCGGCGAGGGCCGCCTCGGGACCGTCGAGCAGTTCCGCGCCGTGATCCTGAAGACCGGCGAGGACGGACGCATCACCCGGCTCGGCGACGTGGCACGGGTGGAACTCGCTGGCGACCGCTACGTCACCAACAGCCTGCTGGCCGGCCAGCCGGCAATCGCGCTGGCGCTGTTCCAGCGCCCCGGCACCAATGCCATCGAGGCGGCACGCGAGGTCGTCACGACCATGGAGCGGCTCTCGACGGAGTTCCCGCCAGGTCTGCGCCACAAGATCCTCTACAACCCGACTGCCTATATCGAGCAGTCCATCGAAGCCGTCTACGTCACGCTGCTCGAAGCGGGCCTGATGGTGAGCATCGTCATCCTGCTGTTCCTGCAGAACTGGCGTGCGGTCATCATCCCGATACTCGCCATCCCGGTGTCGCTGATCGGCACCTTCGCCATGATGAAAGTGCTCGGCGTCACGCTCAACAGCCTGTCGCTGTTCGGGCTGGTGCTCTCGATCGGCATCGTCGTCGACGATGCCATCGTGGTGATCGAGAACATCGAGCGCAACCTCGAGCGCGGACTCGGCCCGCACGAGGCGAGCACCGTGACCATGACCGAAGTCGGCAGCGCGCTGGTTTCCATCGGCCTGGTGCTGACCGCGGTGTTCGTGCCGACCGCCTTCCTGGGTGGCATCACCGGGGAGATGTTCCGGCAGTTCGGCATCACCATCGCCACGGCCACAGCCATCTCGGTGCTGGTCTCCCTGACCCTGAGCCCGGCGCTCGCCGCCGTGCTGTTCCTCCCTCACGATGCACCACCAGGCGTCTTCGACCGGTTGTGGGACCGCAGCCTCGGCTGGCTGTTCGGCGCCGTCAACCGCGGTTTCGATGCCCTCGCGCGCGTGTACGCCAGTGCGGTCGCGTGGTTGATCGGCCATACACGCCTGGCCCTCGGTGCCTTCGCCGTCCTGCTCGGGCTGACCGGATTCGGGTTGTGGCAGATGCCGACCGGCTTCATCCCCACCCTCGACCAGGGTTACCTGATCGTGCTGGCCGAACTGCCCAAGGGTGCGTCGCTCGAGCGCACCACCGCCGTGGTCAAGGAAGCCACGGAGATCGCCAGCAAGATCCCCGGTACCAACGGATTCGCCTTCGGCTTCGCCGGTTTCTCCGTCGCCACCGCATCGAACACCACGCAGTCGGCGACGGTCTTCGTCGGCATGAAGGACTTCGACGAGCGCGGTCCCGGACGTACAGCCGAGGTCATTGCGGCCGATCTGTCGGCGGCCCTGCAGAAAATCCAGGAAGCGGCCATCGTGGTGGTTTCGCCCCCGCCGATCCGTGGCATCGGGACCGGCAGCGACTTCAAGATGCTGGTCCGCGATCGCGGGGCCCGCGGCCCCGCGGCCCTCGAGCAGGCGGCCTGGGCCGTGGCCGGTGCGGCCTCGAAGGCCGGGATCGTGGGCCGTGCGTTCACGACCTTCAGCACCGCAGCGCCGCGCTTCTACATCGAGGTCGACCGCACCCGCGCGGAGATGCTCGACGTGCCGATCGGCAACGTCTTCGAAGCGCTGCAGGTCTTTCTCGGTTCCGCCTACGTCAACGACTTCACGCTGTTCGACCGCAACTACCGCGTGACGGCGCAGGCCGACGCGCCATTCCGGCTGTCGACCGACAACATCGCGCGGCTGCGCGCCGCCAACACCCGCGGCGAGATGGTGCCGCTCGGCACCATCGTCTCGATCCGCGAGAGCGCCGGCCCGGATCGCGTCGTACGCCGCGACCTGTATCCGGCCGCCGAACTGCAGTTCTCCGTGCCACCCGGGCGCAGCACCGGCGAGACGCTCGACGCGATGGAACGCCTCGCCAGCGACGTCCTGCCGGCCGGTTTCGACATCGAATGGACGGATCTCGCCTACCAGCAACGCAGTGTCGGCGGCATGGGGCTCCTCGCCTTCCCGCTCGGCATCCTGTTCGTGTTCCTCGTGCTCACCGCACAGTACGAAAGCTGGTCCCTGCCGATCGCGATCGTGGTCATCGTGCCGCTCGTGCTGCTGTTCGCGCTGGCCGGGCTGATGCTGCGCGGCATGGACCTCAACGTCCTCGCGCAGATCGGCTTCGTCGTGCTGATCGGGCTGGCAAGCAAGAACTCCATCCTGATCGCCGAGTTCGCTCGACAGCGTGAAAGCCAGGGCGCGGATCTGGCCACGGCAACCCGCGATGCGGCACGCCTGCGGCTGCGTCCGGTGCTCATGACCTCGCTCTCCTTCATCATGGGCGTCCTGCCGCTTGCCATGGCCACCGGGGCCGGTGCCGAGATGCGCCGGGTGCTCGGCACCGTCGTGTTCAGCGGCATGCTCGGCGTGACCGTGGTCGGCCTGCTGCTGACACCAGTGTTCTACGTCGTGATCCGGGGCATGGCGAAGTAGGCGCGCATAACCCGTGCCCACGCGCGAGCTGCAGACCTTTCTCGCCACCTACGACTGGGCCCGGACCTGGCAGGACCTGCCGTGGGCGCATGCCGAGCCGACACTGCTGCTCGCGGAGATCTGCGGGCGACGCCCGGCAGGCCGCGCGCTCGACCTCGGCTGCGGCGCCGGCACCGACTCGGTCTGCCTTGCCGGCACGGGCTGGGATGTCACCGCGCTCGATTTCGTGCCGAAGGCGCTCGAGTACACGCGCGAGCGCGCGGCTGCCGCGGGGGTCGCCGTCACGACCATCGAGGCCGACATCACCATCTGGGAGCCGGCCGGCATCTGGGACCTGGTGCTCGACCACGGGCTGCTGCACAACCTCGAAGCCGCACGTCACACCGCCTATCGCGCGCGCGTCCTGCAGGCCCTCGCCCCGGCTGGCGACTTCCTGCTGCTGCACTGGCATCCGCGCTTCCCGGGGCAGCCGAACGGCCGGATGGGCCCGCGGCGCGTCGATCGCGAGGAAATCGAAGCCTTTTTCGCGCCCGAGCTGCAGCTGCGCCACTTCGCGCTGGAGGAGTTCGAGGACCTGCCCGATGCCGTCGGCGGCGGCATGTCGCAGGCCTGCTACTGGTTCACCCGCAACCGCACCCACGCCGAGCCGCAGGAACTGCTCGCGCAGATCGAGCGCACCCTGCAACGCCACGGGATCGGCGTACCGGCAGAAGGTGGCGCCGACCTGTCGCCCGACCACCTCGCCCGCCTGCTCGGCCCTGGCCGGCTCGGCATCGGCCATCGCATCCCCGAGCCCGCCGCTGCCGCAGCCACGCTGGAGGCATTCGCCCGGCACGCCGGCGCAGATCCCCGGCGCGTGGCACACCTGTTCACGGCATTCGCAAGCGCCCAGCCCGCGAACATCTGCAACGCTGGTTCGCCCAGGTGCACCGCGTGCGAGGTGCTGTTCTGCAAGCGGCAGCGATACCGCTAGCATCCGGACGATACCGGGTCGCAGATCCTGCGGTTGCCGGCATGGCTCCCGGACGGCATCGAAGACGGACACCCGGCGACGTAGACTACGTTCACGAACGACGCAGGCGCGGGTGAGGTGACGACCGTGGACCTGGTGGGACAGATCGCACTGGCTGGCGGCCTCGCCTGGGCGAGCGGCATCCGCCTCTACGCCGTACTGTTCCTCGCGGGCATCCTCGCCCGCATCGGCTACCTCGACCTGCCTGCGCAGCTCGAGGTGCTGCAGGATCCACTGGTGATGGGCGTGTCGGCCGTGATGCTCGTCGCCGAGTTCGTGGCCGACAAGATCCCCGCCTTCGACAGCCTGTGGGATGCCGTGCACACCTTCGTGCGCATCCCTGCCGGCGCGGTGCTCGCGGCGGCAGCACTCGGCAACATGGACCCGGCCTGGGTCGCTGTCGCGGCCATCCTCGGCGGCACGATCGCCTCGGCCGCGCACGCCACCAAGGCCGGCAGCCGCGCCCTCATCAACGCCTCGCCGGAGCCCTTCTCCAACTGGACCGCGTCGTTCGCCGAGGACCTGGCCGTGCCCGTCGGCTTCTGGCTGGCGATCCAGTACCCGTTCGTTTTCCTCGGTCTGCTGGTGGCGTTCATCGCGCTGGCCGCCTGGCTGATACCGAAGCTCTGGGCAGGCGTGCGCGCCGTCGTCACGCGCCTGCGCCGGCTGCTGGCGTGAGCGTACCCGCTACCGGCCGGTGCGCACCGTGCTGCGGCCACCAACTCGCCCGGCCACAGTAGCGCCCCTTGCCGCACGACCTCGCCCGACTGATCGCCACCCACGTCGGGGCCTTCCTGGCCACCGTGATCGTCGTGGCGGTGGTCGTAGCCGCAATCTTCTGGCACGCCGTGGAACGCTACGCGCCCCGCGGCTGGGCCTGGAGCGTCGCCGCCTGGGAGCGTCTGCGCAGCACGGCACTGGCCGCGCATCTCGGGCGCGTGCCCGTGCTCGGTCGCCTGCTGTCGGGGGTGTTCACCGTGGCACGCTACCTGGGCATCGTGGCCATCGTCGGCCTGCTGAGTGCCGCAGGTGCCACGGCGCTCTTCTTCGGGCTGGCAGATGAAATTGGCGTCGGCGAGTCACTCGCGGCTTTCGATATCGCCCTGAACGACGCGCTGCGCGCACAGGTCCCGCGCGAGACCCTGGCGCTGTTTGCAGTCATCACACATCTCGGCGACAGGAATTTCCTGGTCGGGCTGGGCACGGTCGTCTTTACGACCCTGCTTGCCCGCCGTCGCGCCGGGCTCGCTGCGGCATGGCTCTACGCGACCCTCGGCGGCGCCCTGCTCAACCCGCTGCTGAAGGCCGTGTTCGCACGCAGCCGCCCGCTGCACGACCATGGGCTCGTCGAGGCAACCGGCTGGAGCTTCCCGAGCGGCCACGCCTCCGGCGCGCTGCTCGTCTATGGGATGCTGGCCTACCTGGTGGTGCGCCACACGCGGGTTGTCCTCCACCTGCCGGTCGCAACCGTGGCCATCGTGCTGGTCATCCTGGTCGGAGCGAGCCGGGTGATCCTCCAGGTGCACTACCTGAGCGATGTGCTCGCGGGCTACATGTCGGCCGCCGCCTGGATCGCGATCTGCATCGCCGCGCTGGAAGCCCTACGCTGGCGGGAGCAGCGCAACGGCAGCAGGGTCTTCTGATCTCCGGCCCGATCCGCCGGCAATCGGGCGCAGGCAGAGGCCGCCGTCAGGCTGCCGACCCACCGGGCGGCGGCCCGGTCGACACATAGCGATCGAGCCAGATCCAGTGCCGACCCGTGTTCCCGCTCAACAGCGCGAGCGCCGCGGAGTAGCCGAGCAACCGGCGCAGCGGGGCATCGGCGCGCAGCACGGACATGCCGCGCCGGTTGTGCTCCTCGAGCAGCGTGGCTTCGCGTGCGCGGAGATCATCGCGTACGGTGTCGCGGTAGCGTTCGGCGCAACGCACGCGCAGGATCATGACGGGCTCGTGCATGCAGTTGCCGAGCATCCTGTAGTGCACGCGCGGGGGCAGCAGTACCAGCTGCTCGCCGAAGACTTCGCTCAGCAGCGCTGCCGGACGAGCCAGGGCATCTTCGTCCTGCGAGCGCATCAGCAGGCCCTCGCGGGTGGCCTCGAAGGCAATGGCGTCGGACGATTCCAGCAGGCGCAGTGCCTGGCGGGCGAAGCCCATCTGGAACGGGCTCGATGCCAGCCGGACGAGACGCTCGACAGGGAACCCCGCCTGCATCAGCCAGCGGGCGCCAGGGTGCGTTCGACCCGCAGGCGCCGCGTGAGGCCGTAAGGGAATGGCCACTCGATGACTTCGCCCTCCTCCAGGCCGAGGAGAGCGGAACCGACCGGGGCCAACACGGAGACCTTGCCGCTGGTCGGGTCCGCTTCCTCGGGGAGGACCAGTTCGACGATACGGCGTTCGCCCGAACGCTCATCGCGGTAGGTGACCCGGGAATACATCCGGACGATATTCGCGGGCATCCGTTCCTCCGGGAGGACAGTGGCCCGGCTCAGTTCGTCGGCCAGCGAGGTCCCGTCAGCCACGGATTCCAGCCTGGCCAGATCGCTTCCAGCGATACGCAACATCGTACTTCTCACGATCAAAAAACCGAAAATTCATCAGACAGGCCGATGGTATCCAGGCCTTCTGCCAGTCCTGATCATAGAGAATGCCCGGGTGTGGGATAAGGACCTGCCACGAATCAGACTGTTTCCAACCAGGCTACAATCAACCGATGCAGGACCTGAACCTGATGATCGTGTTCGCCCACGTCGTCGAGGGTGGCAGCTTCTCCGCCGCAGCCCGCCGGCTAGGTATGTCGCGCTCGGCCGTGAGCAAGTCAGTCGCGCGGCTGGAAAAGATCCTCGGCGCACGCCTGCTCAATCGCAGTACGCGCCACCTGAGCATGACCGAGGTGGGTACCGCCTACGCCGAGCACTGTGCCCGCGTTCTCGACGAGGCAGTGCGGGCCGAGCAGGTCGTCAGCAGCCTGCACGGCCAGCCGCGCGGTGTCCTGAAGGTGGCAGCGTCCGTCGCGTTCGGCACGCTGCACGTGGCGCCCGCGCTGGCCGACTTCCTCGACCGGTATCCCGACATGGGCATCGACATGACGATCGGCGACCGGCCGGTCGACCTCGCCGAGGAAGGCTACGACGTCGTCGTGCGCGTGATGCGCGAACCGCCATCGAATCTCGTCGCGCGCCGCCTGGCGCCGGTCCGCCGCCGGCTGTGTGCCACGCCCGCCTATTTCGCGAGGTACGGCGTACCGCGGATTCCCCAGGACCTGTCCGGCCACAACTGCCTCGACTACACGCACTCCGGCGAGCAGGGTCTGTGGCATTTCACCGGACCCGAGGGCGACATCGCCGTGCCGGTGTCGGGCCGGTTGCGCATCAACGACGACGAAGCCCTGTCACAGGCAGTGTTGCGCGGGCTTGGCCTGGCGCTGCTCCCCACCTTCATCATTGGCAGGGACATCCAGGACGGCCGCCTGCACACGGCGCTTTCCGAATACATCCCGGTCGAGCAGCACGTGTATGCGCTCTACCTGCCGACCCGTCACCTGCCGGCGAAGGTTCGCGCCTTCATCGATTTCCTGCTCGAGCGCCTCGGCCCGGATCCCTACTGGGACCGGGAGGTCGCCGGGCCGGCGGGCTGAGCGCACGCCCCTGCCTGTCCACGGCAACCGCCGTACGGACATCGACAAACTGTCATCTACGTTGACAACATAGAGATGCTCAAGTAGCTTGACAAGCTCGGGCCAGGACAGCCGCCGCTGTGGTGCCGTGTTGCGGACCGCAGCTGTGCCTGGGCGGGCCCGTGGCAAGAACATTTGCAACTTTTGGGGGGGAGTCATATGTCGCAGTCCCGTATCCATGCGGTCAGCGCATTCGCTGCCGCGATAACAGCCGTTGTCACCGGTTTTCCGGCTGCAGCCCAGACAGACTCGGGCCTGGCCCTCGAGGAAATCGTCGTCACGGCGCAGAAACGCGAAGAGCGCCTGATCGAGGTGCCGATCTCGGTGGCCGTGGTCAGCGGCGATGTCATCGAGGACTTCAAGATCACGGCGATGGATGACATCGACCGGCTGGTGCCGAGCCTGTACATCAACGCGACTCCGGGCAACAACGCCGTCTTCGTGCGCGGCATCGGTTCGACTGCGGGCAATCTCGCAGTAGAACAGTCCGTAGCGCTGTTCGTGGACGGCATCTACGGCGGCCGGGGCCGGCAGTTCATGGCGCCCTTCCTCGACATCGAGCGGGTGGAGGTCCTGCGCGGCCCGCAGGGCGCCACATTCGGCATCAACACCAGCGCTGGCGCGATCAATGTGGTCACCGCGAGGCCGACGAAGGAATTCACCGCCAGTGCAAAGGCAGGCTACGAGTTCGAGTTCGACACCTACGAAGTCGGCGGGGTGGTATCGGGTCCGCTGATGGATGGACTGCAGGGACGGCTGGCCGTCGAGTACGACGATATCGGCGGGTACCTGCACAACACCGTGACCGGCGACGACGAGCCGGAGTCCGAGAACCTGCTGGTCCGCGGGTCCCTCGCCTGGCAGCCCACGGACGCCATCTCGGTGCTGGCCAAGATCGAGCATGCCGACTTCGACACATTTGGCACCTTCTATCAGCGGATCCTGCTGCCCGAGTACCCGGACGACGACAAGAAGGAGTCAGCCGGTTTCGGCCAGAAGGACGTGGACCGGAGCAAGGCCACCAACTTCACGCTGAACGCCGACATTGCGGTCGGTGATGGCACGCTCACGTCGATCACCGGCTATTCGACATTCGAGTACGACCGGTACATCAATGCCGACCAGATGCCGACCGACACCTGGCTGACCCGGTTCCAGGAGGATTTCCAGCAGTTTTCCCAGGAACTGCGCTTCGTTTCGGCCACCGACCAGACCTTCGAGTACATCGTGGGCGGCTACTTCCACTACAACGAGATCGATCCGCTGATTGCGACCAGCCGGGTGATCTTCCCGACCACCGGCGGCCCGTTCAACGGTCAACACGTCGTGAATTTTCGCCAGGACAGCCAGGTCTTCTCGCTGTTCGGCAACCTGACCTGGAACATCAACGACGAGTGGAGCCTCGGTGCCGATCTGCGTTACACCGATGACGACAAGGATGCCGTGCAACAGCGCAATGTGGTCTCCGGCACCGTGCCCCCCAGCTGGGCCGCCCAGCGTCTCGAGGGCCGGCGCAGCGACACCACGCTCGACCCTGCGGTCAAGCTGAAGTGGGAGCCGAGCGACACCTTCATGGCCTACCTCTCCTACGCGGAAGGCTCCAAGAGCGGTGGCTGGCAGGGCAATTCCCGGGATCTGACCGCGGCCAACTGGGAGCTCGAAGGCGAGTCCTCGGAAAATTACGAGGCTGGCGTCAAGATGACGCTGCTGGGTGGTCAGGCCTTCCTCGCCGCGACCATCTTCACCACGGACTTCGAAGACCTGCAGGTGTCCCAGTGGACCGGTACCGCGTTCTCGGTCGAGAACGCCGCCAAGGCCACGTCACGGGGTCTCGAGGTGGACGGGTCGTGGAACATCACCGAGAAGTGGAGCCTGCAGGGTGGCTTTGCCTATCTTGATGCCGAATACGACGACTTCCCGGGGGCGCCGTGCCCCTTCGACGACCCGACCTGCAATCCCGCCACGAACAACCTGGCCGGAACCCGGCTGGGATGGGCGCCGGAGTGGACCGGGAACATGGCCGTCACCTTCGAGCAGCCGATCGCCAGCGCCCTGCTGCTCCGGACCACGGTCTCCCTGCAGTATCGAGATGACACCTGGCTCGACTCGGCTGGTGACAAGGGTCCCGATTACAACATGCAGGATGCGACGACCTGGATCGACGGCCGGATTGCCCTCGGCGCCGACGACGAGGCCTGGACGCTCGCCCTTTACGGCAAGAATCTGACCGACGAGACGACCAAGTCCCACAACTTCCCCTTCCCCTTCCCCGCGAACGTGATCGCCGGCCGCCAGTCGTATGTCGACGGCACCGACCGCTTCAGGGAGATCGGGGCGGAGGTCATCGTCCGGTTCTGAGCAGCGTATCTGCGAACACCGGCGGCATGGGGCCGCCGGTGTCTCCCCGCGTCGGGATGCAGCGCATGGCTCAGACCCCGCCAGATCCCGCTAGCCTTCCGCGCTCGCACCACGATCCCCCACCGCCTTCGCCCGGGCGCGATACAGGCTCGCCCGCATCAGCGTGATCGCCGTTGCCGGCGCCGTGATCACAACGAATACCGTGATCAGCAATGCGTGCGGCACGAACCGCTGCGCCATGACCGACGAGACGACGACCGAGGCGATGATGATGCAGCCGAGGCCGAGCGTGCTGCCCATCGACACGCCGTGCATGCGTGCCTGGAAGCTCGCCAGGCGCACGAGTCCCAGCGACCCGACCAGGGTCAACAAGCCGCCGGCGACGAGCAGCAGCGCGACAGGGACAGCCACCCACGGCGACTCGATGCCCGTCATGGTTCGATCACCTCACCGCGGAGCAGGAACTTCGCGAGTGCCACGGAGCCGACGAAACCGAACAGCGCAATCAGCAGCGCCACCTCGAAGTACACGCTCGAACCCGCACGGATCCCGAGCACGAGCAGGGTAAGCATCCCGTTCACGTACAGCGTGTCGAGCCCGAGCACCCGATCCTGGGCGGCGGGGCCACGGATCACCCGCCAGGTGGCAAGGAGCATCGCCAGCCCCGCGCAGGCGGCGGCGAACCAGGCGGCCCAGTCGACCAGCACACTCATGGCTGGAAGATTCCGATCAGGGGCCGCTCGTAGCGGTCCTTGATGATCCGGACCCACTTCTGTTCGTCGTCGAGGTCGAGGATGTGCAGCGTGAGCGTCCGCAGATCGGGGTCGAGACCGACCCACACCGTTCCCGGGGTCGAGGTAACGATCATCGCCAGCACCGCGAGGCCATGTGGATCCTGCAGATCGAGGGGTATGTCGAGGAAGTCCGAGCGCACCCTGCCCCTGCCGGCCAGACCGAGAATGATGCGGCCGACGGCGATGTTCGAGCGCACGATGTCGACGAAGACGACTACCAGCAGGCCGAGTGCGAGTTGCAGCCGCTGCAGCCGCGGCCGCAGCGGCCGCATACGCGCCGCCCACATTGCCAGTGCCACGGCGAGAACGACACCGAGCAACACCTGGCCCGGTGCGAGCGTGTCGTTCAGCGCCAGCCACATCGCCACGAGCGCCACCGTCAGCACCGGCATGCCACCTCTCAAGGTCCCTCCTCCGCAGCGAGCACCGTTTCGACATAGACCCGCGGCGCGCGCAACGATCCAGCCGTATCTTCGAGAAAGCTCATCGCCGGTCCGGCTGCCGCCGTGAGTGCGACGCAGAGCAGAACCAGCATGGCCACCGGCCCTGCCTCGAGCATGCCGAGCCGCGGCGTATTGCGGCCGGTCACCGACCAGAACAGGCGCATGCCGATCCGCGTCAACGCGATGAGGCTCGCGAGGCCCGCGGCGATCGTCACGATCACCAGCAGCCATTGCGCCGGCGCCTGCGGCGCAGCCGAGGCCGCGTGGATTGCACCGGAGAGGATCGCGAACTTCGCGACGAAGCCCGACAGCGGCGGTGATCCCGTGACCAGGAGCACGCAGAACGCAAACATGAGGCCCATGAATGCCTTGGTGGCGGGAATGGCCACACCCGCGGCGTCGTCCGGTGCATGCAGCGCCGGCGAGTGGCGTACGCCGAACGGCACGTAACCGCCCGTGTCGCCCGGAAGTTCATCGACCGGCATCGCCGGCTGCGGCGCCGGGACGCGCCAGGCCCGCTCGGTCATCCCGGTGAGCATAAAGAAAGCACTGGTCGCGAGCACGGAGCCGACGAGATAGAACAGCGCCGGCGCAAGCAGCGGCTCATGATCTAGGCCCATGACCGTGAGCAGCAGGCCCGAGGACACGATCACGGAGTACCCGACCAGGCGTGCGAGCTGCTGGGCGGCCAGGGTGCCGAAGATGCCGAAGCCCATCGTCGCGATCCCGACATAGAACAGGCCGCCGTGGAACTGGTCGGGCCGCAGCAGCGCCGTGCCGCCGACCTGGCCGAGCGCATCGGCGCTGCCGATCAGCGAACCGAGGCGCAGCAGCGCATAGATGCCGACCTTGGTCAGGATGGCGAAGGCCGCTGCCACCGGCGCGCTCGCTGCCGCATAGGTACCCGGCAGCCAGAAATTGAGTGGCCAGCCACCAGCCTTCGTCAGGAAGGCCACGCCGAGGATGGCGGCAGCAGTATCGAAGAGTGCGCGGTCCGCAGAGGACAACGCTGCCGCCCGCGCCGGCAGATCGGCCATGTTGAGGGTGCCGGTCACGCCATAGATCAAAGCCACGCCGACCAGGAACAGGAGCGAGCCGACGAGATTGACCACGATGTAGTGCAGGCCGCTCTTCACGCGCTGGGCATTCGAGCCGTGCAGAAGTAGCCCGTACGATGCCGCAAGCAGGACCTCGAAGAAGACGAAGAGGTTGAACAGATCCCCGGTGAGGAAGGCTCCGTTCACTCCCATCAGCAGGAACTGCAGCAGTGCATGAAAGTGCGGACCGACGCGATCCTGGTAGGCCAGCGCATTGCAGAATGCCGCGAGTCCCACGACCGAGGTCAGGATCAGCATCAATCCTGCCAGACGGTCGATCACCAGCACGATACCGAACGGTGCCGGCCAGCCGCCGAGCGCATACGCACCGACACCCTGCGGCCAGATGTCCGGAAACGCCTCGGTCGTGAGCGCGAGGAGTTCTATCGCGACGAGGAGCTGGGCGACGATCGAAAAGAGCCCGACCGCAACGCGCAGGCTGCGCTTGCGCTCGGTGAGCAGCAGGATCGTGGCAGCGGCCATGAGTGGCAGAACGATCGGTACGACCGGCAGGTGCTGGAACCATGGGCTCATTGGGATTCCCGCCCGTCGACGTGGTCGGTACCGGTGACGCCGCGGGCCGCGAGGAGCACGACGAGCAGGAGCGCGGTCGTCGCAAAGCCGATCACGATGGCAGTGAGCACGAGCGCCTGCGGCACCGGATCGGCGAGTCCCGCTGCAGCGGCCGCCGGATCGGCCGCAATGATCGGTGCCCTGTCGCTCCTGATCCGTCCCATGCCGAAGATGAACAGGTTCACGGCATACGACAGCAGCGCCAGGCCGATGATCACCTGGAAGGTACGCGGCCGCAGCAGCAGCCAGACGCCGGAGCCCGACAGGATACCGATCGCGATGGCGAAGAGGGCTTCCATCGTCAGCTTGCCCGCGGACTTCGGAACGACTGGTGTGCCAGCGCCACGAGCATCAGCGATGTGGCGCCGACGACCACGAGATACACGCCGACGTCGAAGACGAGCACGCTCGCGAGGTGCACCTTGCCCACGAGCGGCAGAACGACATCGGCGCCCGTGTTCGCCAGGAACGGTGCCCCAGCCAGCCAGGCGAGCATCCCGGCACTGCCCGCGGCGACGAGGCCGAGCGCGGCCCAGTACTGCGGGTGGACCCGCATGCGCCACTCGACCCACATCGCGCCACCAACCATGTACTGCGTGACGAGCGCGGTGGCCATCACGAGTCCGCCGACGAAGCCGCCACCCGGCGCGTCGTGACCGCGCAGCAGCAGGTAGACCGCCACAAGCCCGGCCATCGGCAGCAGGAGACGCACCAGGACCGCCGGAACCATCAGGTCGCCTGCCGGCAGTTGCGCCTGCGGATCGAAGCCACGCGCACTGCCCTTCGGCAAACCCTCGCGCTGGGCCCGCGGCACCTCGATGCTCTCGGGTGCCGGCCTGAAGCGCCGCAGCAGGGCGTAGACCGTCAGCGCCACGATGGCTACCACGGTGATCTCGCCGAGTGTATCGAAGCCGCGGAAGTCGACCAGGATCACGTTGACTACATTGCGCCCGCCACCTTCCGGCAGGGCACGCTCGATGTAGAACCGTGCGAGGCGGTCCAGCGGCGCACGGGTCAGCATCGTGAACGACAGGGCTGCGAGTCCGCTGCCGACGACGACCGCGACCAACAGGTCGCGTGCCCGCCGGATGCGTGCCCCGGGTGCGCTCCGGTCGGGATCGTCGCGTTCGACCCGGCGTGGCAGCCAGCGCAGGCCGAGCAGCAGCAGCACCAGCGTGACCACCTCGACGGCAATCTGCGTGAGCGCGAGGTCCGGCGCGGAGAACCACGCAAAGCTCAGGCCCGTGAACAGTCCCGCCCCACCCAGCATGATCAGGGCCGCGAGGCGGTGGAACTTGGCCTGTATGGCCGCGCCTGCGGCGCAGCTGCAGCCGACGAGCCAGAGCAGCAGATACACAGGATCGATCGACATGAGCGGCATGGAACTGCGCTCGAGACCCATCGCCAGCAACGGCGCCGCACCAACGGCGAATGCCACGCACACCATGACGAACAGCTGCGGCTGCTGGCGGCGCGACGATGCAAAGCGCACCATGCGTTCGGAAAGCCGGTGCAGCACGATGATGACGATGTCGAACACGCGCCGCCCGTCGAGTGGCGCACGCACCGGTGAGCGGCCCGTGGCGCGCTGGCCATAGAAGTACCGCAACAGGTAGAGCCCGACCCCGCCGACGAGGGCCGTAATGCTCATCGCAAATGGCAACGTGGGGCCGTGCCATACGACCAGGCTGTAGGAGGGAGCATCTGCCCCCAGTATCGAGCGGACGGCAAGGGCGAGTCCCGGTCCGATCGTGCGCGCCGGCAGGATGCCGACGAGCAGGCAGGCGAGCACGAGGAGCACGCCCGGCGCCAGCATCCAGCGGGCCGGTTCGCGCGGCGAACGCGGCAGATCCGGGGCCAGCGGGCCGAAAAAGACCTGGTGCACGAGGCGCAGCGAATACGCCACGCTGAAGATACCCGCGAGCGTCGCCACGGCCGGCAGGCCGATGCGAAACAGCGGTCCCTCCCCGGCGAAAATAGCCTCGGCAAAAAACATCTCCTTGGAGAGAAAGCCGTTGAGCAGCGGCACGCCGGCCATGGCCGCCGCCGCGACGGTCGCGACCGTCGCGGTGATCGGCATCACGCCCGCCAGACCGTTCAGCCGGCGCAGGTCGCGCGTGCCTGCCTCGTGGTCGACAATGCCCGCCGCCATGAATAACGTCGCCTTGAAGGTGGCGTGGTTCATCATGTGGAAGATGGCGGCTACCAGGGCCAGCGGGCTGTTCATGCCGAGCAGCAGCGTAATGAGTCCGAGGTGGCTGATCGTCGAGTAGGCGAGCACGCCCTTCATGTCGCGTTCGAACAGCGCTGCAACCGCCCCCAGCAGCAGCGAAGCGAGCCCCGCCCCACAGACAAGCATGAACCAGAGTTCGGTGCCGGCGAGCACCGGCCACAACCGCGCGAGCAGGAAAACCCCGGCCTTGACCATCGTCGCCGAGTGCAGGTAGGCGGAAACGGGTGTCGGCGCGGCCATCGCGTGCGGCAGCCAGAACTGGAATGGAAACTGCGCGCTCTTGGACAGTGCACCGAGCAGGATGAGCACCAGAGTCGCCGGGTACCACGGATGTACGCGCACTGTCGCGCCTGCCACCAGCACCCGGTCGAGGTCGTAGCTGCCGGCGATGGTCCCGAGCATGATGACACCGGCGAGCAGGCAGAAACCCCCGGCTGCCGTCACCGTGAGGGCCATGCGCGCACCCTGACGCGCATCGAGGCGGTGGTACCAGTAGGCGATCAGCATGAACGAGCTGAAGCTCGTCAGCTCCCAGAACACGACCAGCTGGATCAGGTTGCCCGACAGCACGATTCCCAGCATCGATCCCATGAAGGCGAGCAGGAACGCGAAGAAGCGCGGCACCGGATCCTGTGGCGACAGGTAGTAGCGCGCGTAGATGACGACCAGTGCGCCCATGAACGAAA
>CAYQAR010000029.1:0-37797 GCA_964415505.1 uncultured Chromatiaceae bacterium | reverse complement strand
TTTGCCCAGATGCCGAGATCCCAGCTGCCGAGGACGAGACCGGTGCGCAGGCCGACGAGGCTGCGATCGCCGGTCTCGGCGAGGTTGTGTTCGGCAGCGTACTTCGAGGACTGATAGCTCCAGTCCGTGCTGCCGTACCAGTCGACCGTCGGCGACAGCGAGCGCTCGTAGCGCAGCATCAGGGATGCCATATGCTCGGGGACACGCGGCGAGTTCTTGCCGGCGACGTCGCCGAGTGCCTGGTTGTCGGCAAAACTGCCATCGCTGCCGCGCAGGTCGGCCTGCTCCTGACTGATCCACGCCTCGAACTCGGAGTCCGTCCAGGTATACGTCGCGTGCAGCATCAGGCCGTCGGCCAGGCGGGCACCGAGCTCGGCCTCGAGCCCCCACACGGCCGTACGACCGGCGTTGGTGATGATCGAAGCCGTGCCGCCGCTGGCCTGCTCGACGAGTTCCGTCAGTTGCTGGTCCCTCACGTCGAGGTGAAAGGCGGCCAGCGCAAGATCCAGGCGCTGGTCGAGCAGCGCCGCCTTCAGGCCGAGCTCGTAGTTCCAGGCGATTTCCTCGTCGACCATCCGGTAGCTCTCGTCCGGCGAGCCATCGGGTCGCGCCGGCACGCGGGTGTTGAAGTCGGGTGCCTTCGTGCCCTTGGAGACGTTGATGTACCAGGTCGTCGATGCCGCAGGTTGCCAGCTCAGCGTGATGCGCGGGGTGAGCGTATCCACCTCGGTGTGGTAATCCACGCCCGGATCACCCACCGGCAGGCTGGTGACCGTGACGTCGTCCTCGGCCCAGCGCAGTTCGATGCCCGCCGTCCAGCGTTCGGTGAAGTCCCAGGTGACGGCCCCGAACACGGCGCGGTTCTCGACTTCGTCGCGGTCGCGGTCGATCGCGTACGCCACTGCCGTGCACGGATCGATGCGGTTGCGTGCCGTGACGTCGGACTTGCCCCGGTAGAAATAGACGCCGCCGGTGAAGCGCCACGGACTGTCGCCGGTCGAGGTGACGCGCAGTTCCTGCGAGAAATCGTCGTAGTCCTTGCGCTCGTGGTTGAGGAAGCTGCCGGGAGGTGGTCCGGGCGGCAGGGGATTGCCGCAGGTGTAGGTGGGCGGCACGCTGGGGTCGTAGCCGGCGTAGGAAGTGTCGAAGCCGAGGCTGTATTCGTCACGGATGAGACCGGTGAGGCTGGTCAGCGCCACCGGGCCGAGCCGCCAGTCGACGGCGATGTGGCCGAGCAGCCGGTCGAGCTCGGTGCCGGCGCCACCGTTTTTCTCCAGCAGGTCGGTATAGAGGCGCGGCTCGTTCGCAACCACGACTTCGCCGACATAGTACTCGCGCGCCCGTGGCGAAGCGGCAGTACGCTCGCAGCAGTTGTTGAGCGTCGACGGTTGCAGGTACATCGCGAAGTGATCGTCATCGACGCCCTGCCAACCGACCTTCAGCGTCAGGTCCAGCGATGCGGTGGGCTGGAACAAGAGCCGGGCGCTGACTTCGTCGGATTCCTCGCCACCGAGCCGGCTGCCGTCGCGCCGGTTGGTCCACTCGCCACCGTACTCGCGGTGCCCGGCGCCGAGTGCGAAGCGCAGCTGCTCGGAACCGAGCGGGCCGCTGAGCCAGCCCGAGGTCTCGAGCGTGTCGTGTTCGGCCGTGGTAGCGGTGACGCGTCCTTCCAGCTCGCGTGAGGGCTGGCGGGTGACGTAGTTCACCGCACCCACGTAGGTATTGCGCCCGAACTGCGCCGACTGCGGGCCGCGCATGATCTCCACGCGCTCGACGCTCTGCAGATCCGTGGTCAGCAGTGCGGCGCCGACATAGACGCCGTCGACGAAGGTATTGCCCGCGTTGGCGTTGGTCACGCCATTGCGCACCGTGGTGACGCCGCGGAAAACCGGCCGGTAGGAGGCAGGTTGCCGGCCGAGCGTGGCGTTCAGCGCGAAGCCTGGCGTGAAGCGCGCCAGATCGGTGAGATCCGCCAGACCGAGTGCCTCGATACGCTCCGCGGGGAAGGCGCTGACGGCGACCGGGATCTCGAGCAGGGTCTCTTCGCGCTTGCGCGCGGTGACGATCATCTCGCCGATGCCATCCCCGGCAAGGCCGCTCGCCTGCGCTGCCGTCACGACCACGGTGGTCGGCAGCGACGCGGCCAGACATGCTCCGGCGAGCACGAGATCCCGCAGTGATCGGTCCCGAGGGAGGAGCATGGGCAGGTCCGTCCGTCTGGCGGTGCAAAAAGCGGCGCCACGATAGCAGAATCCTCCGGCGGCCCGCGATTGCGAAACAGCTATGCCCAGGCAGTTGGCGGATGGGCAATTGGAACGCTTGCACAGATACATAAAGGATACTTTATACTTCGCTCGTGCCACTCAATGCTGCCCTGACACTGCTGAAGGCCGGTGCCGACCCGACCCGTCTGCGCCTGCTGGTGCTCCTCGCCGGCGGCGAGGCCACCGTGGGCGAGTTCGTCGAAGTGCTCGGCCAGAGCCAGCCACGTGTCTCGCGCCACCTGCGGCTGCTGAGCGAAGCGCGACTCGTGAGCCGCTTCCGCGACGGCCAGTGCATCTACTACCGCCTGGATCCGGGGGCGGCCGTCGCGGCGGTGGTAATGCCGGTGATCGACATGGCGCGTCTGCGCGATGACACCGTCGCGGCCGATCAGCAGCGCATGGCCGAGCTGCGACGCCGGCGCGAGCGGCGCGTACTCGCCGCACCGGACCGCTCGCCGTTGCGCGCCCGGTACGCCGGCGACCGGCCCGACGAACCGGCGCTGGCGCAGTCGCTCACCGACGTACTGGGCAATGCCATGCTCGGCGACGTGCTCGATATCGGTGTCGGTTCCGGTGTCCTGCTGCGCCTGCTGGCGCCGCGCGCCCGAAGTGCAGTCGGCCTGGACACGGCGCGATGCATGCGTGTGCTGGCGCGTACCCGGCTGCAGCAGGCCGGGCAAGGTCACTGCACCATCCGCGCCGGCGACATGTGTGCCCTGCCGTTCCCGGACCTGTCCTTCGATATCGTGGTGCTGGACGAGGTGCTGGGCGGTGCCGCGACGGCGCAACGTGCGCTCGCCGAGGCCGTGCGCGTGCTGCGTCCGTCCGGCCGCCTGCTGGTGCTCGACCGCATCCTGCCGGCAGCGCGCCGGCTATCGGCACCGCCTGCCGACGCGGTGCTGTTCGAGAACCAGCTCGCCGTCATGCTGCGCGAGGCGGGGCTCAAACACGCCAGTCCGGCCTGGTTTCCGGGGCGCTCGCTGCAGTACGCGCTGGTTGTCGCGACGCTGGCGCCGGTACACACGAGGACCGGTACCGATGGCTGATCCGGTGCAGGTTTCGTTCGAGTTCTTCCCGCCGAAGACCGCGGAGATGGAGGCGACCCTGTGGCGCGCGGTGCAGCGGCTGGCGCCGCTCGGGCCACGCTTCGTTTCGGTGACGTACGGTGCCGATGGCTCCACGCGGGACCGGACCCACAGCATCGTCACGCGCCTCGCGCACGAATCCGGGCTGCAGGCCGCACCGCACCTGACCTGTGTCGGCGCGACTCGCGGCGAGGTTCTCGATATCGCGCGCCGCTACTGGGACGAGGGCGTCCGGCAGATCGTCGCCCTGCGGGGTGACCCGCCCGCCGGTGCGACGCGCTACGTGCCCCATCCGGGCGGTTTCGCCTGGGCCGCCGACCTCGTTGCCGGCCTGCGCCGTGTCGCCGACTTCGACATCTCCGTGGCTGCCTACCCGGACGTGCATCCGGAAGCTCCCGATGCCACCTTCGACCTCGACAACCTGAAACGCAAGTTCGATGCCGGCGCGAACCGCGCGATCACGCAGTTCTTTTTCGATGTCGACACCTTCCTGCGTTTCCGCGACCGCTGCGCGGCCGCCGGCATCACCGGGCCGCTGGTGCCGGGCCTGCTGCCGATCGGGCGCTTTTCGCAGATGCTCGGCTTTGCGCGCCGCTGTGGAGCAGTCGTGCCGGACTGGCTCCATGAGCGTTTCGAGGGGCTCGACGACGATCCGGAGACCCGGCAGATGATCGCGGCGAGCGTGGCGATCGGGCTCGTCGGACGCCTGCACCGCCACGGTGTCAACGAGTTTCATTTCTACACGCTCAACCGCGCCGAGCTGACCTACGCAATCTGTTATGCCCTGGGGCTGCGCCCCGTGGCGACGGAGACGCCGGCATGAACCGTCCCGGCGCCGATCGTCACCAGCGGTTCGCCGAGCTCGCGCGCTCGCTCGCCACGCGCATCGTCGTGCTCGACGGTGCCATGGGCACGATGCTGCAGGCCCACCAGCTCGGCGAGGCGGATTACCGCGGCGAGCGCTGGCGCGACTGTGCCCGCGACCTGAAGGGCAACCACGACCTGCTGACGCTGACCCGGCCGGACGTGATCGCCGCCATCCATCGCGAATTCCTCGAGGCCGGCGCCGATATCCTCGAAACCAATACCTTCAATTCCAACGCGCCCTCGCAGAGCGACTACGGCCTGCATGCCATGGTCGGCGAGCTGAACTTCGCCGCGGCCAGACTCGCGCGCACTGTGGCCGACGAGGTCTGGCAGCGCACCGGGGAGCCGCGCTTCGTCGCCGGCGTCCTCGGCCCGACCAACCGCACGGCGTCGTTGTCGCCGGATGTCAACGATCCGGGATTCCGCAACATCGGCTTCGACGATCTCGTGACCACCTATCGCGAGGCCACCTCCCAGCTGCTCGCCGGTGGTGCGGACTTCATCCTGATCGAGACGGTGTTCGACACGCTGAACGCCCGCGCTGCGCTCTACGCCGTGCAGGCCCTCGCCGACGAACTCGCCGAGCCGGTGCCCGTGATGATCTCCGGCACGATCACCGACGCCTCGGGGCGCACGCTCTCCGGGCAGACGACCGAGGCGTTCTGGAACTCGGTGCGCCACGCGCGCCCGTTCATGATCGGCCTGAACTGCGCGCTCGGCGCCGAGGACCTGCGCCAGTACGTTGCCGAATTGGCGAGGATCGCCGACACGCGTGTCAGCGTGCACCCGAACGCCGGGCTGCCGAACGAGTTCGGCCAGTACGACGACACCCCGGCCCACATGGCCGGTGTCCTCGGCGAGTTCGCCAGCGCCGGGCTCATCAACATGGTCGGCGGCTGCTGCGGGACCACTCCGGCACACGTGCGCGCGATTCGCGCCGCCGTCTCGGTGGCGCAGCCGCGCGCGGTGCCGCAGGTCGAGCCGAAGCTGCGCCTCGCCGGCCTCGAGCCGCTCAACGTCGGTGCCGACTCGCTCTTCGTCAACGTCGGCGAACGCACCAACGTCACCGGCTCCGCGCTGTTTCGCCGCCTCATCGCCGCCGATGACTACGCCGGCGCGATCGCCGTCGCACGCCAGCAGGTGGAGAACGGCGCGCAGGTCATCGACGTCAACATGGACGAGGGCATGCTCGACTCGGTGGCGGCGATGGCGCGCTTCCTGAAACTCGTCGCCGGCGAGCCCGACGTCGCGCGCGTGCCGATCATGCTCGATTCCTCCCGCTGGGAGGTGATCGAGTCGGGGCTCAAGTGCGTGCAGGGCAAGGCGATCGTCAACTCGATCAGCTTGAAGGAGGGCGAGGAGCCATTCCTGCGCCAGGCGCGCGAGGTGCGCCGCCACGGCGCGGCCGTGGTGGTCATGGCCTTCGACGAGCAGGGGCAGGCCGACACCGTCGAACGGCGTGTGGCGGTGTGCGAGCGCTCGTTCCGGCTGCTCACGGAACGGGTCGGCATCGGCGCCGAGGACATCATCTTCGACCCCAACGTCTTCGCAGTCGCCACCGGCATCGAAGAGCACGCCCGCTACGGGCTGGACTTCATCGAGGCGACCCGTGCCATCAAGGAGCGCCTGCCGGGTGTGCGCGTCAGTGGCGGCATCTCCAACGTGTCGTTTTCCTTCCGCGGCAACGATCGCGTGCGCGAGGCCATGCACTCGGTATTCCTCTACCACGCGATACGTGCCGGGCTCGACATGGGCATCGTCAACGCCGGCCAGCTCGCCATCTACGAGGATGTCCCGGCCGAACTGCGCGACGCGGTGGAAGACGTGATCCTCGCCCGGCGTGCCGACGCGACCGAGCGGCTGCTCGAGATCGCCGGGCGTTACCGCGCCGACGGCGCGGCAAAGGCCGTGGCTACGGACACGGCCTGGCGCGAGTGGCCGGTCGAGCGGCGGCTGACGCACGCGCTGGTGAAGGGCATCGACGAGTTCATCATCGGCGATACCGAGGAGGCGCGGTTGCAGGCGACGCGGCCCCTCGATGTCATCGAGGGGCCGCTCATGGACGGCATGAACGTGGTCGGTGACCTGTTCGGCGCCGGCAAGATGTTCCTGCCCCAGGTGGTGAAGTCGGCGCGGGTGATGAAGCGCGCCGTGGCCCACCTCGTGCCGTACATCGAACAGGAGCAGTCGGGCGGGCTGCGCCGCCTCGGCCGCATCGTCATGGCCACGGTCAAGGGCGACGTGCACGACATCGGCAAGAACATCGTCGGCGTCGTGCTCCAGTGCAACAACTTCGAGGTTTTCGACCTCGGCGTGATGGTGCCCGGCGAGAAGATCCTGCAGGCGGCACGCGAGTACCAGGCCGACATGATCGGTGTTTCCGGCCTGATCACGCCGTCGCTCGACGAGATGGTCAACGTCGCGCGCGAGATGCAGCGCCAGGGGTTCACGCTGCCGCTGCTGATCGGCGGCGCCACCACCTCGCCGGTGCACACGGCAGTGAAGATCGATCCCGAGTACGACGGCCCGGTGGTCTACGTGAAGGACGCTTCGCGTTCGGTCGGCGTGGCGCAGAAACTCGTCACGGAGGGTGGGCGAGAACGCTATGCCGCCGAGGTCAAGGACGAGTGCCAGCAGCGGCGCCTGCGTCACGCGCACAAGGACCGCCAGGCACCGCAGATGCCGCTCACCGAGGCCCGACGCAACAAGGCACAGGTCGATTTTTCCGGCATTGCGGTACCGCGCCGGCCGGGCGTGCAGGTGTTCGATTCGCTGCCGCTCGCCACGCTCTCGCGCTACATCGACTGGATGCCGTTCTTCAACGCGTGGGAGTTCGGCGGCCGCTACCCGGACCTGCTGCAGGACCCCGTGGTGGGCGAGGCGGCAAGCGCCCTGCACCGCGACGCGCAGGCGATGCTTGCGCGCATCGTCGGCGAGGGCTGGCTCACCGCGCGTGCCGTCATCGGCCTGTTTCCGGCAAACGCACTCGGCGACGACGACATCGCGGTGTACGCGGACGAGGCACGCGCCGAACCCATCGCCGTCCTGCACCAGCTGCGCCAGCAGCGCGGCAAGCCGGACGGCCAGCCGCACCTGTGCCTGGCCGACTACGTGGCGCCGCGCGATTCCGGGCTGCGCGACTACGTCGGCGCCTTCGCCGTGTCGGCCGGCTTCGGTGCGGAGCGGCGCGTGGCAGCCTTCGAGCGCGCGCACGACGACTACAACGCGATTCTCCTCAAGGCGCTGGCCGACCGGCTCGCGGAAGCCGCTGCCGAGTACCTGCACGAACAGGTGCGCAGGGTGCACTGGGGTTATGCCCCGGAGGAGTCGCTCGACGGCACGGCCCTGATCGCCGAGTCCTACCGCGGCATCCGTCCGGCACCGGGCTATCCGGCCTGTCCGGACCACACCGAAAAGGCGACTCTCTGGCGCCTGCTCGACGTGACGCGCAACACCGGCATCGAACTGACCGAGGGCTTTGCCATGCTGCCAGCCGCCGCGGTCAGTGGCTGGTACCTGGGGCATCCGCAGGCGAAGTACTTCGCTGTCGGCAAGGTCGGCCGCGACCAGGTCGAGGACTATGCGCGGCGCAAGGGGATGAGCATCACCGCCGTGGAGCGCTGGCTTGCGGCGGCGCTCGGCTACCAGCCCGGGAACGCCTGAGCGTCTGCACGAGGGACGTTGCGGGTGCAGTCGCCCGCTTACTGGCGGAGCAGGTCTATCCCGGGTTCGGCAAGGCGTGCCGAGTTGGCCAGCCGCTGCATCAGCTGCCCCTGCGTACCGACACCGAATTTCACGAAGATGGTTTTCAGGTGGCTGCGCACCGTGTGGCGCGTGAGATGCAGTTCCAGCGCAGCGGCCTCGATCGACCCGGTCCGGTACAGCGCTTCGCAGATGCGCGCCTCGCCAGGCGTGAGGTCGTACAGCCAGGACAGGCGGTCGACCGGCAATGGAGTGAGCCCGGCCATGTCATGGATCAGCACCATGCAGCCGGCACCTTCCGGCAGCAGGGCCCGGTCCGTGGAGCGGCTGAGGGCGACGACCGACAGGCCGTACGGTGATGGCTGGTCTTTACGTGGCACACGCAGGCGATAGGGCGGATGCGGTTGCTCGTCCTGCGGGCCGGCGACGGCAAGGCGCAGCAGCCGCTCGAACTCGGTCTGCAGCGCGATGTCGCGGAAGATGAAGCGGCCGAAGCGCAGCGCCATTCCTTCGGCGTGGCGCAGCAAATCGAGTGCTGCCTGGCTGGTGTAGATGGCGTAGCCGCTGCGATCGAGCACCACCATCGGCTGGTGGACGCGGTCGAAGCGCAGCAGCGCTTCGCGTCGACCGGCCGCGGCCAATGCGATCTGGCGACTGAGCTGCAATGCCGTCTGCAGGTGCGGCACCAACAGCTGCAGCGTGGCTTTCGCGCTGTCCGGGAAGTCGCGGTCGTGGTGCATGAAGCTGATGCTGGTGAAATGCGCGGCGTTGTTCTCGAGGTTGGCGTGCAGCCCGTACCGCAGCCCGGCGGGAACCCCGATCCTTTCGTAGAGCGGATTGCGCGCACGTACCTCCTCGGACAGCAGCTCCGTGGTGCGCCGCGCCAGCCCGGCCGGCAACGGCAGCACCGCGCGCCAGATCAGATCCTGGTCGAGGTCGCGCTCGCGGATGGCCCGGAGATGTTCGGGAGCGATACCGATCCCATCCGTGACCGAGGCACTCGGCAGGTTGTGATCGACGTGAATCAGCAGGGCTCGGGAGGCTTCGAACAGCGGGGCGATGGCGGCCAGGATGCCGAGCCAGGGATCGGGGCGCAGAGTGGCCTGGTACATGGCCTGCAGCGCACCCGACAGGTCGGCGATCGCCGGCGGCGGGGGATGGGCATCCGTGGCATCCGGCGCGATGCTCGCGTTCACCGGGGCTTCCTGACCTGACTTCGATGGGCGGTCTGTAGCAGGTGCAGCGTAATGCCTGTGGCGGACAATCGCACCTGTTGCTGGCATGCGGCAAATTGCCGCACCCTGTGGGACTTCAAGTTCACCCGTTTGAGGGATGCGCAAATACCCGTAGTCGTGGCAATTTCACCCTCGTGTGGAGCCGGTAACCCGCGATGACGCCTGCGTGAACTGGCCGATTGTTGCATCCCCCGGGGCCAGTGGGCGTCTCCTCCAGGTCGCGGAACCGGCTTCTCACACGAGAAGGGTGATACCCGATTCGCCGGTGTCCGTCGGCTTGCGACACCCTGATAGTCGCGGGCCAGCGGGCACCGGCGCATTTTTTCCGGCTGCATCGGGTAAGCGTCGCGACTCGCGTCGCTCCCACAGGTTGCGAAGGCCCCCGGTCGCGACTCGCGTCGCTCCTACCGTTCCGCTGCTGCCTGCTCGCGCAGCAGGCAACGCGCTTCGCGCGCGCGGTATTCGGCGGCCTTGCGCGGATCCGCGTTGAGCCCGAGCTCGCCGGCCGCGTAGGCCTGCGCCAGGCGCGCGTTGGCGAGACGGTGATCGGCGCCGGCTGCGCGCAGGTACCAGTCGAGCGCCGCGGCTTCGTCGTGAGGCAGGAGAGGGCCCGACTCCTGCTGCCAGGCCAGCCAGTACTGTGCTTCCGGCACGCCGGCTGCGGCGGCGTTGCGAACCAGTGGGATCGCGACCTCCGGTTGCCATTCACCGCCGAGGCCAAGGTGGAAGAGCGCGAGCTGGTAACCTGCATCGGCATCGCCGTCATCGGCCTCGGCGCGGCACAGCTCGTGCGCCGCAGCCACCGCTGCCGGGTCCGGTGCTGCCGTGAGGAGCAGCGGGCGCACGGCCGCGCGACACTCGCCGGCGCCAGCAGTGCTCATGCCGGCGAACAGCAGGACCAGCAGGGCCATCGCGGGTCGCATCAGTCCGGGTCCTCGTAGAACACGTAGGTGGCAAAGCCGCCGACTTCGAAGTAAACCTTCGATTCGTCGTCGTCGGCGACGCCGTTGAGATTCCCGTCGAGCACGCCGTAGCCGTAGCGGTAGGCGCGGATCTGGTCGTCGCTCGTGCCCATGGCAGTGCTGAGCTTGTCGATTTCCAGGAAGCGCCGGACGAGGGTTTCGCCGGCGTAGACCTCGATGATGCCGTCGGTGCCGGTCCAGTTCTGGATGCCGCGACCGAGCTGGTTCTGGGTTTCCTGGGTGCAGCCGGCAGCGAGCAGCGCTGCGGCCGGGACCAGCAATGACATGCGCATGGGCGTTAGTCTCCGCGGTGGCAATCAGGATCGGGTTGACGCCGGGTGACGGCCCTCGGTGATGCGGGGCAGTCCGGCCAGGTCACGCGCCGTGGTGACGGCTATCAGCCCGGCGGCGGCGCACAGTGTACGCGTTGTCTCGCCCTGCGTGGCGCCGTGTTCGAGCACCATCCAGCCGCCGGCGGCGAGATGTGCCGGCGCCCCGGTCACGATTCGCCGGATGGCGTCGAGTCCGTCGGGGCCGGCGACGAGCGCGGTGCGCGGCTCGAAAGCCAGTTCCCGGTCGGCCGTGGCCAGCTCCGATTCGGCGAGATAAGGCGGGTTGGCGACGATCAGGTCGAATTCGGCGCCACCGGCCGCCGCATACCAGTCGCCTGCCGCGAAGACGACGTTGCCGAGTCCGAGCGCGCCGGCATTGTGCCGCGCGACGGTGAGGGCGGCGGGGCTGCTGTCAGTGGCGAGCACCTGCGCGTCGGGTCGTTCCGTGGCGATGGCCAGCGCGATGGCGCCGCTGCCGGTGCCGAGGTCGAGCACGCGGCCGCCCGGCGGCAGGTGTGCCAGCGCACGCTCGACCGCCAGCTCGGTCTCGGGTCGCGGGGTCAGCACGTCGGCCGTCACCGCGAGATCGAGCGACCAGAATTCGCGCCGTCCGACGAGCTGCGCAACGGGCTGCCCGGCCTGGCGGGCGTGGATGGCATCGAGGTAGCGCGCCGCCGCCGCTGGCTCGACCACGGCTTCGCGCCGCGCGAACAACGCGGCGCGGTTGCGGCCCAGCGTCCAGCCGAGCAGCAATTCGGCATCGAGTCGCGGCGAGGCGCTGGTCGCCCCGAGCAGCCGCACACCGGCGCGCAGCAGCGCCTCGACCGTGGTGGCCGCCGCTGCGCCGCGTGCAGATTGTGTTTCGACGCCCATGCAGGAATGATTGTCCCATGGAGACCAACGACCGCAAACCGGCATTCGCCACCCGCTGCATCCACGCCGGGGCCACCGAGGACCCGGCCACGGGCGCGGTCATGCCGTCGATCTGCACCAGCACCACGTTCCGGCAGGACGCGGTCGGTGAGCACCGCGGCCACGTTTATGCGCGCACGTCGAACCCGACGCGTGATGCGGTCGAGCGCTGCCTCGCCGATCTCGAGGGCGGCAGCCGCGCGCTGGCGTTCGCCTCGGGCATGGCGGCCACCGCCACCGTGCTGGAACTGCTCGACGCCGGCGCCCACCTCATCGCCCCGATCGATGGCTACGGCGGTACCTTTCGCCTGCTTTCCGAACTGCGGCCGCGCAGTGCCGGGCTGCAGGTGTCGTTCGTCGACTGCTGCGACCTCGCTGCCATCGAGCGCGCCATCCGGCCGGAGACACGTATGCTCTGGCTGGAGACACCGACCAATCCGCTGCTGCGCATCGTCGACCTGGCCGCGACCGTCGCGCTCGCCCGGCGGCACGGTCTGGTGACCGTGGTCGACAATACGTTTGCCACACCGGTGTTCCAGCGGCCGCTCGAGCATGGTTGCGATGTGGTCATGCACTCGGCGACCAAGTACCTCGGCGGGCACTCCGACGTGCTCGGTGGCTTCCTCGTCACGGCCACCCCCGAACTCGGCCAGCGGCTGCACGGCCTGCGCAGTATGGCCGGTGGCGTAGCGGGCCCGTTCGACAGCTACCTGGTCCTGCGCGGGATCAAGACGCTCGCGTTGCGCATGGAGCGCCATGCCGCCAACGCCCGGGAGCTGGCCGGATTCCTCGCTGGCCACAGGCGCGTGCGCCGTGTCTGGTACCCGGGCCTGGCGAGCCATCCACAGCACGCGCTCGCGCAGCGCCAGATGCACGGCTTCGGCGGCATGCTCGCGTTCGAGATCGACGGCGGTGAAGCTGCGGCACGCGGTTTTCTGGCTCGCCTGCACGTGTTCACCCTCGCCGAGAGCCTCGGCGGAGTCGAGAGCCTGGCAGGGTACCCGGCGGTCATGAGTCACGGCGCCATGCCGCCGGAGACGCGCCACGCCGCCGGCATTGGCGACGATCTGGTGCGTCTGTCGGTCGGGATCGAGGACGCCGGCGACCTCGTGACGGACGTGGAGCAGGCGCTGGGGTGAGTGCGCCGCCGCGGGCAACGGCTCGGCCGAGCCGGATCGACGCCGGCCCGGCTCAGGCGTTGCCGTCTTCCAGCGAGGCCAGCCGATCGGCCTGGTCTTCCTGCATCAGCGGGCGGATGACCGGATCGAGGTCGCCCTCGATCACGTCGGGGAGCTGGTAGAGCGTCAGGCCGATGCGGTGGTCGGTGAGTCGGCCCTGCGGGAAGTTGTAGGTGCGGATGCGCTCGGAGCGGTCGCCGGTGCCGACCAGGCTGCGCCGCTGGGCGGCCTGCTCGCTCTGCTGCCGGCGCCGCTCCATGTCGAGCAGCTTCGCCTGCAGCAGCGCCCGGGCCCGCGCGCGGTTCTTGTGCTGCGAGCGCTCGTCCTGGCATTCCACGACGATGCCGGTCGGCAGGTGCGTGAGGCGGATCGCCGAGTCAGTCTTGTTGACGTGCTGGCCGCCGGCACCCGAGGAGCGGAAGGTATCTTCACGGATGTCGGCAGGGTCGATGCGGACCTCCTCGACCTCCTCGAGTTCGGGCAGGACCGCGACGGTGCAGGTGGAAGTGTGGATGCGCCCCTGCGCCTCGGTCGCCGGGACACGCTGCACGCGGTGTGCGCCGGATTCGTATTTGAGGCGCGAGTAGGCGCCTGTGCCGATGATGCGGCTGATGATCTCCTTGAACCCGCCTTTCTCGCCGCTGCTGCTGTTCAGCACCTCCACGCGCCAGCCCTGCGCTTCGGCGTAGCGGTGGTACATCCGGAACAGGTCGCCGGCGAACAGCGCCGCTTCGTCGCCGCCGGCAGCAGCGCGGATCTCGAGGAAGATGTTGCTGTGGTCGTGCGGATCCTTCGGGATGAGTTCCTCGCGGATGCGCAGCTCCAGGTCCGCAAGGCGTGCTGCCGCGGCCTTCGCCTCGTCCTGCCCGAGCACGCGCAGCGCCGGGTCGGCATCGCCGAGCATTTCCGTCGCCGCTGTGCTGTCGGCCTGCGCCTGCCGCCAGGCGGTGTGCAGGGCCACCACGGGCTGCAGCTGCGCGTACTCCTTCGACAGCTCGCGAAAGCGCGCCGGTGTGCCGATGACCGCCGGGTCGGCGAGCAGCGCAGCCAGCTCGTCGATCCGACCGGCCATGTGCTCGAGCTTGTCGAGGAGGCTCTTCTGCATGATGTTCCGCGTCGGGATCGCGCCTGGCGCCAGGTGCCGGTCGTATGCCAGGGCGGCCGCTTGCCGCAAAAGGCCGCTATTATCTTCTTTATATGAATACCTGCACTACCTGTCTCGCCGTCGTCCTGGCGGCGCTCCTCGGCGGCTGCGCCGCCCGGCCCGACGCTGCGGCTGGCGGCAGCGATCCGGTGGAGGTGCCCGGCACCGGGTACCACCAGATCATGGGCGAGATCGCCGCCGACCGCGGCGCCACCGCGGTGGCGGCCGCGGAATTCCTCAATGTGGCCGAGCGCAGCGCCGATCCGCAGGCGAGCCGACAGGCGGCCGGATTCGCCTTCGAGAACGGCTTCGATGCCATGGCACTGCGTGCGGCGCGCCGCTGGTCACAGCTCGAACCCGATGAACCCGCCGTGCGGATGCTGCTTGCGCGCTTGCTGGTACGGCGCAACGACGTCGCCGCAGCAACGGCTGAAGCCCGGCGTGCCTTGGGTCCCGCGGCGGACCGGGTGGAGGAAGACTACGACCTGCTCGCCGACGAACTTGCTGGTGAAGGCAACGCCACCGGCGTCACCCGCGTGCTGACCCGGCTCGCGGCCGAGGCGCCGGGGTCGCAGGCGCTGCGCATGGCCGTGGCCGCGGCAGCGCTGCGCTCGGCGGATCTCGACCTGGCCGAGGCCATGGCCCGTGATGCCATCGCAGCCGGTGCCGGCGGCACGACACTCGATCGCGCCCACCTCATCGTCGCGCGAGTGCTGCTCGCGCGCGGCGCACGCGATGCGGCCGTCGAGCACCTGCGCACGCAGGTCGAAGCACGCCCCTCACTCGACCTCGACCTCGAGTACACCAGCCTGCTCGCGGCCGCCGAACGCCCGACCGAGGCGCTGGCGCGCCTTGTGGTCATCCGCGATCGTTACGGTGCAGAGCCCGAGGTCCGCCGGCTCGAGGCCATGGTGCAGCTTGGTTCGGGCGACTACCAGGCGGCCTGGGAGCAGTTCAACACCCTGGTCGATGACCCGGAGTACGCCGACGAGGCGCGCTTTCACCTGGCCGAACTTGCCGTGCGTGACATGCGCTTCGACCAGGCGCTGAAACTCCTCGGGCGCATCGGCGAGGGCTCGTACCTGCTGGCGGCGCAGGAGGCCATCGCCCGCATGGCGGAGGCGAGCGGCGACACGCAGTCCGCGTTGCGGATCCTCGCCAACATGGCCGAGCGATACCCGGAGCGCGCCTTCGACGTCGCGCGCGTACGCGCGGCGATGCTGCAGCGGCTGGAACGCAATGACGAGGCGCTCGCCGAGCTCGACCGCGTCCTGCGCTACCGCCCGGACGATGCGGAGGTACTGCTGGCCCGCGGGGCGCTGCTCGAGAAGCTCGGCCGGATCGAGCCGGCGCTGGCCGACATGGCCGCTGCCGTGCGCCTGTATCCCGACAGCGCGATCGCCGGTAACGCCTACGGCTACACCCTCGCCAACCGCACGCGCCGGCAGGACGAAGCAGCGCGGCTGGTGCGCCGCGCCCTCGAACGCGACCCGGACAACGCCGCCATCCTTGACAGCTACGGCTGGGTGCTCTATCGCCAGCACCGGCTCGCCGAGGCACGCAGTTACCTGCAGCTCGCCCACACGCTGCTGCCGGATCCGGAGGTCGCCGCGCATCTCGGCGAGGTGCTCTGGCAGCAGGGTGAGCGCGAGGCCGCACGCCGGCTGTGGGAGGACGCGCTCGAGAAGGCACCGCAGAGCCGGCCGCTGCTCGACACCATGGCCCGGTTCACCGGCGGGGAGCGCGATTGACGGCGACGCTCCACCCGCGCCGGGCGTTGGTGGGTGCCCGCGCGTTCGCGGCTCTCGCGCTCGTGCTGGCCCTGCCCGGCTGCGCCCTGCGTGCGCCGCAGCCCGGATCGGGCCTCGATCAGGCAGCGCGTCGCGACCAACTCCTCGCGCTCGGGTCCTGGGACCTGCGTGGCCGCATCGCGGTGCGGGCTGACAGCGGTGGCGGCCAGGGCGACTTCGAGTGGCACCAGCAGGGCGAGCACACGCGCATCCGGCTGAGCGGGCCGTTCGGGGCCGGCGCCTGGCAGCTCGACTGGGACCCGCAGTCGGTCACCGTCAGCGGCCGCGACGGCACGGCAACGCGCCGCTGGACCGGTGCCGACGCCACCACGCAGTTCCTCGACGAGCAGCTGGGCTGGTCCTTCCCCGCGGTCAGCACCCGCTACTGGCTGCTGGGCCTGGCCGATCCGGACGCAGCGGCGCAGGAGACCCGGGCTGCCGATGGCCGCCTGGAGATCCTCGAGCAGGACGGCTGGACCGTGCGTTACGAGCGTTACACCGAGGCGCCCGGACTGGCGATGCCGGCGAAGATCGTGCTCGAGAGCGCGCGGGCGCGGCTGCGCGTGGTGATCGACCGCTGGCGGCTGTGAGCAGCCCGGCTCGTTTGACAGTCGCCGGGAGGCGACCGGACAATACGCGCGCCTGTTGCGCGGGACCTTCGCTATAGCCGCTGGGGTGTAGCCAAGCGGTAAGGCAGCGGGTTTTGATCCCGCCATCCGTAGGTTCGAATCCTACCACCCCAGCCACCGCGTCCGGGGCACGGAGCCGACACCCGAGTGAACACCGCAAGCCGTAACCTGCTGCCGAACATGGCGATCCTCGCGGGCAACTCCAACGCGGGGCTGGCGCAACGCATCGGCCGCCACCTGATGATCCCGCTCGGCAAGACGCAGGTGGGCAGGTTCTCGGACGGGGAGATCAACGTCGAGATCCTCGAGAACGTGCGCGGCCGCGACGTCTACGTGGTGCAGTCGACCTGCCCGCCGGTCAACGACAACCTGATGGAACTGCTGGTGATGGCCGATGCACTGCGCCGTGCGTCGGTGTCACGCATCACCGCGGTGATCCCCTACATGGGCTATTCGCGCCAGGACCGGCGCACCCGCGCGGCGCGCGTGCCGATCACCGCGCGGCTGGTGGCCGGGCTGATCTGCGAGGCTGGCATCGACCGCGTGCTCACCGTCGACCTGCACGCCGACCAGATCCAGGGCTTCTTCTCGATTCCGGTCGACAACGTTTACTCCTCGCCTGTGCTGCTCGGCGACCTGTGGCGGCAGAAGTACGCCAACCTCGTCGTGGTGTCGCCCGATGTCGGCGGCGTGGTCCGGGCACGCGCCTTCGCCAAGCGCATCGATAACGCTGACCTCGCCATCATCGACAAGCGCCGCCCGCAGCCCAATGTCTCCGAGGTGATGAACATCATCGGCGAAGTCGCGGGCAAGACCTGCGTGCTGATCGACGACATGGTCGACACCGCCGGCACGCTCTGCCAGGCGGCGAAGGCACTCAAGGACCACGGTGCCGAGCGCGTGCTCGCCTACGTCACCCACCCGATCCTCTCCGGCAAGGCGGTCGAGCGCATCGGCGCCTCGGCGCTCGACGAGCTGGTGGTCACCGACACCATCCCGCTCGGGCCGGCTGCCGCTGCCTGCTCGCGCATCCGCCAGCTCGGCGTGGCCGAACTCCTCGGCGAGACCATGCGCCGTCTCTGCCTCGACGAGTCCGTCAGCTCCCTCTACGTCGACTGACGCCCCCGCCCCCCTCCGTAGGAGCGGCCGTAGGAGCGGCTTCAGCCGCGACCTCCGTATTGGCCTGAAGCCCCGTCGGATGCCTGGCCACTGGCGACGGGACGCTCGCTTCGGCCATCCATGGCCTGCGCTCGCTCGTCTCGGGCTGGCGCTACGCGTCCTGCTCCGCTGGCCCTCTACGCCCGCCGCGCGCGGCCCGGCAACAGCCTCGTCGCCGTCGGCAGATCACGGTCTCGTTTCCCTTCTCTCCTGTGGGAGCGACGCCAGTCGCGACGCTCCCCGCACCGCGCCGTTTTCGGCTATGATGCGCGCCCCGCCACCGGTCGCAGGTGTCGGGTCGACATAAGCGATTGATACCAAGGAGTATTTCAATGGCCAGAAAATTCTCGCTGGCGGCCGAGCCACGCAACGGAGCAGGGAAGGGTGCGAGCCGCCGCCTGCGTCGTGAGGGCAAGGTCCCCGGCATTCTCTACGGCGGCGGCAAGGAGCCGACGCCGGTCATGCTCGACAACAACCAGGTGATGCGCAACGCCGCGCAGGAAGCCTTCTTCTCGAGCATCCTCGACGTGACGTTCGGCGGCGAGGAGCTGCAGGCGATCGTCAAGGACGTCCAGGTCCACCCGGCACGCCGTGCGGTTGTCCACGTCGACCTGCAGCGCATCCGCGCCAACGAGAAGATCCGCATGACGGTGCCGCTGCACTTCCTGAACCAGGCGCTCGCGCGCGGCGTCAAGGAAGGCGGCGGTGTGGTGCAGCACCTCATGACCGAGGTGCAGATCTCCTGCCTGCCGAAGGATCTGCCCGAGTTCCTCACGCTCGACATCATCGAGCTGGATCTCAACCGCAATATGCACCTCTCGGACATCAAGCTGCCCGAAGGCGTGGAAATCGTCGATCTCGCCGGTGGCGCGGAGAACGACCGCCCGGTCGTCTCGATCCACATCGTCAAGGAGGAGATCGAGGAGCCGATCGCCGCAGCAGGTGCGATCGCCGAAGGCGCAGTTCCTGCCGCGGGCGCGGCGGCACCGGCCGAGGGCGCTGCTGCAGCGGGCGCCGCCAAGCCCGGTGCTGCGCCGGCCAAGGCAGCCGCGGCACCCGCGAAGGCGGCCGCAGCCCCGGCGAAGGGCGGCAAGGAGAAGAAATAGGCTGGTGCCGGTCGGGGTCATGGGCCCCGACCGGTCTCCACTGTCGGACACAAGCCGTGCACCTGCACGGCTTTCGTTTTTCCGGCAGTCGCTCTTAAGATCCATCCCCGGATGAACCAAGCCAGCGCGCCCGCCGTCATCATCGGCCTCGGCAATCTCGGGGCGAAGTACGTTGCCGATCGCCACAACGCCGGCTTCTGGCTGGTCGAGCGCCTCGCCGAGGCGGACGGCCAGCGCTTCCGTGACGAAGCGAAGCTGTCCGGCGCGGCCTGCCAGGTCGGCTTTGGTGGCCGCACGCTGCGGCTTGTAAAGCCGACGACGTTCATGAACGCGAGCGGCCAATGCGCGCGCCGAGTGATGGACTACTTCCAGGTCGCCCTCGAAGACATCCTCGTCGTGCACGACGAAGTCGACCTGCCGCCCGGGACAGCGCGGCTGAAGGTCGGCGGAGGTCACGGCGGCCACAACGGCCTGCGCGACATCATCGCCCACTGCGGTGCGCAGTTCCCGCGGCTGCGCCTCGGCGTCGGCCACCCGGGTCACAAGGATGAGGTGGCGGGCTACGTGCTGCACGCACCCGGGCGTGACGAGCGCGCGCTGATCGACGAGGCGCTGGACGAGTCCGTGCGTGCGCTCGGCATCTGGTGCTCGCAGGGGCTGCAGCGCGCCACCACGTACCTGCATACCGCCACGCCGCGCGACGCCGGGCTCGGGCCGGCGGGCTGACCGCGGGCAACATGGCGTCAGCGCGCACATCCGGGTTGATCGCAGGGCTGCTCGCGCTGCTGCTCGCCTGCGGCCTGGCGGCCGAACCGCAGTCAGGGCCGGAGCCACTCGACGAACGCAGCGCCGTGTTCGTGCTCGGCAACCTGCAGTTCCTGCTGGTGCACGAGCTGGCGCACCTCGTCATCGGCGAGCTCGAGGTGCCGGTGCTCGGCCCCGAGGAGCAGGCCGCCGATTATCTCGCTGCCGGTGCGCTGATCCGCGCCGAGCGCCGCGCCGGTGGCGTCGACAGGCGGGACAGTGACTACCTGCTCGCCGCTGCCGATGCCCAGCGACTATCCTGGCAACGGGGCAGTTCGCGGGGCGCACCGGTCCCGTACTGGGACACGCACGCACTCACCATCCAGCGCTTTTTCCAGATCGTCTGCCTCCTGTACGGTGCCGATCCCGTCACCTACGCCGACCTGCCGGAACGGGCAGGCATGCCGGCAACGCGTGCGGCCGGCTGTGCGGCCGAGTTTGCGCGTGCCGATCGTGCCATCTCCTGGTTGATCGCCACCTACGGGCGCAAGCCGGGCGACGGGCCGGGTGCCGCGCTCGACGTCCGCTACGAGGCGCCGCCCACGCTCACCTCGCGGCGCATCGTCGCCGAGATGCAGCGCGTCGGCCTGGTCGAGGAAACCGTGGCCCGCATCAATGAGCTGTTCCGGCTGCCGCGCCCGGCCACCGTGGTGATGCGCCGCTGCGGCCAGGCCGAGGCGGCATGGCAGCCAGCGCAGCGCGAACTCGTGCTCTGCTACGAACTCGTCGACCTGCTCTACCGCATGACCCCGCGCAGCTAGGGCTGCGCGAGGTGCACGAGGGCATAGCCCGAGAACACCACCTGCGGCACGGCCATGCCGACGATGTAGCCGTCGAGCGGTGAGGGCACTTCGAAGCGCTCGTCGGTGAACGGTTCGTAGATGCGGGCGATGACATCGCCGCGACGGACCTCGGCGCCGAGCTCGCGCGCGGGATAGAAAACGCCACCCTGGCCGACCGGTACGCGGGCCCAGCCCGAGCGGCTGAAGACCCGTGCCTGCGGCGTTGCTGCCGTGGCCTGCCCGGTGGTCATTTCGAGGCGGATCATCACGTTGCGGATGCCCTGTACGCCAGCGGCGATTTCCTGCGGCTCGAAGCGCAGCGGCAGACCCGCTTCGTAGATGATCGCCGGGATCCCGGCGTCCATCAGCTCGCGGCGCAGGCTGCCCTGCGGCCCGGCGCCACCGAGTACCACCGCGGCGCCGAAGTGCCGCGCGAGGTCGAGTGCGCGCGGGTTGGTGAGGTCGACCCGCACCTGCGGCAGGTTGGCGCGCTCGAAGGAACCGGTGTGCAGGTCGACGAGTACCCCGCACTGCTCGCGCAGGGGCGTAAAGATGATCGAGGCGACGAGCGACGTGTTGCTGCTGCCGCTGCCGGGGAAGGCCCGGTTGAGGTCGCGCCGGTCCGGCATGTAGCGGCTGCCGGTGCGAAAGCCGTGCACGTTGGCCGCCGGCAGGGCGATCAGCGTACCGGCGAGGCGGGTCGCGTCCGTCGTGGCGAATACCTCACGCGCGATCTCGAAGCCGTTGCGCTCGTCGCCGTGGATCATGGCGGTGACGCAGAGCGTGGGCCCGGCGCGACGGCCGCGCGCGACGAACACCGCGGTATCGAGGAACGAACCTTCGAAGGTGCGGCTCAGCTGGTAGCTGAACTTGCGCTTTTCGCCAGGCGCGATCTCGCGTTCGAGGAAGCGCAGCGGGCCCCAGGTGGCCGGCGGCTCCTCCGCCATGGCCGGGATGGCAGGCAGCACCAGGCAGGTGAGCAGCAGCAGGGCAAGGCGGGTCATGGCAGCGCGCTCCTAGAAGGTATAACCGAGACCGGTGACGAGTCCGTAGTCGGTCTTCTCGCCTTCCTCCGGCGGCTCGTTGTCCCAGGAGTAATAGACGCTGAGCTCGAAGAAGAGATCGGTGATCAGTTCCTTGCGCAGGGCGATGTTGGCATCGGCGCGGACCCGTCCACCTTCGGTGAGGCTCGGGTAGATGGTCAGCGAGGTGCTGAGGCTCGTCTTCGGGGTGTCGTAGGTGAAGAACTCGTAGTCGGTGTTCAGCATGGCTTCGATGCTGGTTTCTGCAGCTTCGTCGCCGGCGCGTTGTTCGTTGACGACGACCGCACCCCCGGTCAGCGACCAGAGGGTGCGGCCGGTCTGCACCAGGTAGCGCCCGTAGCCGGCGCCGCCGAGGGTGCGCAGGTCGATGCCGAGTTCGTCGTTGCGCTCCACGCTGCCGAGTCCCGCCCAGTACCAGCGATCCTCGAGCAGGCTGCGGTAGATGGCACCGAAGTTGGCTCGCAGGCTGTCTTCGGCGTCATCCTGTGAACGCGAATAAAATGAGCCACCGAAGTTCAGTGCGAAGTCCTGCGCCCGCCGGCGGGCATCGAACTGGGCGCTGAGCGAGGTGTCGTCGTTGGCCTTGGTCTTGTCGAAGCCGACGCTGACCGAGCCGTCCCAGCGCTTGATGATCATCTCGTCGATCTTCAGCGGATCGATCCGGATGACCTCCCCCATCGCGAGCGGCTGGTCCCCGTCGGCATGGTGCAACAGCAGCTGGTCTCCCGTGGCGGTTTCCGCGAGTGAACCGTTCAGGCGCGTGCCATCCTGCTGTTCGATCACATACAGCTCCTTGCTGGTGACCCGTTCGACGTCCTTCCACTCGATGTAGATCGTGCCCATGCTGTCGGTGCTGACCTTGAGGCGCCCACGTTCCATGTCCTTGATCTCGCAGGTCACGCGGTCGCCGTTCCGGAGGTAGACGATATCGGTCTTGTCGGCGAGCGCCGCGCGGGCAGCGGCTGCCAGGACGAGTGCGCCAGCCAGGATGGCGCATCGCCGGATCCGTCCTCGGGTGCTGTTCATGACGGGGATGCTCCAGCCGGTCGAAGGGCGGCGACAGTTTACTCAACCCGTGCCCGCGGTTTGGATCGTGCGGTTGGCCATGAGTCGGTGGGGTGACTGTGCTAGCGTACGAAGAGGACCTGGCGGGAGGCAGCCAATGAGGGCGACCAATGACTGAAACCAAGCATCCGGCATGGCAGCGTCACCTCGACGCCATCGGCGAGGAATTGCTGCACCTGACGATCGCCTGCGACGTGAGGCTGCGCGATCCGGGCGTCGTCGATCGCATCCTGAACAACGACGAGACCGTCTGCGGGCGCAAAAACCCGATCGGCTTCCGCAAGTTGCGTGCCCTGGTCATGGCCACCTTCAACTCGCTCAACAAGGCTATCGACCGCATCGGGCCGGAGGAGGTCAAGTTGATCACCGACGCCATCGTCGAACGCACCGAGAGGCTGCGGGCGGCCGGACAGGCCGGCGGTAGCAAGCCCTCCGGGGGCCGGGCGTGAAGAAGGCACAACTTGAGCGCGTCGGGAAATTCATCCAGCCGTACCGGATCACCCGCGGCAAGGGCTTTCGCCTGAAGGACATCAGTCCGGGAGATACCGCGGGGCTCAAGTCCGAGGACAAGGCGGAAGCCCGGGAGATGCTGACGCGCGGCGTGGAATGGCTGACCGAGCAGCAGGACATGCTCTACGCGCAGGACCACTGGGCGTTGCTGCTGGTGTTCCAGGCCATGGACGCCGCCGGCAAGGATGGGACCATCAAGCACGTCACCTCCGGCATCAACCCGCAGGGCTGCTCCGTGACATCGTTCAAGCAGCCATCGAGCGAGGAACTCGACCACGATTACCTGTGGCGTTACATGCGCCACGTGCCGGCTCGCGGCCAGATCGGCATCTTCAACCGCTCGTATTACGAGGAAGTCCTCGTCGTGAAGGTCCACGAGGAGTTGCTGGCACGCCAGAAACTGCATCCCTCGCTGGTGACGAAGAACATCTGGCGGCAACGCTACAAGGACATCGCGAGCTACGAGCGCTACCTGGTGCGCAACGGCATCCTGGTGCTGAAGTTCTTCCTCCATGTATCGAAGGCCGAGCAGAAGCGCCGCTTCATGGAGCGTCTGGACCGGCCGGCGAAGAACTGGAAGTTCTCCGCGTCTGATGTCGCAGAGCGACAGCACTGGTCGCAGTACCAGGCTGCCTATGAAGAGGCCATCCGCCACACGGCCTCGGACGACGCACCCTGGTACGTGGTGCCTGCGGACAACAAGTGGTTCACACGTCTCGTGGTCGCCGCAGCGGTGGTCGATGCCATGGCGGGACTCAAGCTGCATTACCCCGCGCTGAGCCCGGCCAAGCGCCGGGAACTCGCCGATTCACGCACCAGGCTCGAGGCCGAATAGGGCGCTGCGGCGAGTACGGGCCACATCCATGCACCGGTTCGTCTTCCACCTGACACGGCATGGGTTGCTGTTCATCGTCTACGGTGCGCTGGGCGCGCTGCTGGCACTGGTCGGTGGTGCGATCTGGCTGACCCTGGCACGCACACCGGACCTCAAGCCATGGCACGAGGCCAGCCTGAGCGCCGAGTACCGGCGGGCCAGTGCCGGCGCGGTGGTGGATCTTGCGACTTACCGGCAGCTCGAGGATCGCCTGTTCGCGCAGGTGCAGGACGAGGTCTATGCGCGCGTCGGGAGCCGCGACCAGCGTGCGCTGAACCGCTATGCCCGCGGCAGTCTCGCCGATCCCACGGCCTACGCCGAGGATGGAAACCGCTCGTACGAGCTGCCGGCGCCGGCGCCGCGGGCGGCGGTGCTCATGGTGCACGGGCTGAGCGACTCGCCGTATTCCCTGCGGCCGCTGGCCCAGCGCCTGCATGCGCGTGGCTGTCACGTCGTCGGCCTGCGCCTGCCGGGGCATGGCACGGCCCCGGCGGCGCTGAAGTCGATCGAGTGGGAGGACTGGGCGGCCGCGCTGCGCATGGCGGTCGGCGATCTGCGCCACCGGGCCGGGCCCGGCGTTCCCCTTTACATCGTCGGCTACTCCACCGGTGCCGCGCTCGCCGTCGAATATGCGCTGGCGCGCATGGACGGTGAAACGCTGGAGCCCGTCGAGGGCCTGGTGTTGTTGTCACCGGCGATCGGCGTGGCACCCGCAGCGGCCCTGGCTGTGTGGCAGGCACGGCTTGCCGAGTTGCCGGGTCTCGGCAAGCTGGCCTGGGTGGATGTGGCACCCGAGTACGACCCCTACAAATACAACTCCTTCGCCGTGAATGCCGGCCAGCAGATCTACGAGCTGACCCGCGTGATCGATGCCCGCCTGACGCGCTTGACCCAGGCCGGGCCGCTCGCCGGGTTCCCGCGTACGCTGGTCCTGCAGTCGGCAGTCGATGCGACGGTATCGCCCGCGGCCGTGGTGACCACACTCATGGACCGGCTGGCCGCTGCCGGACACGAAGCCGTGGTTTTCGACATCAATCGCAGCGCGAAGGTCCAACTGTTGCTGCGCGATGATATCCGCGACCCGGTCGAAGCCCTGCTCGGGGAGCGGCTCTGGCCGTTCGACGTCACCGTACTGACCAACGCCGATGCCGGCAGCAGCGACCTGGTGGCCCTGCATCGCCACGCCGGCCAATCAACCGTCGTGCGTGAGCAGACCGGCATGGTTTGGCCGCCGGACATCTTCGCCCTGTCGCATGTCGCCGTGCCCATGGCGCCGGATGATCCGATCTACGGTGAGCGCCGCCCGCGGCGCGCAAAGACCATCTACCTCGGCCAGATCGAGCTGCTCGGGGAAAAAGGCGTGCTCGCAGTGCCGCCGGCCGCACTGCTGCGCCTGCGCTACAACCCGTTCTTCAGCTATCTCGAGCAGCGCACGCTGCGCTTCATGCGGCTGGTCGACGATCAGGTGACCGGGGACCGCTGATTCGTCCGTCCGCCGGTGATGATGCCGTACGCGACCAGCCGGCCGGATCGGCGCCGGCTGGTTTCAGGTGCCCGTAGCGAAATCGCCGCCGAGAGCCTGGTGCAGGTTGACGCGCTGGACCAGCTGCTCGCTCTCGACCCGCAGCAGTGCGCTGCGGGCGGCGAACAGCTTCAGCTGCTGCTGCTCCACCGCGCGCAGGTCGTCGCTGCCGACGCGGTAGCGGGTTTCGGCGAGTGTGAGGGCGCGCTCGTTCTCGGTGACGGCCTGTTGCAGCAGGGGCCGGCGCGCCTGCAGGGCGAAACTGGCCGCAAGCGCCTTCTCGACCTCGGCGAAGGCGTTGGCGCCGGCACGGCCATACTCGGCGACGGCTTCCTTCTGCTCCGCGGTGCGCACCGCGACCTCGGCCTGCAGTGCGCCGCCGAGGTACAGCGGCACCGAGGCGCGTCCACCCCAGCCCCAGACCGGGTCGTCGCGCTCCTGGAGCACGACCAGGTCGCTGGAGATCGTGGACAGGCCGCTGGTGAGCGAGATGGCAGGCAGCCGCGCGGCCTTGATTTCCTCGACCCGGTAGAAAGCGGCGGCCACGCGTCTTTCGGCAGCGACGACGTCGGGCCGGCGCTCGAGCAATTCGGCGGGCAGGCCGGCAGGTACGGGACCCGGCAGGACGGGCAGCGCCGCAGGTACCTCGAGTTCGGTGGCCGGGTAGCGACCGACCAGCGTTTCGATGGCCTGCACCGACTGGCGCAGCGCGAGGTCGAGCTGCTCGACCGCGTCGCGGTAGCCGGCGAGCGCAGCCTCGGCTACGGAGAGGTCGAAATCGCTGCCGATGCCGACCGTCCTGCGCTCGCGCGCCAGCTCGGTGAGCTTCTGGGACCTGGCTGCCATCTCGCTGGCGATGCCCTTCTGCAGCCGGGCCTCGGCGGCGAGAAACCAGGCGCGCGCCACCATGGCCGCCAGCGACTGGTGCGCGTAGCGCTCCGAGAGTTCCGCCGACAGCAGCTGCAGCCGCGCCGCCTCGCGCCCGGAGCGTATCCGGCCCCAGAGGTCGATCTCCCAGCTGGCGAAGATGCCACCGAAATCGAGAGTGCCGCTGTTGCTGTTCTTGCCGCTGATGTTGCCGATCACGTTGACCTGCGGGTACAGGCCGGAGCTGGCAGCCTCGACGTAGGCGGCTGCCTGTTCGACCCGCGCGGCCGCGACCTTCATGTCGGGGCTGTTGGCGAGCGCCTCGGCGACGAGTGCTGTGAGTTGCGGGTCGTTGAAACTCGCCAGCCAGGCCGCCTGCACGGCACCGGCGCCGGCTTCCGGTGAGCGCCAGCTTTCCGGTGCTGTCAGGCCCGGGAGCGCCTCGCGCTGCATGTCGGGGCGCTGGGGCGGATCCTTCAGCGCGCAACCGCCGAGCAGTGTCACCGCAGCCAGTCCCAGCGTGAGCGCGCGCCCTCTCATGGCCTCAGTGCAGCTTGAGGATCAGGTAATTGGTGTACGAGCCGACGCGCAGGATGACTTTGCGGATGATGTGGATCGCCGCGAGGTGATCGGTATAGATCGCGGCGTGACCCATCGCGCCGGCAGCGAGGAAGCGTTCGCTGTCGCTCCCGGAGATGGTCAGCTTGACGGCGAAGCGCCCCGGCGGCAGCGGCGCCGCACCGGTCTGCGGCAGGCTGCCGGAGGGGACCAGCTGGCCTTGGCCCTGCGCCCAGACGATGGAGTCGACCGTGGCTTTGATGACCTCGCCGGGGTAGGTCGGCAGCGCGATCTCGGCTTCATTGCCCGGTTTCACCCGCCACAGCTCGTTCTGCTGGTAGAGGGCGATCACCTGGAACTCGTCCTCGACGAAGCTCATCGCCGGTGCGAATGGCATGCCGACGACGAAGGACCCCGGCCGCAGCTGTACGTTGATCGCGGTACCGTCCGACGGCGCGTACATCACCGTCTGCGCCAGCTCCCAGCGTGCCTTGGCGAGGTTCGCCTTGATCGTGGCGACCGACGCCAGGTCGCCGTCCACCACCGCGGCCAGCTGGGCCTGTGCCCGCGCTTCGGTGGCGATGGCCGAGGACAGCTGGCCCTGCAGGTTGGCGAGATCCGCCTCGGCCTTCTCCAGGTCGAAGCGATTGCCGGCACCGGTGCGGCTCAGTTCCCCGTACTGCTTCACGCGCAGCTGCGTCAGTTCGATCTGGGAGCGAACCGCTGCCGTGCTGCCCTTGGCGACCCTGAGCTGCTCACGCAGTTCCTGTGCCGAGCCTTCGGACTGCGCGAGCTGCGCTTCGAGCGCCTTGACCTCGAGCTCGTAGGGAGTCGGGTCGATGCGAAAGAGTACGTCGCCCTTCTTCATCGGGCGGTTGCCCTCGGCGGGCACCTCGATGACCCGGCCGCGCACCTGCGGGATCACCTGCACGACATACTTGATGACCCGCACGTCGCTGGAGGAGGGCGCGTTGATGTTGAGCAGCAGGATCAATGCGGCGAGGCCGACGATCGGGATGATGACCACCGTGACCTGGGTCTGCGTATTCCACGGCAGCCACTTCAGCTTGATGAAGATCAGCCAGACGAAGAAGGAATAGATGCCGAGCAGCAGGACTTCCATCAGCCTGCTCCCTCACCGGCGGCAGGGATGCTGACCCGGGTTTCGAGCGCCACCAGCCGCTCGCGCATCTCGCGCAGCTCGGGCGGGATCGGCCCGCGTGCCGCGAGGGCGTCGAGTTCGCCGCGCAGGCGGCTCACGTCGTCGCCGAGCACGGCCGCCTCGCCGGCATCCTCGGCGGCGAGGTGCCGGTAGTAGTCATCGTGCTTGTCCCGGCCGTAGGCGAGCTTGTGGAGCACCGGCTTGCTGTAGGCCATGATCCAGGCGACCGGCCAGAGCATGCCGCCGAACACCAGCGACAGGAGGCAGAGGACCTTGATGGCGTCCTTCTGCGGGTGCTCCCGTTGCTCGGCGACCTTCTCCGGCAGGATGTGCACCAGCCAGAACACGGCGACGGCAACCACGGGAACCACGAACAGCACGACGAGCGCGATCACGTCGGCCGCCTTGTCGAGCGCTTCCCCGGAGAGGAACGACGCATGCGCTGCTCCCGGCAGGCACGCCAGTGCGGTCGCGAGAGGCCCTGCGGACCGGCGATCCAACATCGACAAACAACCGTTCGAATCTTGTTGCGGCCAGCATCGCAAATTTCGACCGCCCCCGCAATTCTCCGCCGCGCTCATGCCGTTCAGCGCGTGGCGATGGCGAGCGCCGTATCGACCAACAATTGCCGGCGTGCGGCAGCAGGGAGACTGCGATCCACCGCGCTGCCACGCCCGTGGGTGATCCAGGCACCGAGGATCAGGGTCAGCATGGCGAAAGCGCGCCTGCGGCTCTCGCCACGGCCGATATCCGGCCGCATCCGCTCGATCAGCAGCGCATACCGGCCCGCCAGCCAGCGGTACCACTGGTCGCGCGTGTTGCGCCTTGGCTTGCGGCGCAGCCAGTAGGCCGAACTCTCGAGCCAGGCTGCCGTATCCACGGCCTCCATGTATTCGAGGTGCCAGGCGAGGCAGCTGGCCAGTGTGTCCCGCGGCGACTGGCCGATGTCCGCCAGCCGGCCGGCCATCTGCGTCTGCAACCACTGCGTCGCCGCCACGAAAAAGGTCGTCAGCAACTCTTCGCGGGTAGGAAAGTAGTAGCGCAGCGCCGCCTGGCTGAGGCCGGCACGGCTGGCGATGGCGTCCAGGGAGGCCCCGTGCATGCCCTTGTCCATCACGATCTGGTGCGTCGCCCGAAAAATGGCGCGCAGGGCCGTTCTGCCCTTGGGTGTAGGCGCAATGCCAGCGAATGCCTCCTCGATACTGTCGAACATCGGTATCTGCACCTCCAGGCCGACAGGCATGGTGACGTGAAAACGCAAAAAACCACTTGATCGGAGGTTTTACGAGGTGCAAATTACGGGGGCCGTGTGGCTTCTGCAAGGGGCACCACGTCGGATGCAGGCGGTCCGGGGGCGTGCGCGTCGCGGGACGCGCCGGGCCGAATGTGCGTGAGCCATACACCGGTACCAGCAACATTCCAGGGAGAGCTTCATGTCGAGTCCGATCCTTTCACGCGCCGCCCGGCTGCTCGGCGGTCTCGTCACAGGCACCGCTCTTGTCCTCGGCGCGACGGCGGCCAGCGCTGCCGAAGGTGACAAGTCCTTCGAGGTCTACGGCTTTGCCATGCTCGACTACATCCAGGACTTCGGACGCGTGAACCCGGACTGGGAGGATGCGCTGCGCCCGTCGCGCATCCCCACCGACGACGAGCAGTTCGGTGACGATGGCCAGGTGTCGATGAGCGTCAAGCAGAGCCGCTTCGGCGTGAAGGCTGCCCTGCCCACCGCCAAGGGGCCGATCAGCACCAAGTTCGAGTTCGACATGTTCGGCGTCGGCGACGATGCCGGCGAAACCACGATTCGCCTGCGCCATTTCTATGGCGAGTTCGGCCAGTTTCTCGTGGGCCAGACCAATACGGTGTTCATGGACATCGATATCTTCCCGAACACGATCGAGTACTGGGGTCCGCCGGGCATGGTGTTCCTGCGCAACCCGCAGATCCGCTGGACGCCCATATCCAACGATCGCAGCCGCTTCGCGGTCGCCATCGAGAACCCCGGCAACGACATCGACTCGGGCCAGTACCGCGAGGTCGCCGACTTCCCCGGCGCGCAGAGCGACGAGGAGTGGCCGGACCTGACGGCACAGTACCGCCTGATGGGTGACTGGGGTCATGTGCAGGTTTCCGGCATCCTGCGCTGGATCGGCACCGAGGTCATCGTCGACAACCAGGTCGCCTACGACGACAGCGACACTGGCTGGGGCATCAACCTGACGGGCGCGCTCAACATGCTGGAGCGCGACGCCATCCGCGCCGGCATCGTCATGGGCGAGGGCATCGCGAGCTACATGAACGACGGCGGCATGGACGCGGGGCCGGATCGTTCACCCGACGATCCGGGCGTGCAGCTGGAGGCCGTGCAGCTGACCGGCATCTCGCTGTACTACGATCACTGGTGGAACGACCAGTGGAGCAGTTCGGCCGGCTACTCCTTCACCGAGGTCGACAATACCGCCGGGCAGACCCCGGACACCTTCGAAAAGGGTTCGTACGCTTCGGCCAACGTACTCTATTACCCGGTGGAAAACGTCATGGTCGGTGCCGAACTCCTGTGGGGCGAGCGCAAGGATTTCGGCGGTGCCAGTAACGACGACACGCGCGTGCAGGTCTCGTTCAAGTACAACTTCAGCTCGGCGCTCTGAGACCGCCATACCGCAGGAGCGTCACCATGAGAACAGCAGCAGGATTCCTGGCAGCCCTGAGCCTCGCGACCCTGGTGTATACCAGCGTCGACGCCGCCGATCCGTCACCGAAGGAACTGCAGCGAGTGGTCAACGAGGCCCATGCCCGCTACAAGGACCTCCAGGAAGGCAAGAACGCCGATTACATCCCGATACTGACCAGGACCCCGAGCGAACTCTTCGGCGTGGTGATCGCCACGCGGGATGGCAAGGTCTACAGCGCGGGCGACGTGGACTACAAGTTCTCGATCCAGTCGGTGTCCAAGCCCTTCACGGCGGCGCTGGTCATGACCCAGCAGGGCCCGAAGGTCCTGGACGAAAAGATCGGCGTGGAGCCGACCGGGCTGCCGTTCAATTCGCGGCTGGCGATCGAGCTCTACAAGGACAAGCGCTCGGTCAATCCGCTGGTCAACGCGGGCGCCATTGCCGCCGTCAGCCTGGTGCAGGCCAGCTCCGAGCAGGACCGCTGGAACAAGGTGTTGCAGAACATCAGCGACTTCGCCGGTGCCCCGCTCACGGTGCTCGAGGACGTCTACGAGTCCGAGTACACCACGGCGTTCGGCAACCGCGCGATCGCCAATCTCCTCTACAACTATGAGCGCCTGTACAGCGACCCCGAGGAGGCCATGCGCGTCTATACGCGTCAATGCTCGATCGGCGTGAGTGCGAAGGACCTCGCGATGATGGGCGCCACGCTGGCCAACCAGGGCGTCAATCCACTGACGAAGAAGCGCGTCATGCCGGCCGGGGACGTGCCGGAGCTGCTGGCGGTCATGGCCACGGCCGGCTTCTACGACGAATCGGGCGAGTGGATGTACACGGCTGGCCTACCGGCGAAGACCGGCGTAGGTGGTGGCATAGTCGCCGTGGTGCCCGGGCGGCTGGCAATCGCCGCGTTTTCGCCGCGGCTCAACGCGGCCGGCAACAGCGTGCGCTCGCTGAATGCGATCCGCGACATCGCCGGTGAACTCGGCCTGGGCGTGTTCGGGCCCAATCCGAACTGAGTTTTCCGGTATGCCGGGGAACGTTTTCCTCCGGCGGATTACTTACCTGCGGTCGGCGGTCAGGTCTGCGCCGGCAGCGGGACCGGGGAAGGCGGCTCCGGCTGCTGTCCGTGCCGGGCAGGATCAGGCTTGGAACCAGGTGGACCATGAGTGCGCACTCCGCTTCCGATGCACTGATCGCGCTGCGCGAGAGCTTCTCCGTCCCCGATACCCGCCACGATCGGTGGGCGCAACTGGCGATCGTCGCCCGCGCCTGGGCGGCGGCTGCGCATCGCGACGACGCTGAACACCTGGCGACGGATGCGGCTGCAGCGCTCGCCGAACTGGCGCCACTCGAGGATTTCAGTGCCTTCCCGGGCCTGCGCCTGATGCGCGTCCTGCGGGAGGTCCTCGCCGGGCGCGACGCCACTGCCTTTGCCCACCACGTGCAGCGCATCGACGCCGCCCTGTCCTCAGGCGCTTACCGCCACGAGGTGGGCTTCTGGGAGCCAGGGGAGGAGAGTGAGGTTCAGGTTGCCGACTACCTGCCGCTCACTGCCGAGGAGGAGGACAGGTCACGCCCGTACTTCGAGGTGCTGAGTGTCACGGCCACGGACCCGGCCCGCTACGAGCAGCTGCGCCACGATATCCGTCGCCTGCGGCGGGTCGATGATCCTTTCGTCTACGAGCTGGTTCAGGTCGGATCCTTCGAGGATGCCATCGTTGCGGTGCTGGCCAACCCCGAGTTCGAGGCCGTCGTCATCGGCGACGGTTTCGGGTTCCACTCGCAGCGCCAGTGGCCCGAGTTGCGCGATCTGGTCGATCGTACCATCCGGTTCGATCCGGCCGGCGTGGACGTGCGCGACTATGGGCTGAGGCTCACGCGCGCTCTCAAGACGATACGTCCGGAGATCGACATCTACCTGCTGACCGAGCGCGGGGTCGAGTCGCTGGCCGGCCGCCCGGAGGCGGCGCCGCTGCGGCGTATCTTCTACGGCATCGAGGAGTTGATGGAGTTGCACCTGGCGATTCTCGATGGTGTTGCCGAGCGCTACGAAACCCCTTATTTCGACAATCTCAGGCGCTACAGCCAGAAACCCATCGGCACTTTCCATGCCCTGCCGGTGGCGCGTGGCAAGTCCGTGTTCCGGTCGCACTGGATCCGCGACATGGGCCACTTCTATGGTGCCAACCTGTTCCTCGCCGAATCCTCCGCGACCACAGGCGGGCTCGACAGCCTGCTCGAGCCAACCGGCAACATCAAGCGCGCCCAGGAGATGGCCGCGCGCGCCTTCGGAGCGCAACGGGCCTATTTCGTCACCAATGGCACATCGACATCGAACAAGATCGTGTTGCAGGCGCTGCTCGCACCGGGCGACATCGTGCTGATCGACCGCAACTGCCACAAGTCGCACCACTACGGCATGGTGCTGTCCGGCGCCCAGCCGCTGTACCTTGAAGCCTATCCGATGACGGCCTACTCGATGTACGGTGCGGTGCCGCTACGTTCGATCAAAAAGGCCCTGCTCGATCTCAAGGCCGAGGGCAAGCTCGACCGTGTGCGGCTGATCGATCTCACCAACTGCACCTTCGACGGCCACATGTACCACCCCCAACGCGTCATGGAGGAATGCCTGGCCATCAAGTCGGACCTGGTGTTCCTGTGGGACGAGGCCTGGTTCGGCTTCGCGCGTTTTTCGCCGTTCCATCGCCAGCGCACGGCGATGCACGCCGCCCAGGAACTCACCGAGCGGCTGCAGAGCGATGCCTATCGCGACGAGTATCGGGCGTTTATCGCCCGGATGGAGGGCATCGACCCTGCCAACCCGGCGCTGCTCGACATGCGGCTGCTGCCTGATCCGGACCAGGTCCGCATTCGCGTCTATGCCACGCAGTCCACGCACAAGTCCATGTCGGCGCTGCGGCAGGGCTCGATGATCCTGGTTCACGACCAGGACTTCGGCCGCGTGCACAGCGCCTTCGAGGAAGCCTATTTCACCCACACGTCGACTTCGCCGAACCTGCAGATCATTGCGTCCCTGGATCTCGCGCGCCGGCAGATGGAACTGGAGGGCTACGAACTGGTGATCCGTGCCACGGATCTCGCGTTGCGTATCCGCCGCCAGGTCAATGGCCACGCGCTGATCTCGAAGTACTTCCGTGTCCTGACGCCGGCTGAGATGGTGCCGGACAGCTACCGCGAGTCCGGCATACAGGACTACGCCTATCCGGGCGCAACGCGCGCACAGATTGCCGAGGCGTGGAGCCGCGACGAGTTTGCCCTCGACCCGACGCGCATCACGCTGGTCTGCGGTACCGCCGGGTTTGACGGCACCGCTTTCAAGGGGCTGCTCGCCGAGCGCTACGACATCCAGATCAACAAGACCTCGCGCAACAGCGTCCTGCTCCAGACCAACATCAACAATACCCGCAGCGACGTCGCCCATATCGTCAAGGTTCTGGCCGACGTCGCGCGCCGGATCGAGGACGACCTGCGCCAGGGTGGCGAGCTTGCACGCGAGGAATTTGCCGCGAGAGTGAAGTCGCTGATGGAGGACGTGCCGGACCTGCCGAACTTCAGTCGTTTTCATGCCGCGTTCCGCGACGACGCAAAGAGCGCGACAGCCGAAGGCCACATGCGCGAGGCGTTTTTCATGGCGTACCGGCCGGAAGATTGCGAACACGTGAAGATCGCATCGAAGGACATCGAGTACCGGCTGAAGAAAGGGCCGGAAATGGTCGCGGCCGACTTCGTGATTCCCTATCCGCCGGGATTTCCGATCATGGTGCCGGGGCAGGTGATCACCGCCGACACCATCGAGTTCATGCGCAAGCTCGACGTCAGGGAGATCCACGGCTACCACGCGGCCGCGGGTCTGCGGCTGCTGCGCCATGCCTCGCTGCCGAGGAGGAGGCGCCATCCGTGAAACCAGCGACACTGGTCGCTCCCTCCATCGCCGTGAGCCACGGGCGCCAGACACGCCGGCGACGGCCTGGTGATCGGCTGGAGTCGCAGTGATGTGGCAATGGCTCGTCGATACCCTCAGGACCTATCCGGAGATCGCCATATTCCTGGCGCTGGGTCTCGGCTTCTGGGTGGGGAAGATGAAGTTCGGTTCGTTCAGCCTTGGAGTGGTGAGCAGCACGCTGCTGGCGGGCGTGCTGATTGGCCAGCTCGAGATCTCGATCTCCGGCAACGTCAAGTCCACATTTTTCCTCATGTTCCTGTTTGCCGTCGGCTATGGCGTCGGTCCGCAGTTCTTCGCCGGCCTGAAAGGTGACGGCATACAGCAGGCATTGTTCGCCGTGGTCCAGTGCGTGGCAGTTCTCGTGACCACCGTGGCGGTGGGCCATTATCTCGGCTACGACGCAGGCGGTGTCGCAGGACTGCTGTCCGGCGCGAGCACGATCTCCGCGGTGCTGGGCGTTGCCAGCGACAGCATCGGCCAGCTCGACATTGCCGCCGTGGAGAAGCAGGCGATGCTGAATGCGATGCCCATCGCCTACGCGGTGACCTACATCTTCGGCACTGCGGGTTCGGCCTGGATCCTCGCCAATCTCGGGCCGAAGATCCTGCGCGTCGACCTCGCCGAGGAGAGCCGCCGGTACGAGCAGGAGCTGGGTGGGACACTCGCCTCGAACGAAGACCGCCTGACTCCGGCGACGCAGTTCGTGATGCGGGCATATCGCCTGACCGATGCCGCATGGGTCGATCGCACGGTGCGGGAACTGGAGGAGAGCTTCGGCACGGCCACGCCGGGCGGACACCCGATCCGGGTATTCGTCGAGCGCATCCGCCAGGACGGCCGGATCGTCGAGCCCGCCCCGGACACCCGCATTGGCAGGGATGCTATCCTGGCCATCGCGGGCCGGCGCGAAGTGGTCCTCGCCGGCGCTGCGGCTATCGGCCAGGAGGTGGATGACCGGGAACTGCTCGATGTCGAGGTGCTGGTCCTCGATGTCGTCGTTACCAACAAGGCGCTGGTCGGGCGTACGCTCCTCGATGTGGCAGGCACCGACCTGCGGGAGCTCGGTCGCGGAGTCTTCGCCCGCAAGATCCTCCGCGCGGGAGTCGAGATGCCGCTCAGTGCCGGGCTCAGGTTCGATCGCGGCGATACCATCACGCTGGTTGGCACCCGGCCGGACGTCGAACGGGCAGCGGCCGCCATCGGTTACGCCGACCGCGTGACCGAGGCGACGGACATGGTCGTGATGGGCTTCGGCATCGTCGCCGGAGCACTGGTCGGGGCCCTGACCTTCACCGTGGGCGGCGTTCCGCTGACGCTCAGCACCAGCGGTGGTGCGTTGATTGCCGGCCTCATCTGCGGGTGGCTGCGTTCGGTCAACCGCACCTTCGGGCGCATCCCGGCACCGGCGCTGTGGGTCTTCAACAACATCGGCCTGAACACTTTCATCGCGGTGGTCGGCATCACCGCGGGACCGGGGTTCGTCGTCGGGTTCAGGGAGCAGGGCCTGTCGCTGTTCCTTGCCGGCATCGTCGTGACGTCGGTACCGCTCATCGTCGGCGTGCTGGTGGCGAGGTACCTGTTCCGCATGCCGGCACCGCTCGCGCTCGGTGTCTGTGCCGGGGCGCGGACCACGACGGCGGCGCTCGGTGCCATCGAGGCGGAGGCAAAGAGCAAGGTACCGGCGCTCGGCTACACGGTGCCCTATGCCGTCGGCCAGGTCCTGCTGACCATCTGGGGCGTGGTGGTCGTGATCCTGATGACCTGAGCGGGCAGGAGTCACCGGTGGTACGGTTCGTCTTCATGGCATACTGAAACGCAACGGTGCCCGCCGCAGTGCGCGGCACCGGCCGGACCCGTGCCGGCAGGGGCTGCGAGTGTGAGGTCCACGAGTTGCGAGAGGCCGTATGCAGGGCATGATGGAAAAGCGCGCTGACCTTGCCCGCACGACGCTGGGTGTGCTGTTCATCGGCGGGCTCACGGTCGCGTCGCTGTGGATCTTGCAGCCGTTTCTCGGCGCCTTCATCTGGGCCACCATGGTCGTGGTCGCGACCTGGCCGCTTCTGCGAAGTGTCGAATTGCACCTGGGCGGGCGGCGCGGGCTGGCGGTGACGGTGATGACCCTCGTGGTCATGCTGGTGTTCCTGCTGCCTGTAATCGCCGCCATTGGCCTGATCGCGAAGTATGCGGACGATGCCGCACGCTGGGCCATGCACATCGTGCAGCAGCCGCTGCCGCAGCCACCCGGCTGGCTCGGCGGGTTGCCTCTGGTCGGCCCCCGGGCCGTGGACGCCTGGCTGGAAATCACCGCCAGCGGTGCTCCTGCGCTTGCCGAGCGTCTCCAGCCCTATGCCCAGAGCGTTACGCGGTGGATCGTCGCCGAGGCCGGCACGCTCGGCATGCTGTTCGTGCAGTGCGCGCTGATCGTGGTGCTTTCGGCCGTGCTCTACAGCGGCGGCGAGCGCTGGGGCGCATGGATGGTGGCGTTCGGACGACGGCTGGCGGACGAGCGCGGCGAGGAGGCCATCGTGCTCGCCGGCAAGGCGATCCGCGGTGTCGCCCTCGGCGTGGTCGGCACCGCGATCGTGCAGACCGCGCTCGCGGGAATTGGCCTGGCTATTGCGGGCGTGCCGTTCGCCGGTGCGCTCACGGCGCTCATTTTCGTGCTCTGCCTCGCGCAACTCGGGCCGCTGCTGGTGCTGTTGTCTGCCACCGCCTGGCTGTTCGCTGCGGGTGTCACCGGCTGGGCCACGTTCCTGCTCGTCTGGTCGCTCGTGGTCGGCGTCATGGACAACTTCCTGCGACCGCTGCTGATCAGGCGGGGAGCGGACCTGCCGCTGTTGCTGATCTTTGCCGGTGTCATCGGCGGGCTGTTCGGCTTTGGCCTCGTCGGCCTGTTCGTCGGGCCGGTGGTGCTGGCAGTGACGTTTACCCTGCTGGATGCCTGGGTGGAAGGTCGTGAGAGTCCGGAGCGCAGCGCGCCGTGATCCGCAGTCGACCAGGGTGGGCCGGTCCACGGCCCCGGAAAGGTGGCCCATGAGTCTCAAGCCCTCGCTGAACTGGTTGCTGGTCTTCGTGCCGGTCACGCTGGCGCTGGAGGCACGACATGCAGCCGCGCCACTGGTGTTCTTCGCTGCGGCGCTGAGCATCGTGCCCATCGCCGCCCTGCTGGTGCATGCCACCGAGCAGCTGGCGGTACGCACCGGGGATGCGATCGGTGGCCTGCTCAACGCCACTTTCGGCAATGCGCCCGAACTTATCATCGCGACAGTGGCGCTGAAGGCGGGCCTGATGCAGATGGTGCTGGCCTCGATCATCGGCGCCATCCTGGCCAACCTGCTGCTGGCGCTGGGCCTCGCCTTCTTCCTGGGTGGCCTGAAGAAGCACGACCAGGAGTACAACGCCGGAGCGGCGCGCGTCTACAGCAGCATCATGCTGATTACGGTGATCTGCCTCGCCGCACCGGGCATGTTCGAGACCTTGTTCGGCACCGAGGCGGCTGCGCTGCGTTCCGATGCGATCAGCGTCGGCCTGGCGGTCATGCTGCTGGTGCTCTACGTGCTCTACCTGGTGTTCATGCTGCGCACCCACCCTGAGCTGTTCGTCAGCAAGG
>CAYQAR010000028.1:1498-38094 GCA_964415505.1 uncultured Chromatiaceae bacterium | reverse complement strand
AAGTCGGACCAGAATTTCCGCGACCTGCAGGCGCAGCTCGAGGGGACCGAGAACCGCATCACCGTGGCGCGCAACCGCTACATCGCGGCGGTACAGGCGTACAACACCACGGTGCGCCAGTTCCCGTCGAACCTCACCGCGATGGTGTTCGGGTTCGGCGTGAAGCCGAGCTTCACGGTGCAGGACGAGGCTGCGATCGCGCGCCCGCCCGAGGTGCAGTTCAGCACGCCGTGACCAGGGCGCACCGAGCCGCGGCGCCGGCAGTGCAATGGCTGGCTGCAACCTTGCTCGTGCTGGCCGCGTTGCCGGCCGCGTCCGAGGTGGCCGTGCCCGATCCGGCAGGCTACGTGACCGACCTGACCGGCACCCTCACAGCGGCGCAGCGCACCGCGCTCGACGAGCAGCTTGCCGCCTTCGAGCAGCGCAAGGGCGCCCAGGTCGTGATCCTGCTGGTGCCGACGACACAGCCGGAGACGATCGAGCAGTACGCCCTGCGCGTCGCGGAGCGCTGGCGCCTCGGCCGGGCCGGCGTCGACGACGGCGCCCTGCTGCTGGTGGCGAAGGACGACCGCCGGCTTCGCATCGAGGTCGGTTACGGACTCGAAGGCGTGCTGACAGACGCCACCGCCCGGCGGATCGTCGACGAAATCATCGTGCCCCGGTTTCGCGCTGGCGATTTCCACGGCGGTATCACGGCGGGCGTCACGCGAGTGCTCGCGGTGATCGACGGTGAGCCGCTGCCGGAGCCGACCCGGGGTCCCCGCGACGGCAATTTCGACGGGCTGGTCGACCTGCTGCCGGTCGTCTTCATCTTCACGATCACGTTCGGCACCATCCTCAAGCGCTTCCTCGGCCAGTTGCCGGGTGCACTCGCCACAGGCGCCGCAGCCGGGGCCGTCGCGTGGATGCTGATCGGTGGCATCGGCGTGGTGCTGCTCGCGGCGGTGGCGGCCTTCGTGCTGACGCTGCTGGCGCGCACCGGCCCGGGTCGCTGGGCCAGCCGGCGTGGTGGCGGTGGTTGGGGCGGCGGCAGCGTTTCCGGTGGGGGTGGCGGCTTTCGCGGCGGTGGCGGTGGCTTCGGGGGCGGCGGTGCCTCCGGGCGCTGGTGAGGCCATGCGGCGCACACTCGCGCACCTGCTGACGACGCGCTACAGCCTGCGCCGACGCTTCCCGCCGGCGACGCTCGCTGCGATCGAGACGGCAATTGCTGTCGCCGAGCGCGAACACGCCGGCGAGATCCGTTTCGCCATCGAGACCTGCTTCGATCTGCGCCGGCTGTGGAGCGGGTGTGCGGCCCGTACGCGTGCGGGCGAAGTGTTTGCGAAGTTGCGAGTCTGGGACACGGCTGGGCACAACGGTGTCCTCATCTACCTGCTGCTGGCGGACCGCGATATCGAGATCGTCGCCGACCGCGGCTACGACGGCCGGGTCACGCCGGCCGAGTGGCAGGCCGTGTGCGCGTCAATGGAGGCGCAGTTCCGTGCTGGCCAATTCGAGGCCGGCGCGATCGCCGGCATCCGTGCGGTTGCGGCACTCGCCGCGCGCTCCTTCCCGCCGCTGCCGGGCGACCGCAACGAACTGCCCGATCCGCCGGCGCTGATCCGCTGAGCGCCCGCCGGCGCGTCACAAGCTGACGCGTGGCGTCACCACCCCGGGCATAACGTGGCGCCATGCCGGGCACCGTTGCCGGATTATGTCTCTTGGTACGCCTCCTGCTGGCATTCCCGGCATTGACAGGTCAGCAGGGCCGACCGACGTGGACAAGGTACGCGTGATCGAGGACCAGGACCCGACCGAGGCCGGGGACGATTACCTGCGGGTGTCGTGCCATGGCGACGAGGCGACCGGCGTGTTCACCATCATCGAACGCGTGGTTGGCCAGACCGGCGGTGCCGAGGCTACGGGCGGCTGGCGCCTGCGCAAGCTGTTCGACGGCCTGCTGGCGAGCAAGGACATGGCGTTGCGGCTGGCGACTGCGTACGCGCGGCACAAGGGCGTGCCGGTGGTGTACGCGCAGACAGAGCGCGGCTGAGGCCGCGGCTCTTCCGTTCGGGGCTGGCGCCCCTCCCACAGTTCCAGCAAGCACGTCCGGATCTGTGGGAGGGGCGCCAGCCCCGACGATTCTTCCCGATCCGCATTCCTACTCACACCGTCGTGCTTACGTCGTTGTGATCCCGGTGATGACACCGGCGCACGCCCAGCGCACCAGCATGTGGCCGAGATCCGCCCGCACTGCTGCGGCCTGCACGAGGTCGGCCAGTTCGCCGAGCGTCGCGCGGTAGCCGATCGCCGTCAGGACGGCGTGGTCAGATTCCCCGATACGCATGAGTTCGATTCCCTCGGCTGCACGCCGCACGAGCAGGTGCTCGCTGGTCGGCTGCGGCGGGCTGCCTGCGCGCCGCTTGCCGGGCGGCGTGGCGTGCAGGGCCTGCCAGCGGCCGAACACCGGCCAGGCGAGAGCGAGGAGCCGCACCGAGGGATGCAGATCGAAGCGCAGCGCTGCATGCGCGATGGCAGGCACTGCAGCGAGCCTGGCCGGATCGAAACGATCCGCGCAGTCCCCCGCCACCATCGCTTCCTGGACCGCCCATTCGAGGCGGGCGATGTCGCGCAGGTATTCCTGCGGCCCGCCGCCGGCCTGCGCACCGAGGAAGGCTGGCAGCTGCCGACCGATGTCGAACAGGTTGCCGGACGGCGAGGGGTGGGCATCCTGGTAATCCGCAGCGAGACCGCGGAAGCGCGCTGCGCCCAGTTCGAGTTCCAGCAGTGGAAACGCGGCCGCCAGGGCCGTGGCGAAGTTCTCGCGTGCATTCGTGCGGTAGACGCCGAGCCGCCGGCCGAGTCGCGCGTCGGCGGGCAGCAGGGCGAGCCCGTGCGTGGCCGGGTCCGTGCGCCGCAGGACGACGTCTAGGACGGCGGCCTGCACCTCACGCAACGCGGGCATCGGGCACCTGCAGCCAGGCATCGGCCTTGCGCGCTTCGGCGAGGAGATCGGCGAGCGGTGGCAGCCGCGCGTCCCACTCGAGCAGCGTCGGCACGCGACCGAAGCGCGCGATCGCCGTGGCATACAGCTGCCACACCTCGTCGGTCACCGGTGCATCGTGGGTATCGACCAGCAGCTCCTCGGCGCCGTTGGCGACGATGCTGTAGCCCGCGAGGTGCATCTCGGCGACGAGTTCGACCGGGACCGCGGCGAGGTAGTCCCCGGCATCGAAACCGTGGTTGCGGCTGTTGACGTAGATGTTGTTGACGTCGAGGAGCAGGCGGCAGCCGGAACGGCGCGCGAGTTCCGTCATGAATACCCACTCGGGCATCTCACCGGCGCCGAGGCGCAGGTAGCTCGAGACGTTTTCCACCAGGATCTCGCGGCGCAGGTAGTCCTGCACGGCAACCACGCGGCCGACGAGGTGATCGAGGGCCTCGGCGGTGAACGGCAGCGGCAGCAGGTCGTTGAGGAAGCGGCCCTGCACCGAGCCCCAGGCGGCGTGCTCCGAAACCAGCGCGGGCTCGACACGTTCGACCAGGCGGCGCAGCTGCTTCAGGTGCGCAGGGTCGAGCGGATCGGTCGAGCCGAGCGACAGTCCGACACCGTGCAGGCTGATGCCGTAGTCGCGGCGCACGGCATCGAGCACCTCGAGCTTGCGGCCGCCGTCAGCGAAAAAATTTTCGCTGTGGATTTCCACCCATGGCACTGCCGGACGGGTGCCGAGGAACTCATCGTGGTGCACGGCGCGCAGGCCGATCCCGGCTCGTGCCGGGACCGGCTGCGTGATACCTGTCGATGCGCCCGTCGTCACCGTCTCAGGCGCCCTTCTTGCCGGGTTCGGTCGAGCCGCCCATCGCCTCGCACTGGCCCTGGTCGACCTTCTTCCACTCCGCCGGGTCGTTGTCGACCGTGGCCTTGCCCGCACAGCTGTGACCATTGGCGGCACAGCCGTTCTCGCCTGCCTTGGCGACGCCGTAGCACTTTTCCTTCGCGCCATCCTCGGCCGACGCGCCGGCCGTGGCGAGTGCAAGCAGGCTGCCGACGGCAGCGGACACGATCGTGGTCTTGGTGCTCATCGCGGAAGTCTCCTGTCGGTCTGGTCGTTGTTGGTTGCCGGACGCACGGTCCGGGTACTGCGGTTTATACCCGGCCGCAAGGCGCCGCGCCATGGTGGGTGGGGGGAACGCCGCGGGCAGACCGCATGCTGCTTTGCGTTCACCGCTGGCGGCCTCTACCATCGCCGCATGCCGCCGCATCATCTGCCCGCCGCTGTCCGCACCGCCCCGGTTTGCCCGTGAGTCCGCAATCCGCACCGATCACGGACAACGGCCTGATCTGGGCCTATCTGCTCGACCGCCGCGGCGGAGGCCGTCGCGTAGGCTGGGAAGCGCTCGCGACCTGGCAGCCGGCACAGGGACTGCTCTGGACCCACTTCGACATCAGCCAACCGGGCCCCGAGGGCTGGCTCGAGGAGCGCAGCGGGCTCGAGCCGCCGATCGCAGCTGCGCTGCTCGCCGAGGACACGCGGCCGCGCAGCGCGCCATCGCGAAATGGCTTGCTGGTGATCCTGCGCGGCGTGAACCTCAACCCCGGCGCCGAACCCGACGACATGGTGTCGGTGCGCGTCTGGCTCGAGCGCGACCGCATCATCACCGCGCGCCGGCGTCTGCTGCAGGCCAATGGCAATATCAGGGCCGCACTCGACACGGGCGACGGTCCGGTCAGTTCCGGTGACTTCCTCTGCATGCTGGTCGAACAACTGGTCGACCGCATCGGCGAGGCGGTCGCCGACCTCGATGCGCAGATCGACGGGGTGGAGGAGAACGCATCCGCGGGCAACATCATGGAGCTGCGTGGTCATCTCGCCGAGCTGCGCCGTCAGACCGCGCACCTGCGCCGCTTCCTCGCGCCCCAGCGCGACGCGCTCGAGCGACTGGTGCGCCAGCCCGACCCGATCCTGAGCGAGCAGGACAACCTGGCGCTGCGCGAACAGGCCGACCGGGTGCAGCGCTTCATCGAGGATCTCGACCTCATCCGCGAGCGCGGCCTGGTGTCGCAGGAAGAATTCCTCGGCCGCATGGCCTACCAGCAGGGCCAGCGCATCTTCGTGCTCTCCGTCGCTGCAGCGATCTTCCTGCCACTGACGTTCCTCACCGGCCTGATGGGCATGAATGTCGGCGGCATCCCCGGCGCCGATACCGTATTCGGTTTCGTTGGCACCTCGGCGTTGCTGATCGGGGTCGGCGTCGCCATGGCCTGGTGGTTCCGGCGCCGCAACTGGCTCTAGGCGGCGCGCGCAGCGGCAGCTTGCCGCACAGGCTGCGACCAGCCTGCGTGCGATAATCCACGCTCAATCCCGGAGGACATCATGAGTGCAGCCCACCCCTGGCTCGAGCCCGAGAACTGGCCCAAGGTGCCGATGCCGCGCAAGGCTCTCGAGGCGCGCATCGAGCGTGTCCTGACCGTCACCAACATCGCCTACCTCGGCACGCTCGGCAAGGACGGCCCGATCGTCAGTCCACTCGAGTTCTACGCCGACGGCCTCGACGTCTACGTGTTTCCGCAGCCGAACAGTCCCAAGCTCAAGGCCATGCGCCGCGATCCGCGCATCTGCCTGGCGGTCGCCAACCCGATGGCGGGCTGGGCCTGCGCGATGGGCTGCCAGCTGTTCGGCAACGCCGAGTTGCTCGATCCGGATACCGCGGACTGGAAGCGCGGCATGCAGGTCTTCAAGTGGCCCGCCTCGGCGTTCGAAATCGGCCGTCCGATCGACGCCCCGCCGCGCGGCCAGCTCATGCGCCTGCGCCCCGATCGCGTCGTCTACACGGAGCACTTCCTGCGGCGCGAAGGATTCGCGCCACGGCAGATCTGGCTGCGCAACGGTTGAGGCGGAGTCGCGGCTCGCGCCGCTCCCACAGCTCCAGGGATGCCATCTGGAGCCTGTAGGACCTGCGCGAGCCGCGACTCCCGCAGCTCCGCCTCAGTGCCCGACGCCGCCCTTGAGCGCACTCACGCGCCGGGCCACCGGAATGAACAGCACCAGAGCCAGTGCGATGCACGCGGCGCTGACCCGGTTGACGGCGACGAGGCCGACATCGCTCATGAACACGCTGACGAGGGTGGGTCCGAGGAAAAATCCACCGATCTGCGCCGTCGGTATCAGCAGGCTGATCCGCCCGGTGGTGTCGTTGAGCGCGACCGTGCCCATCATGTAGGGGCCGGTCAGGTTCCAGAACGCCTGGAACGTCGCCGCCGTCGCGGCGAACTGCACCCACGGCATCTCACCCTGCAGCAGCAGCACCATGACGACCTGGACGCCGAGCGCGATCGTCACCGGCAGGATGCGGCCGAAGCGATCGGCAAGCGCTGCTGCGGCGAGCGCCCCGACCACGGCGATCAGCGTTGACAGCCCCAGCGCCTGCCCGACCCTGACTTTCGCTGCGGCCGCGGCCACTTCGTCGCAGCCCGGGCAGGTGACCGAGAGTCCGACCAGCTTGACGAAGGCCCAGAGCGCGCCGAGGCCGGTGCACCAGATCGCCAGGACACCGAGCGCTGCAAGCGCTGGGGCGATCGGACCCGCGTGGCCCGCCGCTGCGCCGTGAGTGCCCGCGGCTGCCGGTTGCGGGATCCAGCCGACCGTGAGCAGCGCCAGCAGCGCGAGCGCCGCCAGCGGCAGCAGCACGCCGGCCACGCCGGCATCGTGCGGCAGCGGCAGGGTGAGGAAAAAGCCGACACCGAGCAGCACCTGCGAGGCGATGAGCAGGGCGAAGTTGCGGTCCTTCTGCGCCGAGCCGCTGACGATCGCCATGGCGAGTGCGAATGCGGTGCCTTCGCCGAGCAGGCCGACCAGGAAGCGCAGCGCGGCGAGCAGCGTCGGATCGGTCTCGAAAGCGCAGAGCAGGTTGCCGCCGACGACCACGGCGAGCGCGGCTGCACCCATCACACGCCAGGGCACGCGTGTCATCCAGTAGAGCGCCAGCACCGGCCCGAGCGCGGTGCCGAGCGCCTCGAACGCGGTGATGCGGCCCGCAGCCGCTCCGTCCATGCCGAGTTTTGCGACCAGCACCTCCACCAGGATCGGCTGGGCCATGATCGCGAAAACGCCCGTGCAACCCATCAGGATCGCGGCGACGATGCTCGTCGGCTTGTCGGCCATGTGTGCTGTTTCCCCGGTGAGATGCGACCGTCCCCGCGGTCGCCGGGCGGTACTGTAACCGGTTTGCAGGACGTCCACGAGCAGCGGCAGCGCCGCCCTTCAGATCATGGTTCCCATCTTCCGTAGGAGCAACTTCAGCCGCGAACCGGTTGTGCGGCTTCAGCCGCGAATTCTATTCCCGGTAAGACAAAGGTTCGCGGCTGAAGCCGCTCCTACGGACGGCATGCCTCACGCTGCCGGCGTCTGCTCGCGCGCGTAGTGCTCCAGGCTCGAGTGGCTCGGGCCGTAGTCCGCGGTCGGGGCCTCGAGCATGTCGGGCCGGTGCCGGCGTGCGTAGTCGAGCACGTGCTGCGGCAGTTTCTCCACCGAGTCGAACCCGACCATGGTCGAGGCGTACAGGCAGTGGCCGGGCGTGGTGCCCATGAGCATCCACGGCAGCCATGGCGAGACGCGGTGCCAGGTGCCGTGGTAGGGCACGGCGGTGAGCTGCGGGTTCTCGAGGTCACGGCGCCGCACGAAGTAACGCATCATCTCGGTGACCTGCGCCGTCGGACCCGAGGACTCGCGCGGCCAGCGCTCCGGCTGCAGCGGGTTGGGATAGTTCAGGTGCATGTCGGTCGACAGCACCAGTGTTTCGGCATCGAGTTCCTGCCAGGGGAACAGCAGCGGGATCTTCGGCAGCTTGCTGCGATCGCCGGAGAAATCCTCGGGGGCGAGGATCAGCGTGTCGCTGATGGTGTAGTTGAACGGATCGTTCCAGACCTGCACCACGCGGTTGGTCTCGCCCGTGAACGGGTTGGCGAATTCCTCGATGATCGCGCCCGGCTGGCCGGTGCGCGTGAGGCTCGTGTAGAAGATCACTTCCTTGTTGAGGCGGCGGATGTTGCCATCGGGCAGCGGCTGCAGGCGTGTGACGAGGAAGGTCTGGAAGCCCAGGAAGGGCTTCAGCGCCTCGCCGGGGCGCACCGCGATGATCGTGCCGCTGCAGTGGCTGATGCGCTGCTTCTGCGGGTCCATGTCGGCATGGATGCGTGCCCAGGCATCGCGGTTCCAGCGCGGGTTCGCGAAGTCGATGCGGGTTTCGAAGGGAATGGGCGCCATCGTCGTGTCTCCTCGGTGGAACGGCTGGCTGTGGTCCCGCCGGCACGGTGGATCGATTATCCTGCCGTGCCGGTGCCGACCCGGTGCAGTGTAGTGGAGCACGCGGCCGACGCCGGCCGGAGAATCCGCCGATGTCCGACCCGCAGACAGTCCTCCCACCGGTGACCGCATCCGGCCTGTGCGCCGCGCGCGGCTGACCCCATGGCCATCGGCGTCTTCGATTCCGGAGTCGGCGGCCTGACCGTGCTGCGCGCGCTGCGCACCGCATTGCCGGACCGCGATTTCGTCTATCTCGGCGACACGGCGCGGTTGCCCTACGGCACCAAGAGCGCGGCTTCCGTGGTGCGCTACGCCGGGCAGGCGGCCGATGCCCTGGTCGCGCGCGGCCTGAGCTGCCTGGTCATCGCCTGCAACACCGCCTCGGCCGTCGCCCTGCCGGCGCTGCGCGCGCGCTACGCGCCGTTGCCCGTGCTCGGCGTGCTCGAGCCTGGTGCTGCCGCGGCCTGTGCCGCCACGCGCAGCGGGCGCATCGCGGTCCTTGCCACCGAGGGTACCGTCCGCGCCGGTGCCTACGAGCGCGCCATCCGCGCGCTGCGTACGGACGCCACGGTGGTCGCGGCGGCATGTCCGCTGTTCGTGGCGCTGGCCGAGGAGGGCTGGACCGGGGGCCAAGTCGTCGAACTCGTCGCGCAGCGCTACCTCGAACCGTTGCTGGCGGTTGCACCCGCGCCCGACGTGCTGCTGCTCGGATGCACGCATTTCCCGGTGCTCGCTGGCGCCATTGCGCAGGTGGCCGGTGCCGGCATGACCATCGTCGACTCCGCGGCGACGACCGCGCGCGCGGTGTGCGGCACCCTCGGGGTGGCGGATGGCCGGGTGCACGGGCGTGGGACGCTGCGCCTGCTGGCGACGGACGATGTCGCGCGCTTCGCGCGCGTCGGGGCCACTTTCCTTGGCGAGCCGATCGATCCGACTGCCGTCGAACTCATCGACCTTACCGGCTGAGGCGGGAAGCCACGTGGCGACCGGGGTCGCGGCTGGCGCCCCATAGCGGGATCGCCGCTGAAGCCCCGCAGCAGGATCGCGGCTGAAGCCGCTCCTACGCCTCCAGACAGCACATCTGGAGCCGTAGGAGCGGCGTCAGCTGCGATTCTCATTGACGATGCCATATTTGTGATATAAAGTCACACATATGGCTATTCCGGACCGACAGGCCGTTACCCAGGGTGCCCGTGCCCTGCTGCGCCCGCTGGCGAGCCTGCTGCTGCGCTGTGGCCTGACCTGGCGCGAATTCGCCGAGCTGTCGCGCACCGTGTTCGTCGAGGTCGCCAGCCGCGAATACGGCCTGCGTGGCCGACCGACCAACATCGCGCGCGTGGCGATCCTCACCGGCATCGGCCGGCGCGACGTGGGCAGGATCCGCGCCGAGCTGGAGGCGGTGGGGCCGTCACTGCCCAACCAGACCACGGACGCGACGCGGCTGCTCTCGGGCTGGCACCAGGACCCGGAGTTCCTCGGCGCCGACGGCCGGCCGCACGAGCTCGCGGTCGAAGGTGGTGGGGCGAGCTTCGAGACGCTTGCGCGCCGCTATGCGCCCGACGTGCCGGCGAGCGCGATGCTCAAGGAACTGCGCCGCGTCGGCGCGGTGATCGAGCAACCCGCCGGCAGGCTGCGTGCGGCGCGCCGCTTCTACCAGCCGATGGCGCTCGATCCGCAGTGGTTCCTCAACGCCGGCAGCGTCTTCGCCGACCTCGGCGTCAACATCAACCACAACCTCGCCGCTGGCAACGACAGCGGCAAACCGACCCGTTTCCTCGGGCGCGCGACCGACAGCAGCGTCGATGCGGCTGCGGTCGCCGATTTCCAGGCCTTCCTCGAGCAGGAAGGCCAGCAGTTCCTCGAGCGCGTGGACGCGTGGCTGACACGCCACCGCCGCAGCGATGCCGCACCGGACGGGCGGCGGGTGGTCAGGCTCGGGGTTGGGGTTTTCATGATCAAGGGCGATCCGGACAAGGAGTCGGGCAATGAATGACGGCAGCGCAAGGGCACTGGCCAGGGCACTGGCAATGGTGGCGATCGCCGGCGGCGTGGTTGCCTGTGGTGGTGGCGGTGGCGGCTCGACGGCCGGCATCGACCGGCTCGGCATCTCCTCGGGCACCATCACGGGCTTCGGCAGCATCTTCGTCAACGGCGTGGAGTGGCGCACCAGCAGCGCCGGGATTTCCGTCGACGATGGTCCCGGCACGGAGGCGGACCTGCGCCTCGGCCAGGTCGTGACCGTGCGCGGCACGCTCGATGCGGATGGCAAGGGTGGCCGGGCGGATTCGATCGATTTCGACAACGAGGTCGAGGGCCCCATCACCAGCGTCGATGCTGCCGCGGCGAGCTTCGTCGTGCTCGGCCAGCTCGTGCTGACCAGTCCCGACACGATCTTCGACGACGACATCGCCGGTGGTTTCGCCGGCCTCGCGGTCGACATGCCCGTCGAGGTGAGTGGCCACCGCGATGCCACCGGCGCGATCCGCGCCGCGCGCGTGGAGCGGCACGATGCGGGCGACGACTTCGAGGTCAAGGGCGTGGTGAGCGGGCTGGATCCCGTGGCGAAGACGTTCCAGCTGGGCAGCCTGGTGGTGAATTACGCCGGGGCGGTGCTCGAGGACTTCGGCAGCGACACGCTCGGCAACGGTGATTCCGTCGAGGTCGAGGGCGACGTCGCCGGCGGCGTGCTGGTGGCGACAAAGGTCGAGCGCGAGGATGATCTTGCCGGCGACGATGGCGACGAGAGCGAGGTCGAGGGCTACATCACGCGCTTCGTCTCGCCGGCCGACTTCGATGTCGCCGGTGTGCGCGTCACCACCAACGCCGGTACGGAGTTCGAGGGCGGTACGGCGGCCGACCTCGCGCCCGACCTGAAGGTCGAGGTCGAAGGCGAGTTCAATACGGCTGGCGTGCTGGTGGCCGACAAGGTCGAGATTCGCGTGCAGCCGGACGATGCCGACGTCGAGGTGGCTGGTGCGGTGACCGCGCTGCAGGCTGGCGGGTTCGCCATCCAGGGGGTGCTGGTACGGGTCACGCCGACCACCCTCTGGGAGGACGACAGTGGCGCCGCCCTCGGCACGTTCTCGCTCGCCGACCTGCGCGTGGGCGACTACGTGGAGATCCGCGGTGCCGAGGACGGATCAGCTGCGGCGAATGACGTCATCGCCACGCGGGTCGAGCGCGACGACGATGCGGACGAGGCGGTCCTGCGCGGTCCTGTGCAGGTCGAAGCCGAGCCGGACCTCACCGTGCTCGGCATCACGATCGACACCAGCGGTGCAGTCTTCCGTGACGCCGACGAGAACCCGATGAGCGAAGCCGCATTTTTCGCCGCTGTTGGTGTCGGCGATGTGGTGAAGGCAGAGACGGACGTGCCCGGCGCCTTCAACGGCAACTCGTTCGTGGCCGACGAGGTCGAGATCGAGGACTGAGTGTCTGAAGTCGCGGCTTGCGCCGCTCCCACAGCTGAGCTGTCCAGTCCTGTGGGAGGGGCGCCAGCCGCGACGAGGACTGAGAGGTATGGAGCTGTGGGAGCGGCGCAAGCCGCGACTGCGGGTTTGCCGAGGCGCTACTCGAGCGCCTCCGCCCGCGGCGCCGACCCGGCTGCCTTCGGCGTGCCGCCGAAGTAGTACTCGACGCCGAGGTTGATCGTCCACAGGTCGCCGACGTCGGCGTTGAACCAGTCGAAGTCGGCGCGGAAGCCGAAGCGGTCACCGACCGACCAGATCGCTCCGGCACCGGCGACGACGCCGCTCTCGGAGCCGCTCGAGATCACGTCGCCGCCGACAGTGAGTTCGTCGTCGAAGTCGAAGTAGCCGGCCTTGAGATAGGCCTGCAGGTCCTCGGTCTTCCAGGGCAGGTAGGCGAGGCCCTGCAGCGAGAAACCGTCGAAGGACAGGCCGAGCTCGCTGCCGGCCGCGGGCGACAGGTCTTCGAGTTCACCCGTGTCGTGCCAGGCGCCCTCGAGGCCGAACCAGTCGTTGAACTGGTACTGGGCGTAGAACTTCACGCCGACCGAGCTGTCCTCGTAATCCGCGTCGGCAACGTCGTCCTGGAAGTCGGGGAAGATCGCGGCAATGCCGATGCGCCAGTCCGGCGGCTCGTGGGCGGCAGGGGCCGTCGTGCTCGTCAGTGCCAGCAGCCCGGCAATGGCCATGCGTCGCATGCGCTGAGTCTCCTCCTGGATGCCCGGTCGTCGCAGCACGCCATGCGTGGTCCGCGAACCGCAGCGAGTATACGGGAGGCGCCCGGGTGGTCAACGACAGCGCAGCGCCTGTCCCCACAGTGGGCGCGGTCCGGTCAGGCCCAGTGCCGCAGCAGTGCCGGCAGCCAGCCAGCCGGCTCCTCGGGCAACTCGATGCAGCCGACTACCGGGTGAAGTGCAGCGGTTGCACGCGTCGCTTCGCGCCAGGCGCTCGTGGGCGCAGCGCCGAGCAGGGCGGCGTCGGGTTCGCGCAGCGCCTGGCGGGGGTCGAAGTCGAGCGTGGCGCGCCACAGGTTCTGCCAGGCTCCCTCCGCGATCAGCCGTTCGCGCAGTTCGAGCTGCAGCCGGTGCAGGTCGAGGTCCGGCTCGATGCGCCGGGCGCCAGCGCGGCTGCGCTCGAACCACGGGAAGAACAGCCGCCCGTCGCGCAGTTGGTGCCAGGCCGCGAGCAGGTGACCGCCGTGCCACTGCGGGGTGAGAGGTGCGAGCCCATGCTCGCGCCAGCGCGCGGCGAGTTGTGGCTCGAGGAGCGGTGGCTCGATCAGTGCGAGGCGGCGCCGGGCGAGCGGATGGCGATGCGCGGCGAGCAGCACTGCCCAGGCACCACTGCCCTGGCCGGCGAGGATTGCCGGGCCGAGGCCGAGGGCTGCGCTGCTCGCGAGCACGGTGTCGGCGGCATCGCCGAGGGTAGGGCCACCCGCGGTCGCGGGATCGGACTCGCCATGGCCAGGCAGGTCGGGCAGTGCCACCGGACGCTCGCCGACGAGTCGCGCCACGAGCGGGCTCACCGTCGCCGACGATTCTCCGGCACCATGCACCAGCACCAGTGGTTCACCGCGGCCCTCCAGGGCGAGGCGGACGTGGCGGGTGCCGTCTGCCGTGTGCAGCATCGTGCTCCACAGGCGCCCGGCAACCGGCCGCGTGGCGACCGGTTCCGGTGCCGCATCGCCGGCGTGTGCGAGCAGGTGGCGCAGGCAACGCTCCAGCGCGTCGGCGGCATCGGTTGCCGGGCTAGTGGCCGCACCGGGTGGCAGGGTGCCGAGCCGCTCCAGATGCACGCGCAACGGATCACCCGGCGTGGCAGTGACGAGGAGCGGCGCACGCAGTTGCGCCAGCACCGTCGGCGGCTGCGATTCGAAGGCGGCGCGATAGGCGCTCGCGTAGTGCGCGCCGGCGCGCATGAATTCGATGACGGCGAACTGCAGCCGCTCCGGCGGTGGCATGTCGAGCGCCAGGCGTGCGGTGGCGTGCGGCTCGTGCCAGGGGAAGAAGACGCTCTGCTGGCGCATGCGCGCCCACAGCCAGGCGAGATGCGCGCCGTCCCACGATGGCGTGACCGGCGGCAGGTAGTTGGCGAGGATGTTGGCGCGCTCGGCGGCGTCGAAGCACGAGAGCCCGTTGGCCGCGAGCGCGCTGACGCGCCCCGGATACGCCACGGCGAGCCACAGCCCGACACTCGCCCCGGTGTGATGTCCGTACACGCCGAAGCGGCGCAGGCCGATGGCGTCGGCGAATTCGCCCGTGGCGGCGGCAAAGTCCGCGATCGATGGGGCTGGCGTTACGAGCGGATCGGACTGCCCGTAGCCCGGCGAATCGGGCGCGATGACCGTGAAGTGCAATGCCCAGCGCGCCATGAGGTCGAGCATCTCGCGCGAGGACTGTGGCGACTGGTGCAGCAGCAGCACCGCGGGGCCATTGCCGGCGCGACGGTAATGGACCTGGCGCTGGCCCTGGCGGGTATCGAGCGTGACGAAGTGGCGCGTGACAGCGGTATTCATGGTGCGATGTTAGCGGGAGTGGCGGGGCGCCGTCGCGGGTGCCAGCGGGTTGCCACGAGGTTTCCCGCTCCGGCCCGCGGCCCTACACTGTGCCCATGGATGCCCTGAAGGCCGCGGACGCGGCTCCCGCCGACGCGTTCGATCCCGCCGACGAGCTGTTCGTCGCGCAGGAGCGCCGGCCGCCGACGCTCGGTGCGATCGCGCTGCGGGACCTGTCGCCGTACCAGCGGGCGCTGCTCGCGATCGACGGCACGGTAACGCGCTTCGTCGAGGCCTACTGTCTCGAGCCGGTCGAGGTCGTGCGGCTCGCGCAGGCCGAGAGCTGCCTCGCTGCGGCCGACGAATGGCTCGCGCTGTCGGCCGGTGCGCCGGTCGTGCGCCGCCGGGTCATGCTGGTCGGGGCCGGTTCAGGACGATTCTTTGCCTGGGCCGATTCGATCATCGCCGTAGCGCGGGCTGGCGCCGGGATCAGGCAGCGGCTCGATGAGGACGCCGGCGGGCTCGGCCGCATCATCCTCGACAATGCGCTCGAGACCCGGCGCGAAGCGCTGTGGTTCGGGCGCGAGCGGCCGGCCGACGTGCCGCCGCCAGTGGCGGCCCGCTGGTCCGACGAGTTCCTGACGCGCACCTACCGGGTGCTCGCCGGCGGGGTCCCGCTGATGCTCATCACGGAGCGTTTCCCGCTGTAGCGGCGCGTTTCCGCCGCCGGAGCAGCTGCGGCCGCGACCACGCCCCCCGTCGCCGCGCCCGGCGGTGGGCACCCCCGACCAAAGCGAGTATCGGGGAGCGACGTCGGGGGTGCCCGCCGCAAGGGCGCCCGCCGACGCCGATGATCGCGGCCGAGACGGCTCGTGCAGCCGGATCGGTTGCCGGAATTGCACCGCGGTGAGAACCAGTCCATGGCGGGCGCGGCCTGAACTGCTCTAGGCTGCCCGACGTCAATGGGCGTACGCTACGGCGTTATGTTAACGATCCAGGAGATCCTGCTGATTTTTGCGGTGATCGGTCTGCTCGGCGGCTGGGCTGTCGGGCGCGTTGCCTCGTGGGCAAGCCAGCGGTCGCGCGGCGATGGCCCTGCAGGTGACAAGACCCAGCACCGCATCCGGGGGCTGGAGGCCGACCTGCGCGTCGCCCAGCGCAAGAACGAGGAAACCGAGCTCGCGCTGGAACGCACGCGCGAGGAGGCCGACTCGCTGCGCCGCGAGGCGCAGGAGCGCAGTGATAACCTCGCTGCGCACACCGCCGAGCTGGAGAAGCTGCGGCAGAACCTGAACGACGAGTGCACCAAGACCGCCAACCTGCGCCTCGAGCTGACCAATCGCGCCGAGGAGACCATCCGGGCCAGCGTGCGGGTCAAGGATGCCGAGACCGAACTCAGCGTCGCGCGAGCCGGCTCCGACGCGGTGCTCGAGCAGATCCAGCGCCTCGCTGCCGAGCGCGAGGAACTTACCGGACGCCTGCGGGCGCTGCAGGCCGAGGTGGCTGGCAGCACCGGATCGGCGAAGGTGACCCGCCTGCCCGTGCGCGACCCCAGGGATCGCTGAGACGACCAGCCGCTCCGCGGTACACTACCTGCCCGCCGTCAGCGCAGGAGCAGGAAACCGCATGAAGCTCGGATTCGTCGCCGGCTACGGCACGGCACAGTTCAACCTGCCCATGGAGCAGGTGCTCGAGGCCGAGCGCCTCGGCTTCGATTCGGTGTGGACCTCCGAGGCCTACGGCACGGATGCGGTATCCACCGCCGCCTGGCTCCTCGCGCGCACCACCCGCATCCGCGTCGGCACCGCCATCATGCAGATGCCGGCGCGCACCCCGACCTGCGCGGCGATGACGGCGATGACGCTCGACGCGCTTTCAGGCGGGCGCTTCCTGCTCGGCCTTGGCCCCTCGGGCCCGCGGGTGGTGGAGGGTTGGTACGGCGTGCCCTACGGCAAGCCGCTCACCCGCACCCGCGAATACATCGACGTCATCCGCCAGATCGCTGCACGCCGCGCGCCGTTGGTGCACCAGGGCGAGATCTACCGCATTCCCTGGGATGGCCCCGGCGCGAGCGGCCTCGGTGCGCCGATGAAGAGCATCCTGCACGCCGACGAGCACCTGAAGATCTACACCGCGGCCGTCACGCCGAAGGGCATCGAGTGCGCCGCGGAACTCGCCGACGGCGTGTTCCCGATCTGGCTGAACCCGGAGCGCCCCGAACTCATCGAGCCGCACGTCGCGACCGGCCTTGCCCGCAGCGGCGGGCGGGCGCGCGCCACCTTCGATGTCGCCCCGGCGGTGCCGATCTCGCTCGACGACGATCTCGAGCGCGCCCGCGCGCCGGTGCGCGCCCACATGGCGCTGTACATCGGCGGCATGGGCCCGCGCGGCCGGAATTTCTACCACGACTATGCCTGCCGCCTGGGCTATGGGGACGCGGCCGGTCGCATCCAGGACCTCTACCTCGCCGGCAAGCGCGATGCCGCCGCTGCCGAGGTGCCGAACCAGCTGATCGACGACGTCGCGCTCGTCGGCCCCCCAGCCCGCATCCGCGAGCGCCTCGGCGCCTGGCGCGAAGCCGGCCGCCGCGGCCACGTCGGCTCGATGCTCGCCGGCGGCGCCACCGTGGAAGCGCTGCGGCTGCTGGCGGAGGAGATGCTGTAGGAGGGGCGCCAGCCTCGACCAGGAGAGTCGCGGCTTGCGCCGCTCCCGCAGGGTCGGGGCGAGGTGTCCGCTGTAGGGGGGCACCAGCGCCGGCCGGTAGAGCCCAGATCCCTCACCGCCCGGCGATCACTCGTCCGCCGTCACTGCCCGGCGCAGGCGCTTGTTCACGGCGTCCTTCTTCTTGCCGTCCAGCCGCCGTTCGCGCGCGGCGCGCGTCGGGCGCGTGGCGCGGCGCGCCTTGCGCCTGATCAGAGCGGCGCGCACCAGCTCCTGCAGCCGGCTCAGCGCTTCGGAGCGATTGCCTTCCTGGGTGCGGTGGCGCTGTGCCTTGATGACGACGATGCCGTCGGCGGTGATGCGCCGGTCGCGCAGCGCGAGCAGGCGTTCGCGCACCTCGCCCGGGAGCGAGGAGGCAGCGATGTCGAAGCGCAGGTGCACGGCTGTGGCGACCTTGTTGACGTTCTGCCCGCCGGCACCCTGGGCGCGCACCGCGGTCAGTTCGATCTCGGTGGCAGGGATCGAGAGGGTGTCGGAGATTCGCAGCATGCCCGGCACCGGCCGGTGACCGACGGCGTCAGCCGGCGGCGCCGTGGCACTTCTTGTACTTGCGCCCGCTGCCGCAGAAGCAGGGATCGTTGCGGCCGGGCTTCGGTGCCTCGCGCCGGTAGGGTTCGGCCGGGGCGTGGTGATGCCCATGTCCGTCATGGTGATCGTGCTGGCAGTCCGGGCCGTGGACATGCGGTTCGGGTGCGGCGCGCTGGCGCTGGGGCATGGCGGGGTTCACCGGTTGGGTACTGGAGGTGGCGTCAGGAAGCCGCCTGGAAGTCGCGTGCCGGGCGGAACTGCATGTCGGCAAGTGCCGGCGCACCGTAGGAGCGCTTGATGCACTCGGGCGCGGGCTCGCGGTAGAGCGTGGTGCGCTGGCGCGGGATGCGCCCGGCCGCGGCGATCAGTGCATCCATCCGTTCCGGCGGCAACTCCTGGCCGTGGCCGGCGCCGGCGGCGCGCGAGATCGATTCGTTCATGAGCGTGCCGCCGAGGTCGTCGGCTCCTGAGGCGAGCGCCGCGATGGCGCCGCTCGCGCCGAGCTTTGGCCACGAGGTCTGGATGTGCGTAATCAGCGGATGCAGCGCAAGGCGCGCTACCGCGTGCATCAGCCGCACCTCGCGCCAGGTCGGGCCGGGACGCGCACGCCCGCGGCGGTAGAGCGGCGCCTCCATGTGCACGAACGGCAGCGGCACGAACTCGGTGAAGCCGCCGGTGTGCTGCTGCAGGTCGCGCAGCGCCAGCAGGTGGCGGGCCCAGTGCCGCGGGCTCTCGAGGTGGCCGAACATGATCGTCGCCGTGGTGCGCAGCTCGACCTTGTGGGCGGTGCCGACGACATGCAGCCACTGCAGCGTGTTGACCTTGTCCGGGCAGATGATGCGGCGAACCTCGTCGTCGAGGATCTCGGCCGCGGTGCCGGGCAGGCTGCCGAGACCGGCATCGCGCAGCTGGCGCAGGAACGTTTCCACCGGCAGCCCGAGCGTGCGTGCGCCCTGGGTGACTTCGAGCGGCGAGAACGCGTGCACGTGGATGCCGGGCACCGCTTCCTTCACCGTGCGCAGCACGTCGAGGTAGGTCTGGCCGGTGAAGGCCGGGTGGATGCCGCCCTGCAGGCAGACCTCGGTGGCACCGCGTTCCCAGGCTTCCTCGGTGCGGCGCGCGATCTCGGCGAGGTCGAGTACGTAGGGCGCTCCGCGCAGGTCCTCGTGGGCCTTGCCCTTGGCGAAGGCGCAGAACTGGCACTTGTAGGCGCAGAGGTTGGTGTAGTTGATGTTGCGGTTGACGACGTACCTGACAGTGTCGCCGCAGACCTCGCGGCGCAGGGTGTTGGCGTGCTCGCACAGCCGCTCGACGTCGTCGCCGCGCGCGCCGAAGAGCATGACGATGGCGGACTCGTCGAGGCGCTCGCCACTCTCAGCGCGTGCGACGCTGGCGGCGAGGCGTCGGTCGGTGAAGCCGCCGCCCACCTGCCGCGGCGCGGGCACCTGCGCGGCACCGTCGCCGGCGCACCAGTCGTCCTCGCGCGCCAGGCCCTCGGCATCGGCGTGGCGCAGTACTGCGGTGACGAGCCCGGCGTCGAGCCAGCGCTCGCGCCCGCGGATGAACGCGGGATACACGGTGAGCCGCTCGACCAGTGTCTTGCCGGCGGCGGCGGTCTCGCGGGCGAGGTCGGCGAGATGCGGCCACGGCGACTCGGGATTGACGTGGTCGGGGGTCACTGGCGAGACGCCGCCCCAGTCGTTGATGCCGGCGGCAACCAGTGCCTCGAGGCGGCCGGCGTTGAGGTTCGGCGGCGCCTGCAGGTTCGCCTCGGGTCCGAGCAGCAGGCGCGCGACCGCGATGGTCCACAGCAGCTCCTCGAACGGTGGCGCCGGGTGGCTGGCGAGCTTCGTGCCCGGCTTCGGCACGAAGTTCTGGATGATCAGCTCCTGGATGTGCCCGTAGCGCGCGTGCAGTTCGCGCAGAGCGACCAGGCTCTCGATGCGCTCGGCGCGGGTCTCGCCGATGCCGATCAGCAGCCCGGAGGTGAGCGGCACGCCGGCTTCGCCGGCATCGGCGATCGCCTTGAGGCGCACCGCCGGCTGCTTGTCCGGTGAGCCGTAGTGCGGGCCGCCGCGCGCGGCGAGCCGGGGCGAGGCCGATTCGAGCATGATGCCCATCGACGGTGCCACCGCGCGCAGCGTGCGGTAGTCGTCCGGCGAGAGCACGCCCGGATTGAGGTGCGGCAGCAGGCCGGTTTCCTTCAGCACCCGCCCGGCCATGGCCCGCAGGTAGGCGAGCGTGGAGGAGTAGCCGAGGTCGGCGAGGGCGGTACGCGCCTTGCGGTAGCGCAGCTCGGGCTTGTCGCCGAGGGTGAACAGCGCTTCCCGGCAGCCCTGTGCCGCACCGGCGTGCGCGATCGCCAGCACCTCGTCCGGTGGCAGGAACACCTGGTCGAGCCGGCGCGGTGTCTTGGCGAAGGTGCAGTAGTGGCAGACGTCGCGGCAGAGTTCGGTGAGCGGGACGAAGACCTTGCGCGAATAGGTCATTGCGGCGCCGTGGCCGGAGTCGCGCACGGCGGCGGCTGCAGCCATCAGCTCGGCGAGCGGCAGGTCGGCGGCGGCAGCCGTCGCGCGTGTGCTGTCCCAGTGCTGCCAGTCGTTCATGGTCGGCTCATGCCCGGCGTCGTTGGTCCTGTTGTGCCAGCCGCGCGCAGATGCCACTCGCGAGCAGGTAGTCGCGGGCCTGGCTCGGTGCCTCCTGCGCACACAGCCAGCGCACATCATCCACCGTGTCCACGTCGCGCGCAAAGGCCGCGAGTTCGACGCGCCGCGCCGCGAGCCCACGGGCACGGGCGGCCTCGAGATGGCGCCGGGCGCTGTCGACGCCGAAGCAGCAGGGGCCGTCGGACGGCGGCACGAGCCCGAGTGCGTTGGTGCCGCCATCGGCTGCCGGTACGACCGTGACGCCGGGGCCGAGTGCGGCGAGCAGCGCCTCGACAGCGGCCGCCGTGACGAGCGGCAGGTCGGCAGGCACGATCACCACCGCATCTGCGCCCATGCCGCCCAGCCGCAGTGCGGCAGCAGCGAGGTTTGCCGACATGTCGAGCGCGGGATCCTCCGGCACCACGGTACAGCCATGGGCTGCGGCGAGTGAATCTGTGGTGGCATCGCCGAGGAGCGCGATGCCGGCCAGGCCCCGCGCCGCAGCCAGCGCGCCGAGCGAATCGCGGGCGAGCGCCGCAGCCAGTGCGGCGCGCTCCGCGGCATCAAGCGCGCCCGCGAGCCGGCTCTTGGCATGTGCCGGTGCCTTGACGGGAACCAGGGCCCAGATCGCGTTCATGTTCGTGCGTGACTGCTCAGGTGAGCGTGGCGGCGAAGCGCAGCGTGGAGGCGGCGAGTCCGGTCTTGTCGGCGAGCGTGTGCATCACCGTGGCGGTGGTGGCGGCACGCACGCCGTGAGCCTCCACGGCGGCCACTTCTGCTGCGTCCACCCGATCGAGTATGAGGCCGTCGATCAGGCCCCGATAGTGCTGTGCGAGCACCGCGTTGTGCACCTCGAGTCCGAGTTCGGCCATGATCTTGGCGGTCGGGCCCTTGATCGCAGCGCCGCCGACGATGGGGGAGACCGCGACCACCGGCGCCCGGGCTGCAGCGATGGCCGCGCGCAGGCCGGGGATGGCGAGCAGGGGCGCGATGCTGAGCCAGGGGTTGGACGGGGCGATGACAATGGCGGCGAGGCGGGGGTCGGCGAGTGCAGCCTGCACTGCGGACGGCAGCGTGGCAGAGGCGGCGCCGTCGTAGCGCAACGCACGCACCACCGGCTGGGCACGGCGGCGCACGAAGTAGTCCTGGAAATCGAGCAGGCCGGCGTCGGTGTCGACGCGCGTGGCTACGGCGGCCTCGGTCATCGGCAGCAGTTGGCTGCCGATGCCGAGCCGCGCGCAGAAGTCGGCAGTGATGGCCGCGAGCGTTTCACCGGTGGCGCGCCGCCGTGTGCGCTCGACGTGGGTGGCCAGGTCGCGGTCGCCGAGGCGAAACCAGGTGTCGCCACCCAACTGCTCGAGTGCCGCCATGAACTGCCAGCTCTCGTCGCGGCAGCCCCAGCCCGTCTCCGGGTTGACGATCCCGGCGAGCGTGTACATGAGCGTGTCGAGGTCGGGCGAGATGTCGAGCCCGAGGTGGCGGAAGTCGTCGCCCGTGTTGGCGATCACCGTCAGTGCCCCGCGCGGCAGCAGCCGGTCGAAGCCGAGCGCGAGCTTGGCGCCGCCGACGCCGCCGCTCAGCAGGACCACGTTGCCGTGTCCGGTGTCGCTGGCCACGGCCCTAGCGGAACAGGTCCCCGGCGCGCGGCCTGAGCACCGTGGCGGCCGGGGTGTCGGGGCCGCCGCCAGCGGCGCCGCGGATCAGCACGGCCGGCGTGGCTTCGGCGGCCTCGCCCATGACGAGCACGGCCGCCGCGGCGAGGCTGTCGGCCGGCGCGATCTCGCTCACCTGCAGTGCCCGGCCGGCGCGATCGGGCCGGCCGCGCAGGTCCTCGAAGGGCAGCACGCCCGCCGTGCCGATGGCAAGCCCCACGGTGCCCCTGCGCCAGGCGCGGCCGACGCTGTCGGTGACGAGCACGCCGAGCGGTACACCGCTCGCGGCCTCGAGCGCAACGCGCAGTCGCCGGGCGCTGGCGTCGGGATCCACCGGGAGCAGCAGCACCACGTCCTCGTCGCCCGCGACATTGGAGCGGTCGATGCCGGCATTGGCGAGCACCATGCCGAGGCGGTTCTCGGTAATCAGGACGTCGGGGCCCGTGCGCACGACCGCGTTCGACTCGGCGAGGATCAATTCGACCAGGCGCGGGTCCTTGCGCGTGGCAGCGGCGAGTTCGACGGCGCGCGGCGAGGGCGTGACTGCGGCGAGCCGGCGCAGGCGTCCTTCAGCCTTGGAGACGATCTTCTGGGTGACGGCGAGCACGTCGCCGGCGGCGAGTGCGAGTCCCGCGCGTCCGAGGGCAGCGGCGAGCAACGCCGCGAGGTCGTCGCCAGGCTGCACCTCGGGAATCCCGGGCAGTGGCGTGAACGACAGGGCGCGCGCGCTCATCGGTGCCATGATCGGTGCCGCTGGCCTGCGGCGGGTCGCGGCCGGACTGGCGGCGTCAGCCGGCAGGCGGCGCGACGCCGGTTACCCGGATGCCGGCATGCCCGGGCCCGTGGTGCTTGTTCATGAAGATCAGCACCGAGGTCAACGCTTCCATGGCGGCGGCGTTGGCGAGGGCACCGGCGTGCCAGGCCCTGAAACCCGCCTCGCGCGCAAGGCGCACCACGACTTCGCGGGCCTCGGCCTTGTCGCCGGCGACCAGCACGTCGCAGTCGGGGTCCTCGTCGGCCGCGAGGACGTCGGCGGCGACATTCTGGAACGCCGAGACCACGGTCGTTTCCGCCCCGACGATGCCCTGTGTGATCAGCGCAGCGCAGCCTTCGGCCGGCAACTGCACCCGCATCACCTTCGGCGGGACCAGCGGCACGGTCGTGTCGACGAGGATCTTGCCGGCGAGTGAGCCGCGGATGTCCTCGAGAACCGGCCGCTGGTGCGCGAACGGCACGGTGAGTACCACGAGATCAGCTGCGGCTGCAGCCTGCGGATTGGCTTCGCCGGTGATGCTGGTGCCGGGCAGGCTCGCGGCGAGTTCGGCGGCTGCAGCTGCAGCGCGCGCGCCGTCGCGCGAACCGATGTGGATGCGGTAACCGGCCCGCGCCCAGCGCCGGGCGAGGCCGCTGCCGAGGGCGCCGGTGCCGCCGATGACTGCGATGCTGCGGATCGTGCGGGGAGGCTGGTTCATCGGGCCATTGTAGGGGGGCGCCGCCCCGTCGTCACCCGGTCGCGGGCGGCTCGTAGCGCTCGAAATGCGGCAGGACGCGCTCGGCGAGGATCTTCAGGCCCGCCATCGGCTCGTCGAACAGCCGGACCGAGAGTTCGGTCAGTCCGGCGCGCTCGAACACGCGGAAACGCTCGATCTGCCGGTCGATGGCGTCGAGCCCGCCAGCCGAGGACAGGGCGGCGATCAGCCGCTCGACGATCGAGGGTGGCACGTCCTCGATCACGCCCGTGCGCGTCCAGAACGCCTTGAGGAAGTTCTGCCACTTCGCGATCACCAGCTCACGCTCCTCGGGGGTCACGTAGGGCAGCATGTCGTACTTCGGCGGCAGCAGCCCACCACGGAACACCAGCTCGCGGCGCGCCTCGTAGAGCGACTTCGCCGGGTCTTCCTTGATGTGCCAGGCCCAGAAGTTGCCGACGCGGAAGTCCGCAGCCGGCTGCTCGCGCGCCGCGAGCCCCTGGCGCAGTTGCGCCATGTGGTGGTCGATCTTCTCCGGCGTCACATCGCTCATCTGCGTGCCATCGGCGCTGCGACCGGCCATCTCGAGCATCCGGTCGCCGGTGGAGCAGGTGAACACCTGCGCGGTGGGCGCCTTCTTCCAGCCGTGCCGGAACGGGCGCGTGATCCTGAAGAGTTCGCCCGCATAGCCGGGGCAGAATTTTCCCGAGACCACCCACCGCGTGATCTCCACGGCTTCGCGCACGCCGCGCAGCATGCGCTGTGCCTTCGGATCGAACGCGATACCGCAGGCGCTCATCACCGCGCCGCCGCCACCGATGGCGACCACGGCACGGCCCTGGCTCATCTCGTTGAGCGTCAGGAGCGCGTTGCCGATCTTCAGCGGCTGGATCTCGTAGGGACTCACGGCCAGCACGCCGAGGCGGATGCGGCGCGTGGCCATGGCTGCGGGCACCAGCATCATGAAGGCGTCCGGGTTCTGGTGGTAGTTCGAGTGCCACAGCGTGCGAAAGCCGTGGTTTTCGGCCGCCACCGCGAGCTCGGTGACCTGCGCCGGCGTCAGGTCGGGTTCCAGGATGATGTCGATCTGCATGGGCGAAGTCCTCAGCGGGCGGCGGTCATGGTGACGCAGCATACACAGCGCCCGCAGCCTGGCATGCCCAATCCGCTGCCGTGATCACCGCGCGGGCAGGCACCCCCGCCGGGCTGCCGGTCGGGGCTTGCGCCCCTCCCACAGCACACCTCAGCGACCTGTTGGAGCGGCTTCAGCCGCGACGTCTATCCTGTGGGAGCGACGCGAGTCGCGACGCGGTTCCTCGCGGCTGAAGCCGCTCCTACGGTTGGTCGCGGTGGGAGGGGCGCAAACCGCGACTCCCGCTCCTGGTGTACATTCCCGCCCATGACGACCTTCACCACCTGCTGCGAAGTCCGCTGGGCCGACCTCGATCCAAACGGTCACGCGCGCCACACCGCCTATCTCGACTGGGCGACGCACAACCGCATGACGGCCTTCGCCACCTGCGGCCTCTCACTTGCGCGCTTCAACGCGATCGGCATCGGTCCGATGCTCTTTCGCGAGGAAGCCGACTACCTGCGCGAAGTGCAGGAGGACGACCAGGTCAGCGTGAGTTTCGAAGTCATCGGCGCCTCGGTCGACTGGAAACACTGGCGCATCCGCCACCGGCTCGCGCGCCGCGACGGTGTCCCCTGCGCGGTGGTCGTGGCGCGCGGCGCATGGTTCGACCTGCGCGCGCGCAAGGTCATTCCACCGCCGCCGGAGTTTGCGCAGGCCTGTGAACTGCTGCCCCGCGCCAGCGACTTCGAGGTTCTGGTCTCCGGCCGCCGTCCTCATGCAGAATAGGTGCCGGGTGTTCGGTAGTCGACCGACCGGCGAAAAATAATCAAACTAATACAGTTAGTTATAAATAACTCCCAGAATAATCCGAGTTCTGGGAATCAGCAGCCACCCGGCAGTACCAGCGCATGGAGATATATAAGGAGTTCGTTTTCGAGGCGGCCCACCGCCTGCCGAACGTGCCGCCCGGCCACCGCTGCGCGCGGCTGCACGGGCATTCGTGGAAGGCGACGCTCTACGTGCGCGGTGCGGTGGATCCGCACGCGGGCTGGGTCATGGACTACGCCGACATCCGCCGCGCTTTCGAGCCGCTGTACGCGCAGCTCGACCACAACTACCTCAACGAGATCGAGGGCCTCGAGAATCCCACCAGCGAGGTGCTCGCGCGCTGGATCTGGCGGCGGCTGAAGCCGCTGCTGCCGGCGCTGTCGCAGGTGGTGATCAACGAGACCTGCACCTCGGGCTGCATCTACCAGGGCGAGGCGGAGCAGGGCGCGTGAGCGCCGGCCCGGCAGCAGGCGCGAGCGTCGCAGCCGGCGCCGGCGACGAGAGCCACATGCGCCGCGCGCTCGAGGCAGCGCGCCGTGCCGCGCTTGCCGGTGAACCGCCGATCGGTGCCTGCCTGGTGCGTGGCGGCGAGGTGCTCGCCACGGCATCGAACTGCGTGATCTCGACGCTCGACATCACCGCCCACGCCGAGATCGCCCTGATCCGCGAGGCCTGCCGCCGCGAGCGCACGCTCGACCTCGGCGGCTGCGAGCTGTACAGCACAGTCGAGCCCTGCCCGATGTGCCTCGCGGCCTGTCACTACGCGCGCATCGACCGCATCGTCTATGGCGCGAGCCTCGCCGACCTGCACGCGCTGACCGGCGGCGAGCTCCTCGCGGGCCCAGGCCTGTCCGGTGGTCCAGCGTTGACCGGCGGCTGTCTGCGCGAGGAGTCGCGCGCGCTGCTAGCGGCCTGGGCCGGACGGGGTGCGCGGTGAGTGCGCGCACACACGAGGCGCAGGCGCCACAGTACGATGCAATCGCCGCGCCGTACCAGCGCACACGCGAATCCCCGCTCCGCCGCTACGTCGAGGCCTGGACTTTCCTCGATCTGCTCGGTGACGTGACCGGCCGCAGCGTGCTCGACCTCGCCTGCGGTGCCGGCCACTACACACGCGAGCTTGCCGCACGTGGTGCGCGTCGCGTCCTCGGCGTGGACATCTCCCCGGCGATGATCAAACTGGCGCGTGCGGGCGAGGGAGCACCCGGCAGCGTCGAGTACCTCGTCGGCGACGTCGCCGCACTGCCGCCGATCGGGCCCTTCGATCTGGCGACCGCCGCCTACCTGCTGCACTACGCGCGTGACGCCGCGGAACTCGGGCGGATGTGTGCGGGCATCGCCAGCGCACTGGCACCGGGCGCCCGCCTGGTCGCGCTCAACGAGAATCCCGCGCAGCCGGCCGACCGGTACGCGGGGTACCTCCACTACGGTTTCGACAAGAGCGCCACGGAACCGCGCCGCGAGGGCACGGCGATCACCTACGCGATGGTGAGCGGTCGCGAGCTGTTCCGCTTCGAGGTCTACCACCACGAAGCAGCGACCTACGAACGTGCCCTCGCCGCCGCCGGCTTCGTCGACATCGCCTGGCACCCGCTGCGGCTCGACCCGGCCGGTGTGGCCGCGCTCGGCAGCGCGTACTTCGACGAGTACCTCGCCAACCCGCCCGTCGTCGGCCTGACCGCGCGGCGTGCCGCATGAGTTGCGATGTGCCCGCTGCCACCGATGGCCTTGGCCTGGCCGCGGCCGTGGCGCACTACGCGCGCACGACGCCACAGGCCTGCGCACTCGTCGCCGACGACGCCACGCTCGACTACGTGACGCTCGATGTCCGTGCTGCGCGCCTCGCCGCGTACCTGCACGGGATGGGCGTGGGACCCGGGACGCTGGTCGGCCTGTGCCTGCCGCGCGGTGCGGCACTGGTGACGGCGCTGGTTGCGATCCTGCGCGCCGGCGCGGGCTACCTGCCGCTCGATCCCGAATATCCCGTCGCCCGGCTGCGCCGTATCGCCGGGCGGGCCAGACCGCGCCTGCTGCTCACCGTGGAAGCGCTTGCCGTCGATCTCGGGCTCGGCATTCCTGCGCTGTGTCTCGACGGCGATGCGGCGCGGATCGCGGCGGCAGCGGCCGACGGCGCGCCGGTGGCACCCGCGTCCGGCGACCCCTGCTACGTGATGTTCACCTCGGGCTCGACCGGCGAGCCGAAGGGCGTCGTCGTCACGCATGGCAACGTGGCGCGGCTGTTCACGCACCTCGGCCCGCGCCTCGGCCGCACGCGCACCGACGTGTGGAGCCAGCTGCATTCATGCGCCTTCGGGTTCTCCGTGTTCGAGATCTGGGGTGCACTCACCGCCGGCGCCTGCCTCGCGGTGGCGTCGGCCGGCGTGCGCGCCGATCCGCTCGCCCTGCAGGACTTCCTGCGCCGCCACCGCGTGACGGTGCTGAGCCAGACTCCCACCGCTTTCCGTGCGACGCTCCTTGCAGCACCCTGGCGCGGGGCCTGGTCGACGCTTGACGTGCGCCTGGTGGTGCTGAGCGGCGAGGCCGTACTCACCGGCGACCTGCGGCAGTGGTGGGACGCGCCGGCCGCACCGCGCCCGCGTCTCGTCAATACCTATGCGATCACCGAGACCGGCGGCAACGTCATGTACCGCGAGTATTCCGCCGGCGATAGCGACGCCGCCGATCTCGGCGCGCCGCTGCCGGACGTCATGGTCGAGGTGAGCGACGGCGGCGGCCATCGTGCGGCCGCGGGCGACGCGGGGGAACTGTACGTCGGCGGGCCGGGCGTGGCGGCCGGCTATCTCGACGACCCGGCGCTGACGGCAGCGCGTTTCGTGGTCCGCAGCGACGGCGCGCGGCTGTACCGCACCGGCGACCGCGTGCGCGTGCGCGCCGACGGCCACCTCGAGTTCCTCGGGCGCGTCGACGACCAGGTCAAATGGCGCGGCCACCGCCTGGAACTCGGCGAGATCGAGGCGCTGCTGCGCGCGCATCCCGGCGTGAGCGCCGCGGCTGCGGCGGTGCGCATCGACACCAGCGGGCAGGACAAGCTGGTTGCGTACGTGGTGCCGGGCGCAGCGGCGGCGCCACCCGGGGAACCGGAGTTCTGGCCATCGCTCGGCGGCTACCAGATCTACGACGACTTCCTCTACGACCTCATGACGTCCGATCCGGTGCGCAGCGCAGCGCTGCGCGCGGCGTTTGCCCGCTGTGCGCGCGATCGCGTCGTGCTAGACCTCGGGACCGGACCGCAGGCGCTGCTCGCGCGCCTGGCCGTCGAAGCCGGTGCCCGCCACGTCTACGCCGTGGAGCTGTTGCCGGAGGTGGCGCGCGCTGCGCGCGCTGCCGTGGCCGCCGCTGGCCTCGCCGCACGGATCACCGTGCTCGAGGGCGATGCCGCGGCCGTGACCTTGCCCGAACCGGCCGAGGTCTGCAGCCAGGGCATCGTCGGCAACATCGGCAGCGCCGATGGCATTGCCGCGATCTGGAACCGCGTGCGGGCCCGGCTCGCTGCCGATGCCATCGCGGTACCGGCGCGCTGCACCACCTGGATCGCTGCAGTCGAGTTGCCCACTCGCCTGCACGCGCAGCCGGCGTTCGCACCGCTCGCCCGCAGCTACCTCGAACGCATCTTCGCCGCCGAAGGGCGACGCTTCGACCCGCGCCTGTGCGTGCGCAACCTGGCGGCGCAACAGCTGCTGTCCGACCGGCAGGTGTTCGAGGACCTCGACTTTTCCGGTGAGCTGCCGGAGTGCTGGCGGGGCGAGGCATCGTTCACGCTGCACCGGGCCGGGCGCTTCGATGGCTTCCTGCTCTGGAGCGAGGTCGAGTACGCCGCGGGTGTCGCGCTCGACCAGCTCGGGCACCAGCACGCCTGGCTGCCGGTGTTCCTGCCGCTGCCCGACGATGGTCCGGTGCTCGCCGCCGGCACCGTGGTGCGCGCGCGCTGGTCGTGGGCTGCAGCACCTGGCGAGATCTGCCCCGACTACACCATCGAGTGCGAGGTGGCGCAGGGGCCGACGGTCCGGCGTCATCGACACGTCAGCCGGCACCACGGTCGCGCCTGCGGTGAGACGGCACTCCATCGCCGCCTGCTCGCCCCCGACGCGGGAGCCACGCCGGGCGTGGCACCGGGAGAGCTGCGCGCCTGGCTCGCCCAGCACCTGCCCGAACCGCTGCTGCCCAATGCCTGGATGGTCCTCGAGACCCTGCCCACCGGACCGAACGGCAAGCTCGACCGCCGCGCACTGCCAGCGCCGGCCCCACGCAGCTGGGGCGGCCACGGCGGCGCGCCGCAGACGGCGCTCGAATCCGATCTTGCCGGGTTGTGGGCGGACATCCTCGGCGTGGCTGCGGTCGGCCTGCAGGACAACTTCTTCGACCTCGGCGGCGACTCCATCGCCGCGGTGCGCCTCACCACACGGCTGCAGCAGCTGCTCGACGACGGCGTCATGCTGGCCGCCGTGTTCGAGGCCCCGACCATCGCGGCGCTCGCGCGCTACCTCGGCGAGCGCCACCGCGAGGCCGTGGCGGCACGCTACGGTGCGTCGCGGCCGCGCGCCGGCCAGGCGGCCCCGATGCGCAGCGCGCGGCGCACGCACGGCGAGCTATGACGGCCGGCGAACTGCTCCGGCGCCTGCAGCAGGTGGGCGTGGAGCTGTGGGCCGAGGGCGAACGGCTGCGCTACGACGCGCCCGAGGACGCCCTCACCGCCGAGCTGCTGGCGCGGCTGCGCGCGCACAAGCCGGAGCTGCTCGAACTGGTGCGCGCGAACGGCCGACGCGTGCCGCTCGCGCCGACGCAGGAGGATTTCTGGCTGCTCGATGCGCTGCATCCCGGTGAAGCACGCGCCAACGAGCAGTTTGCGATCGCGCTCGACGGAGCGCTCGACGTGGCCGCGCTCGATACCGCCTGGCAGCGCCTCGTCGAACGGCACGAGATCCTGCGCGCACGCTTCGGTGCCGACGGCGGCGAACCCTGGCAGTGCTTCGACGCACCGCCGGCAGCGCCGCGCCGGCTCGGCGAGCTGACACCGGCCGGCCTGGCGGCGCATGCCGCCGCCGAAGCGTTGCGCCCCTTCGACCTCGGCGCCGGCGGCCTGCTGCGCGCGGGGCTGGTGCGATTCGCTCCCGAGTCGCATGGCCTGCTCGTCACTGCGCACCACATCGTCGCCGATGGCCTGTCGGTGCCGCTGATCCGCGACGAACTCGCGCGCGCCTACGCCGATGCCTGCGCCCGGCGCGAGGCCGGCATCGGTGCCGACCTGCCGCAGTACACCGAGTTCGTGCGCTGGCGCCGCGCCGAGGCGGCCGGGGCCGGAGCCGCGGTGCACTGGTGGCGGCAGCGGCTCGCCGGATTGCCGCCGGGCCACGGTCTGCCGGAGACAGGCGCGGCCGCTGCCGCCGGTGGCGCGATGCAACGCGTGACGTTCGCGATCGACACCGGGCTCGCCGCGCGGTTGCGCGCGCTGGCGCGCGACGAGGGGGCGACGTTGTTCACGCTGCTGGCCGCGGCGCTGCGGGTGCTGCTCACGCGCCACGGTGCCGTCGCGGACCTCGCGCTCGCTACGCCCGTCACCTGGCGCGATGAGCCGCGCCGGCGGCGCACGATCGGCTGCCTCGTCGATACCGTGCTGCTGCGCACGCCGCTGGCGGACCATATGCCGTTCGACACGCTGCTGCGTGCCGAGCGCGACGGCCTGCTGGCGGCGCTCGGCCGGCGTGCGGCACCGCTCGCGCAGGTCGTCGCGGCGCCCGGTGACGGGCGCGGTGCCGGTGCCCGGCCGCTGGCGCAGGTCCTGTTCCAGTTCGACAGCGCGGCGGCGCCGCAGGTCGCCGCGGGCGTGGCCTTCCGCATCGAGCCCGTGATGGTCGATCGCGCCAGTCACTGGGACCTCGAGTGGTCGGTGACCGACCACGGGCCGGCAGGCGGCCTCGCGGGTCACCTGTGTTTCGCGCGCGGGCGTTTCGACACGGCGCTCTTCAGCGCCATGCCGCGCCATCTGGTGACGCTGCTCGCCGCGATCGCCCGTACGCCGCAGGCACCGGTCGGGGAACTGGCGCTGCTCGATGCGGCCGAACGCGTGGCGGTGCTCACGGCCTGGAACGACACGGCGCGCGAGTATCCGGCAACAGCCACGCTGCACGGGCTGGTCGCGGCGCGCTGGAGCGCGGCGCCGCAGGCGATGGCGCTGCGCACACCCGGGCGCGACTGGTGTGCGGGCGAACTCGACGTGCGGGTTGTAGCGCTGGCGGCGCAGCTGCAGGCGCTCGGCGCGGGACCGGGCGAGCGTGTGGCGGTCGCGCTCGAGCCGTCGGCAGAACTCGTGATCGCACTCGTCGCCATCCTGCGTACGGGGGCGGCTTACGTGCCGCTCGACCCGGCCTATCCGCGCGAGCGCCTTGCCTTCATGCTCGCCGACTCGGCGGCCTGCCTGCTGGTGACGACGCGCGTGCTGTCCGGTCTGTGCGCGGCCGCCTCGCCGCCGCGGCTCGAACTCGATGCGTTCGACTGGGAGGCGCCAGGGCCGGCGCCAGCTGTCGTCGCCGATGCACCGGACAGCGCCGCGTGCATCCTCTACACCTCCGGGTCGACCGGGGAACCCAAGGGGGCAGTCAACCTGCACCGCGGCGCGGTCAACCGCTGTCACTGGATGTGGCAGGAGTACGGCTTCGGCGCGGGTGACGTGTTCTGCCTGCGGACCAGCAGCAACTTCGTCGACTCGCTGTGGGAGATCTTCGGTGCGCTCATGCACGGCATCCCGCTCGCGGTGCTGCCCGGTGCGGCGGCGCGCGACCCGGCGCTGCTGGTGCCGCTGCTGGCGCGCTTCGGGGTCACGCAGCTCGTGCTGGTGCCACCGCTGCTGCGCGCGCTGCTCGAGTTCGAACCGACGCTCGGCACAAGGCTGCCGCGGCTCGCCACCATCGTCACCAGCGGCGAGCCGCTGCCGCCGGATCTCCTGGCGCAGGTACGTGCCGCGCTGCCGGCCGCGCGCCTCGTCAACACCTACGGCACCTCGGAGATCTGGGACGCCACGGCCTGCGACACCAGCCTGCTCACGGGCACTCCGGCGCGTATCCCGATCGGCCGGCCGATCGCCAACGTGCGCTGCTACGTCCTCGACGAGCGGTTGGAGCCGGTGCCACCCGGCGTGGCCGGCGAACTCTGCGTCGGCGGCGTGGGTGTCGGCGGCGGCTACTGGCGCCGGCCTGAGCTCACGGCCGAGCGCTTCGTGCCGGATCCGTTCGTGCCCCGCCCGGGGGCGCTGCTCTATCGCACTGGCGATCTTGCGCGGCAGTTGCCCGACGGCAGCTTCGAGTGCCTCGGCCGTCGCGATCGGCAGCTGAAGCTCCGCGGCTACAGGATCGAGCCCGGCGGGATCGAAGCGCTGCTGCGCCGCTGCTCCGGCGTGCGCGATGTCGCGGTCGACCTGGACGGCGCCGGCGCGGCGGTGCGCTTGGTCGCCTGGATCGCCACCGGCGATGCGCGCGCGCTGCCGGAACCCGAGGCACTCGCCCGCGCACAGCTGCCCGAGCCGCTGCGGCCATCCGTCTGGGTCTGGCTCACGGCGCTGCCGCTCACGCCGAGCGGCAAGGTGGATCGCGCCGCGCTCCCGGCGCCGCCGCATCCCGGCGCAGCCGGGCCTCAGGGCCGCATGCCGGCGGGCGAGGGCGAGCGCGCGGTGGCGGCGCTGTGGGCCGAGGTCCTCGGCGTGGCCGGGGTCGATGCGACCAGCAGCTTCTTCGCGCTCGGTGGCCAGTCGCTGCTCGCCATGCGCCTGCTCGCGCGGGCCGGCGCGCGCTTCGGCGCGACGCTGACACTGCAGGAGTTTTTCGCCGAACCGACGGTCGCGGGGATGGCGGCGCGGCTGGCGACCGCGCAGCCCGCTGCCGCAGCGCTGCCGCGCGCCGCGCGAGCGGCACCGTTGCCACTGTCGTTCGCGCAGGAGCGGCTCTGGTTCCTCGCCGAGCTCGATCCGGCGAGCCCTGCGTACCACATTGCCTGGACGGTGGCGATCGAAGGAACGCTCGATGTCGCACGGCTGCAGGCGGCGCTCGATGCGCTACTGCTGCGCCACGAGGCGCTGCGCACGACGTTTCCGGCCGAAGACGGCCAGCCGCGACAGCGCATCCACAAGCAGCTTGCGGTGCCGGTGACGGTGGAGCAGGTCGCAACGGACGCACTCCCGGCGCGGCGCGTTGCGCTCGCCGCGCTGCGCTTCGATCTCGCGTGCGGGCCGCTGCTGCGGGTCACGTTGCTCAACGCCGGGCCGCGCATGCAGGAACTGCTCTTCGTCGTGCACCACACGGTGAGCGACGGCACGTCGAACGGCATCCTGTTCCGTGAACTCGCCGCGCTCTACCGTGGCGAGCAGCTCGCGCCGCTGCCGGCGCAGTACGCCGACTTCGCCGCCTGGCAACGCATCACCCTCGACGAGGTGGCCTGCCGCGCCGACCTCGACTGGTGGCGCGCGACGCTGGCCGGCGCACCGCCGCTGCTCGAGCTGCCGGTCGACTTCCCGCGCCCCCCTGTGCAGGGCTTTCGCGGCGCTTGGGTCTGGCGCTCGCTTGCCGCGGCGCCGGCGGCGCGCCTCACCGCGCTCGCGCAGGCGCGCGACTGCACGCCGTACATGCTGCTGCTTGCGGCCTTCAGCGCCCTCCTGCAACGCTGCAGCGGGCAGGACGACCTGCTTGTCGGCACGCCGGTGTCGGCGCGGCCGCACGCCGATCTCGAAGGCGTCGTCGGACTCTTCGTCAACACCGTCGTGCTGCGCACGGACCTCGCCGGCGATCCGTCGTTCGCGACGCTGCTCGCGCGCGTGCGCGCGGTCGCGACCGCGGCCTTCGCCCACCAGGCGTTGCCGTTCGAACGCCTGGTGCAGGCCCTGCAGCCGGAACGCACACTCGCCCACGCGCCGCTCTTCCAGGTGATGTTCAACCTGGTGCCGATCCCCGAGCTGGTGCTCGAGGCGGATGGCGCCCGCTGGCGGCTCGGCCGCCTCGTGGGCCACGGCGTTTCGACCTTCGACCTGACGCTCACCGTCGGTGAGCACGCGACAGGACTCGAACTCGTCTTCGAGTACGACACGGCGCTGTTCCTGCCGGCGACGATCGCGCGCCTTGCCGACGGCTTCCTCGCGCTGCTGGAGCAGTTGTCCGACCAGCTCGACACGCCGTTGTCGGGGCTGCCGCTGTTCGCAGCGCCGGCAGTCCGTGCTGCACCGGTGGTACCGCTGGCGGGCGCCGGCCTGCCGACCGTGCCGGCGCTGTTTGCGGCACGCGCGGCAGCGACGCCGCAGGCACCGGCGCTCGTCTGGGAGGACCAGCGCTGGAGCTACGCGGACCTCGAGCGGCGTGCGGCCGCGATCGCACAGGCACTCGGCACCCGCGGCATCGGCCGCGGCGCCCGCGTGGCCGTGTGCCTGGAACGCGGGCCCGACCTGATCGCCGCCGTGCTCGGCGTGATGTGTGCCGGCGCCGCCTTCGTGCCGCTCGATCCCGCGCAGCCCGCGGCGCGCCTGCAGGCGCTGCTCGCCGACGCCGATGTGGCTCTGGTCATCGGTGCCGATGCGGTATCGCCGGCGGTTTCCTCCCTGTCGCCCGCGCCCCCCGTGCTCGACCCATCGGTCCTGATCGACGCGGCAGCAACACCACCGGATGGTCCTGTGGGAGCGGCGCAAGCCGCGACGACCCTGCCCGCGACCGCCGACGACATCGCCTACCTCGTCTACACCTCCGGCTCCACCGGCACGCCGAAAGGCGTGGTCGTCACGCACGGCAACCTGGCAGCGACGTGGCAGGGCTGGGCCGAGGCATACGCACCCACGCCCGGCGACGTGCACCTGCAGATGGCTCCGGCCGCCTTCGACGTCTTCGTCGGCGATCTCGTGCGCGCGTTCGCCTCGGGCGGCTGCCTGGTGCTCTGCCCGCGCGAGACGCTGCTCGAGCCGCGCGCTCTCTACGCCCTGCTGCGGCGCGAGTCGGTGACGATCGCGGAGTTCGTGCCGGCGACGCTGCGCGCGCTGCTCGCCTGGATCGAGCACGAGGGCGGCGACCTCGCCTTCATGCGGCTGGTCATCGTCGGCTCCGACAGCTGGCATCCGCACGAGTACCGCGCGCTCGCCGCGCGCTGCGGGCCGCGCACGCGGGTGATCAACTCCTACGGGGTCGCCGAGGCCACGATCGACAGCGCCTGGTTCGAGGGCGAGCCGCCGGCCAACGGTCCGCTGCCGATCGGCCAGTCATTTTCCCAGGCGGTGCTCGAGGTGCGCGACAGCGCGCTGCGGCCGCTGCCGCCCGGCGTACCGGGCGAGATCGTCATCGGCGGCGCGGGTGTCGCGCGCGGCTACTGGCGGCGCGATGCGCTGACCGCGGTGCGCTTCGTCGACGATCCCGCCGTGCCCGGCCGGCGCCTGTACCGTACCGGTGACCGCGGCCGGCAGCGTGCCGACGGCCAGTTCGAACTGCTCGGCCGGCTCGATGGGCAGCTGAAACTGCGCGGGCTGCGCATCGAAGCCGGCGAGGTCGAAGCGGCTCTCGTCGCGCAGCCGCGGGTGCGCGCTGCCGTCGTCGATCTGCGCGACGCACCGGGCGCCGACCAGCGCCTCGTCGCCTGGATCGCAGCCGATGCGCCGTGGCCGGCGGCGGCGGAGTTGCGCGCGTCGCTGCGCAGCCGCCTGCCCGACTACATGGTGCCGGCGCACGTCGTCGTCTGCGATGCGCTGCCGCTGACACCGAACGGCAAACTCGACCGCCGTGCGCTGCCGGATCCCGACTGGTCCGGCACCGGTGCAGCCGTCCGCGCGCCGCGTACCGCGCACGAGGCGCTGCTCGCGGAACTGTGGGCCGACGTCCTCGGTCTCGACCGCGCCGCGGGCATCGACGAGGATTTCTTCGCCCTCGGCGGCCACTCGCTGCTCGCGGCGCGGCTCACCGCGCGCGTGCGCGACGCACTCGGTGTCGAGTTGCCGCTGCGCGTGCTGTTCGATGCGCCCACCGTGGCCGGCGTGGCCGCGGCGCTGCCGCAAGCCGCGCCCAGCGCGGGACCGCCGCTGCTCGCCGCGCCCACCGCAGCCGGCGAGCGTCGCGGTCCGCTGTCGCCGACCCAGCAGCGGCTGTGGTTCCTCGACCGGCTCGATCCGGATAGCGCGACCTGGAACCTGCACCTCGCATGGCGGCTGCGCGGTGACGTCGATGCCGCGGCACTCGGGCACGCGCTGCAGGCGCTGGTCGTGCGGCACGACGCGCTGCGCACGACGTTCGTCGAGACGGCGGACGGGCCGCAGTCGCGCGTGGCGGAAGGGCATGGGATCCAGGCTGGCGCTGATTCAACAGATGGCGATGCCGGCGGGGGAGGAGTCGCGGGGGGGGCCCCGCCCCCCACCGCCCCCCCCCCCGGGGGGGGGGCCCCCCCCCCCCCCCCCCCGGGGGGGGGGG
>CAYQAR010000028.1:0-1488 GCA_964415505.1 uncultured Chromatiaceae bacterium | reverse complement strand
GGCTCGCGCCGCTCCCACAACGGCCAGTCCCTGTGTGAGCGGCGCAATACGCGAATTTATTGCCAAGTCAACCTGTGGGAGCGGCGCGAGCCGCGACGACGATGATCCTGTTCCACCCGATTCCCCATTGCCATTCCTGGAACACGCCGACCTCGCCCCCGGCACCAATGTACGCGCGTCGCTCGCCGCGCTCGTCGCCCGCCCGTTTGACCTTGCGCGCGGGCCGCTGTTGCGCGCGGTCCTGGTGACTGCGGCACCCGGCGACCACCACCTGCTGCTCGTCCTGCACCACATCGTCGCCGACGGCTGGTCGCTCGCCGTGCTCGCGCGCGAACTCGGCACCGCTTATCGCGCGCTGGTGCAGGGCGTGCCGCCGGCCTGGACGGCGCTGCCGGTGCAGTACGCGGACTACGCGCACTGGCAGCGCGAAGCGCTCTCGGGAGCTGCGTTCACCACCGGTCTCGACTGGTGGCGTAGCGCACTCGCCGGTGCCCCGCCGCTCGTCAGCCTGCCGCTCGACCGGCCACGGCCGGCAGTGCAGCGCCATCGCGGCGCCTGGCACACGCGGCGGCTGCCCGGGGATATCGCTCGTTCCATCCGCGCACTCGCGCGCCGCGAGCACGCCACGCCGTTCATGGTGCTGCTGGCCGGATTCGCGACGCTGCTCGCGCGCTACGGGGGTGATGAGGAGCTGGTGATCGGCACGCCGGTGGCCGGGCGCGGGCGCACGGAGCTCGAGGGGCTGGTGGGCTTCTTCGTCAACACGCTGGCGCTGCGGGTGGACCTGCAGGGCGACCCGACCTTCGCCGCGCTGGTCGGGCGGGTGCGGCGCACGGCACTCGATGCCTTCACGCACGCCGAGGTGCCCTTCGAGCAGATCGTCGAGGCCCTCGCCCCGCCGCGCAGTCGCGCGTGGACGCCGCTGGTACAGGTGTTCTTCGCCTGGCACAACGAACCGAGCGCCGTGCTCGCGCTCGACGGAGTCGCGGTCGAGCCGGTGATATTCGAAGGTACGCAGTCCAAGTTCGACCTCAGCCTGCACGTCGCCGAGGACGACGGCGGGATCGTCGCGAGCTTCAACTACGACACCGATCTGTTCGCCGAGTCGACGGTGGGTGATCTGGCGCGCAGTTATGAGCAACTGCTGGGTGAGGTGTCGCGCGACGGTGGCGTGCGGGTCGGCGAGGTTGAGGTGCTGGATGTGGAGCAGCGCGCGCGGGTGCAGAGCGAGGCGGCGCGGGTGCGTCCGGTGGTGACGGTGGCGGCGGTGCAGGCGCGCTTCGGCGGCGCGCGCACGCTCGGTGAGGCCTTTGCGGCGCAGGCGGCGCGCACGCCGGAGCATGAGGCGGTGAGCTGGGAGGGGGCGGAGGAGTCGCGGCTGGCGCCGCTCCCACAAGTGACAGTGGCTGTGGGAGCGGCGCGAGCCGCGACTCTCCCAGTAGCACCATTCCCTGTGGGAGCGGCGCGAGCCGCGACCGTGCAGCGCTG
>CAYQAR010000027.1:0-38307 GCA_964415505.1 uncultured Chromatiaceae bacterium | reverse complement strand
CGAACCCACGTTAGTAGCTTGGGAAGCTACAGTTCTACCATTGAACTACACCCGCATCGGCCGGGAATATTAAGTGTGCACTACCCGGGCCAGCAAGCGCCTGTCGCCGCGGGCGACGGCCCGCTAATCTGGCGCGATTACGCGAGGTTACGGATCCACGACCCATGACCGCAGACCCCGAACCCGCCGCCCGGCGCGCCGTGCGCAGCTACGTGCTGCGGGCCGGGCGCGTCACCGCCGGCCAGCAGCGGGCACTGGCCGAACTGTGGCCGCGCTTCGGCCTCGACCGGGTCCCCCGGCCACTCGACTTCGATACGGTGTTCGGCAGGCGGGCGCCGCGCACCCTCGAGATCGGTTTCGGCGACGGTGAGCTGCTCTGCGAAATGGCGCGTGCGGCACCCGAACGGGACTTCATCGGTGTGGAAGTCCACGAGCCAGGTATCGGCCACTGCCTGCTGCTGATCGAGCGGCTCGGGCTCGCCAACGTACGCCTCTTGCGCCACGACGCGGTCGAGGCGCTGCGCGAGCAGGTCCCGCCCGGGGCGCTCGACGCGGTGAATCTCTTCTTCCCGGACCCGTGGCCGAAGAAGCGACATCACAAACGCCGCATCGTACAGCCTGAATTCCTGCGGCTTGTTGCATCGAGGCTGAAACCGGGCGGCCTGTTCCATGTGGCCACGGACTGGGCACCGTACGGCGAGCACATCGCCGCCGTGGCCGGCGCGGAACCCGCCTTCGAGCAGCCACCGATGGCAGCGCCCGGGCGGCCACGGACCCGGTTCGAGCGCCGCGGCGAGCGGCTCGGCCATGCGGTGTACGAGCGGGCCTGGCGCCGCTCGACCGGGCCGGTCGGCTGAGTTATAAAGACATCGTGCCCGGGCGGCGAATCCGGGCGAAAACCGGCCCGGGGACGACAACAATGTCTGAAGTGCCAGCCCCTGTCATCGGCAACTGGTATCGCCAGGAGAACGGCGAGCTGTTCGAGGTCGTCGCACTCGATACGGACGACGGCACGGTGGAAATCCAGTACTTCGACGGCACGATCGAGGAAGTCGATGTCGAGAGCTGGGAACAGCTCGAACTCGAAGCCGCCGAGCCGCCGGAGGACTGGTCCGGTTCGGTCGACGTCGACGACGAGGAGTTCGAGGAACTCCGCGACAAGCCGTCGGAAGAGTTCGGCGATCCGCTGCAGTTCCTGGACCGACAAGAGTAGGGGCTCGGGAGTCGGGGCTTGCGCCCCTCCTACAGCTATCTCCAGCCACCGTAGGAGCGACGCCAGTCGCGACTCTTCTGGTCGGGGCTTGCGCCCCACCCCCCCCACCAGAGATACCTGTAGGGGCGCAAGCCCCGACTCACGCCTGTTGATCCGGCGCGCGGACCAGCACCATGCCGGCGTCCACGCGGCAGGCGAGCGGCTGCAGGCCGTGGCCGGCACAGGGACCGGCGACGCAGACCCCCGTTTCGGGAACGAACAGCGCGCCGTGCATGGCACAGCGCAGCAGCACGCCCTGCCCGAGCGGCATCAGGAAATCGTCGTCGCCGAGATTGAGCGGGAGGTGCTGGTGCGGGCAGACGTTGGCCCAGGCGTACACGGCCTCGCCGCGGCGCACGACCAGGCCGCGGAACGGCCAGTAGCCTGCGCCGATGCGAAACTCCCGCGCACCCGGATCGGCAAGCTCGTCGAACCGGCACACGGCCCGTTCGGGCCACTCCTCGCTCATCGCGCCCGCACCCGGCGCGCGACCACGAGCGAAAGCGCGATCGCCGGCAGCCCCATCGCCGAGGCGTAGAGGAAGAACGTCACCCAGTCGGTCGCCTCGACCACGCGCCCGGAGAACCCGCCGATGAAGTTGCCGAGCAGCGTCATCAGCGCCGAGAACAGCGCGTACTGCGTGGCGGTGTAGGCGACGCTGGTCAGGCTCGAGAGATAGGCGATGAACACCGTGCCGGCGAAGCCGGCGGCGAGGTTGTCGGCCGAGATCGTCACCATGAGGAAGCGCAGGTCGGGCTTGCCCCAGGCGGCGAGTCCGGCGAAGAACATGTTGGTGCAGGCGACCAGCACGGCGCCCCCGACCAGCGGACGCACCGCGCCGTAACGCGCCACCGCGACGCCGCCGAGCGCCGCACCCACCAGCGTCATGACGAAACCGAACACCTTGGCGATGGTGGCGATCTGCGACAGCGAAAAGCCGATGTCGATGTAGAACGGGTTGGCCATCACGCCGAGGATGAGGTCGCTGATGCGGTAGCAGGCGATGAAGCCGAGCAGCACCAGCGCCCAGCCGCCGTTGCGACGGAAGAAATCGGCGAATGGCCCGGCCACTGCGGTCAGGAACCACTGCGTGACGCCCCTGCCCGCACCGGTACCGGCCGCCGGCACAGCGCTGCCCTGCCCGCGCGGCGGCTCACCGACCAGCAGCACGGTGATCATACCCACCGTCATCAGCGCCGCCATCGTCTGGTACGCCGCGCGCCAGGAAACGAGGTCGGCGACCACGAGTGCGCCCGCACCAGCCGCCAGCATCGCCAGGCGGTAGCCGAACTGGTAGGTCGCCGCCATCGCGCCCTGCACCCGCGCATCGACCGCCTCGATGCGCCAGGCATCGAGGGCGATGTCCTGCGTCGCCGAGCAGAACGCCACGGCGAGGGACAGCCACGCAACGCGCGTGAGGTCCGCAGCTGGATCCGCCGTGGCGAGCGCGAGCAGGGCTGCCGCCACGCCGAACTGCGCGAGCAGCATCCAGCTGCGTCGACGGCCAAGCCAGGCCGTGAGCCCCGGCAAGGCCAGGCGGTCGACGAGCGGCGCCCAGGTGAACTTGAGCGAGTAGGTGATGCCGATCCAGGCGAACATGCCGATGCTCGCCTTGCTCACGCCCGCGGTGCTGAGCCAGGCGCTGAGCGTGGCGAACACCAGCGGGAACGGCAGCCCGGCCGAGAAACCGAGGAACAGCATCGCGAGCACCCGTGGGTGCAGGTATACCCGCAACGCCGCGAGCCGGCCGGCCGGCGCCGCGGCCGGTTCAGCGCCCGTCAAGGTCGTAGTCCATGACCAGCGGTGCGTGGTCGGAGAAGCGGCGGCGCTTGTAGATGGTCGCGGCACGCACCGCGCGGCGCAGTTCCGGGGAGATCACCTGGTAGTCGATGCGCCAGCCGACGTTCTTCGCCCAGGCCTGCCCGCGGTTGGACCACCACGTGTACTGCTCGGGACGCTGGTCGAGGAGACGGAAGGCATCGACGAAACCAACCTCGCCGAACACGCGGTCGAACCAGGCACGCTCCTCGGGCAGGAAGCCGGAGTTCTTCTGGTTGCCGCGCCAGTTCTTCAGGTCGATCTCGCGGTGGGCGATGTTCCAGTCGCCGCAGATCACGTAGCGACGGCCATCGGCGCGGATCCGTTGCAGGTGCTTCATGAAGACGTCCATGAAGCGGTACTTCGAGGCCTGGCGGTGTTCACCGGCCGAGCCCGACGGCACGTACAGCGAAACCACGCTCAGCTTGCCGAAGCGCACCTCGATGTAGCGGCCCTCGAAGTCGAACTCGGGTGTGCCGAAGCCGCGCACCAGGCCATCCGGGTGCGCGCGGGTGAGCACCGCGACGCCGCTGTAACCGGGCTTCACCGCCGGCTCGTAGTACGAATAGAACGCGCGCGAGGTGAAGGGGGGCTCGGCGAGGTGCGCGGCACCCGCCTTGATCTCCTGCAGGCAGACCACGTCGGCGCGCTGGCGCTTCAGCCATTCGAACACGCCCTTGCGGGCGGCCGAGCGGATGCCGTTGACGTTCAGGGTGATGATGCGCATGTACCGGGCCCGGCACGGGAGCGGCGGCCGTGCGTATGCCGTGCGATACTCTAGCAGATGGCGCCTGGGGCGCCGGGGCGGACCGCGATGCGTGCATACAAGATGGAGTTCATCGAGCTCGCGCTCGAGATCGGCGTGCTCAAGTTCGGCCAGTTCCGGCTGAAGTCTGGCCGCATCAGCCCGTACTTCTTCAATTCCGGCCTGTTCAACACCGGCTATGCGCTGGCCAAGCTCGGCCGCTACTACGCTTCCGCGGCACGCGAGGCGCGGGAGTCGGGTATCGAGTTCGACATGCTGTTCGGCCCCGCCTACAAGGGCATTCCGCTGGTCGCGCTCACCGCGGCGGCGCTCGCCGAGCACCACGATATCGACCTGCCGTTCTGCTTCAACCGCAAGGAGGCGAAGGACCACGGCGAGGGTGGGCTCATCGTCGGCGCACCGATGAACGGGCGGGTGCTGATCGTCGACGACGTCATCACCGCCGGCACCGCGATCCGCGAGTCGGTGGAGGTCATCCGCCACGCGGGCGGCGAACCGGGCGGCGTGCTGATCGCCCTCGACCGGCGGGAGAAAGGCACGGGCGACATCTCCGCGGTGCAGGAAGTCGAGCGCAACTACGGCGTGCAGGTCACCAGCATCATCGACCTCGACGACCTCGTCGAGCACCTCGAGGGCAGCAGCGAGTTCGGCCAGTTCCTGCCGCTGGTGACCGACTACCGCCAGCGCTACGGCGTCGCCGCCTGAGTGCCTCGCTGCAGTGACGCACGAATCCGCGAGGCACATCACGGTTCCAGCCGGCAGGCGGGCGGGATAATCTGTTAACTGCCGGGGGTTGGGTCCCGGACGGGTGTCGACAGATGACGCGCAACCTCGCGAGGCTCGCAATTGCGGCACTGGCAGCCCTGGCGGTGGCCGGGACGGCCCTCGCCGCCCAGCCGAAGCGCCCGAAACCGAGCACGGGCGACACCCAGACCTACCGCTGGGTCGACAAGGACGGCGTGGTGCACTTCGGCGACCACGTGCCGCCCGAGTACGCCGACACGAAGCGCCAGGTCCTCAACGACTACGGTGTGCCCGTCGCCACCCAGGACGGCGCCAGGACCGCCGAGCAGATCGCCGCCGAAAAGGCCGCCGCGAAACGGGTTGCCGAGGAGCGCCAGCAGGCCATTCTCGCGGCACGCCGCGACCAGGTGCTGCTCGATACCTATCTCTCGGTCGAGGAAATCGAGGCGCTGCGCGACCGGCGCCTGGAGCTGATCGACACGCAGATCAAGGTCACGGAGAACTACCTGCAGGGGCTGCGCGACATCCTGCAGAAGCTGCAGGTCGAGGCCGCAGGCTTCAAGCCCTACAGCTCCGATCCGAACGCCCCGCCGATCGACGACCGGCTCGCCCGCGAGCTGTCGAACACCATGGATTCGATCGTGCTCTACGAGAAGAACCTGGGAACGACCCGCGCACGCAAGACCGACGTCATCGGCCGGTTTGCCAGCGACATCGATCGCTTCCGCGAGCTGAAAGCCGCCGCACCGGTGGAATAGACCGCGCTCACACCCCGGTGTGACCGAACCCGCCAGCGCCACGGTGGCTCCCGGCGAATTCCTCCACCACCTCGAAGTCGACCTGTACCACGGGGACGAACACCATCTGCGCCAGCCTCGCGCCCGGCTCGATGATGAAAGCCTCGCTGCCGCGGTTCCAGCACGACACCAGCACCTGGCCCTGGTAGTCCGAGTCGATCAGCCCGACTAGGTTGCCGAGCACGATGCCGTGTTTGTGGCCGAGTCCCGAACGCGGCAGGATCACGGCGGCGAGCCCCGGGTCAGCCATGTGCACGGCGATGCCGGTCGGCACCAGCGTCGTCTCACCGGGCCGCAGCAGCACGTTGCCATCGACACAGGCGCGCAGGTCCACGCCCGCCGAGCCTTCGGTGGCATAGGCCGGCAGCGGAAACTCCTGGCCGAGGCGTGCGTCGAGCACACGCAGCTGGATCGTCGGTCGTGGCATGCCGGTTCTCTCTTCAGGAAACCCGTGGACGGCGCAGCGGGATCGCGCCGCGGGCGTGGTAGTGGGTGGCGATCAGCGCCACGATGCGGCGCGCCAGCTCGGTCTTCGGCATGCGGCCGATCTCCTCACGGCCACCGCCTGGCCAGAGCACGACGACACCATTGTCGTCACGGTCGAAACCGAGGTTCGTGCCGACCTGGTTGGCGACGATCAGGTCGAGGCCCTTCTTCTGCAGTTTTTCCAGGGCGTGCTCCTCGAGCTTCTCGGTCTCGGCAGCGAAGCCGACGGTGAAGGGACGGCCCTCGCCCAGGGCGGACACGGCGGCGAGGACGTCGGTGCACCTGACGAGATTCAGCGTCAACGAGTCGCTGCGCTTCTTGATCTTCTGGTCGGGAGCCCGGTCGGGGCGGTAATCGGAGATCGCGGCCGCACCGATATAGATGTCGGCGCCGGCGGCGCGCGCGAGCGTCGCCTCGTACATCCCGGCGGCCGACTCCACGTCGATGCGCTCCACACCCGGCGGGGTGGCGATCGCCACCGGCCCGGCGATGAGCGTCACCCGGGCACCCGCGTCGGCGGCTGCCTGGGCCACGGCGAAACCCATCTTTCCCGAGCTGCGGTTGCTGATGAAGCGCACGGGGTCGATCGGCTCGCGCGTCGGGCCGGCGGTCACCAGCACGTGCCGGCCGGCGAGCGGGCCGCTGGAGACGCCGAGCAGCGCCTCGAGCGCAGCGACGATCGCGACTGGCTCGGCCATGCGCCCGGGTCCGGTCTCGCCGCAGGCCTGGGCACCGTCGGCCGGGCCGACGCAGCGCACGCCGCGGCTCGCCAGCGTGGCGCGGTTTTCCTGTGTCGCCGGGTGGCTCCACATCGAATGGTTCATCGCCGGCGCCAGCACCAGCGGAGCGGTCGTGACGAGGCACAGCGTGGTGAGCAGGTCCGGCGCCAGGCCGCTCGCGAGCTGCGCCATGACGTGGGCCGTTGCCGGGGCGATGACCACGACATCGGCCCAGCGTGCGAGTTCGATGTGACCCATCGCGGCCTCGGCCTGCTCGTCCCAGAGCTCCTGGCGCACCGGGTGACCGGATACGGCCTGGAAGACGGTGGCGGAGACGAATTTCGCCGCGCTGGCTGTCAGGACCACGCGCACGTCGGCGCCGCGCTCGCGCAGGCGGCGCACGAGGTCGGGGCTCTTGTAGGCGGCGATGCCGCCGCTCACGCCGAGGAGGATCTTCTTGCCGTGCAGCGGGCTCATGGGAGGTTCGTCCCGAAGGACCGGCGATAGCCTACAAGAAAGCCGCCCGCGCGGCTGCGCTTTGTCCGCGCTGCCACCAGATTCGTGACTTGGGTCGCACGCCGGCCCGACGCAGAATCGCGCGATGACACAGCTCTCGATCAAGGACTGGCCGGCACCGGAGCGGCCACGGGAGCGGCTGATCGGCGCCGGCGCCACGCAGCTCTCGGATGCCGAGCTCCTCGCCGTCATGCTCGGCCGTGGCGTCAGGGGCCATTCCGCCCTCGAGCTGGCCCGCGGACTGCTGGCGCAGTTCGGCGGCATCCGCGGGGTCCTGAACGCCAGCCTCGAGGAGCTGCAGGCCCTGCACGGCGTCGGCCCCGGCAAGGCCACCGCGCTCGTCGCCACGCGCGAGTGCTGCTGCCGCTACCTGCAGGAGAAGGTCACTCCGGGGCGGGCCATCCATTCCCCGGCCGACAGCCGCGATTTCCTCGTCGCCCGGCTGCGCGACCGCCCGCACGAGGTCTTCTGCTGCCTCTTCCTCGACAACCGCCACCGGGTGCTCGCCTTCGACGAGATGTTCCAGGGTACGATCGACAACACCACTGTCTACCCCCGGGAGGTGGTCCGCCAGGCCCTGCGCCGCAATGCCGCCGCGGTGATCCTCGCCCACAACCACCCCTCGGGCGTGGCCGAGCCGAGCGAAGCGGACCAGCTCATCACCCGCCGCATCCGCGGCGCCCTGGAATTGATCGACGTGCGCCTGCTCGATCACTTCATCGTCGGCGACGGCGCCTGCACCTCCCTGGCGAGCCGGGGGCTGCTCTGACGGTTGGGGGTATGGCAGGGTGACTTATCCGCCGTAGCCGCCCTTGCGGCGGGCGCCTCCGAAGTCGCTCCCCGATACTCGCTTTGTTCGGAGGCCCCCGCCTCCGGGAGGTTTCCCGCGTACGGCACCCTGCCGGCTGGTCCTTCGGAGCTGTTCCCGGCTCGCCAGGGAGGTGCAGGCACCGGCAAGGATTGGGCGGGGGCGAGGATGATTCGAGTTCCCCGACAGCGCGACCGGTTACCCGGGCTGGGAGCCGGAAGCGGGCGGATCCGGTTGCCTTGGAGCGCGGGGGCTGCTTTAATAGCCGGCCTTTCGCCGTCCGTGGCCCGGCCCGGGCGGCCAATCAGCTGATTCGACAGAGGTTCGTCATGTCGCGCATCTGCCAGGTGACCGGCAAGAAGCCGTCCTACGGGAACACCGTCTCCCACGCCAACAACAAGCGGCGCCGGCGCTGGCTGCCGAACCTGCACACGCACCGCTTCTGGCTCGAGAGCGAGAAGCGTTTCGTCAGCCTGCGGGTGTCTACGAAGGGCCTGCGCACCATCGACAAGCTCGGGCTCGAAAAGGTCGTCGCCGACCTGCGTGCCCGCGGCGAACACGTCTGAGGACGACGCCATGGCAAGCAAGCGCGACAAGATCAAGCTGGTGTCGACTGCCGACACCGGCCACTACTACACCACCAGCAAGAACAAGCGCCTGCACCCGGACAAGATGGAGGTCAACAAGTTCGACCCCGTCGTCCGCAAGTACGTCAAGTACAAGGAAGCGAAGATCAAGTAGCGCCGGTCGCGGCGCCTCTCGCTTCTCCTAGCGCCCGGTCACAGCCAGCGCCACCACCGGCTGGGGCATCCAGGCGCGCAACCGCGCCGAGAACTCCGCCAGCGCCGCGATGCCGCTCGCTTCCGCACGGGTGCACCAGTCGCGCAGTTCGGCGACCAGCCGCTCGTTGGATACGTTGGCCTGCTGCCAGACCTGCATGAGCTGGCGGCGGTATTCGTGCGTGGTGGCCAGCACCTGACTGCTCTCCAGGATGCGCGCCAGGCGCTGGCGCGAGCCCTCGTCGAGCAGGCCCGGCCAACGCGTCAGCAAGGCAGCCGCCCGACGCAGCAGCACGTCGCCGCGGCGCGAACGCCGCTCGATGCGCAGCAGCGGCATGGTCACCCGACGGCTGAATTCGCGCAGCACGTGCATGCGGTTCTGGAGCACGGCGCGCAGCGTCAGCACGTCCACCGCGCGCGGTTCGGTGGCGATGTGCGGCACCGGTGCCACGCGCGCGATACGGCACAGACCAAGCATCGTAAACAGCCGGATGTAGCACCAGCCGATATCGAACTCGCCCCGGCGCAGCGCGAAGCGCGCCGACGTCGGGAAGGCGTGGTGGTTGTTGTGCAGCTCCTCGCCGCCGATCAGGACGCCGAACGGCACGAGGTTGGTCGAGGCGTCCTCGGTCTCGAAGTTGCGGTAGCCGACCGCATGGCCGAGGCCGTTGATGACACCGGCGGCGAAGAACGGCATCGCCAGCATCTGGAAGGCGAACATCGTGATGCCGCCCGCGCCGAACAGCAGCACGTCGATTCCCAGCATCGTGTAGACACCCACCAGGCCGTGGCGGTAGACGTTGCGCTCCAGCCAGTCGTCGGGTGTGCCGCGACCGTACTGCTCCAGGGTCGCCGCCCGGGCGGTCTCGAGGCGGTAGACCTCGGCGCCGCGCAGCAGGATGGTCTTCAGGCCATGGACCACCGGACTGTGGGGATCGTCCGGCGTCTCGCAGAAGGCGTGGTGCTTGCGGTGCACCGCAACCCACTCGCGCGTCACCATTCCTGAGGTCAGCCAGATCCACAGCCGGAAGAAGTGGCGCAGCGCCGGGTGCAGGGCGATCGCGCGGTGCGCCTGGTCGCGATGCAGGTACAGGGTGACGGCCATCATGGAGACCTGGATGCAGCCGAAAGTGACCGCGATCCTGGCAACGGTGGACAGGCCGAGCAGGCCGTCGACGTGGCTGGCGAGAAATTCGAGCATATGTGGCTGTGTGACCGGTCTGGTTAGGAGCCCCGACTATACCGGATCCTCCGGTCGGGGCTTGCGCCCCTCCCACAGAAGATACCTCCCGGTCCTGTGGGAGCGACGCCAGTCGCGACTCGGCCGGTCGGGGCTTGCGCCCCTCCCACAGAAGATGCCTCCCGGTCCTGTGGGAGCGACGCCAGTCGCGACTCGGCCGGTCGGGGCTTGCGCCCCTCCCACAGAAGATGCCTCCCGGTCCTGTGGGAGCGACGCCAGTCGCGACTCGGCCGGTCGGGGCCTGCCCCCCTCCTGCCTCTGGAAAAGGTGCTACAACGGCACCCATGCCCGAGCTGCCGGAAGTCGAGACCACGCGCCGCGGCCTCGCCCCGTGGCTCGAGGGGCAGCGGATCGAGCGGCTGGTCGTGCGCCAGCGGCAGCTGCGCTGGCCGATACCGCGCGATATGCCGCAGCGGCTCGCCGGGCAGACCGTCACCGCGCTCGACCGGCGCGGCAAGTACCTGCTGATGCGCACCGGCGCCGGCACCGCGCTCATGCACCTCGGCATGTCGGGCAGCATGCGCATCCTGCCGGCCGGCACGACGCCGGGCAGGCACGATCACTTCGACCTCGTGCTCGGCGCGGACCGGTGCGTGCGCTTCAGCGACCCGCGTCGCTTCGGTGCGTTGCTGTGGACGGCGCGCGACCCGCTGCGCCACCCGCTGCTGGCCAGCCTCGGGCCGGAACCGCTCGGACCGGGCTTCGACGGCGAGTACCTCTGGCAGCGCACCCGCGGGCGCCGCGTGGCGATCAAGGTCCTGCTGATGAATGCCGCGATCGTCGTCGGCATCGGCAACATCTACGCGAGCGAGGCGCTGTTCCGGGCGGGGATCGACCCGCGACGGGCGGCGAGCCGCCTCTCCCGGGCAACGCTGGCGCGACTCGTAGCGGCGGTGCGCGAGGTTCTGGGCGAAGCGGTGGCGCTCGGCGGCACGACCCTGCGCGACTTCCACGACGGCCACGGCGAACCCGGCTACTTCAGCCAGCAACTGCGGGTCTACGACCGCACCGGTCAACCCTGCCGCCGCTGCGGCACGCCGGTGCGACACCTCGTGCAGGGGCAGCGTTCGACCTGGTTCTGCCCGGCCTGCCAGCGCTAGTAGACCTGCCCGACGACCCGGCCGCGCGGATCCATGGCCGCCTCGACGCGGCCGCTGGCGTAGTCCCAGGTAACCACGTTCATGTTGCCGAAGTTGCGTTCGCTGCGCTGGAGCCGGTGGCCGCGCGCCTCGAGTGCCGCCAGCTCATTCGGCGTGAAGGCGCCGTCCTCGTAAGACACGACGTCCGGCTCGTACTGGTGATGGAAGCGCTTGAGCGACACCATCGTCGCAGCGTCTGCGCCGTCGAGCCACTGGAGCGTGGCGAGCAGCACCATGGTGATGATGCGGCTGCCGCCGGGCGTGCCGACGACGGCGACGCCGCGCGTCGATTCCAGGAAAGTCGGGCTCATGCTCGAGAGCATGCGCTTGCCGGGTGCGATGGCGTTGGCGCCGGCGCCGACGAGTTCGAACCAGTTGGCGGTACCGGCCTTGACGGTGAAATCGTCCATCTCGTTGTTGAGCACCACGCCGGTGCCGGGCGGCATGAAGGTCGCGCCATACCAGGTGTTGATCGACAACGTGCCGCCGACGCGATTGCCGGCCGCGTCGATGATGGAAAAGTGCGTGGTGTCGCGCCCGTCGCTACCGTCGGCGCCGATTGCCGCGAGCGACACGCTCGGTGTCGCCCGGTCGAGGCGGATGGAGCTGCGCAGGCCGGCGGCGTAGAACGGATGCGTGAGCTGCTCGACCGGGACCGCGACGAAATCCGGGTCGCCGAGATAGATGCTGCGGTCCCGGTAGGCGCGACGCATCGCTTCGATCAGCAGGTGCTTGCGGGCAGCGCCGTCGAGGGCACCGAGGTCGTAACCGGCGAGGATGTTGAGCATTTCCACCAGGCCGATGCCGCCGGCCGAAGGCAGCGGTGCGGACACCAGCGTGGTGCCGCGGTAGCTCCCGCGCAGCGGCTCACGCTCGCGCACGCGGTAGCCGGCGAGGTCCTCGAGGGTCCAGATGCCACCCACCGCACGCACGCCCGCAACCAGCCGCTCGGCAGTCTCGCCGCGGTAGAAGCCGTCGAAGCCCTGCCCGGCGAGCCGGCGCAGGGTGGCTGCGATGTCGGGCTGACGGATCACGGCACCCTCGGCCGGGATGTCGCCGTCCGGGTAGAAAGTCGCCATGAAGGCCGGTGACTTTTCTGCAACCTGACGCCGGAAGCGCAGGCCGAGCGTCATGCGCACATGCGCCGGCACCCCTTCTTCGGCGAGCCGGATCGCCGGAGCGAGGCTGCGCGCCAGCGGCAGCCGGCCGTAGCGGCTGGCGATGTGCACGAGCCCCGCGGGCTCGCCCGGAATGCCGGCGGCAAGTGGCCCGTCGATCGACAACCCGGCCACCGGATTGCCGGCAGTGTCGAGGTACATGCCTGGCGTCGCTGCCGCCGGGGCGACCTCGCGTGCGTCGACGAAGACGTCGCGCCCGGACTTCGCCAGGTGAAGCAGCCAGAAGCCGCCACCGCCGAGGCCCGAGGCATAGGGCTCGACGACTGCAAGCGCCGCACTCACCGCCACGGCGGCGTCGAACGCGTTGCCACCGGCAGCGAGGATCTCCTCACCCGCAGCCACTGCCAGCGGATGTGCCGCGGCGATTGCAGCATTGGCGGGCTGCCTGCGCACCGCGGCGTCTGCCGGTGCGACCAGCACCACGGTGAGCACGAAGGCACAGCAAAGCCGGACGCGCTGGTGGAACGGAAACATCGGCATGCCCCGGGTGCAGTAGCCTGTGCCGCTCAACCCTTGCCGAAACGCCCGGCGAGGGCGCGGGCGACCAGCGGATGCACGAAGGCAGTGACGTCACCGCCGAGCGCCGCCACTTCGCGCACCAGGGTCGAGGAGATGAAGGTGTGCTGTTCGGCGGGTGTCATGAAGACCGTCTCGACCTCGGCCTGCAAGTGGCGGTTCATGCTGGCGAGCTGGAATTCGTACTCGAAGTCGGAAACCGCCCGCAGGCCACGGATCACGACGCCCAGCTGGTGCGCGCGGGCGTACTCGACGGTCAGGCCGGTGTAGCCGTCGACGGTGACGTTCGGCAGATCGGCCAGCACCTGCCGGGCGAGGCTCATGCGCTCGTCGAGCGGGAACAGGGGCGTCTTGTGAGGGCTGGCCGCGATGGCGACGATCACGCGGTCGAAAATGCGCGCTGCGCGTTGCACCAGGCCGTAGTGGCCGTTCGTGATCGGGTCGAAGGTTCCCGGGTACATGGCGCCTGTCGGCACGACGCGTCTCCTCGCTTCAATCCTCGCCCGTACGGCACACCAGCGCGAAACGCACCTGGCCCGCGGTCTTCTCACGCAGCACGCTCCACTGCGGCGGCAGTGGTGGCAGCTCCTCGCGGCGCGGCATTTCAAGGTAGATGCGCGCGCCGGCCGCGAGCCAGCCGTGGTCGAGCAGTGTACACAAATCCCCGAGATCAGCCGTGCCGAAGGGCGGATCGAGGAACACCAGGTCGAACGGCTGCGGCGCGCCAGCGAGAAACCGCCGGGCATCGCCGGTCACGACGCGGCCGGCACTGCAACCGAGGCGCTGCAGGCTCGCCTCGAGCAGGCGTGCTGTCGCGGCATCGGCCTCGACGAAACACGCCGTGGCGGCACCCCGCGACAGCGCCTCGAGGCCGAGCGCACCGGTGCCCGCAAACAGGTCGAGGCAGTGCGTACCGGGCAGCAGCGGCGCGAGCCAGTTGAACAGCGTCTCGCGCACGCGGTCCGGGCTTGGCCGCAGGCCGGGCGCAACAGGTACGGGCAGCCGGCGGCCGCGCCACTCACCGCCGATGATGCGCACCTCTCCGGGTGGCCCGTGCCCTGCCCTCGTCTTCGACACGCCGACACCTCGCTGCCCGCCGAGGCGACTTTGTAGCAGAAACCGCGGGCGCCGGCCGGTGATCGGCACGGCGGGACCGGTTACCATGCGCGCCATGACCGAGTCCCATGCCGCCCGGAGCGCGCCGCGCGCCGGGTTCTTCCAGCGCCTGAAGCAGAAGCTCAACCGCGGGCTCGGTCTCGGCGTGGCGCTCGACTGGCTGGTCGGGCGCAAGCTCGACGAGTCGGTCGTAGCCGAACTCGAGGACCAGCTGCTCGCCGCCGATGTCGGCATCGAGACCACCGAGCGCATCATCGCCGGCCTGCGCAAGCGTCTCGGGCGTGAGGCCGTGGCGGATGCCGACGGCGCCCGTGCCGCCCTCCAGGAGACGCTCGCCGAGGTGCTGCGCCCACGCGCGCTGCCGCTCGAGGTTCCGGGCGACCGGCGGCCCTTCGTGGTCCTGATGATCGGCGTCAACGGCTCCGGCAAGACCACGACGATCGGCAAGCTCGCGCGGCGCTACAAGGCCGAGGGCCTGAAGGTGCTGCTCGCTGCCGGCGACACCTATCGCGCGGCCGCCATCGAGCAGCTGCAGGCCTGGGGTGCGCGCAACGACGTGCCGGTGGTCGCGCAGCAGCCGGGCGCGGACTCGGCTGCCGTGATCTTCGATGCCATCCAGGCCGCGCAGGCCCGCGGCGTGGACGTGGTGCTCGCCGACACCGCCGGGCGGTTGCAGAACCAGGCCGGGCTGATGCAGGAACTGGCCAAGGTGGTGCGTGTGGCCGGGCGGCTCGACCCCACTGCGCCGCACGAGAAAATGCTGGTGCTCGACGCGAGCCTCGGCCAGAACGCGATCAGCCAGGCACTGCAGTTCCACCAGGCCGTCGGCCTGACCGGCATCACCATGACCAAGCTCGACGGCGGCGGCAAGGGCGGCGTGCTGCTCACGCTCGCCGACCGCCTCGACGTGCCCTTCCGCTATGTCGGCGTCGGCGAGGACGCTGCCGACCTCGACGTGTTCGACGCCGGGCAGTTCGCGGCGGCACTCGCCGGGACCGCGACCGCCCGCTGACGAGCGCGATGATCCGCCTCGACCAGATCACCAAGCTCTACGCCGGCGGGCGCGAAGCGCTACGCGATGTCACGCTGGAAATTTCCCCGGGCGAACTGATCTTCCTCACCGGCCACTCGGGCGCGGGCAAGAGCACGATCCTCAAGCTGCTGGCACTGGTGGAACGGCCGACCCGCGGCCAGCTCCTCGTCGACGGCCGCAATGTCGGACGCCTGCCGCCGGCCGACATCCCGGCCTACCGGCGCCAGGTGGGCATGGTGTTCCAGGACCACAAGTTGCTGGAGGACCGCTCGGCGTTCGACAACGTCGCCCTGCCGCTGGTGATCGCCGGCCTCACACGACGCGACATCGAGAAGCGCGTGCGCGCCGCGCTCGACCAGGTCGGCCTGCTCGACAAGGAGCGCCAGCCGCCGCGCCAGCTCTCCGCCGGCGAACAGCAGCGGGTCGGCATCGCACGTGCCGTGGTAGCGCATCCGCGCCTGCTGATCGCGGATGAACCGACCGGCAACCTCGACGCCGAGCTGTCCCTCGAGATCATGCAGCTCTTCCGCCGCTTCAACGAGGTCGGCGTGACGATGGTGATCGCCACCCACGACCTGGCGCTTGCCGGCCGCATCAACGGCCGCCATGTCGTGCTCCACCAGGGCCAGGTCCGCAGCGACGAACCGAGCGTCTCGGCCGCTGCCCGACCTGGCAACGCCGGCAGCTGAACGCATGGGAACGTGGCTCACCCGACACCTGCAGAATGCGCTGGCCGCGCTCGGCCAGCTCAGCCGCGCGCCGGTCGCCACCGCGCTCACGGTGACTGTCATCGGCATCGCGCTTGCCCTGCCGGCCGGGCTGCTGGCCGCCGTGCAGGGTGCGCAACGCTTCGCCGGCGGCTGGGAAGACATCCGCGACTTCTCGGTATACCTGAAGCCCGGCAAGCCGCTCGAGGCCGCACGCGAACTGGCACGCGAGCTCGGCAAGCACGAAGCGGTGGCCGAGACCCGCATCGTCACCGCCGACGATGCGATGGCGGAGTTCACCGCCGATCCCGGCCTCGGCGATGCGCTGCGCTCGCTCGGGCACAATCCGCTGCCGCATACCGTCGTCGTGCGTCCCACGGCGCAGGCCTCGACCGCAAGCCTGGACGCGCTGCGCGCGAAGCTCGAGGCGCGACCCGAGGTCGACCTCGTCCAGCTCGACACGCAGTGGCTGGCGCGCCTGGCCGCCATCCTCGATTTCGTGCGCCGCGCGATCTGGATCGGGGCGGCACTGCTGGTCGCCGCGGTGATCGTGATCGTCGGCAACACGATCCGCCTCGACATCCAGAACCGACGCCAGGAAATCGAGGTGTCGAAGCTCCTCGGCGCGACCGACGCCTTCGTGCGTCGCCCGTTCCTGTACATCGGCTTCTGGTACGGCCTGCTCGGCGGGCTGGTGGCGCTGCTCCTCCTCGGTGCCGGTACGCTGATCCTGCGCCCGCCGCTGGAGCGCCTCGTGCAGCTTTACGGCACGACGCTTGGCGGTTTCGGTCTTCCCGCCTCGGCAGCGCTGGCGGTCTTCACGGGCGGCCTAGCGGCCGGTTGCATCGGCGCCTGGGTGGCTGTCGGCCGGCACCTGAGCGAGATCCAGCCGCGCGTATAACATGCTGTTTCAAAAGCCTATTTTGATAGGGCACCCAACGGAACCGAACCCCGGCTTAGCACTCTAATCGCGCGAGTGCTAAGATCGATCGACAAGGAGGTTGATGGTTCATGACGACGGCGTTGGTTTCCCATCCGCGTGATTTCGCCCTGGCCGGGCCGATCGGCAGCCTCGATGCCTACGTCCAGGCCGTCAACTCGATCCCGGTCCTCGGCCCGGCGGAAGAGCAGGCCCTGGCGCGGCGTTTCCACGACCAGCACGACCTGGATGCCGCCCGCGACCTGGTGCTCGCGCACCTGCGCTTCGTGGTGCACATCGCCCGCGGCTACTCGGGCTATGGGTTGCCGCTCGGCGACCTGGTCCAGGAAGGCAACGTCGGCCTGATGAAGGCCGTCAAGCGTTTCGACCCGGCGGTTGGCGTGCGTCTGGTGTCGTTTGCCGTGCACTGGATCCGCGCGGAGATCCACGAGTTCGTGTTGCGCAACTGGCGCATGGTGCGCATTGCCACCACCAAGGCGCAGCGCAAGCTTTTCTTCAACCTGCGTCGCGCCAAGACCAACCTCGGCTGGCTCACCCGCCACGAGACCGAGGCCATTGCCCGCGACCTGGGCGTGCCGGCACGCGAAGTGACCGAGATGGAGCAGCGGCTGGCCGGCCACGATGTCGTTTTCGACCCGCTGCCTGACAGCGAGGACGAGAGTCCGGTTTCCCCGGCGTTCTACCTGCCGGCGCCCGACGCCGACCCGGCCACGGCGCTGGAGGCCGACGACTGGCAGGAGCAGGCGAGCGAGCGGCTGCACGCGGCACTCGAACGCCTCGACGGACGCAGCCGTGAGATCATCCAGGCACGCTGGGTGGCCGAAGAAAAGGCGACACTGCAGGAGTTGGCCGCGCGCTTCGGCGTGTCCGCCGAGCGTGTGCGCCAGATCGAGAAGCAGGCCTTGGGCCAGCTGCGCGGCGCGCTCACCCGCCAGACCTGATCAAATCCGCAGGCGCGGCTGAAACCGCGCCTGCGGTCCCGGTCGTTCGTCTCAGGTCGTCAGCGGTACGATCGTGATTTCGACCCGCCGATTCTGCGCCTTGCCCTCCGGTGTGGCGTTGCTCGCGACCGGGCGGCTCTCGCCCGCACCGACGGTGAGGAAACGATCGCCGCGGATCTGTCGCGATACCAGGTACGCCACCACGCTGCTCGCGCGCCGGTGCGACAGCTGCTGGTTGTACGCGTCGCTGCCGTCGCTGTCCGTGTGACCCGCCACCTCGACCATCGTCTTGTCGAACTCCTTGAGCACGAGCCCGACCGAGTCGAGCACCGGGTAGAACGACGCGCTGATGTCGGCGCTGTTCACCGCGAAGGTGATGTTGCCCGGCATGTTCAAGGTGATGTTCTGGCCGTTAGGCCCGGTCCGGGTAACGCTCACACCGGTGCCCTGCAACCGGGCGCGCAGCGCCGCATCCTGGCGGTCCATGTAATTGCCGACGGCACCACCCGCCACGGCACCGACGCCGGCGAGGATCAGGGCCTGCTTCTTGCGTTCGGCCGAGTCGTCACCGGTGATGAGGCCAATAGCGGCACCGGTAGCCGCACCGATGGCGGCACCCTTGGTGGTCTTGTTGACCTTCTGCTCGCCCGTGTACGGGTCGGTGGTCTGCATATACTCGCAGCCAGCCACCAGCGCCATCGCGCCCAGCAGTCCGGCCAGACCAATCCTGCGCATCTCGCAACGCATCAGCATGGAAACAATCTCCTGAGAAGAACCAATGTGGCCCCAGCGGGGCATCCTTATGGCAGAAACTGCACGAGCCGGCAAATTCCCTTGCCTTGTCAGGCCACCGGCCTGTTGCCGAAACCGGCCGTACGTCGTACGGTCCGCAACATGACCCGCGCCAGCGCCTACCTCTCCGCGTATGCCGCCGATCATCAGAACCCGGTGAACCGTCGGCTGCACACGATCTGCGTCCCGATTATCGTCGTCAGCCTGCTTGGACTGCTATGGTCGGTGCCGGTTCCGGTTGCAGCAGCAACGCTCCCGACTTACGTGAACTGGGCAGGCGTCACGGTCGTCGCTGCCCTGCTGTGGTACCTGCTGCTCGCGCCGCGGCTGGCGCTAGGCATGGCAGTTGGCGCTGCGCTTGCACTCGCCGCCGTCGCCGTCCTCGATCGACTCGAGATTCCACTGTGGATGACCAGCGCAGCGCTGTTCCTGGCCGCCTGGGCTGGCCAGTTCGTCGGCCATGCGTTCGAAGGCAGGCGCCCGTCTTTCCTGCGCGACCTGCGCTTCCTGCTGATCGGCCCGCTGTGGGTAATGAGCGGGCTCTATGCCCGCCTGGGGATCCCTGCCTAGGCCGGGGATCGACGCCGCGGCGCGAACCGCGGATATTGCCCGACCGCGACCAAGAAAAAAGGGCACCCGGTTTCCCGGGTGCCCCGAAACCGCACGGCCAGCGAAGCAGCGGGCCGGCGTCTGAAAAACCCACGGCGCGAATTGATACACGATCACCTGCGCCGCTGGCAAACTTTGCGCGGTTCGCGAACGCGGGTCGACTGCATCCGTTTCTCCGGAATGCCGCCTAAGCCATTGCCCACACGACTGGAGGCAGAAGCATGAACGCTCCCCGGTGGCCGACATGAGCCGGCGCGACAATCCATGGACCACGCTCTCCGTGCGCAAGGTCTACGGCAACCCCTGGCTCGAACTGTGGGAGGAGCGCTGCCTCGACCCGACTGGCAAACCGGCGCTCTACGGCAAGGTCAGTTTTCGGAGCAAGGCGGTCGGCATCATCCCGCTCGATCGCGACGAGCACACCTGGCTGGTCGGCCAGCACCGCTACTGCCTCGGCCATTACTCCTGGGAGATCCCGATGGGCGGCTCGCCGCACCCGGCGCCCGTGCTCGAGTCGGCCCGGCGCGAGTTGCGCGAGGAAACGGGGCTCACGGCGCGCCGCTGGGAACAGATCCTCTTCGTCCACACCAGCAACTCGGTCACCGACGAGGAAGGCTACGTGTTCGTCGCCGAAGACCTGGAGCAGGGCGCGCCGGAGCCGGAGTCGACGGAGGACATCAGCGTGCAACGCCTGCCCGTGCGCGAGGCGATCCGCATGGCCATGGATGGTCGCATCACGGACGCGCTCAGCGTGGCCGGCCTGCTGCGGCTCGCGCTGCTGCGGGGCTGGCACTGAAAATGCCCCAGCGCGCAGGCGGCGGTTGAAGCGCACCGGGGTGCCTGACATGATCAGCCGCCATGGAGCGTGAAGCCGACATCCGCCGCATCCTCGAGTTCTGGTTCTCGAAGCAGGAACTCGACGCACCCCAGATCGACAGCCGCATGGAACGCTGGTTCGGCACCGACCCGGCGCAGGACCAGCAGATCGGCCGCGAATTCGGCGCCCTTCTGGATCTGGCGCTGGACGGCAAGCTCGATGCCTGGGCCGGCACCGCCGAGGGCCGGCTGGCCCTGATCCTGCTGCTCGACCAGTTCTGCCGCAACATCCATCGCGGCTCCCCGCGTGCCTTTGCCGGCGACCGACAGGCGCTGAAACTCTGCGTCGAGGGCTCGATGAGCAACGAATACAAGACGCTGTCGCCGGTGCAGCGCGTGTTCTTCTTCATGCCACTGCAGCACGCCGAGTCGCTGAGCGTGCAGGAGAAGTCGGTCCGGATCTTCAACGCCCTGGCCGAAAGCGTCTCCGACACGCTCAAGGAGACCTTCCTCACCTTCGCGCACTTCGCCGAACTGCATCGCGACATCGTCGAGCGCTTTGGCCGCTTTCCGCACCGCAACCGCCACCTCGGCCGCGCCAACACGCCCGAGGAAGACGCCTACCTCGCTGCCGAGGGCCCGACATTCGGCCAGTAGCGACGAGCGCAACGGAGGCTACCCCGATGCAGCATCAGACCGCGCGCCGCGTCGCCATCGTCGGCGGCCTGCGCCTCCCGTTCTGCCGCGCCCACACGGGCTACGCCGACGCCTCCAACCAGGACCTGATGACCGCAGTCCTGGAGGGCCTCGTCGGCAGGTTTGGACTCGCCGGTGAAGTGCTCGGCGATGTCTCCCTCGGTGCGGTGATCAAGCACTCGCGCGACTGGAACCTCGCCCGCGAATGCGTCCTCGGCAGCGGGCTCGATGCCAGGACGCCGGCCTTCGACGTCCAGCGCGCCTGCGGGACCAGCCTCGAGGCGGCCATCCTCATCGGCAACAAGATCGCGCTCGGCCAGATCGATGCCGGCATCGCCGGCGGAACCGACACGATCAGCGACACGCCGGTCGTCTACCCCGACGAGTACCGGCAGATCCTGCTGCGCAGTTACCGCGGCAGGACCGCCATGGAACGGATCAACCCCTGGTTTGGCCTGCGCCCACGGCACTTCCGCCCCGGGCTGCCGGGTGTGGTGGAACCGCGCACCGGCCTGTCGATGGGCGAGAGCACGGAGCTCACCGCGAAGAGCTGGGGAATCACCCGCCAGGCCCAGGACGAACTCGCGCTCGCCAGCCACCAGGCCGCCGGGCGCGCCTGGGACGAGGGTTTCTACGCCGATCTCGTCATGCCCTGGCGGGATGTACGTGAGGACAACAACGTTCGCCGTGACACGAGCCTCGAGAAGCTCGCGAAGCTCAAACCCGCATTCGACCGCGGCCCGCAGGGCACCATGACCGCGGGCAACAGCACGCCGCTCACCGACGGCGCCGCCGCGGTCCTGCTCGCTTCAGAGGAATGGGCAGCACGCCGGGGGCTGCCGGTGCAGGCCTGGCTGCGCTACAGCCAGGTGGCGGCTGTCGATTTCGTGAAGTCCGAGGGCCTGCTGATGGCCCCCGCCTACGCGGTCTCGACCATGCTCGCCCACGCGGGGCTTGGGCTGCAGGACTTCGATTTCTACGAGATCCACGAGGCCTTCGCCGCGCAGACGCTCGCCACGTTTGCCGCCTGGGAGAGCGCCGAATACTGCCGCGAAAGGCTGGGGCGCGATCGAGCGCTCGGCGCCATCGACCGCAGCCGCCTCAACCGCAAGGGCGGCAGCCTCGCCATCGGTCATCCCTTCGCCGCCACGGGCGCGCGCATCCTCGCCGGACTCGCGAAGCAGCTCGCGGCGCGCGGCTCGGGACGCGGCCTGATCTCCGTGTGCACCGCTGGCGGGATGGGTGTGACAGCGATCCTCGAACGCTAGCTCAGCTGGCCGTTTTCACGTAGCTGCCCGGAGCGTCCTCGAGCGCCGGCAACGGACCCTCGCCCGGCACCCGGGGCGGCACGCGCTCGCCCGAACGCGGCGCGAGCCAGGCATCCCAGTCGGGCCACCAGGAGCCCGGGTGTTCGGTGGCGCCCGCGAGCCAGTCGGCGAGCTCGCCCACCTGTCCGTCCTGCGCCTTGTTGTCCCAGTACTGGTACTTGGCGCCGCCCGGCGGATTGATGACGCCGGCGATGTGGCCGGATCCGGCCAGCACAAAGCGCACCGGCCCGGAGATGTGATGGCACATCTTGAAGACCGACGGGTACGGGGCAATGTGGTCTTCGCGCGAGCCGAGCAGATACACCGGGTTCGATACCAGGCTGAGGTCGATCGGTACGCCGGCTAGTTCGATGCCGCCTGGCTTCACCAGATTGTTCTTCAGGTACATCTCGCGCAGGTAGTACATGTGGGTCTTGCGCGGCATGCGGGTAGGGTCGGCATTCCAGAAGAGCAGGTCGAACGGCATCGGATCGCGGCCGAGCAGGTAGTTGTGCACGTAGAACGACCAGATCAGGTCGTTGGCGCGCAGCATGTTGAAGGCAGTGAACATCGCCTCGCCCTCGAGGTAGCCCTTGTCCTCCATCATCTTGTCGAGGTTGGAGAGCTGGCGTTCGTCGATGAAGGCCTGCAGGTCGCCGGGCTCGGAAAAGTCGACCTGGGTGGCGAAGAACGTCACCGCATTGATGCGCTTGTCGTCCTTCGTGGCCATGTAGGCGAGGGTCGCCGCGAGCAGGGTGCCGCCGATGCAATAGCCGATCATGTTCACGTCCGGCGAACCGGTGACGCGGATGGCGGCGTCGACCGCGGCCATGATGCCTTCGGTCATGTAGTCCTCGAAGCCCTTCTCGGCGTGGCGCTCGTCCGGGTTCACCCAGGACACGAGGAACACCGTATAGCCACGGCTGACGGCCCAGCGGACAAAGGACTTCTCGGCCGTGAGATCGAGGATGTAGTACTTGTTGATCCATGGCGGCACGATCACCAGCGGGCGGGCATACACATCCGGCGTCGACGGCGCGTACTGGATGAGCTGGATGATGTCGTTCTGGTACACGACCTTGCCGGGCGTCAGCACGATATTGCGGCCGACCTCGAAGGCCGTCAGGTCGGACTGCGTCATCTGCAGGTTACCCTGCCCGCGCTCGACGTCACGGCGGAAATTTTCCAGGCCACGCCGCAGGTTCGCCCCTTGGGTCTCCATGGTCGTGCGCAGCACCTCTGGATTGGTCCAGATGAAGTTGCTGGGCGAAAAGGCGTCTGCGAACTGGCGTGTGTAGAAGTCGAGCTTGCGGGCCGTGCGATCGTCGAGGCCCTGCACCGTGGCCATGGTGCTCACCAGCCAGCGCGAGGTGATCAGGTACGACTGCTTGATGAAGTCGAATAGCGGATTGGCATCCCACTCCGGATCGAGAAAACGCCGATCCCCGCGCTCCGGACGCGCCACGGGCTGGGATGCCTGGCCCGCCATCTTCTGCGCCACGCTCTGCCACAGCGCCATGTGCTTCTGCCAGAGTTCGAGATTGGCCTGCACCATGCGTGCCGGGTCGAAGCGCATGTGCTGCGCGGCGTCGGCCATGGTGCCGCCGATGTTCAGCGGGTCGAGCTTGCGCATGGCTTCCATCGGGTTGGCCAGCGCTTCCATGAACGTCTCCTGGTTGCGGCGAGTCATCTCCAGGATCTCCTGGGAGATCTGCGCCATGTCCGGGAAGGCGGGGCGATTCGACGACTGGTCAGTGTTCATGTGTTGCTCGGTGCCGGATTGCTGGGTGGAATGTTCATCAGGGCTTTTTGCCCTGGCCGGTGGTCATGGACTCCATGAACGCCTTCTGCATGTCGGCCCACAGGCCCAGGTTGCGGGCGGCCATGTTCTGCATGGTCGCCATCGGACTCTGCGCCATCAGCCCGCGGAGCTGATCCTGCATACCCTTCTGCTGGCTCAGGAAGGTCTCGACGCTGCTCTCCAGGTACTGGGCCATGAACTCCTGGAGCGGGTTGCCATAGAAACGGATGATGTGCCGGAGCATGCCGGCGCTGAGGATCGGCCGCCCGCCCTGCTCCTGCTCGGCGATGACCTGCAACAGGATGGCGCGGGTAATGTCCTGGCCGGTCGTGTCGTCGATCACGACGAGTTCCTCGCCGTCGACCACCAGCTGCCGGATACCGTCGAGGGTCACGTGCTTGCTGGCGTGCGTGTCGTAGAGCCGCCGGTTGGCGTACTTCTTGATGGTTCTCGGCATTACCTGGTCCTCACGGGAAAGCCTGTGCCCGAAGGGATTGTAGCGCGTCTTTTTGCGAGTGCAGAAAGGCCTGGATCGCCTTTGTTGCACCTGCAAGAAAAACCTTGTTGCGGCCTGCCGGTTACCGTACCGCTTCGGCAGAAGCGGTGGCCGGCTTCATTTTTACCTGCAACATCAACGCAATAGATACGTTCACGGAAATTTCCGTCCCGGCCCACGTTTTCGTCCGCAAAAAAACGAGGGCGGTGCCGGGGAACAGCGACCGCCCTCGGGGGGAGGACCGGCCGACCTGGGGGGAGGTCGGCGGTCGGGCTACTTAGGCAGCCTTCTTGTGGACACGCTTCTCGGCGACCGTGTTCGCAGCGGCCTCCTGGGCCGAGCGGGCGATCTCCGCGTACTCCTGGCTGCGACGGGCGAGCTTCTCGCCGAAGGCGCGGCTGTACGCGATCTGCTTGCCGACGTAGTCGTTCAGGTCAGCGGCCTGGGTCGGCAGCTTGGCCTGGTCGACGACGAACTCGACGTAGTCGCCGAGGACGGCATAGTTCTGGCGGGCCAGGCGCTCGAAGGCCTGGGAAGCGACGTCGGTGAAGGCACGGAACGGCTCGAAGGCCTCGCGCTGGAACTCGACGTACTTCTGGAACTGTTCGGTCTGGGTGGTCATGTCTGTCTCCTTGGGGGATCGGTCTGGTTGATGGCGCTCATAGTAGCGCCGGTCTTCTTGCAATGCAAGAGTTCGGAGGAAAATTTTTAAGACGTTGTTTTTAATAATTAAAATACATCGTTATGTTAATACCGATAATGGTTTTACCGCGTTGCACTTGTTCTGGAATCGGAGGACGGCAGACACGCCGCGGGTGGCCCCGCGGATCCAGCCCGAGCGAATCGACCATCCGCCAGGGCGGCGCTATCGATACCGGTCCGGGATTCCCCTGGATCACCCGGCCAGCGCGAACAGGATCAAGGCTGGCAGGGTCAGGAAGGAAAGCGCCGTAGAAACGACGATCGCACCGGCAGCATCGTCCGGGTGGCGCTGGTAGCGTGCGGCGAACAGGTAACTGAACACCGCCACCGGCATCGCGCTCTGGATCAGGAGCACACCGCGCGTTGCCCCCTGGAGCCCGAAGGCCGTGCACAGGCCGAGCGCCAGCAGGAAACCGAGCGCCACGCGCGCCAGCGCGAGGGCGCTCGCGGTTATCGTCCGCCGGGCACCGATCGTGGCCAGGGCCTGCCCGAGAGCCAGCAGCATGAGCGGGATCGCCAGCCCGGCGAGCAGCCCCACGGTATTGCCGGCCCAGCGCGGCAGGGTCTGCCCGAGGAGCAATAGAGCGAGACCCGCAGCGGCTGCATAGATGACAGGTGTCTGCACCAGCGTGCGCCACGGCGAGCTGCGACCCTGCACGAGCGGTCCGAGCACGAACTGCCCGACCGAGCCGACCAGCACATAACCCACGCCGAGCCCGAGACCCTCCTGGCCAAAGGCGAACAGGCAGAGCGGCAGGCCGAGATTGGTCGAGTTGCCGAAGATCAGGACAGGCAGGTAACTGCGCACCGGCTGGCCGAGCGCACGCAGCGCCACGAAGCCGATCCCAGCGCAGCCGCCGTGCACCGCCACCGCCAGGGCCACCATGCGCAGGAAGCCGGGGTCGCCGGTCGGCAGCCCGGAGATCCCCTGCAGGATCAGGCAGGGTGTGCCGACGTTCATGATCAGGCGGGTCATCGTCTCCCGGTCCATCGGCAGGCCGAGCCGCGACCAGGCAAAGCCCACCGCCGTGCAGATCAGTACCGGCAGGATGATCGGTATCAGCTCGCCATACATGGAGTGTTTCCGTCAGGGCACCGCGCCGACTACTATCGCTGCCCGGCAGTCACACCGCCACCACGACGACGAGGATGACGACATGGGTGAAACGATCAGCCTGCGCGCCGCGGACGGCCACACGCTCGACGGCTACCTGGCACGCCCGTCTGGCACGCCGCGTGGCGGACTGGTAGTCCTGCAGGAAATCTTCGGCGTCAACGACCACATCCGCCGCGTCACCGACGACTTCGCCGCAGCGGGTTACCTCGCCGTCGCACCGGCGCTGTTCGACCGCGTGCGCCGCCGCGTCGCCCTCGGCTACGACGAGATCCCGGCCGGCCGCGACATCATGGGTTCACTCGACCGCGACGCCATCGTGCGTGACATCGCCGCTGCCGTCGCCGCGGTACGCAGCGCCGGGCGCGTCGGTGCCGTCGGCTACTGCTGGGGCGGAGCGCTCGCGGATCTCGCCGCCTGCCAGTGCGACATCGCGGCTGCCGTGTCCTATTACGGCCGGCACACCGCCACCTGGCTCGACCTGCAGCCGCAGTGCCCCGTGATGTACCACTTCGGCAGGCTCGACCCGCTGATTCCCGCGGACATGGTTGCCGCCATCCAGGCGGGGCGACCGGCCGGCATCTTCCATGTCTATGACGCGGCCGGCCACGGCTTCAACTGCGACGCTCGCCCCGAGTACCACGCGCCGAGCGCCGCGCTGGCACGGGAACGCACGCTCGCCTTCCTGCAGCTGCACCTGGGCTGAGCGCGGCTGCAACTGCTCCTGCGCGGTTGCCAGGGCTGCGGCACACCGGTCAGAGCGACCAGCGTCCGGAAAAAGCTCCGGGGCCATAATCGAATTTACCTATTATTATCGACGTTTTATTCCATTGGACGAGTCGTCTGGTTTCGTGGAAAGTGGTCCTCGACGCCGGAGCACAGCGCCTTCGGCGGTACCGGACAGGATCCCGCGGCCGGGCCATTGGCCGCCAACCGAGAGGAGCATCGAGATGAGCAGGAAACTCACCACTGTTGCCGGCTGTCCCGTAGCGGACAACCAGAACGTGATGACCGCGGGACCCCGCGGGCCACAGCTGCTGCAGGACGTCTGGTTCCTGGAGAAGCTGGCGCACTTCGACCGCGAGGTCATCCCGGAGCGGCGCATGCACGCCAAGGGATCGGGCGCCTACGGCACGTTCACCGTCACCCACGACATCACCAAATACACGAAGGCGAAGATCTTCTCGAAGGTGGGCAAGAAAACGGACCTCTTCGCGCGCTTCACGACCGTGGCAGGCGAACGGGGCGCCGCCGACGCCGAACGCGACATCCGTGGCTTTGCCGTGAAGTTCTACACCGAGGAAGGTAACTGGGACATGGTTGGCAACAACACTCCGGTGTTCTTCCTGAGGGACCCGCTGAAGTTCCCGGACCTCAACCACGCCGTCAAGCGCGATCCGCGCACCAACATGCGCAGCGCGAAGAACAACTGGGACTTCTGGACCTCCCTGCCCGAGGCCCTGCACCAGGTCACCATCGTGATGAGCGATCGGGGCATCCCGGCCACTTACCGCCACATGCACGGCTTCGGCAGCCATACCTTCAGCTTCATCAACGCGAAGAACGAGCGCTACTGGGTGAAGTTCCACCTCAAGTCACAGCAGGGCGTCAGGAATCTCACCGATGCCGAGGCCGAGGCGCTGGTCGGCAAGGACCGCGAGAGCCACCAGCGGGATCTCTACGAGAGCCTCGAGAAAGGAGACTTCCCGAAGTGGACCCTCAAGGTGCAGGTCATGCCGGAGGCAGACGCGGCACGGGTGCCCTACAACCCGTTCGATCTGAGCAAGGTCTGGCCCCACAAGGACTACCCGCTGATCGAGGTGGGTGTCATGGAACTCAACCGCAATCCGGAAAACTTCTTCGCGGAGGTCGAGCAGTCGGCGTTCAACCCGGCGAACGTCGTGCCCGGCATCGGCTTCTCACCGGACCGGATGCTCCAGGGCCGGCTGTTTTCCTACGGCGACGCCCAGCGCTACCGGCTTGGCGTCAACCACCACCTGATTCCCGTCAACGCACCGCGCTGCCCGGTACACAGCTACCACCGTGACGGTCAGATGCGGGTCGATGGCAACCACGGCAGCACGCTCGGTTACGAGCCCAACGACCAGGGCGAATGGGCCGAGCAGCCGGACCACCGCGAACCGCCCCTGTCGCTGGAAGGCGCAGCGGACCACTGGAACCACCGGGAAGACGCCGACTACTACTCCCAGCCCGGTGCGCTCTTCCGGCTGATGAACGCGGCCCAGCGGCAGGCGCTGTTCGACAACACCGCCCGTTCCATCGGCGCCGTGCCCCGCGAAATCCAGGTCCGCCACATTCGCAACTGCCTGAAGGCCGACCCGGCCTACGGAGAGGGCGTGGCGAGGGCTCTTGGTGTCCCTGTGAGTGAGGTGCGCTGACTTCGGCGTGGTCGCTAGAGGGGCGGCAGCGGACAGTGCAGCGCGGCGCAGATGGCGCGCAGCAACTCCGCTTCGGCGACGGTGACCTCACCGTCATGCACGATCGTCGCGCCGAGTCCCTCGACGACACGCGCCTTATCGCCAGGCGACAGGCCGTCGAGGCATCGCAGGGCACGGTCGAGGGCTGCGGACCAGCCGGGCTGCGCACGGTAGGGCAGTGGCTTCGGCAGGCCGAGGCGGGCAGTCCCCCGCTCGTACGCGAGCTGCGCAGTGTGCCCGTCGCCATGCCCGTGCGCCGCAAGCGTCGCGAACAGTACCTGCAGCTCGACCGTGGCAGCGGCGAGCCTGACGTGGCGCGCTGTACGGTGCGGAGCCAGCGACTCACCCAGATAGACCCGCGCCAGCGTACCGAGCGCGTACTCGAAAACGCTGACCACGCCGTCGGTGCGGGCAAGTGCGCCGAGGATGTCGAGGATGCGCTGGCGCGTCGACGGCGGCAGCCGTCGCAGGTCCGGCACGATGCGACCGAGCAGCGCCAGCCGCTGGTCGACGGCGACCGCCCGCAGCCGCTCCGCTTGGGCGGCGAGCGCGGCATCGAGGGCCACACCGAAGACAGCGCGGACCTTCTGCAGCTGCACGGCGCGCGCGACTGGGTCCGCATCGAGCACCAGCGCCAGCAGCAGCGCCGTCGCCTGTGCCGCGTGGTCGTCGCCGGCAAGGACGTCTCCCGGCAGCAGCGCCCGCAACTCGCGAGCGCGCATCATCCCGGCGGCTCCCGGGTTGGCAACACGGGCGGGTAGCGCTGCCGGATCGAGCGCGACCGCCTGTCGGGCCAGGAACGCCGGGTCCGAGAAGGATGCCGGCAGGCCGTCGTCGGCAACGACCTGCACCACGCCCAGCGGCTGCGGCCGGACCTCCAACCGCAGGTTGGCGGCTGCCGCCGGATCGAACGAGGCATCCAGCGCACGAATGCGCTCGGCGAGCGGCGGGTGGGTGGCGAACCAGCGCGTCAGTCCCGGGGCGAACAGCATGTGCGCCACCTCCTCAGCGTCCGGATGCGCGAGACGCGAGCCCTGCACGCTGCCGATCTTCACCAGGGCGTCGCGCAGACCTGTCGGGTCGCGGGTGAACTGCACCGACGAGGCGTCGGCGAGAAACTCCCGTTGCCGTGACACGGCTGCCTGGATGAGCCTCCCGAAAAACACGCCGATGTAACCGACGATCATCACGGCCAGTCCGGCCAGGATCAGGAAACCACCACCACGACGCGAATCGCCGCGGCGCGGTGCGTACTGGAACACGGTACGGCCGGCGATCGCGATGACCAGCAGTCCGAACAGCAGGCCCATCAACCGGATGTTGAGCCGCATGTCGCCATTCAGGAGGTGGCTGAACTCGTGGCCGATCACGCCCTGCAGTTCGGCGCGATCGAGGTGGCGCAGGGCTCCGTGCGTCACGGCAACGGCCGCATTCGCCGGCGTGTGGCCGGCAGCAAAGGCGTTGATGCCTTCCTCCTGCTCGAGCACATACACCGCTGGCATCGGCACACCGGACGCTATCGCCATCTCCTCGACGACGTTGAGCAGCCGGCGCTGCAGCGGGTCGGTGGTATCGGCCGGCACGCGCATGCCGCCGAGCGAGCGTGCGACCACGCCGCCGCCAGCGGCAAGCGTCATGGTTCTGTAGAGGTTGGCGATGCCGATGATCGCAAGCACCACGAGCGTCGTGGTCACCACTGCGCGCGGATGGCCAGCGAGCCAGGGGCCGTCGACCGCCACCGGCCGACCGGCATCACCCGCGGCGAGGATTGCGAGCACCACGAGGTTGACGGCACCCACCACCGCCAGTACGGCAGCGCCGAACAGGACCACCAGCCAGCGGCTGCGCCGGCGCAACTCGGCCTGGCGAGCCCAGAAGTCCATGCGAGCAGGCGTCAGCCGAAGCTGACCCTCGGCGCCTCACGCTGGGCAGCGTCTTCGATCTCCAGCAGCTGCATGGACGTGAAGTCGAAGTTCGCGGCGATGAAGTTGTTCGGGAACACCTCACGCGCGTTGTTGTATCCCATGACGGCGTCGTTGAACGCCTGGCGGGCAAAGGCAACCTTGTTCTCGGTGGACGTCAGCTCCTCGGCGAGCTGCATCATGGTCTGGTTGGACTTCAGGTCCGGATAGGCCTCGGCGAGCGCGAACAGTCGCCCTAGCGCTCCGGTCAGCTGGTTTTCAGCTCCCGCGAGCGTGGCCATCGCCCCCGGGCTGGCAGGGTTCGCCGCAGCCGCCTTCAGCCCCGAAACCGCCTGGTTGCGCGCCTGGATGACCGCCTCGAGCGTGGCGCGCTCGTTCTGCAGGTAGCCCTTGGCAACCTCGACCAGATTCGGCACCAGATCGTGGCGCCGGGTGAGCTGCACGTCGATCTGCGCGAAGGCATTCTTCGCGCCGTTGCGGGCCGCGACCAGCCGGTTGTAGATCGCGATCAGGTACAGCACCACGACCACCAGCAACACGACGATGACCAGTCCCATGTGCGCCTCCCGAGCCGAGGACAGCTTTCCGACCAGTATTGCACGGCAAGAAGGTGCCGAAGAAGGTGCCGGTACTTCGGTTTCGGAAACTCCTGGGATTCGTCACCAGATCAGTGCCAAGAGTTTCCGAAACCGAAGTACCGGCACCTAATTACTCGTCCACCACGGTATTGCGCAGCACTCCGACCGGGCCGAGGTCGACCTCGAGCAGGTCACCGGGTTGCAGCCACACCGGCGGGCGACGCGCGAAGCCGACGCCGCTCGGAGTGCCCGTGGTGATGATGTCGCCGGGCTCGAGCTGCATGCAGCTGGAGAGATAGGCGACGAGGTCGGCGACGCCGAAGCACATGTCGGCGATCGGCGCCGACTGCATCACGGTGCCGTTCAACCGCGTCTGCAGGGTAAGCCCGGCCGGGTCCGGCAGTTCGTCGCCGGTCACCAGGTGCGGCCCGCAGGCACCGCTCGCCGGGAAGTTCTTGCCGGCGATGAACTGCGTGGTGTGCATCTGCCAGTCGCGCACCGAACCGTCCATGAAACAGGTGTAGCCGGCCACGTACGCCAACGCTTCCTCCCGCCCCACATAGCGGGCACGGCGGCCGATGATGCAGGCGAGTTCGCCCTCGTAGTCGAACTTCGCCGATATCCGCGGCCGCACGATGGCGCAGTCGCCGCCGACCAGCGTGTCGGGATAGCGCGTGAAGATCACCGGGTGCTCCGGCACCTCGCGGCCCATCTCCTTCATGTGCGCGCGGAAATTGACGCCGACGCAGAGGATCTTGCCGGGATTCGGCACCGGTGGTGCCAGGCGCAGCGCGGCCGGGTCCGGCCGGCGCGGATAGCCCTGCGCGGCCTCGGCTGCAGTGGCGAGTGCGCCGGCCGCCAGTACGGAGCGCAGGTCCGGGAAACGGGCCGCAAATACCGGCGGTACCGGCTGCATACCCCCGGGCGTCACCAGGCCGTAGCCGGGTACGCCATGCACACTGAAACTGGCCCACCTCATTCGACGATTCCCCCATCGGCCGCCGCACCCGGCGGTTCGCGGCCGAGCTCACGCCGGGTCTGCGCCCGGTCCACGCTATTATAGGTGTCATGCACCTGTCGGATCCGAGCCTGCTGCGCCAGCAATGCCTTGTCGACGGACGCTGGACCGGCGCCACCTCTGGCTGCACGGCTGCGGTGACGAATCCGGCCAACGGGGCGACGCTCGGCACCGTGCCGGACATGGACGTCACCGACGTACGCCGCGCGATCGAGGCGGCCCATGCGGCCCTGCCCGCCTGGCGCGGCTGCACGGCGCGCGAGCGCGCAGCGGTACTCAAGCGCCTGCACGCACTGATGCTCCAGCACCAGGAGGATCTCGCCGTCCTGATGACGGCCGAGCAGGGCAAGCCGCTCGCCGAGTCGCGCGGCGAGATCGCCTATGCCGCCGCCTTCATCGAGTGGTTCGCCGAAGAAGCGCGGCGCATCTATGGCGACGTCATCCCGGGCTATCAGAAGGACCGGCGTATCCTGGTCCTCAAGCAGCCGGTCGGCGTAGTTGCAGCCATCACGCCCTGGAACTTTCCCTCGGCGATGATCGCCCGCAAGATCGGTCCGGCGCTGGCCGCCGGCTGCACCGTGGTGGTCAAGCCGGCACTCGAGACGCCGTTCTCGGCGCTCGCGCTCGCCGAACTCGGCATGCGGGCCGGACTGCCGCCCGGGGTCCTGAACGTAGTCACCGGGCACGGCTCCGTGATCGGCGCCGAGCTGACCGCCAACCCGCTGGTGCGCAAGCTCACCTTCACCGGCTCCACGGCGACCGGCAAGCTGCTCATCGCGCAGTGCGCCGCGACGGTCAAAAAGGTCTCCATGGAACTCGGCGGCAATGCCCCGTTCATCGTCTTCGACGACGCCGACCTGACCGCCGCCGTGGCCGGCGCCATGGCGAGCAAGTTCCGCAACAGCGGCCAGACCTGCGTCTGCGCCAATCGCCTGCTGGTGCAGGCCGGCGTCTATGACGAGTTCGCGAGCCGGCTTGCAGCGGCCGTCGCGCAGCTGCGGGTCGGCGATGGCCTGCAGGACGGGATCGAGCAGGGACCGCTGATCGACCAGCGCGCCGTCGAGAAGGTCGAGGCGCATATCGCCGATGCCGTGGCCCGCGGCGCGCGCGTGGCCGCCGGCGGACACCGTCACGCGCTCGGCGGGACCTTCTTCGAACCGACGGTGCTCACCGGGGTGACGCCCGCCATGCGGGTTGCGCGCGAGGAGACCTTCGGCCCCGTGGCGCCGCTGTTCCGCTTCGACACCGAGGCCGAGGCGGTACGGATGGCCAACGACACCGAATACGGCCTGGCGGCGTACCTGTTCACGCGCAATCTCGGGCGCAGCTTCCGCGTGTCGGAGGCGCTCGAGTACGGCATCGTCGGCCTCAATACCGGTCTGATTTCGACGGAAGTCGCGCCTTTCGGCGGCGTCAAGGAATCGGGTGTGGGCCGCGAAGGCTCGAAGTACGGCATCGAGGACTACCTGGAGATCAAGTACCTCGCCATCGCCGGCGTCGATCAGTGAACGCACCCCCGGCACCGCCGGCAGGGTCGTTTGTCAGGAATCCCAGGTGAAACCAGCAGGAAGATCCGGCGCCCGCCTGACCGAGGGCTCCGTCGGCAGCGCCATTGTGTCGCTCATGCTGCCGATGGCGCTCGGCATGATCGCGATCGTCGTCAACAACCTGGCCGGGGCATTTTTCGTCGCCCGCGTGAGCACAGACCAGCTCGCCGCCATCAGCTTCACGTTCCCGGTCAGCTTCATCGTCGGCGCATTCGCCATGGCGCTCGGCATCGGCACCTCGGCGATCGCCTCGCGCCTGTTCGGTTCCGGAGAGCGCGACGAGGTGCGCCGGATCACCGGGCACGCCATGCTGCTCGCCGTGGCCAGCGCCGCGGTGCTGATGACCATCGGCCTGCTGACGATCGATCCGCTGTTCCGCCTGCTCGGCGCCGACGAGAATACGCTGCCGGACATTCACCGCTACATGCGCATCTACTACTGGGGCGGCCTGTTCATGGTCGTACCCATGATCGCCAACTCGGTGCTGCGCGCGGCCGGTGACGCGAAGCGACCAGCGATATTGATGGCCACCGGTGCGGCCGTGAACGTGGCGCTCGATCCCATCCTGATCTACGGATGGTTCGGTGTTCCGCGCATGGAGATCGCCGGGGCGGCGCTCGGTGGCGTCATCGGCAATGCCGTGACCATGCTGGCGTCGGCGTACCTGGTGATCCACCGCGAGCGCCTGATAAACGTACGAAATTTCATGCCCGAGCTCATCATGGACTCGTGGCGGCGGATCCTGCACGTCGGGCTGCCGTCGCTCACCAGCAGCCTGGTGGCGCCGATCACCACCGCCTTCATCACCAGCCAGGTGGCGCGCTACGGCCACGATGCGGTGGCCGGTTTCGGTATGGCCGCGCGCGTCGAAGGCTTGTCCCTGATGCCGCTGATCGCACTCTCCGGGGCGATGACGCCGTTCACCGGCCAGAACATGGGTGCCGGACAGCTGGCGCGCGTCGGCGAAGGCGTCCGCTTCGCCTACCGCTTTTCGCTCGGCTACGGACTCTGCGTCGCAGCCGGCCTGTTCGTTGCCGGTGGCCTGCTGACGGAATTCTTCGACCTCGGGCCCGGTGCCCGCGAGGCGGCGCTGCTCCAGATGCACATCGTGCCGCTGAGCTACCTGGCGCTCGGCATCTCGGTGACCGTCAACGGCACACTGAACGCCATGGGCCGGCCGATGGCGGCAATGTATGTCTCGCTCTCCCGCACCGTCGCCGTCTACGCGCCGCTCGCCTGGATCCTGTCGCGCTACTTCGGGCTGGTCGGCATTTTCGTCGCCGCGGCAGCGGCAAATTTCGTGTCGGGGGCCGTAGGAGCCGCCTGGTTCCGGTTTGCCTACCGGGAGACACTCGCCGACCAGGCCGCAAGGGCAGCCCGGCAAGGCTGAGCGAAAGCACGCAACCCGCCGGAACCGGGAACCGCGCCACAGACCCGCGGGCGGCACGTCGGCTAAGCTGCCGGGACGATGGAGAACCGGCGCAACTATTACCGCATCCTGCAGGTACAGCCGGGCGCACCGGTGGAGATCATCCGTGCGAGTTATCGCACGCTGATGCAGCGGCTGCGCGCCCATCCGGATCTCGGCGGCGACCACTGGAATGCCGCGCTCATCAACGAGGCCTACGCCGTGCTGACCGACGCCCGCCGTCGCGCCGAGTACGACCGCGAGTTCCAGGCAGGTGTCCTTGACCAGAGGCATGACACGACCGGTACCCAGCGTCGTCTGCGCGCCGCGCTGCCCATCGGCCAGTGCCTGTTCTGCGGCATGACGCACCGGCTGCCACCGAATGCCGGACCCCGGGCGAGTTGCCGGCGCTGCGCAAGCCCGCTGCAGCGACTGGAAACGGCCGTGCTTTCGGGCGACGACCGGCGCGCTGTCGAACGCCTGCCCCGTCACTACCCGCTCGATCTCTACACCCATTGGCCACAACCGCAGCCGATCGCGGCACGCTCGCACGACGTGTCGCCGGCCGGCATCAGCTTCCTTGCCGGGGAACTGCTGGAACCCCACGCGGTGGTCCGCCTCGACTGCGCGATCTGCCGCGCCGTCGTGCAGGTCACCAACCTGCGACTCGATTGCGGCGCGGACGGCTGGCTGGTCGGCAGCCGGTTCCTGAGCGTCGCCTTCACGCGCAGCCGCGGCACCTTCCTCTCGACGCAGGTCTGAACGCCCGGCATCGGCGCGGCTGGCAGCAGCGCGAACGCGGTAGCGCCAGCGAACGGCCACAAAGATGCCCATGGCGGCGATCTTCGGGAACCTTTTCGGGGGCTGCGCCTCCAGGAAATCGCAGGCGACGCGATTCGCGCTGCAGCAAACACGACGAGGATCCGGCGTTACAAATTGCTACAAAGTGTTACCGCGCTGAAAGGAAGCGGTAACAGTCCGGCGCTAGATTGGCACCATCGGGAGTTGGCACTGGCGCAGGAAGGAGAGCGACATGAACACCGGATTCAAACTGAGCATGTTCGAGCGGCTGGACGGCCTGGTCACAGGACTGACGGCACTGATGTTCCCGGTTCTGACGCTGGCTGTGCTGCTCTGAGGACAACGATTCAACGATCATCGAGAACGAACTGGCAGACGCGCTGAATCCCCCCACCGGGCTCAATCCCCTCCCCCCATCCCCCCAGGGCCCGGAGACGCCGAAGCCGGTTGACGATGATGGAGCCCCGCTACGCGGGGCTCTTTTTTGGTTCTTCGCCGATCTCCGGGGAAGAAGGAGCGGGCTCACGGCCGTCACTGCTAACTTGCGGTTACCACACAGCAGGCAGGCAGGCCGCCGAAGTACTCCAGTGCCCGCACATGGCTACCCAGCCAATCCGGCAGCGCCTGCGTCCAGGTCGCCTCGGCGTAGCTGTAGTTGGAGGCGCCGAGCACGGCGACAAAGATCTGCGCGTTGCGCAGCTCACCGGTGTGCCGGTCGACGAGCGGCACCGTCTGCCCGGCGTAATCGACGAACAGCTTGTCGCCAGGCGCATGGACCTGGCGCAAGACCAGCTCTTGCGTCGCGAGCCAGCGCCGGTAGTGGATGCAGAAGGCGGTGTACTGCAGCCCTTCCGGGTACGCTGCCTTGTACTCTTCCCACAGCAGCTGGCGGGTGACGCCGGGGCGGGCCAGTTCGCGGTGCACGGCAGAGAAATCCGGTACCCGCACCACGGCAAGCGGCGCGATGCGCTCGTACAGGCGCGCGAGCAACGCCGTCTCATCGAACTCGGCCGGCAGCGCCGCAGACACTCCTGTACGGTCGAGCGCGCCGATCCCACCGCGGCGGCGATCTGCCGATCGCTTAACCCGGCGTCAAACTTCAGCCGCAGGACTTCCCGGATCTTGCGCATGGACAACCTCGCTTGCGCCACCGTCGCTCTCCTTCCCCCGTGGAAAGAGCCTACGGTAGCCGGTTGTCCCGTGCCGACTTACCTCCTCAGCAGCCCGGCCATGAAACCATGGCCCGGCATGGCGTGAAATGCCGGCCCGACATCACGTGAAATACGCAGCCCTCGTTCGCTCCCACCGCGATCCGATACGTGATCGAATGGCCCAGCAGTGATTCGATGCCCGTGCCCGGCGCGGTGCCCGCCTCCAGGTAGCTGTTCTCGGCATCGCGCACCAGAAGCCCGCGCCGTTCCAGGTGCCGGGCGATGCGCCTGACCATTCTTCATCACCGCTCTGTTCTGGTGTCGAGATCGTGACGTGCCCGCCACCTCCGACACAACTGATGTGCCCCGCAGCGCGAGCTCGCTACCTCCGCTGTCCGAATTGGTGGCTAATGCCGATCCCCTGCAGGGCAAAGTCCAGCTCATGCAGTGCTCCGCCTGTCACTTTCTTCGGACCATTTCATCTTTCGAAGATGGCCGCTGTGAAGAGCTCATCGGTGAGCAGCCCAGACCCGCCAGGCGCGGCCCGGCGCCCAAGCTCCAGCAACAGCTCGAACGGCTGCGCCAGCTCCCCAGGGCCAAACAGAAGTTCGTCGTCGAAATGCTCGAGACCGTGCTCAGGCAAGCTGGATGAGAAGCACGCCTAATTTGAGGATCTCCCGAAAAAACGCGCAACCTCGAAGTCATACATTGGTTCAAGGGAGGGTGGAACAAAAATTCGGTGGTGGTCTCGACTATTGGGCGTGACATACCCAAACGCTTTGGTAACGGATCGCCGCTCAACTGTAAATGATAGGGTTACCGTTCCATCAGTGTCCGGGAAACCATATGCCGTGTGCCTATCTCCCGGTGACAAGTTGCCGGTCCAAACCAATTTTCCGGCTAATGACAATCGCACTTCGGAAAGTTGCTTGCCTGATTCATTTTGAATCGTGACGGCCGAGCCAAAGAAGCGGGCGCACCCAATAAGCAACGCGCAGAATGCGGCAACTGCAATGATCCGCAGAGACCGCGTTTCTACCCTGCCTTTCACTGGCTGCCTAAGTCGAAAGGCTGAGTTCTTAGGAAGCCTCGCTGTATAGCGATATTGATTGCAGTGTCGGCAGGGAGCGAGCGATACGCCGGCATTGTTGCCATTTGTCTGCCGACAAAATTGTTATAGAGATCCATGATTCGCTCGCCACTAGGGTTTACTGCAGAAATTTCGTGTGCATCGCCAAACGCCTTGGCGGCATCGACGCCCAATGCTCGTGCCATGCGAAAACTCCAGTTCGCATGGCGATAGGCATCAGCAGCGTTATTGTGCAGAGGATCCTTTAGTCCAAATCTGGCCTTCGTATCGAGGGACGCGTCAGCGGCCATATCATCGGCACGCATTGCGTCGATCGGACTCTCAAGAGCGGTCCTGACTTCGCCCGCCCCATTCGGATCGAAATCCAACTTGTCGTAGGCATCCGCCTCCGCCTCCGCTGGTGTTCTCTTGCCTCCCTGATGCAGCTCATGATTAAACGCCTGCACGAACGCCCCGGTGACCGCGCCGTTGGCAAACACCGGTGATCTTGAGGGCCAGTTCGGTGCCCGCGGCGATTTTCCCCAGA
>CAYQAR010000026.1:0-40446 GCA_964415505.1 uncultured Chromatiaceae bacterium | reverse complement strand
GAAGCGGAAGCAGCAGAGCAGGAGTCGAAGCCGGAAATCGTGGTGACGGCAACGCAAACTCAGTCGCCGCAAACGCAGAAGAAATGCGTCGGATCACCATTCAATAACTTCTTTGCGAACAACTACGGGCCTGCTTCGGACATTGGTTCTCAGTACAACGTGGATCCATCTTTGCTTCTAGGATTAGCCGCGGCGGAGTCCGGATATGGCACTAGCTCGATGGCGACCACGCAGAACAATCCCTTTGGAGCGACGCCTGGCGGATTTAATACGCCGGGAATCACCTATGACTCATATGCGTCTGCGTGGCAGAACTGGGGCAATCAGTGGGGTCTGCGCGTAAATGACGTGGGCGGAAACATTGGTCGGTTCATCAACAATCTGACTCTGGACAATCAAGGCGTGGTCGGGGGCGTCGACTCGCGTGGCCCGTATAACACGCAGAATGCCGCAACTGGGGGCAACCCAGCCTGGGCGAAACTTGTAAGAGGGGCCATAGCGGGGGTTCAGCGCCGGTTGCCAGTTTGGCTGAAAAGTGGGTGCTGATATGGCCGCCCGAGGAAATCAACGCGGCATAGGCAAACTGGCTGCCTTTCCGGCAGCTTTATTCTGTGCATTCGCGCTAGTTGCGTGCGCGGCCGGTGTTCAGCGTGTCGGGAATCAGGAATATCGTTTCAGCGTTGTTTTCCCGAGCGGCTTCCGTGTGTGTACAGCCAAGTCCGGAGATCAGCCACACGGCTTTTTCGTCCGGCTAAGTGGCGGCGATCAGGAATGCGTTGTCGGAAATAGTGTCGACGTGAGCGCAATCAGTGTCAACGCTTACAGCAATGCGACATTCGAGACGTCTCCAGAAGAAGCGATCGCCGGCTTGTGTAACAAGGGGGGCGGCGACAATGAAATTGTCGCGATCGGTACATTGAGTTTCAGTGGGCGTCGCTCAGCGCAATGCCACCAACAGCACGCAGATGGATCCATTGATATATTTGTCGTTGCGCAAGCAGGTCAATGGCCTGGTGCCCATGAATCGCAGGAGCTGAACGCGCCGTATGTCAATTATACGGCTTCTCTTCATTCCACGCAGAGTAGGTTGTCTGAAGACTTAATCGTGTTCCGCAAAGTACTGGGCAGCGTTCGCATTGAAAACGCGAAATAGCAGTGGTGCATGGATGTTTAAGTACCTCGCGGCGGCTCTCCTTGCATGCACTTCCCCGCCCGTATCGGCCATGACTGGGGATGAACTCCTGAGGCAGTGTACGGCACCTGTCGGAAGCATCGAACAAAAGCAATGTGGTAGCTACATTCTCGGCGTGATGAGCGGCGCTAACATGATGATGATCGGTACAAAGCAATTGCATGCAGAATCGGCCGCGTACCCGGTTCTATTTTGCGTGACCCCGTCCGTACCGACGCCGCAGCTCGTCGACGTAGTTGTGAAATATCTTCGGGCGAATCCAGAAGGCCGACAATATGACGCTGGCTCAGAGGTTTTGCTCGCCTTCCGAGAAGCCTATCCATGTCATTGAGGGGTGCGCGCATAAGGTGCCGGTACTTCGGTTTCGGAAAACTCCGACTACGCCAACCCGACCGCGTATTTCTGGCGCCTGAACACCATGGACGCCCGCGGCCTCGCCCTCGATGAGACGCTCGGTCACGCCGGCACCCCGATCAGCGTGATCAGCGGCTACGAGCCCCTGACCGGGCTCGCCGACAGCCGCACGGTGCAGGTCGGAGCGGCGAGCCGCCAGCAGCTCACCTTCGACTGGAACCTGACCGGCAACCTGAAGCAGCGCCGCGACGTCAACCAGGCAAACCGTTACGGGAACTTGTAAATTGATACAGGTCGGAAATTGAAAACTGATACACCGATTCTGAGACTAACCGCTTTGCCTCGGGGGCGAGCAAGCGGTGATCACATCGGAAAGGTGTATGGAGATTCAGATTCTGCGACGACAAGGACACTCGCTGCGCTCGATCGCCCAGGAGACCGGACTCGCGGTGAACACCGTGCGCAAGTACCTGGCCGCGGGCAACGTGCCACCGTACGGGCCGCGCACGCCAGCTCGCTCGAAGCTCGATCCGTATAAGGACTATCTGAGCCGACGGCTGGCGGAGGCGCGGCCGTACTGGATTCCGGCGACCGTGCTCGCTCGGGAGATCCGCGAACAAGGCTTTGCCGGATGTGATCGGCTGGTGAGCCGCTTCACGCGGACGCTGAAGCCTGTGGCGGTGGACGATCCGGTGGTGCGCTTCGAGACCAAGCCCGGTGAGCAGCTGCAGGTGGACTGGATCGAGTTCGGCCGCGACCGGCTCGCCGCATTCGTGGCGACACTCGGCTTCAGCCGTGCCACCTATGTCGAGTACGTCACCGATGAGCGGATCGAGACGCTGATCGCCTGTCACGTGAACGCCTTCGCGTTCTTCGGTGGCCTGACCCGGGAGGTGCTCTACGACAACGTCAAGACCGTGGTGCTCAAGCGCGACGGGTACGGCCCCGGGGTGCACCGCTTTCATCCGAGCCTGTGGGATCTGGCGAAGCACTATGGGTTCCAGCCGCGCCTGTGTCGTCCCTATCGGGCGAAGACCAAGGGCAAGGTGGAGCGGTTCAACAGCTACTTGCGTTACAGCTTCCACATTCCGCTGCTCACGCGGTTGCGCGCTTCGGGCCTGCGACTGGACCAGGATACGGCGAACGTCGAGGTGCGCCGCTGGCTCGCCGACGTGGCCAATGCCCGCCTCCACGCGCATACCAAGCGGGTGCCCGCCGACGCGCTGGTCGAAGAACGGCCAGCGTTGCAGCCCCTGCCTGCACCCTACCGCGGTCTGATCGTGCCGGCGCGTGCAGCTCCGGCCCGGCGGCAGCCCGAGCTCCCCAGCCGGACTCGCTATGCCGTGGTCCCGCCTCAGCATGCGCTGAGCCTGTATGACCAGCTGCTGGGGGTGGCCCGATGAACCTGCAGCATGAACGCATCAGCGCGCTCTGCGAGGAACTCAGACTCTGCGCCGTGGCCGACGGCTACCCCGAGCTCGCCCAGATCGCCGTCAAGGAGGAACACAGCCTCAGCGACTTCCTCGAGGCCGTGCTCGGCGCCGAGAAGTCCGCCCGCCAGGGCCGCACCCGCTCCACCCTCACGCGACTCGCCGGCTTCCCCGCCATCAAGACGCTCGATGAGTTCGATTACGAGTTCGCCGCCGGCGTGCCCAAAGCGACGCTCCAGGAGCTCAGCGGACTCGCCTTCATCGAGCGCAACGAGAACGTCGTGCTGGTCGGCCCCTCGGGCGTCGGCAAGACGCATCTCGCCATCGCGCTCGGCTACCGCGCCACCCAGGCCGGCATCAAGGCACGCTTCATGACGGCCGCCGATCTGCTGCTGACGCTGACCACCGCTTCCCGCCAGGGGACACTCGCCGAAGTGCTGCGCCGCGCGGTCCTCGCCTATCGGCTTCTGATCATCGACGAGATCGGTTACCTGCCGATGAGCCGCGAGCAGGCCAACCTCTTCTTCCAGGTCATCGCCAAACGCTACGAGCACGGCGCCACCATCGTCACCAGCAACCTGCCCTTCGGCCAATGGGACAGCGCCTTCGCCGGCGACGCAACCCTCACCGCGGCGCTGCTCGACCGGCTCCTGCATCACGCCCACATCGTGCCGATCCAGGGCGAGAGCTATCGACTGCGCCACAAGCGCAAGGCCGGCATCGTGCCAACCATCGAGAAGCGGGCCTAGTCCTGCCAACCTAAAGAGGTGTATCAAAATTCAATTTCCGATCAGGCCTCTGGCTGTATCAAATTTCGACGTCCCTTGACAACCCTGACCGAGGAGTTCTTCTACGACACCCTCGGGCGGCTCGACTACTCGCGGCGCAACGGGGTGCAGAACCTCGACCTCGCGTATGAAAGCGATGGCAGCCTCGCCGGGCGCACCGAGGGCGGGGTGTCCTACCAGTACGTCTATGGGTCCAGCCACCCGCATGCGGTGGAGACCGTGCTCTACAACTGCAGCTGCAGTTGCCTCGAGGACAACTACGCCTACGACGCCAACGGCAACATGACGAACCGCGCGGGCCAGAGCATCGCCTGGACCTCCGCGGATCTGCCGAGCCAGATCGGCCAGGGGGCCTACGCGAGTGCCTTTTCCTACACCCCGTCACGGGGGCGCTGGAAGCAGGTGGCGAGCTACAACGGCACGACCGAGACCACCACCTACCTCGGCGGGCTGGTGGAGAAGGTGCAGCGCGGAGCGGTGACCGAGTACCGGCACTACATCCCGGCCGGGGCCGGCTCCATGGCCATCCACACCCGGCGCAGCGGGGCGAGTCCGGCGAGTTCAACGTACTACGTCACCGGCGATCATCTGGGCTCGGCCACCACGGTGATGGACGAGGCCGGAGCCTCACTCGCCAACCTGAGCTTTGCGGCCCTCGGCAGCCGGCGGCGGGCGAGCTGGCAGGACCAGCTGCTGGCGGAGGAATGGGCGCCGATCACGGCGACCACGCGGCGCGGGTTCACCGGCCACGAGCACCTCGACAACCTCTCGCTGATCCACATGAACGGGCGGGTGTACGACCCGAAGCTCGGGCGGTTCCTGTCGGCCGACCCGGTGTGGCTCGGGGACCTTGCTGCCCCCCAGAGCCTCAACCCCTACAGCTACGTCGGCAATAACCCGTTGAGTGCGACGGATCCGAGTGGGTATCGCCCGATCGAGGAAGCCAGCTTCTTTGCGACCTCGGTCGATCTCATCGCGAATGGGGCGCTGCTCGATGTGCAGAACGCTGTTGACAACTATACGAACTCGTTCAGCCAGTGGCGGAGCGAGTGTCTCGCAGCGCTTGCGCTTTGTGACGGAGCGACCGTTCCGCGGCCGACCGCAGTAACGGCAACTGCAAAGTCGGCGGTACGGGCGTCCGTGGCAGTCCAGTCCATGATCTACAACGATCTGATGACGCAGGAGCAGATTCGGGAAGCGGAACAGGAAGCGTGGTACGAGCAGGCCAGCGCTCGGATGAAGGCGGCGCGAGAAGCGAAGAATGCGGGCGGGGATTTTATTGGGTTCGCCGAAGTAGGCGGCAGGATGGTGCCCGTTATTGGCGTCACTGAAATGAACTTTGGCGGTGGGGCCTTGATGACCTCGCTAAACCCGGATATTGCAAACGGGTGGCGTGGCCAGCCGCTGATGGCGGATAACGACATCACAGTTGAGGCTGGGCGACATGCGGGAATCGCGGCTACCTTAGAGATTGCCGGCGGCGTGATTATTGGCGCATCTATGTTCATTCCTCCGGGGCCGAATTTTGTCGTTGGGGCGACCGGCGTTGCCATCCTTTCGGCAGGCGCTTTTTATCACTATTACTATGCGCGGAGCAGTTTCGAAAATTCTCTCAATACCCATATCGGCGAAATCGAGAAGAATTGGAATGGCCCATAACATTCAGGACCGTACACCAATTGGTGACCATGGAAGAAGCGGCGGCTACGCGGCGGGCTTGTCTTCAGCCCTTCTACGGCTCACCAATGTAGTGTCCATCGTTGTTCTTGCAGGCGTTGGTGTTGGGATCTTGGGCGAAATCCTTGGTTATCCACTGCTCAGAGCGGGAGGGTTGCTATCGATACTTATTCTGGCCGCAGTAGTGCTGGTGCTAGGCATCGCTTCGCGTCTCTTGCTATGGAACACAGAACCCTTCGCTCGGACTCAGGCGATTGCGCTTGGGCTGTTGCTGATGGTTGGTGTCGGTTCAATTGGATGGGTGCTAACTGGTTGGCCGCTTTTGGAACTGGCGCCCCGCAACATTGTTGGTGTAGTTTTTGTATTGGTATCAGCCATGGTGCTGTGGCGTTTTGCCTGGCCAGGATCGGAGTTGTCCACCACAAGGAGACGCATCACAAGAGTCTATGCTATCTGCTGCATTCTGATTGTCTGGGGTGTGTGGTTAATCTTACTGGCATAAGGTGACGGTAAGGTGCTGGTACTTCGGTTTCGGAAAGCCCTGACTACGCCAATTCGGCAGCGTATTTCCGAAAATAGGGGTCAGACTGCGATTTTGCGTGGGCGGCCGGGAGTGTTCTTCGTGTACCGGAAGCAGCGCCGTGACGTCAACCAGGCAAACCTGACCGAGGAGTTCTTCTACGACGCCCTCGGCCGCAACGAGACCCGCTTTCAGGAAGACAAGGCGACAATTGAACGCATACTCAAGGCAGATTGACGGTAACCGTCCGGTCTGCACGGCGTAAGGTGTGACACAGCACTAGCCGCGCCGTGCAGCGGATGACCGGCCCGGAGGCCGCACTAGGCCCTCGAGGTCAGTGCGTGAAACGACGATTCCGAGGCTACGCAGTAGGCCATCGGCATCGATGAGGGCAGCCGACCGCGGGTGTGTGACCCGGAATACCGGAGCCAGCTCGACTGACAGCACGCCGGGAAATTCCGTGAGTCTGCGGTCATGCAGGTAGCGACGGCCCGCTTCGGGCTCGCCGGCGATGGCGAGCACGACATCGAGCCAGTCGCGCTCGCTGCGTCGCACGGCCTGCAGCGCGGACGGCAGTTCCTCGTCTCCGGGGTCGCCGGGCTCCAGGAACAGGACCAGGGTGCTGCGCCCGTCGGCGCGTGGCCCGCCGATGGTGCGTCCGCTGCCGTCGAGCGTGCGGACGACCAGCGGTGCCACCGCTTGGCCGACCGTCGGTGTGCCTTGCGACCTCGGTTGTTCGTGAATCTGTCCGATCCGGCGCGCCAGCACCGCCACCACCGCAGCGAGCGCGAGCACCAGCACCCACAGCACCAGGTTCGAGACGAGCAGCGCCTGGCTCACGTCGGCACCGGGCGGCGGACCGGCGCCAGCGCGTGCATGGCGTGGATCGCGTAATAAAGGAGTGCGGCTGCACCGGTGCCGCCGGCGACGGTGACGGCGTCGATCCAGCTCGGCGCGCGTGCGGCGACGGGCAGCAGGGTCGCGAGCGCCATGCCGACGAGGCCGGCATTGCGCACGAGGTGCCAGCCGCTCAGCGGCTGGGGTGGTCCACCGCAACCGCAGTCGATCACGCGCCGGCCGCGGACCAGATTGATGCCGATGCCGATCCCGTAGGCGGCGAGCAGCAGGGCTGCGCCGATGGCGGCGACCGGCAGGCCGGCGAAGAGGCCTGCTGCGAGCGCGGCTTCGATCCAGGGCAGGGTGTCGGCGACGCGCCCGGCCAGCCGCGCAGGCAGCAGGCGCCAGGCGAGGATGTTGCCGTGAAAGATGCGCCGGTCGCGGAACTTGGCAACCGCGGCGGCGGCAAGCAGCAGCGTGAGCGCACCGCGCAGGAGCATGGCAACGGCCGGATCCATGGGTGCAGCAGTTCCGCGGCAGGATGGTGGCGAGGATGTCAGCGAAGGATAGCGTGTGGCCTGCGCCCGCGATACCGGTGCCGTCACCGCGCGTGACCGCAGTGTCGGCGGCGCGTCCGCCACGCTACCATCGGATTTTTCCACAGGGATGTCGCGTCATGAGGATCGGAACCCGTCTCGTTGCCGGCCTGCTCACCGGTCTGTCGCTCGCTGCCGCAGCGGCTGCGGCCCCGCAGGAGGTGCCGCTCTCGCCGGCGCTGCGGGCCTTCCTGCAGAGCGAGATGCGTGGGATCGCCTCCGGGGTGCAGGCGATCACCGTGGCGCTGGCGACGGCGGAGTGGGACCAGGTGGTTCGTGAGGCGGTGAAGATCCGCGACAGCTACATCCGCCACCGCGAGCTCTCCGAGCTGCAGCGGCGCGAACTCGAGGCATTGCCCGCAGGCTTTCATGCGCTCGACGCCGCCTTCCACGAGCGTGCGGGCCGGCTGGCTGCTGCAGCCGGGGCGCATGACGGCGAACTGGCCGCCTACCAGCTGCACCGGCTCGTCGAAGGCTGTGTCGCCTGTCACTCGCAGTATGTGCGCTACCGCTTCACCGGCTTTGGCGCGCCGGCGGCGGCGGAGCACGAGCACCAGCACTGAGGCCGCGACACCGGTCCGGCTACGCCGCGTGAATGGGCAGCACTTCAGCCGGCCCCGCGTGGGGTCACCCGCGTCCCGTCGCTGACGCGATCCCCCGGCTGCAACACCACGCGGTCACCGGCAGCGAGGCCGGTGCGGATCTCGGCCTCGAGGCCGTTCTCGAGCCCGAGCCCGACGTGGCGCAGCCGCGCGCGGCCGTCGTCGTCGACGAACACGGCCCAATGCGTGCCGTCGCGGAACAGTGCCGCACGCGGCACCTTCAGGGCGCGCTCGGCCGCCGCCAGCACGATGCGCGGCTCGACACGGTAGCCGTGCCCCAGCCGCTGCCAGCGTGCAGGCGGGTCGGTGAAATCGATGACGACGTTGACGCGCTGCTCTTCGATGCCGAGCGCGGAGACCTTGGTGAAGCCAAAGGGCTCGACCAGGCGCACCGTGCCGCTGAGCGGCTCCTCGCCGCCCCAGGCTTCGATCAGCACGCGCTGGCCCGGGCGCACCCTGACGGCATCCGTGGACAGCAGGTCGACGACGACTTCGAGGCGTGCCGGATCGCCGACTTCGAGCAGCGGCGTGCCCGAGGTCACTACGCCCTCGCTTTCGCGCAGGATGCGCAGCACGCTGCCGCTCACCGGAGACGTGACCTCGATGCAGTCGCAGCCGGCGCTGCGCGTGCGTCGCGGCGCTCCCGGGGCCATCAGCTGGGCGCGGGCCTGGGCGAGCTCGGCTTCGCGTACCCGTTGCGCTGCGCGCGCTTCCTCGAGCGCGGCAGCGGCGGTGCGTGCGCGCCGCTCGGCGGCGTCGACGTCGTTCGCCGAAACGCTATCGCGTTCAGCGAGACCGCGATAGCGCACGAGTTCGGCCTGGGCGAAGTCGCGCTCGGCTTCGGCGCGGTGTACTGAAGCGAGCGCGAGCTTCGCGGCCGCTTCCGCAGCGCGCACGGCCGCCCGTGCTTCGGTCGCGCCGCGCCGGTCGAGGAAGGATGGATCGCTCGGTTCGATGTACGCCGTGACGGTCGTGCCGGCCACGACCGCGTCGCCGGCCTCGAGCGTGATGCGCCGCATGAGGCCGGCGACCGGCGCGGAGATCACGAACACATCCTTCACGCGCGTTTCGCCTTCATCGCTGACGGAAACTACCAGCGGGCCCGGGGCAGCGACCGCGAAATCGACGGGTACCGCGCGCGGCCAGAACAGCCAGCCGACTGCGAGCACAGTCGCCGCCACGATAGGCGTCCAGAACAGCAGGCGGCGTTCGCGCACAGTCGGCATCGGTCACTCCCGGGTCTTGAGCACGGCGATCAGGTCGAGCTGGTCCACCCGCCGGCGGACCACGAAGGCGGACACGGCGGTCGCCAGCACGCCGATGAGGATCGACAGGCCATAGGTGGAGGCCTCGATCGCCAGCGGGATACGGAACAGTTCCGTGGTGAAGGCGCCGACGAACAGCCGCGCCAGCGCATAACCGAGTGCACAGCCGAGTGGCAGCGCCACGAAGGTGAGGAGCGCGACCTCGCCGAGCAGGATGTAGGAAATTTCCGCGCGCGTGAAGCCGAGTACCCGCAGGGTGGCCAGTTCGCGCCCGCGCTCCGAGAGGGCGATGCGCGCGGCATTGTAGGTCACGCCGAAGGCGAGGATGCAGGCGAAGGCCACGAAGAAGGAGATGTAGATCATCAGGGTGCGCGCCATGGTCTCGTGGAAGGTGCGTACCGCCGCATCCTTGAGCGTGATGAAGCTGACCCGCGGCGTCTCCTTGAGTTCGCGGAACACCGCGGCGCGGTGCGCCGTATCGAGCCGCAGATGGACCGCCGATACGCTCGACTGCTCCTTCATGAGACGGTTGAGCGCGTGGATGTCGATATATGCCGGGCTGCCGATGTAGGTCTCGAACGTACCGACCACCGGCACTTCCAGCAGCGGGCGCCGGCCCTCGAGTACCTGCACCGTCAGCACGTCGCCGATGCCGGCACCGAGCATCCCGGCCAGCATGGTGGAGATCACCAGCCCGCCGGGCGGCAACCGCAGGCTGTGCCCGGCGGCGTCGAACACGTGGTGCAGTTCCTGTTCGGCCGGCACGCCCTGCAGGTTCTCGCGCTCCTCGCGCGGGCCAAAGCGGATCTTGGCCGGCACCACGCGCATCGGCTCGGTGGTGAGCACGCCGTCGATGCGGCCGAGGTCGCGCGCCACGGTACCGGAACGCGGCTCGGCGAAGCCGACCGTCACATCCTGGCCTTGCGCCTGCAGGAAATAGGTATCGGCGATGCGGTCGATGGCGTCGAGCCACATCATCGAGCTGACGACCACGGCGACCGCCATGCCGATGCCGAGACTGGTGACGAAGGAGCGCACCGGCCAGCGGCCGACCTGGCGCAGCAGCACGCGCGTTGGCTGGTCGAGGGCGCGGAAGACGCTGAAACGGCCGAGCGAGGTGCGACGAAACAGCGGCGGCGCCGGCGGGCGCATGGCCTCGGCCGGCGGCAAGGCGGTGACCTGGCGCACCGTGCCGAGTGCGCCGAGCAGCGCGGCGCAGAGACTGGCGAGTGCCGCCAGCAGGAACGGGCCGGCACCGGGCGCGTAGAGCAGGAACGGGAAGCGGTAGAAATCGGCGTAGATGCGCGTGTTCACCAGGCCGAGCCAGTAACCCATGAGCCAGCCGAGCCCCACGCCCACCAGGCCGATGCCGAGCACCAGCTTCACGTAGTGCCAGGCGACGTCGCGGTTGCGGTAGCCGAAGGCCTTCAGCAGGCCGATCTCGCTGCGTTCGACCGCGATCAGGCGCGCCAGCACCATGTTGGTGAGGAAGGCGGCCACCGCGAGGAACACGGTCGGCAGGATGCTCGCCATCGACTTCAGCTGCTCGATCTCGTTCATGAGGAACCAGTTCGAGATCTGGTCCGCGCGGGCGTAGGCGCCGATGCCGCCATAGGGCGCCAGCATGATGTCCATGCGGGCGATCACCGCGTCGGCATCGGCGCCGTGCAGCAGCGCCACGGAGACGTCGTTGAAGGCGCCGTCGAGATCCCAGGCAGCCTGCATCGCTTCTTCACCGAGCCACAGCACCCCGAAGCGCTGGTCGTCGGGCATCAGCGCACCCGGGCCGATGGTATAGACGTACTCGGGCGAGAGCGCCAGCCCGACCACCGTCAGCTCCTGCCAGTGGCTGTTCATGATGGCGCGCAGGCGATCACCCGGCCCGAGGCCGTGCGCCTCGGCGAAGGGCTCGGCCAGCACGACTTCGCCCGGCGCGTCGGCGCGCGGCAGGCGGCCGCGGCGCAGGGCCAGGCGGTTGAGCGCTCCCGCGTCGTGCGCGGGGAGCGAGACGAGCTGGCCGATCACCGGTTCGTCGAAGCCGGCGATGTCGAGCACCGCGCTCTTCACGACGCGCGTACTCACCGTCTCCACCCCGGGCAGCGACCGGATGCGGGCGGCGAGGTGCTCGGGGGCGCGCTCGACGCGCGCGAAGACGTGGGCGAAGCGATAGCGGTCGTAGTAGGCGGCGGCGGTCTCGCCGAGCGCCTCGATCGAGGTCAGCGACATGCACAGCAGCGCCACGCCGGAGGCCATCACCAGCGCGATGGCGAGTACCTGTGCGCGCAGCCGCCACAGGTCGCGCAGCAGCTTGCGGTCGAGTGGCTGCAGCGCCTTCACCACGACAGTTCGCGCGCTGCGCGCCGCCGGGCGTTGCGCCGCTCCTCGGTGATGTGCCCGTCACCCATGACGAGCACACGGTCTGACATGTCGGCGATCACCGCGTTGTGCGTGATCAGGACGGTGGTGGTGCCGAGTTCGGCGTGGATGTGCTCGATCGCCTCGAGCACGCGCACGCCCGTGTGGCTGTCGAGCGCGCCCGTCGGTTCGTCGCAGAGCAGGATGTCGGGCTGCTTGGCGATGGCGCGGGCGATCGCCACGCGCTGCTGCTCGCCGCCGGAGAGCTGTGCCGGGAAGTGGTGCAGCCGTTCGCCGAGGCCGACGAGTTCGAGCGCCGTCTCGGGCGCCATCGGGCGGGCGGCGATCTCGGTCACCAGCGCCACGTTCTCCGTGGCGGTGAGGCTCGGGATCAGGTTGTAGAACTGGAATACGAAGCCGACGTGTTCGCGGCGAAAACGCGTCAGCCCGCGCTCGTCGAGGCGGGTGAGCGAGTCGCCGCGAAACCAGACTTCGCCGGCGCTCGCCGTGTCGAGTCCGCCGAGGATGTTGAGCAGCGTCGACTTGCCGCTGCCCGAGGGCCCGAGCAGCACCACCAGTTCCCCGGGGATGAGGTCGAGATCGACGCCACGCAGGGCCTGCACCTCGACTTCGCCGGTGCGGTAGACCTTCGTCAGGCCGCGCGCGTGCAGGGTGGGCACACCACCGGCGGGGGCTGCGGTGCTCATTGGGTTTGCGTTCGGGATGGGATGGCGCGCGCAGTGTCCTACGCTCGTGCCGAGGGCTCAAGTGGCGGCAGCGCCCGTAGGAGCGGCGCAAGTCGCGACTGGCGTCGCTCCCACAGGGCGGAGATGTTGAACTGTAGGAGGGGCGCAAGCCCCGACCTGATGTGGCGCGGCTGAAGCCGCTCCTACTGGGGATGCGTCGGCTGGAGGAAGGGACCGGTGCCGCCGCGTCGGGAACCGCGGGCGGGTCATGGGGGGATACGGTCGTGGCGGGGGAAGGCCACGCCGTTTGGGGAGGATGGCTACCGCGCCAACAGCCCTGGCCACGGCGGCACCGGTATCAGAAGTTTTAGTCTACGCCTTTTCGCCTTAAGCCAATCTTACGTTTGATTGCTGCAATGCCGTTGGGAGGGCGCTGGTCGCGACTGGCGTTGCTCCCACAGGCCAGGGCAGCCAAAGCGTAGGAGGGGCGCCAGCCCCGACCAAAAAAAACAGGCCGGGAGGGGGGACCGGGCCTGTTTCTCTCACCCTTCTCTGGAGGACCGTCTCGGTGGGGGCTGGAACCGTCGTCCCCACCTCGCTAATCCATGGTGTGCAGGCTAAACGGCCACTCTTAAGAGACTCTTAACCGGCCGCCTGTGCCGGGAACCGCACCGTGACGCGTAGCCCTGACCCGCGCGGGCTATTGCCCAACTCAATGATTCCACGATGGTTTCTGACAATGGTCCGGACGATGGCCAGGCCCAGCCCGGTCCCGCCTGCACCGCTGCCAGCCCGGCGGAAGAAACGGCTGAAAACCCGCTCGCGGTCCTCGGGCGGAATGCCGGCGCCGCTGTCGGTCACGGCAAGGAACGGCACGTCGCCCTCGTGGCCGACGGCGACATCGATGCGCCCACCCTCGGGTGTGTAACGGATGGCGTTGTCGGCGAGGTTGCGCAGCAGCATGCGCAGCGCATGCGGATCGCCGCGGACTGTCGCGGGAACGCTGTCTTCGAGCCCGAAATCCTGATGGCGCGCCTCGGCGAGCGGAGCGAGATCGGCGACCACCTCCTGCGCGAGCGTGAGCAGCGCCACAGGTTCGCTCATCATCGGCGCGGCCTCGTGGCGCGCGAGGTCGAGCATCTGCTCCACCATGCGGGCGGCGCGGTCGATGCCACCGCGCAGCTGGGCGAAAGCGGCTGCCTGCTCGCCGGCGCTGTCGGCCTGCTCGGCGAGCTGTACCTGCAGGCGCAGCGCCGTGAGCGGCGTGCGCAGCTCGTGGGCGGCGTCGGCGACGAAGGCCTGCTGCGCATCGAGCGCGGCGCGCAGGCGCGCGAGCAGGTCGTTGAGCGCCACCACCAGAGGCCGGATCTCCTCCGGCAGCGCAGCCTCGGTGAGCGGCTCGAGCGCTTCCGGCTGGCGCTGGCGCACGGACTCGGCGAGCCGCGCCAGCGGGCGCAGCTGCGCCCCGACGATGAGCCAGATGGCCACGCCGAGCACGGGCAGCATCAGCGCGAGTGGTGTGAGGGTCTGCAGCGCGAGCCCGGCAGCGCGCTGCTGGCGCACGGCGATCGGTTGCGCTACCTGGATCACGTAGCCGCGGCTCGGCAGCGAGAGCACCCGCCAGGCCACATTCTCGACCATGACGGTGGAGAAGCCGGGTCGCTGCAGGCCCGGCAGTGCGCGGTAGATCTCCGAGAAATAGACGCGTACGCCCGTGGCGTTCCACACCTGCACCACCACGTTGTTGCGGGTCTCGGTGGCCGGCAGCTGCGGCGGCAGCGCGTATTCGAAGGACTGGTCTCGCAGCGACAGGGCGGTCTGCTGCAGCTGTTCGTCGAAGACCTGGCTCGCACCCGTGAGCGCGGTGCCGTACATCGTGTAGGCACCGGAGAGCCCCGCGGCCAGCACGGCCGACAGCAGCCAGACCAGCAGTCGCGTACGGATCGTGCGCATCAGGTTGCGCGTACGCGGTAGCCCACGCCACGCACGTTCTGGATGTACTCCGCGCCGAGCTTCTTGCGCAGGTTGTGGATGTGGACTTCCACGGCGTTGCTCTCGACTTCCTCGCCCCAGCCGTAGAGGCGCTCCTCGAGCTGGCTGCGCGACAGCACCTGGCCGGGCCGCTCGAGCAGTGCCTCGAGCAGGGCGAACTCGCGGTGCGAGAGGTTGACCGGTTCACCGTGGCGCGTGACTTCGTGGCGTGCCGGGTCGAGCGTGATGCCGAGGTGCTCGACCACGTTCTCGGCGCGACCGGCCTGGCGCCGCAGCACGGCGCGCACGCGTGCCGCAAGCTCGTTCAGGTCGAAGGGCTTGACGATGTAATCGTCGGCGCCGGCATCGAGGCCCTTGATGCGGTCGCTGACCGAGTCGCGTGCTGTGAGGATCAGCACCGGCACCTTGCTGCCCGTGCCACGCAGCCAGCGCAGCACCTGCAGGCCATCGAGCTTCGGCAGGCCGAGGTCGAGCAGCACGAGGTCGAAAGACTCGGTGCCGAGTGCCGCTTTCGCGGCGAGCCCGTCCTGCACCCAGTCGACCGCGAGCGCCTGCCTGCGCAGGCCGAGCTGCACGGCCTCGCCGATCATCGCGTCGTCTTCCACGAGCAGCAGTCGCATAGGCGTATGTTACGGGGAAAATCCCCGTAAAATGCGCACATGCACGCGGCACGCGATCTCTTTTCCTACCCGCGGCCGGCCTCGGCGCCGGCGGCGCCGGCGCCGTTCCTGCCGATGAGCCGGGCCGAGATGGACGCGCTCGGCTGGGACCAGTGCGACATCGTGCTCGTCACCGGGGATGCCTACGTGGACCTGCCGAGCTTCGGCATGGCGATCATCGGCCGCTTTCTCGAGGCGCAGGGCTTCAGGGTCGGGATCATCGCCCAGCCGGACTGGCACGACGCCGGGCCGTTGCGTGCGCTTGGCCGTCCGCGCCTGTTCTTCGGCGTGACCGCCGGGAACATGGACTCGATGGTCAACCGCTACACCTCCGACCGGCGCATCCGCAGCGATGACGCGTATACGGCGGGCGGTACCGGCGGCCACCGCCCGGACCGCGCCGTTATTGTCTACGCGCAGCGCGCCCGCGAAGCCTTCGGCGACGTGCCGATCGTCATCGGCGGCATCGAGGCGTCGCTGCGGCGGATCGCGCACTTCGACTACTGGTCGGAGAAGGTGCGCCGTTCGATCCTGCTCGATGCCAAGGCCGACATCCTGGTCTTCGGCAACGGCGAGCGTCAGCTCGCCGAGATCGCCCACCGCCTGGAAGCGGGCGAGGACGTGCGTGAGCTCACCGACATCCGCGGCACCGCCGTCGTGCGCCGCGAGATCCCGGCGGACTGGATCGAGGTCGATTCGACCAGCATCGACGAAGAGGTGCCCGTCGAGCCGGCCACCGCGCCCGATGGCCATCGCGTCGTGCACGCCCAACGCGAGGTCGCCGGCGCCGAGCGTACCCGCAGCGTGATGCGCATCCCCGGCTACCGCGAGGTCCTCGAGGACCCGACGCTCTACGCCCACGCCTCGCGCATCCTGCACCTGGAGTCCAACCCCGGCAACGCGCGCGCCCTCGTGCAGCGCCACGGCGATGTCGACGTGTGGCTGAATCCGCCGCCGATCCCGCTCACCACGCGCGAGCTCGATGCGGTCCACGAGCTGCCCTACCAGCGCCGGCCGCACCCGGCCTACGGCACGGCGAAGATCCCGGCCTACGAGATGATCCGCTTCTCGATCGCCATCCAGCGCGGCTGTTTCGGGGGCTGCACCTTCTGTTCGATCACCGAACACGAGGGGCGCATCATCCAGAGCCGCTCCGAGAAGTCCGTGCTGCGCGAGATCGAGCGGGTGCGCGACACCGCGCCCGGCTTCACCGGCATCATTTCCGACCTCGGCGGCCCGACGGCGAACATGTATCGCCTGGCGTGCCGCAGCCGCAGCATCGAAGCGGCCTGCCGGCGGCCTTCGTGCGTGTTTCCGCGCATCTGCCCCAACATGAGCACGGACCACTCGGCGCTGGTGCGCCTGTACCGCAAGGCGCGCGAGCTGCCCGGCGTGCGCAAGGTGCTGATCGCCTCGGGCGTGCGTTACGACCTCGCGGCCGAGTCGCCTGAGTACGTGAAGGAGCTCGCCACGCACCACACCGGCGGCTACCTCAAGATCGCCCCGGAGGCGATCAGCGAGGGTCCGCTCACGAAGATGATGAAGCCCGGCATCGGCACCTACTACCGGTTCCGCGAACTGTTCGACAAGTACTCCGCCGAAGCCGGCAAGAAGCAGTACCTGATACCGTACTTCATCGCCGCGCATCCCGGCACCAGCGACGAGGACATGCTCGAGCTCGCGCTCTGGTTGAAGACCAACGGTTACCGGGCCGACCAGGTGCAGGCTTTCCTGCCGACGCCGATGTCGAGTGCCACGGCCATGTTCTACTCGGGCCGCAATCCGCTGCGGCGCGTGACGCGCACGAGCGAGCGCGTGCGCATCCCGAAGGGCCTCAAGGTGCGCCGCCTGCACAAGGCCTTCCTGCGCTACCACGATCCGGAGAACTGGCCGGTGCTGCGCGAGGCGCTGCGCCGCATGGGCCGCGCGGACCTCATCGGCAGCGGCCGCCACCAGCTCGTGCCCGCCACCCAGCCTGCCGGCACCGGTACCCGCGGCGAAGGGCGCCGCAGCCCGCGGAGCATGCCGTTTCGCACCCAGCACACGGGTCTGCCCGATGCTGCGTCCCCCACGCCCCCCGCCTCCGGCACACGTCCTGCCCGCAGCCCGCGCTTGCGCGGTCGCTGACCAGCGACGACCACAGCCATGCCCGCGGCGGGGACGATCGCTCGCGAGACCTTCCGGGCTGACGGGCGGCGCTGCGCGTCGCCGGGCGCATGAGCGAGCCGACGCCCTGGCACGCGCTCGACGTGGCGGCAGCACTCGCGCGGGCTGGCGCGACCACGGCAGGCCTCGACAGCGCCGCAGCAACGGCCCGCCGCCGGCGCCACGGAGCGAACGTCCTGCCGGAGCCGCAGCCCACGTCCACCGTGATGATCGTGCTGCGCCAGTTCCGCAGCCCACTCATCTATATCCTGCTGCTGGCCGCCGTGCTCGCGGCGGCGAGCGGTGATCCCGGCGACGCCGCGTTCATCCTCGTGGCGCTCGGCATCAATGCCGCGATCGGCGCCTGGCAGGAGTCGCGCGCCGAGCGCAGCAGCCGCGCCCTGCAACGCCTGTTGCGCATCCGTGCCACCGTGCTGCGCGACGGCCGATTTACCGAACTGCCAGCCGAGGATCTCGTGCCCGGCGACATCGTCGCGCTCGAATCCGGGGCACGCGTTCCCGCTGATGCCCGCCTCGTCGCTGCCGAGGGACTGGAACTCGACGAGTCGCTGCTGACGGGCGAGTCGCTGCCGGTGGCGAAAGCCGCGACCGGACCGTTGCCCGCCGGGACGCCGCTCGCCGACCGCAGCTGCATGGTGCACGCCGGCAGCATCGTCGTGCGCGGGCGGGGACAGGCCGTCGTCACCGACACCGGTACGGCCACGGCAGTGGGCCGGCTCGCCGTGACCGTCGGGGCGATGCCGCCGGGCGAGCCGCCCCTGCTGCGGCGCATGCGCGTGCTGGGCCAGCGCATCGGCATCGCGGTGCTGGTGGCGGCGGTCCTGATCGGCGTCCTCGGCGTGCTGGTGCGTGGCTACTCGCCGATGGACATGCTCGTGTTCGGGATTGCGCTCGCCGTGTCGGCGATTCCCGAGGGGCTGCCCGTGGCGCTCACGGTGGCACTGTCGGTGTGTACGCGACGCATGGCCCGACGCGGCGTGATCGTGCGGCGCCTGGCGGCGGTCGAGGGTCTCGGCAGCTGCACGCTCATCGCCAGCGACAAGACCGGCACGCTCACCTGCAACGAACTCACCGTGCGCGAAGCTTGGCTGCCCGACGGGTCAGTATTCGAGGCCGACGGGGCGGGATTCGCGCCGGTCGGGGCGGTGCGCGACCGGAACGGTGATGTCGTCGGGCGGGCCGATGGCGCGCTCGCCGATCTTGCCCGCGCGCTGGTGCTCTGCAACGAGGGCGACCTCGACGAGGACGCTCAGGGTTGGCGCTGGCGTGGCGATCCGACGGATGTGGCTCTGCTCAGTTTCGCCGCGCGCGTCGGCTGGCGTGCAGCGCAGCTGCAGGAGTCCTGGCCACGGACAGGGACAATTGCTTTCGAGCCCGAGCAGCGCTTCGCGGCGAGTTTCCATGTGCACGACGGCGTGACGTGGGCGTGGGTGAAGGGTGCGCCGGAGCGCGTCGCCACCATGTGTGCCGACGACGGTACGGTGTCGTGTGCGTTGCGTGCAGCCGAAGAGATGGCGGCGCGCGGCCTACGCGTGCTGTTCGTCGCCGGCGGGCCGGCCGCCGGGCTGCCCGGGGTGGGTGGCGCGGTCGAGCCGGCGGGCCTGCGCCTGCTCGGCATCGTCGGCATGATCGATCCGCCGCGGCCGGGCGTGCGCGAGGCGATCCGCGCTGCTGCCGAAGCCGGGGTCGGCACCATCATGGTCACGGGTGATCACCCGGTCACGGCGCTGGCGATTGCACGCGATCTCGGCCTCGCCGGGCACGCCGACGAGGTCTGCACCGGGATGCAGCTCGCGGCGACCACACCCACTGGCCTGGCTGCGCTGACGACGCGCGTGCGCGTGTTCGCGCGCGTCGCCCCGGAACAGAAGCTCGACGTGGTGCGGGCGGCGCAGGCGGCCGGGTTCGTCGTCGCGGTGACCGGCGACGGTGTCAACGATGCCCCGGCTCTGCGCGCCGCCGACATCGGCGTGGCGATGGGCCGTGGTGGCACCGACGTGGCCCGCGAGGCGGCCGAGCTCGTCATCACCGATGACCACTACGCCTCGATCACCGCCGGCATCGAGGAAGGACGGATCGCCTACGACAACATCCGCAGGATCGTCTTCCTGCTGGTCTCCACCGGTGCCGCCGAAGTCGTGCTGGTCGGACTCGCCGTGCTCACCGGCATGCCGCTGCCGCTCACGGCCGTGCAGCTGCTGTGGCTGAACCTGGTCACCAACGGCATCCAGGACATGTCGCTGGCCTTCGAGCCGGCAGAGCCTGATGTCCTGCGCCGTCGGCCACGGCCGGCAGACGAACCGGTGTTCGACCGGCTCATGATCGAACGCATCGTGGTGTCCGCCGCGGTGATGGGCAGCGTCGGTTTCGCGGTGTTCACGACCCTGCTGGCGGCGGGGTACGACGAGGCGGGCGCACGCAACCTGCTGTTGCTGCTCATGGTGCTGTTCGAGAACCTGCACCTGCTCAACTGCCGCTCGGAGACCCGCCCGGTGTTCACGCTGTCCCTGCTGCGCAGTCCCGTCCTGGTCGCGGGGGCCGCCGCAGCGCTCGCGGTGCACGTGCTCACCCTGTACTTCCCGCCGGCACGGGCGGTGCTCGATACGGCACCCGTACGCGGCGCGGACTGGCTGGTGCTCTTCGCGCTCGCCACCAGCGTGGTGCTGGCCGCCGAGCTGCACAAGTTCTGGTGGCGGCAGCGGCACGGCACCCCCTGACCCGGGCGCGGCCGCAGCCGCGATCCCCGTCTCTGTTGGAGCGGCTTCAGCCGCGATTTTCCTTTGGGCCTGGTGCCACGGCTGTTGCCGGGCCACTCACGACGGGACGCTCGCTGCGGCCATCCCTGGCCTGCGCTCGCTCGTCTCGGGCTGGCGCTCCGCATCCTGCTCCGCTGGCCCTCTACGCCCGCCGCGAGCGGCCCGGCAACAGCCGGCCTCGTTCTCTGTCTCTCTGTAGGAGCGGCTTCAGCCGCGATTCCCCCTGTCTGGCGCCGTGTCGACCAATGTCACCCTGACCGGTCGTTGCCGACGGGCGCCGCGGCTGGCAGGATGAGCAGCCTTTCATTAACAACTTCGAGAACTGCGACCCGGCACCCGCCGGGCGGGCACCCGCCGGGCGGGCGCGTCAGAGAGGACACCGCATGATTCGTACCCTGCTCCCAACCACGCTCGTCGGCAGCTATGTGCAGCCGGACTGGCTGATCGATCGTGAGCGCCTCGGCAGCCGCCTGCCGCCGCGGGTGCGGGCGCAGGAACTCTGGCGGGTGCCGGAGGGGCTGCTGCAGTCCGCGCAGGACGATGCGACCGCGCTGGCCGTGTTCGACCAGCTGCGCGCGGGCATCGACATCATCGGTGACGGCGAGATCCGTCGCGAGAGCTATTCCAACCGCCTGGCGAATGCGCTCGAGGGCATCGACGTCGACCACCCCGGCACGGCCATGGACCGCACCGGCAAACCCAACCCGGTGCCGCGCGTGACCGGGCCGATCCGGCGCCGGGCGCCGATCGAGAGCGGCGACATCGCGCTGCTGCGGCACCTGACCGACAAGCCGCTCAAGATCACGCTGCCCGGACCCTTCACGATGGCGCAGCAGGCGCAGAACGACTACTACCCCGACGAGCGCAGCCTCGCGCTCGCCTACGCCGAGGCCGTCAACGAGGAGATCCGTGACCTGTTCGCCGCTGGTGTCGACGTGGTGCAGCTCGACGAGCCTTACGTGCAGGCGCGCGCCGAGAAGGCGCGGGTGTACGCCGTCGAGGCCATCAACCGCGCCGTCGCCGGCGTGCAGGGCCTCACCGCACTGCACAACTGCTTCGGTTACGCGCATGTGCACGGCAACGAGACGAAGAAGCCGGATGGTTACTCGTTCCTCGGCGAACTCGCAGCCTCGGCCATCGACGTGATCTCGATCGAAGCGGCGCAACCGCGCCTGAAGCTCGACGTGCTGCGCGAACTGCGCGACAAGATCGTGATGCTCGGCGTGCTCGACCTCGCCGATCTGCACATCGAGACGCCGCAGCTGGTCGCCGACCGCATCCGCGCCGCGCTCGACCACCTGCCCGCGGAGCAGCTGTGGGTGGCACCGGACTGCGGCTTCAAGTACCTGCCGCGCGAAGTGGCCTGGGGCAAGATGCGCGCGATGGTGCTCGGCGCTGCGCTGGTGCGCAACGAACTCGGTTGAGCAGTCCATGGGAGGGTCGGGGCTTGCGCCCCTCCCACAGTAGAGCAGCTCGCTCCAGTAGGAGCGACGCCAGTCGCGACCCATTTGGTCGGGGCTTGCGCTCCTCCCACAGCAAAGCATCCCCCGGGTCTCTGTACCCAAAATACAACGTCAAACTTTTTGACATATCAGCCGTATTGGCGTATTTCAGATACGCAGTTGACGCCCGATGCTTCGGCGCAAAAAAAAACGGGGGACAAATCCATGAACAGGCATGTTGCTTTTGGCGTACCGCTGGCAGCGATCTCCACCGTTCTGCTGGTGATGCCCGCACAGGTTCTCGGGCAGGGAAAGAAGATCGAGGAGATCGTCGTCACGGCCCAGAAGCGGGCCACCAGCCTGATGGAGACGCCCGCGGCCGTGTCGGCCCTCGATAGCGAGGCCCTGCATGACGCGGTCGTGCGCGACCTCAACGAGGCCGGCATGCTCATGCCGAGCCTGATCGTCAACCAGGAACTCGTCTCGAAGATCTTCGTCCGCGGCGTCGGCACGGAGAACCTGACCTCGGGAGGTGATCCGGGTGTGGCGGTCAACGTCGACGGCCAGTACGTGGCGCGGACATCGGCGGCCAATTTCGACCTCTACGACGTCGAACGCGTCGAGGTGCTGCGTGGACCGCAGGGCACACTCTACGGCCGCAATGCGACGGGCGGTGCCATCAACATCATCTCGCGGGCACCGACGAACGAGTTCGGCGGCGACGTCCAGGCCGAGTTCGGCAGCTACGACTACACCCGCATTGCCGGCACGCTGAACGGCCCCATCGTGGACGACAAGCTCCTCGGACGGATCAGCCTGGTCAAGGGCGATCGCGACGGCTATACGCGGAATGAAACGACCGGCAAGGCGCTGGACGACCAGGACTTTACGGCCGGTCGCCTGAGGCTGCGCTACCTGGCCACCGACACGCTGACGGTCGATGTCATCGCCGACTACACGGACCTCGACAATCGCCAGGCGCCATTCAAGATCCTCGAGGACTCACCTTCCGTCTTCGAACTGCCGCCGTTCAGCGGCTACGACCCGGTCGACAAGCGCGCGGTCGCCCACGACGTCGAAGACGTCATGGCGCAGGAACAGCGCGGCGGCGTCCTCGAGATCAACTGGGCGCCCGGCGACTTCACCCTGACGTCGATCACCGGCTATCGGGAGACCGACTTCTTCTCGCTGTTCGATGGCGACTCGACGGACGGCTTCTACCAGAACTTCTTCGACGACTCCCGGTTCGACCAGTACAGCCAGGAACTGCGCCTCGCCTCCGAATCCACGGGTCCGCTGCAGTGGCTCGTCGGGCTGTACTACTTCAACGACGACGGTACCTCTCATGTGTTCGTCGAGATCCCGGCTTTCGGCTTCAACATCGACCACCGGGCCGACATGGAAACCGAGGCCTGGGCGGCGTTCGGACAGGCCACGTACGGCTTTACCGAGGACCTGCGCCTCACGCTCGGCCTGCGCTACAGCGATGAGCAGCGCGATGCAACGCAGGTCTCGGATTTCGGCTTCGGCAATGTCCAGCAGCAGGTACTCGACCGCAACGACGATGCCTGGACTCCGAAATTCGGGATCGAGTACGACTGGGATGACGACACGCTGCTCTATGCAAACCTGACCAAGGGTTTCAAGAGCGGTGGCTTCGTCTTCAACGGCTACCAGCCGAGCTACGAGCCAGAAACCGTCTGGGTTCTGGACGGCGGCATCAGGACGAGCCTGCTCGACGGGCGCATGCAGGCGAGCCTCTCCACGTTCTACTACGATTACACCGACATGCAGGTCTCGGTATTCGAGCAGTTCGTCGGCACGATCAAGAACGCGGCGGACGCGACGATCTACGGCATGGAACTCGAGGTGACCGCCCGCCCGACCGACTCGCTCGACGTGAACCTGGGGCTCTCCCTCCTGCACACCGAATACGACGAGTTCGTCACGCAGGACCCGACGCAACCGTCAGTTCCGTCGGTCAACCTGGCCGGCAACGAACTGCCGCGCGCGCCTGACGTCGCGGCGACACTGGGCGTGGCCTATACGCACCCGTTCTTCTCGATTGGCTCGATCGTCTACCGCATCGACTACCGTTACCAGAGCAGAAGCTACTTCAATGCGTTCAACCGCAGTCGCTCGGACCAGCCGCCACTGAACCTCGTCGATGCACGGGTCGCCGTGACCAGCAACGACGAGCGCTGGGAGGTTGCGGTCTACGGGAAGAACCTGACAGACAAGCTGTACTACGCCACGATCCTCGAATCGGCCGTCGAGATCGGCCGGCCGTTCGGCATCATGGCTGCACCGAGGACCTGGGGGGCGCAGCTCGCGTATCACTTCTAGGGCTGTCAGCGCGGCCAGCGCGGCGGGCGCTTCTCGAGGAAGGCCTGGATGCCTTCCTGCATTTCCCGGGAGCGCGTCGACTGGGAGAACGTCGCGAGATCGAATGCGGGCAGCTGGGCGTTCATGTCGCGCTTCAGGGCTGCACGCGCGCCGGGGCCGGTCGCGCGCACCTGTTCGACGATCCGGGCCACGGTGGCTTCGAGTTCCACTGCCGGCACGACCTTCGCAATCAGTCCGATCCGCTCGGCTTCCGCGGCATCGATCGTCGCCGCGGTTAGGATCAGGTACTTGGCGCGCGCCATGCCGACCTGCTTCGGCAGGCGCGCCGACAGCAGCGTGTCGGCGATGCCGCGCAGCAGTTCCGGGGCGCGGAAGGTGGCGCGATCCGCGGCGACGGCGATGTCGCTGCAGAGCACGAGCACCATGCCGCCCGCGTAGCACAGGCCGTTGACCATGGTGATCACGACCTTCGAGCAGCGTTCGAGGTGCCGGTACGGCAGCCAGTCGATCGGATCGGGCTCGCGTTCGAAGTCGTCCGATTCGGGTTTGCTGCCCATGTCGCCGCCGGAACAGAACACGTCGCCGGCGCCGGTGAGCAGCAGGACGTCGATGTCAGGATCGGCGTCGGCCAGCACGGCCGCGCGCTTGATGCCGCGATAGATGTCCGCGGTGAAGGCGTTCTTACGCTCGGGTCGGTTGATCACGACGCGCAACACGCCGTCCTGCCGGGTGGCCTGCAGGAACTTCGTTCCAAGATCGAGAGTCGTCGCGGTCATTCCAGCGATCCCTTCCGGGCAGTCGAAGCGTGGATGAGGCGCCCGCAGCAGAAAATGGGGGTCGGAATCATGACTCCGACCCCCATTTTCTTTTCAGAGTTTGCGTGGCGCGCACGAGAATTCGGACGGTATGGCCTGGAACACGTGCGCGACCATGTGCCAGCCGTCGGGATACCGGCGCACGATGTACGCCGAGGCGAGGAGGTCGTCCTTCTCGCCGCCGGCCTCGGTGCGGAATATCCGCCGGTAGTGGAAGGTGGCGAACATCAGGCCGTCGCCGAGGTCGCAGGTGCTGACGTGGTCGAGCAGCGAGTGGCTGAAGCCCGCAGCGTCGAGGTCTGCCCGGAGTCCCGCCAGCAGGCCGACGATCTCGTCGGGTGTCGCGAGAATGCTGGTTGCCGCCGCATCGAAGACGTAGACCGGCGTGCGGTAGACGTCGTTGGCAATGCAGGCGTAGTCCCGTGCATTCCAGGCGTCGATGTAGCGCGCGAAGAGCGCCTCGACTGCCTGGTCGTCTTTGCTCTTGCGGGTCATGTCGGGCTCCTGCGATCCGGTGGTGCCGACACCTGCACCACGCTCTTGCCGAGATTGCTGCCACGGAAGATGCCGGCGAGTGCCTCGGGAGCGCGCTCCAGGCCCTCGACCAGGTGCGTGTGGCCTTTGATCCGGCCTTCCTCGTACCAGCGCCGCAGCGCCGTGAATGCCTCACCGGCACGGTGCACGTACTCGAAGCAGCTGAAGCCTTCGGCGCGGGCCTGCTTCAGTGCCAGCATGGAGAAGTTGCGGATGCCATGGGCGTCACCGGCCTCGTTGTAGTGCGAGATGAAGCCGCCGCAGGCGATGCGCGCATGCGGCCTGATCCGGGCGAGCACGGCATCGAGGATCCCGCCGCCGACGTTGTCGTAATACACGTCGATACCGTCGGGACAGGCGGCATCGAGTGCCGCACCGATGTCGCCGGCCTTGTAGTCGATCGCGTGGTCGGCGCCGAGTTCCTCGCGCAGCCAGCGGCACTTGTCGGCACCCCCGGCGATCGCGACCAGGCGTGCGCAGCCGTGGTTGCGCGCGATCTGCACGACCAGGGAGCCGACCGCGCCTGCAGCCGCCGACACCACGACGATGTCGGTCTTGCGCAGCTGGGCGATCTCCAGCATGCCGAAGTAGGCGGTGAGCGCCTGCATGCTGAAGAGCGACGTGTGTGCAAGCAACGGAATGCCCGGCCAGTCCGGCACGGGTTCCGTCATGGCGACCGGCAGCGTGCACCAGCGCGACCAGGTGCCGGGACCGGCCACCAGGTCACCGGCGCGAAACCGGTTGTCCGGTGACTTCTCCACGACACCCCAGACCCGTCCGGGCATCGGCATGCCGGGTGCGGCCGGTGGGCCGAAGGTGGCATCCGGCGACAGCCAGTAGCGCTGCACCGGGTCGATCGACAGGTAAATGACCCGCACCAGCAGTTCGCCGGCGCCGGGTTCGGGGAGCGGCGCTTCGATCCAGGCGAAGTTCGCTGCCGAGACTTCGCCGGTCGGCCGGCTCGCAATGCGCCAGAATCGGTTGGGATTGCTCACGGTGTGCTCCTGCGGGCGGGACTGTCATCCTAGCGCAAGTGGGTCGGGGCTTGCGCCCCTCCCACAGCAGCACCGCTCCCACAGCAGCACGCCTCCTCGTTCTGTGGGAGCGACGCCAGTCGCGACGACACCGCTATGCCGGATGGCCGGACGTCAGCCACTCGAGCAGCAGGGCAGTCACTTCCGCAGGTTTCTCGAGCGGCGAAAAGTGTCCACAGTCCTCGATCACGTGCAGCCGTGCCTGGGCGATGCCGCGGGCAATTTCTTCGTGCTGCGCCACGGTGCCGAGGCGGTCCTCACGACCGACGATCAGTACGCAGGGACAGCGGATCGCGCCGAGGCTCGGGCGGCTGTCGGGGCGGCCGAGCACGATATCCTGCTGGCGCAGGAAGCGCTCCGCGCCGGTCGCGCGCGCCATCGTGGCGACGATGTCGCGGTAGCGTGGCTCTGCGGCGAGCGCCGGGTGCAGCACGGCGGCGTAGCGCTCGGCGATGAGTTCCTCGAGCTGGCCGGCTTCGGCCAAGCGCTTGTACGCCATGCGCCGCGCGTAGGCCGAGGGCGCGTCGGGTTCGGCATTGGTGCCGAGCAGGGCGAGATGCGTGACGCGTCCGGGAGCCTGCCGCACGACTTCCAGGGCGATGAAGCCGCCGAGGGCGTGCCCGGCGATCGCGAAGCGCGTGGGTGCTGTGGCGAGGAGCCGGCGCGCCGCATCGGCCACGCTGCGCTCGCCGGGAGCCTCGCCCGGGCAGAAGTCGTGCAGCTCGGCGCGACGTGCGAGGCCTTTGCGCTGTTCGTCCCAGAAGCGTGGTGTGCAGAGCTGGCCACCGACCAGCACGAGGTGCGTGGTGGTGGAATCCGGTCGCGTCATGAAGGTTTCCCGGGGTGACGTCCGTGATGATACGGACATTGAACCGGCATCGGGAATTACTGCCGCAGCTCAGCGGCGCACCGGACGCTTGCGCAGTTTCCGTTGCAGGGTGCGCCGGTGGATACCGAGGGCGCGGGCGGCAGCGGAGATATTGCCGGCGTGGTCGGAGAGTACGCGCTGGATGTGCTCCCACTCGGCCCGGCGCACGGACAGCGGCTTCGGCTGCGCCTCCGATGGCGGGGGCGGGGCGCTGTCCGCCGGGATGCCTTTCTTCAGGGCGGCGAGGATCTCGTCGACCTCGACCGGCTTGGTGAGATAGTGCACGGCGCCGAGCTTGATGGCTTCCACCGCGGTGGCGATGCTGCCGTAGCCGGTCAGCACCACGGTGCTGGTGCGCGGTGAACGCTGCGCGATCTCGTGCACCAGGGTCAGTCCCGAGTCGCTGCCGATGCGCAGGTCGATCACCGCAAAGTCAGGCACCTGGCGCTCGAGCGCCTGGCGTGCCTCGGGAATTGAACATGCGGCCGTCACCGTGCAACCGCGCCGCTCGAGGGCGCGGGTGAGCACGTCGCAGAAGATCTCGTCGTCATCCACAACGAGGAAAGTGGTACCTGCTTCCGCCATGATCGTCGTCAGCCTCCCGTCTGCATGCGGGCCAGTGGCAGGTCGACCGTGACCCGCGCACCGCCGCCCGGTGCGTTGCCGAAACTGATGTCGCCACCGAGGTGGCTGAGCGCCGTGTGGGTGAGGAACAGACCCAGGCCGAGCCCGGCGTCCTTGGTCGAGCGCGCTGGTTCGAAGCCCGGCTTCAGCGATTTCAGGCTGATGCCGGGCCCATGGTCCTGCACCTCGATGCGCACGCGGTCGCCATCCCAGTTGCAGGCGACGTGCACGTCGGCGGGCGAGGCATCCACCGCATTGTGCAGTACGTTGAGCAGGGCCTGTGTCAGCGTGCGCTCGACGACGATCTCGGGCACCGGCCGGCCGGGGGCGATGCGCACGTCGATCGCGGCACCGGGACGGAGCCGGCGCACTTCGGCCACGGCATGGCGGATGAAGGCATCGACGCGCACGGGACGGGCCGCATCCGCACGCCCGGCGCCGGCGGCCGCCGAGATCACCGAGAGCGAATCCTTGCATTTGCGGATCTGGCTCCTGAGGAGCTGCAGGTTGTCGTGCAGCTGCGGATACCGCTCGCGCGGATACTCCTCGGCGAGTTCGGTGGTGACCAGCGCCATGGTGGCGAGCGGAGTCGACAGCTCGTGCGCGGCGCCGGCGGCCAGCGTTGCCACTGCCACCACGCGTTCGTCGCGCAGCGCACGCTCGCGCGCTTCACCGAGCGTGCGTTCCTGTTCGCGCAGGGTCTCGCCCATGCTCAGCACGAACTGGGCGATCAGGACGGCGCTCAGCACGAAGCCGAGCCACATGCCGACGATGTGCACGAGGAACCCCGGGCCCGCACCGGGCTGCCCGAATGGCGGCAGCGGCACCCGGTAGAACAGCAGCATCGAATAGGCCGCCGCCGTGATCAGGGCCATCGGCCAGGTGTAGCGGCGTGGTAGCACCGTGGCGCTGATCGCGAGCGGGATCAGGAACAGGTAGGCGAACGGGTTGGTGGCGCCGCCGCTGTAGTAGAGGATGCCGGTGAGCGCAGTGACGTCGACCAGCATCTGGATGAAGAATTCGATGTTGGGAATGGCGCCGGCCGAGCGCAGCCGCCACCAGGTCCAGATGTTGACCAGAGCCAGCACGAACACGATGGTGAGCAGCGGTGCGACGCGGATCGGCAGGTTGTAGAAGCGCCCGGCGAGGAGCAGCGCCACCGCTGCTCCCGGAATGACAATGGTGCGCAGCCACACCAGCCGGCGCAGGTTGATGGCGCTGTGGGCGTGCGGTGCGGCTGCATGGCCGCCGGCATCCGGACTCATCGCTGGCGCACCATTTCGAAGCGTGCTGTCTCGAGGTACTTCCCGTCCTTGAAGGAGCGCCACTCGGTCTTCAAGCGGTCCTCCCCGAGCCACTGCAGGCGACCCTCGTGCATGTGCTCGTCGTCGATCGTGGCCATGTTGGTGATGTCCTCGAAGACGAGTTCGACGACATTCGGGTCGGCTGCGGGCTGCAGGCGCATGGTCGGCTGGTTGCCGCCCGCACAGTAATGCGTCAGCAGTACGCGGTCGACATCGCGGTAGTACATGTTCACCATCTCATTGGCCGTGCCCGGGAACATGACTTCCTGCACGGCGTGGCCGTTGGCGGTGACACGGAACACGCTCACGACCTGGTCGGTGGCACGCCCCTGCGCATCGACGGCAAGCCACGTGCCCTCGAGACGGCGGATGCGATGGAACGGGTCGTCGTCGGCGCGCACACCAGCCGCGCCGATGCAGAGCACCGCGAGCAGTGCGAATCGCAGGGTCGTCGGCACGGTGCGCATGGTTTTCTCCGCGGGTGACCGGCGGTTCAGTTCGACGCGTCGGGCCGCCGGCCCGTTGTGCCGGCCATTCTAGCGCGCCCGCACCTGCCCCTGCCGTTATGTCCATCCCGCTGCATGTCCGGTCGCGCCGGGTGTACAGTCGCAGCCACAGGGCAGACGGCTACGCAGGACAGCACCGCAGGCGCGGCTTCGGCCGCGAATTCTCCGGGGCCACCGCGTCAGCCGCGATAACTGCCCGCAGCCTGCAGGGGGGCAGACTTCAGTGCGCGAAACATCACACCTCGACACCCTTGCCCTGGCCCGGGCCATCGATGCGGTGCCGATCGCGCTCATGTCACGCCGGCTGGTGGAGGCTGGCCTGCCGTCCTGGGCGTGGACAGCGCGGCGCGTGGCGCGCCAGATTCACAACCCGGAGTCGGTGGTCCTCGCCGCCCGTCGCGGCGACGAGCTGACCGGTTTCGCCATCATGGGTTTTGGCGAGGAATCGGCCCACCTCAACCTGCTTGCGGTCGAATCGCGCTGCCGGCGCGTGGGGCTCGGCACCCGCCTCGTGCGCTGGCTCGAGGCGACAGCCATGGTGGCCGGTACCTTCGAGGTGAGCCTCGAGGTTCGCGCCAGCAACGCCGCGGCCCGACGCTTCTACCGCCAGCTCGGCTACCGGGAGGCCGAACGGCTGCCGGGCTATTACGAGCGCATCGAGGACGCCGTGCGCATGGTCCGTGACCTGCGCGTGGTGCGCATCGACCAGGCCAGCTGACCTCCGCTCTGTGGGAGCGACGCCAGTCGCGACGCTTCCGGTCGGGGCTGGCGCCCCTCCCACAGTTGTGCGCCGGTCCCCTGTGGGAGCGGCTTCAGCCGCGATTCCTCAGCCCCTCCGCCGTAAGGGCACCTGCTGTGGCCGAGCGGTCGGGGCTTGCGCCCCTCCCACAGCAGACACCTCATCTACCCTGTGGGAGCGACATCTACCCTGTGGGAGCGACGCCAGTCGCGACCGGCGCGCGCAATCCGCTTCAGCGTCGCGTGCCCTCACCATCGGCACCGGAATAGATGCCGAAGGGTGGGCGCAGCAGCAGCACCATGCCCGCGAGCAGCACGGTCCACAGCCAGCGGTGCAGTTCTGCTGCCAGCGGCAGCTGCCAGTACTCGCCGGCGAGCAGCGTGCCGCCCTGGAAGGCGACCGCTGTCCAGGTGCAGCGCGTGGCCAGGTAGAGCGTGGTCAGCAGCAGCGACTGCGCCAGCACGCCGACCAGGTACAGCAGGCCGAACACGGAAACCGCTGGGATCGTGGCCTGCCAGGTGCCGGGCACGAAGAACAGCGGCAGCTGCCACAGCGCCCAGCCGAGGCCGAGGAGCAGCGTCGGCGCGACCGGGTCGCGACCCCGGATCAGCAGCGGCAGCGCGTAGCCGCGCCAGGCGAATTCCTGCGGCAGCGCGCCGAGCAGCACCACCAGGACCAGCAGCCGGGCGAACCCGCCGGCACCAGCGCCGGGCAGGTCGATGCCGTCCCCGAGTTGCCAGCTTGCGAGCGCAAGGCCCGCCAGCAGCAGGGGGCCCAGCACGCTGATCGCGCCGGCCGGCGACATCATGGCCCGTACGCCGGTCAGCCGGAGCCACCAGCGGTGGCGCTCGGCGCGCTGGCTGCGCGGGCCGAGCATGATCGCGGCGGCTGCCAGCGGGCCGAAGCCGCCGGCAAGCAGCAGCGCATGGCTGCCGTCCGGGTTCAACGCTGCCGGGATCCAGCAGGCCCAGCTCAGCGCGCAGGCGAGCGCGTAGAACGCGGTAAGACGACCGGCGACCCGCGTGCGCCGTTCAGGCAACGACGGCATCGACGATCACGAAATAGATCAGGATCGACAGCAGGTCCTGGATCACGGTGGCGAGCGGTCCGCTGCCGAATGCCGGATCGATGCCGGCGCGGTCGAGCGCCCACGGCAGGACCATGGCAACCACCGTGGCAGTCGAGCAGGCGGCGAACAGCGCCAGGGCGACTGCCAGGGCGAGCTGCGGATTGCCCCAGCGCCAGAGCAGCAGCGGGCCGGCGACGCAGGCGAGCGCTACGCCGATGGCGAGTCCGGCCAGCGTTTCGCGCGCGAGCATCTGCCGCAACCGCACGCCGATCGACAGCCCGCGCACCACCACCGTCTCGGTCTGCGTGCCGACGGCGTCGGCGAGGTAGACGATCGCCGGGATGAAAAAGGCGATCGTCACCATGTCCTCGAGCCGCGCCTGCCAGGCGCCGACGAGGTCGGCGGAGGCGAGGGCGCCGGCCAGCCCGACCAGCAGCCACGGCAGGCGATGGCCGAAGCGCCGACGCACCGGCTCCTCCGTGCTCCGGCGCACCGTGGCGGTGCTGCTCATGAAGCCGCCGAGGCGCGAGAGATCTTCTTCGTGCTCGGCGAGCAGCACGGCGAGCAGCCGGTCCGGCGGGATGAGCCCGGCGAAATCGCCGCGGGCGTCGACTACCGCGAGAGCCGATTCACCGCGGCGCACGGCGTGCCAGGCGGCGACTTCCTGGTCGACGCCGGGCGCGACCACCGGTGCCTGCGCGTCCATCAGCCGCGCGGCGGTTTCGCTGTCCGGTGCGGCCAGTGCGTCCTCGACGCGGACGATGCCGGCGAACTGCCGGCCGCGGACCACGACCACGTGCGAGGCGCAGCGATAGCGGCGCGCGCCGAGCAACTGGCGGATGGCGGCGGCGCTGGCATCGCCCTCGACCACGGGCACGTCGAGGGTGGCGTGCTCGGCAGCCGTCTCGAAGTCGACCCGTTCCAGCGGTACACAGGTGTCAGGGCTTGGCATGCGCGCGGCCCTCCCGGGTGACATTGCCCGCAGGCAGACTACGGTGATCGCCCGACCGGCACCAGTCGGGCCGGTCAGCGGAACCAGAACTCCTCGCCCGGCCGTGGCCGGCCGAAGTAGCCGTGCACCAGCCCGGCCATCTGCAGTTCGCGCGGATTCGGATACCAGAACTGCCGCCCACCGGCGACCCAGCGGCCGAGGAACCAGCGCGGCACGCCGCGGCGTGCGAACTCCCGCAGTTCGGCGGCGTACTGCGGGGTGAGGCGCCCGCGCAGGCCGAAGCCCGGATTGCGCGGCAGGTGGAAACCGAGGCGCGCCGAGGCGCGCAGCAGGCGATGGGCACCGCCGAGGTAGGCCGACACGCAGGCGCTGGCACAGAGCGAGGTGCTGTCGGTGTCGAGGCCGTGTTCGATGATCAGGGCGCGCAGCTGCTGTGCCTCGGTGAGCGAGCCGCCACCGCTGTTCAGACGCACCCGGCGCACCTGCGGATGGGTAGCAAGCATGCGGCGTGCGTCGGCGGCGAGACCGAAGGCGAAACTGCCATCGATCTCGAGCAGGCGCCCGCCGTGGCTGACCTGCAGCGTGTAGCTGTTGCCGCCGAGACCCCAGGCGAGCCGCAGGCCCGGCACGCTCTCACCGGCGAAGACGAGGAAGTTCGTCGCGAGCAGCAGCGTCAGCAGCGTCGCCCCCACCTGGACCAGCCGGGCGGCGAGCAGCGTGCCGATCTCCTCGGCATGGCGCTCGGCACTGCGGAAGATGCCGATGACCTGCCAGGCCGGTAGCAGCAGCCACAGCAGCAGGCCGGCCACGAGCCAGGTCGTGAAGCCGGCGCGACTGGCGAGGAGCGGTTCGATGCCGAGCCGGCCCGCATTGAACTCGAACGCGAGCAGCGCCAGTGTGAGCAGCACACCGTTGCCCCACCACGCCACCGCGAGCGACAGTTCGCCACGCCAGTGGCGTATCGGGTAAGCGAGCATGCTGGCCAGGTGCCGGTACTTCGGATTCGGAAACTCATTGTACTGATCCGGTGACCAATCCCGGAAGTTTCCGAATCCGAAGTACCGGCACCTATTTTCCGCATCTCATGCGCCTGGGTGCCGTCACCATTTCGCGGCGCCAGTACCTGGAGAGACTGCGCCGAGCGCTTGCGCTGCCGGTGAGCTTTTAGTGGGGTGTGCTGCGATGGATGTTCAGGCTGGACGCCGCCGAGCGCGACATGCAAGCAGACCGATCCCGGAAGCCAGCAACCATGCGGCGGCGGGTACCGGAACCGCATTCGTCGTGACGCTGACACGGAGGTTATCCATGGCCCACGATTCGTCATCGAGACTCTGGTTGCCTTCACCGAAAATGTAAAACTCGATCTGCGCTGTTGAGCCGGTATGCGCAAAGTTCATGAAGCGCGGATCGGCGCCGAGATCATAGGCGCTGTCGGTGAAGTAGCTGCCCGGCCCCTGGAAGCCGAGATCAACGTGCCGCGCCAGTTCGACGCCGGGCGGCGCAACATAACTTTGAATCTGCGTCACAAGTGCGTTGGCAAACGATTCGCTGAACAGCACGTTCCCGTCGAATACGATCCGGAAGTAATCGCCCGACGGGAATGTTCCCGTTCCATCGAGTGAATCGATGGCCGCGAACAGGAACTCCAGACTGATCGTGTCGTGTTGTGGCAGGTTGCTCAGGGAGAGCGTGACGGTATTGCCGGTTGCGCTGCGTAGGAAATTCCCGCCGAACTGATTGCCGACGGGACCGAGCCCGGCATAACCCTGCACGCCGGTCAGCAGGGCGCTGCCAGGGGAGATTTCGGCCTGCAGCGTGGCGCCGTCGAAGTCCGTAGCGAATACCGTGACAGGCACTGCCCGGGCTGTATTGGCCAGCCCCGTAACACCGATTGTCGCTGCGAGTGCCAACGCCCGAAGTTGCTTGTGCATGGCCCGTACTCCCGAGTGTATTTTATTTGCCCCGACCTGCGACGCTTCGTGTCGCGCCACGCCAACTAGCCCCAGTATCGCCGGCGAGACCGAGGCACGCGAGATTGGCACTGCCCGGGCTCCGGGTACGGCGCGAGAGAAATGCCGTGATCAAGTTGTTGCTTGTTATTGATGGTCGGCTGCTGCAAGCCTATGTTGGGGAGTGAGATTCGGCAATGGTGACTGGACATAATTCATGTGCCGGTACTTCGGATTCGGAAACTCACTGCACTGACCCGGTGACAAATCCCCGAAGTTTCCGAATCCGAAGTACCGGCACCTATTGCGGCAGCGCCACGTCCGTCGGCTGTCTCCTCAGCATCAACAGCCCAGGATAAGAGAATTTCTAGAGGTGCCCTGAAGCCGCTCCTACGGCGGAGATCCCGGCCGGGACGGCATCCAGAAAGGGAAAGATAAGGAACGTGGCGCACCCGGAGTCACTGACTCGTGGCCCGGGTACGGCCACTCGCCCCTCCGGGGCGGCCTTCGGCCGCCCAGCACGCGCCTTGATGCAGCGTTGCGCGCGCACCTGGTTACCCTGGTTTGTTGTGCCGAACAGTGCCATGTGGTAGTTACCGCGCTAGCCATGGCCCGTACCTTCGCCTTCGCGACGCTGGTCATGCTCTGGGGCTGCGCTTCGCACCCCGATCGGATTTCCGCGGCCGGGATATCGCCGACCGCGTACCGCGACTACGACTGCCCGCGGCTGGCGACAGAGATGCAGAACGTCGCCACGTGGACTGCCGAGCTCTACGACGACCTCGAAGCCGAGCGATTGGCCGACGATTGGCAGATGGGCCTCGGCCTGCTCGGGGTCTTCCCCACACTCTTCTTCCTGGAGGGCGGCGACGGCCCGAACGCGACGGAGTACGCGCAACTGAAGGGTTACTTTGCTGCCCTGCAGGCCAATGCCGAGGAAAGGAACTGCGATGTATCGGCGCAGGCGCCGGAGGACATAGTCGCAGCGGCGGACATGCGCACCGAGTCCGTCGTCGTATCGAAGACCGATCCGCCGACTGGCTATGTCGACGTGGGGACCATTACCGGCTTCGACGGCACGGGTTGCGGAGCGTACGGCCGGCGCGGGACGTATGAGCAGGCCGTCGCCCGGCTCCGCGGCAATGCACGCAGGCGCGGCGTCGACTACGTCAAGGTCGTCGAGGTTATCAAGCCCCACGCCGGCACGCTCTGCTTCGACAACGGCTACGAATTGCACGGTACTGCTTACCGCCGGCCGCCGGGCTCGTCCGCTCCTGCAACAGTAGGCGAGTGAACGATGCCAGCTCAGCGCCTGCTCATCGCCACCTTGCTCCTGACGTTCGTTCTCGCCGCCTGCACCGGGCGCGTCACGCGGGGCCCGGACCCGGCGACGCCTTCCTCGGAAGTGCGGGTAGCGAAAGGAGACGTCATTCGTATCGTGACGAAGCAACGTCAACGTTTTTCGCTCGAGGTGACCGCCATCGGGACCGACGCCATCGCCGGGCGGACCGTGGAGCGAGCACGACTCGATACGGTTGCCGAAGGTACCGAGATCAGCGTCCCGTTTGCCGACGTTGCCCTGATCGAGGCGCCCGACCCGCAGAAGGCACGCGACGAAGCCGAGACGGGCGTGGTCGCCTTCTTTACGGCGGCGGGCTACGTCATCGGCTGGGCGCTCATTCCGTGGGGCATATGATTTCTTGCAGTCGCAGCTTTCGCCGCGGTGCCCGATGGCTGCTTGCTCTGATTTGCCTGGCGTTGTCCGGCTGCGCTTCTGCACCGACGCTCATGTACCCGAAGATGAAGGAGGTGGATCTCGACGAGGAGGACCTGCCGTGCGAGCGGCTGGATGACGAAGTCCTCAAGACCGATGCGGTGCGTTGGGCGATGCGCCAGGACGGCCTGACACTCTCCGGCGATAGCGCGATGCAGGCCGCCGTGGGTTTCAATGCGATAAGCGACACGGGCTGTTCCGTGCTGCCCAAGCTTGGCCCGGACTCCCTGTTTCGGCTCGCCTGCCCCGAGTACGCCGATCCGGACCACGGCATGGAGATGAACCTGGGGGTGGGTCACCGCCTACTGGACAGTGCCGACCAGCGCATCGTCGGACTGCTGCGACTGAAGCGACAGCACGCCTGCGTTGCGCAGCCGACAAACCAGCCGGGCCGGTCCGACCTGGATGTCCTCGCCGGCCTCGAGCGACTCGCCGCCGATCGTGCTGCCGACAGGATTACCGATACGGCTGCGAACGACGAGCGGACCCGCCTCCTGGACGGGCTGCGACCGAAGGAACCGGTCGAGGCACCCACGAAATCGACGACACCGCCGTGAAGGACTCAGGTGCCGGTACTTCGGATTCGGAAACTCATTGCACTGACCCGGTGACAAATTCCAGAAGTTTCCGAATCCGAAGTACCGGCACCTATTGGGCACCTATTGATGCTGCTAGGCTGGGTGCCCTCGCGTTGGCTGGAGTCGAGCATGATCTTGCGCCGGATGCCGTGGCTGTCGTCGGCCGCGCTACTGAGCTGGGCCCTGCCGGCGCCCGCGCTTGCCGCCGGCGGGGCGGCTCCGGGACAACTGGCCGACTTCACCGCCACGGGCTACGGCCTGGTGGCGCTCGCTGTCTTCGTCGTCGCCTATGGCTGCGTCATCGCCGAGGAGTTCACGCAGCTGCGGAAGTCCAAGGCGTTGCTGGTCGCGGCGGGGGTGATCTGGGCGCTTGTCGGGCTGGCCTGCCTGCGTGCGGATGTGCCCGGTGTCGATGTGCTGTTCCGTCACGAACTCGAGGGCTACAGCGAGCTGCTGCTGTTCCTGTTTGCCGCCATGACCTACGTGAATACCCTGCAGGAACGCAACATTTTCGGCGCCCTGCGCGACTGGCTGATCGGGCGCGGTTTTTCGCTGCGTGCCCTGTTCTGGATTACCGGCGTGCTGGCGTTCTTCATATCCCCGGTGCTCGACAACCTGACCACGGCGCTGGTGATGGGCGCGGTGGTCCTGGCGGTCGGGGCCGGGCATCCCGGCTTCGTCATGCTCGCCTGCGCCAACATCGTGGTGGCGGCCAATGCTGGTGGCGCCTACAGCCCCTTCGGTGACATCACCACGCTGATGGTGTGGCAGGCAGGGGTGGTGCGCTTCGAGGAATTCTTCCGCCTGTTCCTGCCGGCTGCGGTGAACTGGCTGGTGCCGGCCATCGCGATGACGTTCGCCGTGCCGCGTGCGGCACCGACAGCCAGCGGACCGCGTTCGGCCGTCAAGCCGGGTGGCTACGTCGTGCTCGGGTTGTTCGCGCTGACGATCGCGATGACGGTGGCGGGGCACAACTTCCTGCACCTGCCGCCGGTACTCGGCATGATGACGGGGCTCGGGCTGCTCAGCCTCCTCGGCTATGCCATCCGCCGCCGCGAGCTCAAGACGATACCGGCAGGAAACGCCGCGCTGACCGCCGCACCGCCAGGCTTCAAGCCGGCGACCAAGCCGTTCGACATCTTCGTCAGCATGAAACGCGTCGAGTGGGACACCCTCATGTTCTTCTACGGCGTGGTGCTCTCGGTCGGCGGTCTCGGTGCGCTGGGTTACCTGCACCTGCTTGCGTCCGCGACCTATGCCGACCACGGTCCGCTGGTGGCCAACGTGCTGGTGGGCATCGCGTCGGCGGTGGTGGACAACATCCCGATCATGTTCGCGGTGCTGAGCATGGACCCGGAGATGAGCCACGGGCACTGGCTGCTGGTGACGTTCACGGCCGGCGTCGGTGGCTCGCTGCTGTCGATCGGCTCGGCCGCGGGCGTGGCGCTCATGGGGCAGGCCCGCGGGGTCTACACGTTCTTCGGCCACCTGCGCTGGAGCTGGGCCATCGCGCTCGGCTATGTGCTCGGGATCTGGACCCACCTGGCAGTGAATGCGGCATTGTTCTGACGGCAGCCAGCCCGAAACCGCCCATCTGACAGAATCCCGCCCGAAGCGCTAAACCAGGCGGTGTTGCGCCGTATTCGCGTGCAACCCGTTGTGCCGCCACGGGGGGGTGGCAGCCCAACGGGGCCTCTGGCAACGTATTTCAATGAGTAGCCAGCGTCCCCTCGTCGGCGTGATCTGCGACCGGCGCATGCTCGGCCATCACCCGTTCCACGTCGTCGGCGAGAAGTACTTCACCGCCCTCGTGCACGGTGCCGGTTGTCTGCCGGTAGCCGTGCCCGTCCTCGGCGGCGACCTCGACGTGCTCGAGAACCTGGCCCGGCTCGACGGATTGATGCTCACCGGCAGCCCCTCCAACGTCGAGCCGCGCCACTATCAGGGCGAGGCGAGCCGGCCCGGCACACTGCACGACCCGGAGCGCGACCAGGCGGCGCTCGCGCTCGTGCCGGCGGCGGTCAGGGCGGGCCTGCCGCTCATCGCCATCTGCCGCGGCTTCCAGGAGGTGAACGTCGCCTTCGGTGGCAGCCTGCACCAGGCGGTGCACGAGCTGCCCGGATTCGGCAACCACAAGGAAGACGCGGGCGCCTCGCTCGACGAACAGTACGGCCCGAGTCACGCGGTGCGCTTCACGCCGGGCGGGGTGCTCGAGCGGCTGTCCGGCAAGCCGGGCGCGCTGGTGAACTCGGTGCACTCGCAGGGCGTGGATCGGCTCGCCGAGGCACTCGAAGTCGAGGCGGTGGCCCCGGATGGCCTGATCGAGGCTTTCGCCGTGCGCGATGCGCCCGGCTTCACGCTCGCGGTGCAGTGGCACCCGGAGTGGAAAGTGCGTGACAACGAGTTGTCGATGGCGATCTTCCAGGCCTTCGGCGACGCGGCGCGCCGCTATCGCGCGCGCTGACCATCACCCCGGGCCGTGCGCGGCCCGTGAAAGCAGCAGCAATGAGCGACAAGCAGCAACTGATCGACTGGCTGGCGGAGCACAAGACCTCCGAGGTCGAGGCGATCGTCCCCGACCAGGCCGGCATCGCCCGCGGCAAGTTCATGCCCGCGAAGACCTTCGCCGCGCAGGGCGGCATGCGCCTGCCCGAGTCGGTGTTCATCCAGACCGTCACCGGCGAGCACCCCGAGGAAACGGTGCTGTCGCCGACCGACCGCGACATGGTCGCCGTGCCCGATCTTTCCACCATCCGCACCGTGCCATGGGCCAACGAGCCGACCGCCGTGGTGATCCACGACTGCCTGCTTATGGACGACAGCCCGGTCGACATCGCCCCGCGCCAGGTGCTGCGCAAGGTGCTCGATCTCTACCGGGCCGAGGGCCTGCGCCCGGTGGTGGCGCCGGAAATCGAGTTCTACCTCGTCAAGCGCAACACCGACCCGGATTATCCGCTGGTGCCGCCGACCGGCCGCTCGGGCCGCGCCGAGACCGTGCGCCAGCCCTACAGCCTCGACGCCATCGACGAGTTCGAGCCGCTGGTCGAGGACATCTACGACTACTGCGAAGCCATGGAGATGCAGGTCGACAACCTCGTGCACGAGGAGGGCACCGCCCAGCTCGAGGTGAACTTCCTGCATGGCGACGCCATGGCGCTCTCCGACCAGATGTTCCTCTTCAAGCGCATCGTGCGCGAGACCGCGATGCGCCACGAGGTCTACGCCACGTTCATGGCCAAGCCCATGCAGAACGAGCCCGGCAGCTCGATGCACTGGCACCTGAGCCTGGTCGATGCCGCCGGTGGCATGAACGTGTTCTCGCGGCCGGACGGCCGCGAAAGCCCCACGTTCCATCACTTCATCGGCGGCCTGCAGACCTACCTGCCGCACGTGGCGTTGCTGCTCGCGCCCTACGTCAACTCGTACCGCCGCTTCACGCGCTACACCGCCGCGCCGATCAACCTGCAGTGGGGCTACGACAACCGCACGGTCGGGCTGCGTGTGCCGGAGACCGCACCGCAGGACCGGCGCGTGGAGAACCGGGTGGCCGGCTCCGACGTCAATCCCTATCTCGCCATCGCCGCCGCGCTCGCCTGCGGCTACCTCGGCATCCGCGATGGGCTCGAGCCCTCGCCACCGGAGGCCGGCAACGCCTACCGGCTACCGTTCGCGCTGCCACGCACGCTGAACGAGTCGCTCGAGCTGCTGGAGGGCAACGAGCGGGTGCGCAGCCTGCTCGGCGAGCGGTTCGTGCAGGTTTACGCGGCGATCAAGCGCGAGGAGCAGGAGCGGTTCTTCGAGGTGATCAGTCCCTGGGAGCGGGAGTTCCTGCTGCTCAACGTCTGATCCCGCTGCCCGCCCTTGCGGCCGGTACCCTCGGCGCCTGCGACCGCCCTTGCGGCGGGTCTCGCTATCCGCACTGGTGCCCGCCCTTACGGCCGGTACCCTCGCCGTCGCTCCCCGATACTCGGATGGGGGGGGGGTGCCCGCCCCCGGGCGGCGGGGCGGGGGGCGGGGGGTCGCCTGATGGCGGGGGG
>CAYQAR010000025.1:13894-41414 GCA_964415505.1 uncultured Chromatiaceae bacterium | reverse complement strand
CTTGCCGGTGTCGACGAGGCCGGTGACGTCGCTGGTGCGGTCGACCTTGGTCGGCCGCACCGTCACGTCGACCATGGCAGGCGGCGCCATGGAGTTGCCGCCCGACTCCGAGCTCTGCGAACCGATCAGCGTCAGCAACTCGCCATCCGCACCAGCGCGCCAGATGGCGTACATCGGGTTGTGCGGGTTGTTGCCGGTGTCGTTCTCGGAGCGCGCCGGGATGACGGCGCCGTTGATGCGCGCGGCGGTGCCCGGTGCGATGCGCGTCATCATGCCGCGCAGGAAGGCGCTGTCGGTGTGGAAGTTCAGCCCGAGGCTGGTGTCGATGAAGGTGTTGGTCTGCGTCTGCGGATTGACCACGGCCGGTGTCATGTCGCCCGGCAGGCCGAGCTTGCTGTAGCCGGCGGTGGTGAGGAAGTCCTGCTGTCCGCCCTGCTTGCCGACCAGCACGCTCGAGCCGGCGATGTTGGCGCCGCCGGCGAGGTCGAAGCAGATGAAGGGGATCTTGCCGGCGCCGAGCGTGGCGATGCCGCAGGGACCGAGCAGCGCCTGCAGGTCCGGCGAGAGCGCGGCGCGTGCCGTGCGCGGGTTGGCGAAGAGGCCGAAGAGCGTCGGGCCGAGGGCGACGGCCGCACCGCGGGCGAAGCCCTGGGCGATGAAGTCGCGGCGCGAGACCGGACGGCGGTGGCCGGGGTGGCGCAGCGGCTGGTCGAGACCGTAGTTTCGCGGGGTGCGTTTCATGGCCGGTGCCTCTGGGTCGCGGGGCGGAGGGGCGCGGGGATCGCGGCTGAAGCCGCTCCTTCGGGGGGTGCCTGGATCGCGGCTGAAGCCGCTCCTACGAGGAAGGAGAGGAGGGCGGTCATTGGACGAGCATGCCGGCGCTGCCGAGGACGGCGGCGCAGGTCGCCTTGACTACCGTTTCCGTACGGTCGGCCGCGCAGCCGCCACCGCAGGCGGTAAGCCGGCCGACGAGGCTCGTCAGCTCCGCCTTGACATCGGCCGGTGCCGGCTGGCTCGTCATGCCGCCGTCGGCGAGCGCGGCGTTGCTGTTGAGCACCTGCGCGAGCAGCGGATCGAACACGGCATCGCGCTCGGCCGGCGTGTCGAAGGCGCTCGCCGCCGGTGCGCTGAAGTTGAAGCCGCCGAAGAACGCGGTGCGCAGCGGCACGCTTTCCACCAGCGCGTTGCAGTACTCGATGGCGAGCTGCGCCACGCCGACCTGGTGGGCCGAGAGGAAGCCCTCGATGCTCTCCACGGTCGGCAGCTGCTGGCGCAGGGTCGTGTAGGTCTGCTTCACGTCCGCTTGCTGCGTGCTGACGCCCGTGACGCGCGCCATGGTGGCGTTGATCTCGTCGAACACGCGCACACCGATGTCCGGGCGCGGGCTGCCGTCCGGCGGAGGCGGCGGCACCAGCGGTGCAGGCTCGGTGCGCACGTTGCTCTCCGTGCCGAGTTGCTCGAAGGTGAGGAAGAACTCGTCGCCGTCCGGTCCCAGGTTGAGCGGGATCACCGTGCCGACGTCGTGCAGCTGCTGGCCCGAGGCGCCGATCGTGGTGTCGAGCCAGGCGTAGGCCTGCCCGGTCACGGATTCCACGCCGTTGACGCCGATGCGCATGCCGCGGATCGGGATGTCGAGCGTCGGCGGGTTCTCGGTGAGCACCATGAAGGTCGGCTTCTGGAACAGATACGAGTAGCTGTCGAACTGGCTCACCTCGAAGACGATGTAGCTGTCGGGGATGTCGACGATGTCGGCCACCGAGAACAGCAGGAAGTACTTCTCGCCCACGCCGACCGCCATGTTCTGGCGGATCTGCTCGACGCTGAGCGCGCGGCTGTGGACCGCCACCAGGCGCAGCACGCCCTTCCACTGGCGGTCGCCCGAGACCTCGTTGCCGAGCACGAAGGCGAAGGTGTCGTCCCAGTCGTTGAGGTTGCCCGGCGCGGCCGGATCGACGTCGCCGGTGAATTCGCCGTTGACGTAGATGCGCCGGCCGTTGACCTGATCGTAGGTCACGACCACGTGCTGCAGGGTGGCCTGCAGGCGCTCGTCGGCGTCCGCGGTCGACAGCCGCGGCTCGCCATTGCCGTCGGTGCCGGCGGCGCGGTTGTAGAAGTCGTAGTTGTAGAGCGTCTGGCCCAGCGTGAAGTTGCGCACCGTGGTGCCGGCGGAGTAGCTGACGATGCGCGCGTCCTCCTGCGTCACGTTGCCCGGTGCCACCCAGGCCTCGATCGAATATTCGCCGGTGGCCTTGATGAGGTCGTGCAGCTTGCGGCTGGCGCTGGTGGAGCCCTGCGCCTTGCCGCTCCTCACGTCGATGCCCCAACCGCCGACCCAGCCGACGTCGCCGCTCAGCGTCAGGTTGATGGCCGGGTTCACGCCGCTGGTGTCGTACGCGGTGGTGCCCTGGCCCTCCTTGAACTCCCAGAGCGCGATCTGGCTCGCTTCGTGGCGGTTGCCGCCGGAGGCGACCGTGCCGTCGTAGAGCGTGAGTGCCTTGCTGACCACGAAGCTCGGGTCCACCCCGGTGAGTGGCACCTGGGCCTGGAAGGCTTCGATTGCGGCCAGCATCTCGGCCGCGTTGGCAGCGCAGTCGCTCCAGCAGTTGTGGAACTCGTCGCGCAGGCGCACCACGAGCCGCGAGTTGTCCGGGTCATCGAGGTCGATCTTCGGTTTCACCGCGTCGTAGGCGGTGGCGAGGTCCGGATCGGCGAAGAACGGCTGCTGGCGCGCACTGGCGGTGGAGCTGTGGCAGCCGGCGCAGTAGTCCTCGAGGATCGGATAGACGGTAGTGGCGAAGATCGCCGGGTCCGCCGGGAAGCTGCGGCTCGAGCCGACGTCCTTGATGGTTGGCGGCTCGAGGTCGATCTGGCGCGCGCCGGCGTTGCCGCCGGGGTTGGCCCAGTTCTCGATCCAGGTCTGCACGATGGTCGCGCAGGTCTGCACGCTCGGTGCATCGCTGCCGAGCCAGCAGTTGTGGCCGCCGGCGACCTTGGCGACCATCGTCGAGGAATCCGGGTCGCTCAGGTTCGCCAGGCCCTCGGCGGCCTGGTAGGCGAGGTTGACGTCGTCATCGCGCGCGAAGCGCGGCGACTGGGTATCGTCGTGGCACTGGCCGCAGTCGGCCGGGGTGCCGGCGCGCACGTTGTTCCACAGCGCCGACATGAACGCCGCGACGTCGGCGTTCTGCGGGGGCGGGCCGTTGTAGGTCGACGCGCCCGGCCCACCGCCGAGATTCGGGTTCTGCGTGACATCGGCGCCACCGCCGCAGCCGGCCAGCGCCAGGCCTGTCAGCAGGACCGCCGCCAGCCGCGAGGATCTGCTGGCAGCGGCCGCGACTGTGGGAGGGGCGCCAGCCCCGACCGATGGCGGGGTCGCGACTGTGGGAGGGGCGCCAGCCCCGACAGGCGGTGGGGTCGCGACTGGCGTCGCTCCCACAGGGGCGCTGCAGGGAGTCGCGGCTGGCGTGGCTGCCAGGGATATGGTGCGGTTCATCGCGTCAGTCCCCCTTGCAGTAGACGGCGGCCTCGGCGAACACGCGTTTCAGCCGGAAGCCGTTGCCCTTGAACGAGGTGACCATGCCGTCGAGTTGCGTGCGGTCGGCGCTGTCAACCGGGTCACGCAGGCAGACGTTGCGGAACACCTTCTGTACCTGGCAGCGTGCGAAGGCCTCGCTGTTGGCGAGTTCCACGCCCATCGACTGGGCGCCGTCGCCGCTGCCGCTGCTGCCCGGCCCGGCGCTGGCCCAGCCGAGCAGCCGGTTCTGGCCGTGCCGCCAGTAGTTGTCCCAGTGGTCGTCGGGCGTGACGAAGCCGGGACGGAAGTTGTCCGCGTTGATGAGGTACTTCGGCTGCACCTGCCCGGCGGTGTACACGAGGCGTCCGGCGGTCGCGTCGAAGTTGTAGTAGGCGTAGGCCTGCGCCAGCGGGTCCATGCCCGTGTGGCAGCCCGAGCAGTTGTTCATGTAGATGCGGCTGTCACCACCCGGCGAGCGCGAGATGTCCTGGCGGATGCGGTCCACCGGCAGGCTCGTGTCCTTCAGCTCCTCGAGATCCCGGCACAGGTGGTTGAGCACCGTGAAGCGGAACATCGCGCGATTGGTGCCGGCGACGAAGAAGGCCTCAGCAGCGGCGCGTGTCGTGGTCACGCCGGCAACGGCGTTCGCCGGCAGGTCGGTGACCGCCGTCTGCGTGGTCTGCACCAGGTTCGCCTTCAGGTCGATGCCCTGGTCCTCGAGCGCCTGGTAGTGCGCGTTGCTGGTCATCGAGTAGGCCGGCAGGCCGAGGTCGGCGGCGCCGATGTAGACCATGTTGGCCGACAGCAGGGTGTTGAACGGCACGTCGTCGCGCACCATGCCGATCACGGTGGCGGTGTAATCGTTCAGCGGCACGAACACGCTCTGGTCGCGGTTCGTCCAGGGCGCAGCGAAGTTCTTCAGCGTGACGTTGTAGAAGGAGGGCGCCTCCACCGCTGAGAGCGCGGCATCGAGCGCATCCCCGGCGGCGATGTCGACCGCCATGGCGTCGAGCGTGGCCGCCGTCGGTGGCACCCCGGCGAGACGGTCGTGCATGCGCCTGGCCTGTTCGCGCGCGCCGCCGAGCGCAGTCGCCGTGCACAGCGCCGCCGCGAGCGCGACCGCTCCGCAGATGCGCCGGTGCCGTGTCATCCCGGCTCGCGCGACGCCGTGCAGCCGTGACGCCCCACGGGGCGTCCCCAGTTTTCCATCCATAAGCCCATCCGCCCAACGCAGCGCTTTGCGCGCTGGACACAGTCTAGGCGCGGCCCCACCGGGCCCTTCTGTGATCGCCTTAACAGTCCGCTGAACTGGCCCTGCATTACGTTAGCTCCGCTGCGTCTGCCCTCCTGGACCCGGTCCACACTGGTGGCGGGCAAGGAAGCGATGCGGTGGGTTGTCATGGCGCATTCAACGCGGGGTTGTCGCGTGGCTGTTTCGTTGACGAGGTGGGCTGGCGTGGCGCTGGCCGCAGCGGGCCTGGCGGGCTGCGGCGGTGGCGGGGTCAGCATCGGGGACGGGCAGGGACCGGATCCCGTGGTGCTCGACATCCCGATCGCCTACGTCAAGCGTCCGTTGCCGGTCGATGGCCAGGGCCAGCTCGTCGCCGACGATGCGCGCAACCTGCGCCGCTTCGACATCGGCGCCAACCTCTATGTGCGCGATCGCGCCGCCCCGGCCGCCGCGGAACGCAACGTCACCGGTGAGCTCACGCAAGGTCTCTACGACATCCGCGAACTCGACTCGTCCTGGGACGGCGAGCGCGTGATCTTCGCGATGCGCGGCCCCTTCATCGAAGGTGCCGACGAGGAAGACCAGCCGAAGTGGGCGATCTGGGAATACGAGCTGGCGTCGGACACGCTGCGCCGGGTCATCGTCTCGGACGTCACCGCCGCGCTCGGCCACGACATCGCGCCGCACTACCTGCCCGACGGGCGCATCGTGTTCTCCTCCACGCGCCAGCGCCAGACCGGCGCCATCCTCGTCGACGAGGGCAAGCCGCAGTATCCAGGCCTCGACGAAGATCGCGACGAACCGGCCTTCGTGCTGCACGTGATGGACGCCGACGGCGGCGACATCCACCAGATTTCCTTCAACCAGAGCCACGACCTCGATCCGGCCGTGGCCGCGAACGGCCAGATCGTGTTCACGCGCTGGGACAATGCCGGCGGCGTGAACGAGATGTCGCTCTACCGCGCCAACCCCGATGGCACCGGACTCGAACTGCTCTACGGCGCCAACAGCCACCAGACCGGCACCGCTGGTGCCACGGTCGAGTTCCTGCAGCCGCGGCCACTCGACGACGGGCGCCTGCTCGCGCTGCTGCGGCCATTCACCGCGTCCCTGGCGGGCGGCAATCTCATCCTGATCGACACCCCCCAGTACGTGGATGACACGCAGCCGCTCGCCGCCGACATCGGCGTGCTCACGGGCCCGGCGCAGTCGGCGGCCAGCGTCAACAGCGCCACCACCGACGGCAGCATCTCGCCGAACGGCCTGTTCGCAGGCGCCTACCCGCTGCACGATGGCACCGGACGGCTGCTGGTGAGCTGGAGCCAGTGTCGCGTGCTCGAGAACGGCAACCCGATGCCCTGCACCAGCACGCGGCTCGCCGTACCCGGCGTGCAGCCGGCCGACCCGATCTTCGGCATCTGGATCTACGACCCGACCGCGCGCACGCAGCTGCCTGTGGTGCCGCCGGCAGAGGGCACGCTGATCGGCGACGTCGTGGCGCTGGAACTGCGCCCGCTGCCGCCCGTGATTCCTGACCAGGAAGACACCGGCCAGCTCGACCCGACGCTGTACGCCGAGGGTGTCGGACTGCTGCGCATCCGCAGCGTCTACGACATCGACGGCGTGGCGAGCCGCGACATCGCGGCAACCGCCGATCCGGCGCAGACGCTCGCCGCGGCCCGCCCGGCGCGCTTCCTGCGACTGGAGAAAGCCGTGCCGATTCCGGACGAGGAGGTGCGCGACTTCGACCCGGCCGCCTTCGGCGCCTCCGCCGGGCAGGGCATGCGCGAGGTGCTCGGCTACACCATGATCGAACCCGACGGTTCGGTCGCGGTGAAGGTGCCGGCCAACGTGCCGGTGGCGATCAGCGTGCTCGACGCGGCCGGGCGGCGCATCACCGCGCGCCACCAGAACTGGCTGCAGCTGCGGCCCGGCGAGGTGCGCAGCTGCAACGGCTGCCACGACGGCGCCGGCGGGCTCTCGCACGGCCGCGATGGCCTGTTCGATGCCGCCTGGGCCGGCGCTGCGCTCGACGGCCAGCCGTTCCCGAATGCCAACCCGGCGCTCTTCGCTGACATGGGCGAGACCATGGCCGAGGCCCGCGCGCGTATCTCCTGCGCCACGGACTGCGCCGCGATCACGCCGGCGGTGGATGTGCGCTTCGACGACTTGTGGACGGACCCGGTGGCCTCGGGACGCGCGCCCGACGCGAGCTTCGAGTACCGCTATGCCGATCTCGCCACGCCGGCGCCGACCAGCGCCGCCTGCCAGGCGAACTGGTCGGCCCTCTGTCGCATCGTCATCAACTACGAGGCTCACATCCATCCGCTGTGGACCGTCGATCGCCGCGTGTTCGATGGCGGCGGCGCGCTGATCGCCGACAACACCTGCACCAGCTGTCACAACGCAGTCGATGGGGCCAATGCCGCGCAGGTCCCGGCTGCCCAACTCGACCTCAGCGACGGCGTCTCCGACAACCGCCCGGCGTACTTCAAGTCCTACGCCGAACTGCTGTTCGGCGACAACGAGCAGGAGCTGAACGGCGGGGCACTGCAGGACCGACTGGTCGAGGCCGGCATCGATCCGGTCACGGGCGACCCGATCCTGGTGCCGGTGCCGGTTGCGCCGGTGCTCTCAGTGGCCGGTGCGCTCGCCTCGCCGGCCTTCTTCGAGCGCTTCCTCGCCGCTGGCAGCCATGCCGGACGGCTGAGCGGCGCTGAGCTGCGCCTGCTCGCCGAATGGGTCGACCTCGGCGCCCAGTACTACAACGATCCGTTCGCAGCGCCGCTCGACTGAGGTCTCCATGCGCAACCACCTCGCCATCGCGCTGCTCGCCACACTCGTCCTGGTGGCACCCGCTTATGCAAAGCGTGACGCGCTGCAGGTAGTCGTGGCCGAACCGTTCATCGAGATGCGCACCGGGCCCGGACGCGGTTACCCGATCTTCCACGTCGCCGACCGCGGCGCGACCATCGAGGTGACGCGCCAGCGCACCGACTGGTTCGCGGTGCGCACCGATCGCGGCGTGGAGGGCTGGGTCCACAGCGACCAGCTGGCGCTTACCCTCGGCACGGACGGTGGCCAGGTGGCCATCGCCGACCCGGGCTGGGACGACTACACCGAGCGACGCTGGGAGGCCGCCGCGACCTTCGGCGACTTCGACGGCGGCAGCTCGATTTCGCTCACCGCCGGCTACCGGCTCGCTGCCAACCTGTCGGTCGAGCTCATGGCGAGCCAGCTGAGCGGCGACTACTCCGATGGCTGGCTCGCCGCCGCGCGGCTCGTGCACAGCCCGTTCCCGGAGTGGCGCATCGGGCCGTATTTCCTGCTCGGCACCGGGGTGATCGAGGTGAGCCCGCGCTCGAGTCTCGTCACCACCGAGGACCGCACCGACCAGTTCGGCCAGGCGGGCGCAGGCGTGCGCGCCTGGCTCACCAGGCGCTTCATGTTCCGGGCCGAGTACACCGGCATCGTCGTGTTCACGAGCCGGAACGAAAACGAGGAAGTGGACGAATGGAAAGCAGGATTCGCGTTTTTCTTCTGAGGCTCGCCGCGGCGGGTCTGGTGCTGGCCACCGCCGCCGGCTGTGCCAGCCGCGCCCTCGACGAGGAGGCGGCTGCCGACCAGGTGCGCCCGGTGGTGGACGCCGAGGTCGAGCGGCGCGATGTCGCGCCGCCCGACATCGACAGCGAGGACTTCGAGGTCGGTGCCTCGTTTGGCTTCATGAGCATCGAGGACTTCGGCAGCAACAGCGCGTGGGGCCTGCGGCTCGCCTACCACGTCACCGAGTCGCTGTTCGCCGAGGCGACCTACGGGCAGACCGACGCCGGCAGGACGAGTTACGAGAACCTGTCGGGCAGCCAGGCGCCGCTGCTCAGCAACGACGATCGCGAGTACAGCTGGTACGACCTCACGCTGGGATGGAACGTGCTGCCGGGCGAGGTGTTCATCGGCCGCAACCACGCCTTCAACAGCGCGCTGTACGTGGTGGTCGGTGCGGGCAACACCAGCTTCGCCGGCGACGACTTCTTCACCTTCGTCTACGGCGCCGGCTACCGCGTGCTTGCCACCGACTCGATCGCCCTGCATTTCGACGTCCGCGACCACATGTTCGACATCGACATCACGGGCGAGGACAAGACCACGCACAACATCGAGTTCAACCTCGGCGCCACCTGGTTTTTCTGAGGTCCCGCACATGTACAGCCGCACCGCCATGCCCGATCTCCGCCGCTGGTTTGCCGCCGCCGCTCTGCTCGTGCTCGCTGCCGCCACCGCGCATGGCGCCGATCCGGTGCCGGCCCCGGACTTCCGGCTGCCCGTGCGTGCCGGCGGCGAAGCGTCGCTTGCCGGCCTGCGCGGCCAGGTCGTGCTCATCAACTTCTGGGCCACCTGGTGCGGTCCCTGCCGGCAGGAGATGCCGCTGCTCGACCAGATCTACCAGCGCTACAAGGGCCTCGGCTTCACGCTGCTCGCCGTCAACGTCGAGGAAGACAGCACGCTCGCCGATCGCTGGCTTGCCGATATGCCGGTGACCTTCCCCGTGCTCCTCGACCGCGCCAACGCCGTCAGCCGGCTCTACGACGTCACCGCCATGCCGAGCACCGTCATCGTCGATCGCCAGGGCCGTATCCGCTACATCCACCATGGCTACAAGCCCGGCACCGAGAACCAGTACCAGGACCAGATCCGCACCCTCATCCGGGAGAAGTCATGAAGACGTACCGTCTCGGCTGGCTCGTTCCCGTGCTGTTCATGCTCGGCGGCTGCGGGATCCAGCCCTGGGTCAAGCCCTACGAGCGCGACCGGCTCGCCGATCCCATCATGAGCCTCGCGCGCCATCCGGTGTCGGCGGCCTACACGCACCACGTCCACGAAGCGCGCGAAGCGGCCCGCGGCGCTTCCGGCAGCGCCGGCGGCGGCTGCGGCTGCAACTGAACCGATGGACGGGACGCCGATGATCACGACGACCGCACCTGACCGCTGCGCTGACCGGCCCGCAGGCGACCGCTCCAAGGCCGGAGCGCGCACCGGCAGGGGATGCCGGGGGACGGTCACGGCAAAGACCGCCGCGGCGCTGCTGTTGACCGTTTCCGCAGGCGCCACCGCCGGCGTTCTTCCCGAGGACCGCGCCGACATCCTCTACCACTACTACGATGGCGGCGGCGTCCAGATCGACGGCCCGAGCATCCTCGCCCGCAAGAAGGTCGGCCAGAGTGTCTCGCTCTCCGCCAACTACTACGTCGACACGGTCAGCAGCGCCTCCATAGACGTCGTCAGCCGCGCCAGCCCGTACTCCGAGGAACGCACCGAGTACAGCCTCGGCGCCGACTACCTGCGCGGCGACACCACGCTCAGCCTCGCGCTCACCAGCAGCGACGAGAACGACTACCAGGCCGACACCGTCAACCTCGGCATCGCCCAGGAAGTGTTTGGCGGCCTCACCACCGTTTCCATGGGCTATACGCGCGGCGACGACGACGTCGGCATGCGCGGCAGCAGCCAGACCTGGGCGGCCGACCACTGGCGCTACCGTGTCGGCATCTCCCAGATCGTGACGCGCAACCTGCTGCTGAGCCTCGACTACGAGGCCATCGGCGACGAGGGCTTCCTGAACAACCCGTACCGCGAGGTGCGCTACGTCGATGCCGGCAATCCTTCCGGCTACGACTACCAGCCCGAGGTCTACCCGAACACCCGCGACAGCAACGCGGTGGCGCTGCGGGCGCGCTACTACCTGCCGTATCGCGCGGCCGTGTCCGCCGGGTACCGCTGGTTCACCGACAGCTGGGGCATCGGCGCCTCGACCTGGGAGATCGGCTACACCCATCCCCACCAGCGCTGGACCTGGGACATCGCCTACCGCTACTACAGCCAGGATGCCGCCGACTTCTACAGCGATCTCTTTCCCTATGTCGATGCGCAGAACTTCCTCGCGCGCGACAAGGAGCTGAGCACGTTCACGAGCCACGCCATACGCCTCGGCGTCGGCTACGAAGTGCCGCTCGATATCTTCGACGTGATCGAGCGCGGTTCGGTCAACCTGGTCTACGACCGGCTGATGTTCAGCTACGACGATTTCCGCGACGTCAGGGCCGGCGCCCCCGCGGGCCAGGAACCGCTCTACGAGTTCGACGCAAACATCGTGCAGCTGTTCTTCTCGGTCTGGTTCTGAAGCAGCCGCGACCGCCGCCGTTGTACCCGCTGTGGGAGCGACGCGAGCCGCGACTTCCCGGGTCGGGCCTTGCGCCCCTCCTACGGCAGACACCTTCCAGCACTGTGCTGTGGGAGCGACGCCAGTCGCGACTCACCGGTCGGGGCTTGCGCCCCTCCTACGGCAGACGCTCCCGAGCACTGTAGGAGCGGCTTCAGTCGCGACATCAACCAACGCTGCCTGCGTCCGGTTGAGTAAACTGTCGCCCCGAACTCCGCTGGTCCTGCCCATGCGCCTCGCTGCCGTCGCCATCCTCGCCACCGTCCTCCTCGCCGGCACCGCGCGTGCCGAGTGGTACAGCGAGGAAGCCGCCAAGATGGGCACCCGCATGGAGGTGCGCATCTGGCACGAGGAGGAACTGCCCGCGCGGCGCCTGATCTCGGCCGCGATGGCCGAGTTCGACCGCATCGAGGCGCGCATGAGCACTTTCCGCGAGGAATCCGAGATCTCGCAGCTCAACGCCCGCGCCGCCACGGCGCCGGTGCCGGTCAGCGACGAGCTCTACGGCATCGTGCAGCGCTCGATCGAACTCTCCGTGCTCTCCGGCGGCGCCTTCGACATCACCTTCGACAGCGTCGGCCAGTTCTACGACTTCCGCCGCCACCAGCGCCCGAGCGAGGCGGAGATCGCCGCGCATCTGCCGCAGATCAGTTACCGGCACCTGCGGCTCGATCCGGTCGCGCACACCATCGCCTACGACACGCCCGGCACGCGCATCAACCTCGGTGGCATCGCCAAGGGCTATGCGGTGGAGCGGGTGATCGCCCAGCTGCGCGCTGCCGGCGTGCGCCACGGCTTCGCCACGGCCGGCGGCGATACGCGCCTGCTCGGCGACCGGCGCGGCGAGCCATGGATCATCGGCGTGCGCGATCCCGACGATGCCGGCAAGCTGATCACGCGGCTCGCCCTCGACGACGAGGCGATCTCGACCTCGGGCGACTACGAGCGCTTCTTCGACGAGGGCGGTAAGCGCTACCACCACATCCTCGACCCGAAGACCGGCCAGTCGGCGCGCGGTGTGCGCAGCGTCACCATCGTCGGCCCGGACGCCGTCATGACCGAGGGCCTGACGAAGACCGTCTTCATCCAGGGCGCGGAGAAAGGCCTCGCCCTCGTCGAGTCGCTCGGCAACTACGAGGCGGTGATCGTCGACAGCGACCGGCGCGTGTTCCTGTCGAAGGGACTGCAGGCGCCGCCATGACGGACGAGGCGGGGTGAGAAATTGCGGGAGCGGCGCAGCCGCGTCTCTCTTACTCTGCCGATAGCCAAGAATAAATACGTTTTATCAATGATTTAAATTCGTTACTTCAACTTGTTTAATGCTTGATGTCGGCATGCTGTGCGGTCGCGCCGGGTTGGTCGGCTTTACATATCGCGACAACACCGCCCAGGGCGCGCGCGTTGTCATGCAGCAACGACAGCCTTCCACTGCATCGTTCCCGCTGTTCCAGCACCGTTTTCCGGCTGCCTGCCCAAGGCGAACAGTGAAAACAATCACAGGAATTACGTTCACGCCCTGCCACCATTTCCCGTAGGGACCTGTCCGGCGCGAACTGCCGGTACAGGCGCCCGACGATTCAGGGCAAACCCGCCGGGAGGCGGGGACGCAAAGCCTCCGGTCCGACGCGTCCGTCGCGGGACGCCACGATAGCGGGGTTGCCGTCGACGCCACGCGCGCCGCGCGCCAGTGGCGCCACTGCGTTCCCCGCTCTCATGCCGCTGCGGTTGCCCTGCGCTGACGGGCCGGATGCCCGTCGCCGATGCGGAACGCGGGGACATGACGCAAGTGCGGGCCGACGAGATCTCGGAACACCTGGTTGCGCGCCGGCGACGGCGCCTGCTGGCGCTGGCGACGCTGCTCGGGGTCGCGCTGCTGGCGGTGCTGCTGCAGGCGGCGCACGCTGCGGCACCGGCAGCCGGTGAGGAAGCACCCGACTTCGTGCTGAAAAGCACTGCCGGCGCCAACCTGCGCCTGTCGGAGTATCGCAGCGAGGTCGTCGCGCTCGCCTTCGGCGCGAGCTGGTGCGGGGTCTGTCGCGACGGCTCGGCAACGCTGGCCAGCCTGCAACAGGAGTTCGCCGCGCGCGGCCTGCGCGTGCTCGCGGTCAGCTTCGATGCGGACGCCGCGAGCGCACCGTTCCCCGTGCTGATCGACACCGCCGGGGAGACTGGCCGGCTCTACGACGTCGACGACCTGCCGCTCGTCGTGCTGGTCGACCGTGAAGGCCGGCTGCGGCACCGCTTCCCGTCGGGCCGCGCGGTGCCGGAGGCGGCGCTGCGCAGCGAACTCGGAAGACTGCTGGCCGAGTGACGGCCATCGCCACAGGAATCGCACCATGAAACACGCCCGCCCATGGATCGTGCTGCTCGCGCTGGTCGCGACCGCCGCCGCTGCCTCGATTCCGGAGCCGTCCGCGCCCGCGGCGCAGGCCCTCGACGGCGAGGTGCAGGCGCTCAAGGACGAGGTCCTCGACCTCAACCGCGAGTTGTTCATGCTCGAGGAGGAACTGCTGTTCCCGGCCAACACCCAGGTGGCGGTGTTCGTGTCGATGGACGTCGGCGAGTTCTTCGCGCTCGACTCGGTGCAGCTCACGCTCGACGGCAAGCCCGTCAGCAAGTACCTGTACACGGAGCGCGAGACCACGGCGCTCTACCGCGGCGGCGTGCACCGGCTGTACCTCGGCAACCTCAAGGCCGGCGACCACGAACTGGTCGCGATCTTCACGGGTGCGGGCCCGCACGCGCGCGACTACCGGCGCGGCGCGACGCTGAAGTTCAGCAAGGGCGTCGGGGCCAAGTTCGTCGAGCTGGCGATCTCCGACCGCGCGAGCAAGCAGCAGCCCGAGTTCCTCGTCCGCGAGTGGGAGTAGCCGGTGCGTCGACCCCCGTCGCGCCTCGTCGACTGGCTGACCGCGTTCCTGCTCATCGGCGGGATCGCGGCCTGCGGTGCCCCGCGCGCGGAGCAGGCGCTGGCACCGGGGCCGGTGCGCGACCTCTACTACGGCGAGGCGCTGTTCCACTTCTACCGGCAGGATGACTTCACCGCGCTGACGCACCTGCTCGCAGCGCGCGACGCCGGCCGCGTCCCGCACCACGAAGCCGACTCCGAACTGCTGCTCGGCGGGCTGTACCTCGGCTACGGCCAGCACGCGCGCGCCGAGGCCATCTTCGAACGCCTGCTCGCCGGCGAGGCGAGCCCGGCGGTACGCGACCGCGCCTGGTTCTACCTCGGCAAGCTGCGCTACCAGCGCGGGCTCTACGATGCCGCGCTCGCCTCCCTGGCGCGCGTCGGCGCTGCGCTGCCCGAGGCACTCGCCGCCGAGCTGCCGATGCTGGTGGCGCAGTGTCACCTCGCCAGCGGCGACTTCGCCGGTGCCGAGCGGGTGCTCGCCGCCTGGGATGCACCGGGCAACTGGGCGGCCTACGCCCGTTACAACCTCGGCGTCACGCTCGTGCGCCTCGGCCGGCTGGAGGAGGGTGCGCTGCTCCTCGACCGCGTCGGGCGCATGGGCGCCGACAGCGCCGAGGACAAGAGCCTGCGCGACAAGGCGAACCTCGCCCTCGGCTACGCGCGCCTCCAGGTGAACGATGCCGCCGGTGCCCGGCCGGTGTTGCAGCGTGTGCGCCTGCGCGGGCCTTTCGCGAGCAAGGCGCTGCTCGGCGTCGGCTGGGCCGATGCCGCCGCCGCCGACTACGCCGGCGCGCTCGTGCCCTGGCTCGAACTGATGGACCGCGATCTGCTCGACAGCGCCGTGCAGGAGTCCTTTCTCGCCGTGCCCTACGCACTCGGCCGGCTCGAGGCGCACGGCCCGGCCGTCGAACGCTACCAGCGCGCGCTTGCCACCTTCGACACCGAGATCGGCAGGCTCGATGGCGCCGTTGCCCGCGCCCGCGCTGGCACTCTCGTCCCGGCGCTGCTCGCCGGCGACGAACCCGATCTCGCCCGCTGGTACTGGCGCCTCGAACAGGTGCCGGCCGACGAGGACTCGCGCTACCTCTATCATCTCATGGCCGACCACGGTTTCCAGGAAGGCGTGAAGAACTACCGCGACCTCGCCGCGCTGTCGCGCAACCTCGCCGACTGGCGCCAGCGCCTCGACACCTTCGCCGCGATGGTCGAGGCGCGCAGCGCCGCCCATGCGCGACAGTTGCCGGCGGCACGCGCCCGGCTGGCTGCGGTGGACATGGAGGCCCTGCGCGCCCGGCGCGACGAGCTGGCGACGCGCCTGGCGGCGACGGAATCGACGCACGATGTGGTGGCGCTCGCCACCGACACCGAGCGCGACCAGTGGCAGCGCCTCGAGGCGCTGGCCGCGCTGCCGCAGCTGCAGGCTGCCGGCAACGAAGCGCTGCGCGAGCGCCACCGCGTGCTGCGCGGCGTGCTTGCCTGGGAACTCGAACGGCGTTTTCGCGAGCGCAGCTGGCGCGCCGGACGCAGCCTGCGCGAGCTCGATGCCGCGCTCACCGAGACGGGGACGCGGCGCGCCGCGGTGGTCGCCGCCGAGGGCAGCGAGCCGCAGCGCTTCGACGGATTCGCCGCGCGCATCGCCGCGCTGGCTCCGCGCATCGACACCCTGCGGGCTGCGCTCGACGTCGAACTCGGTGTGGTCGACCGGCAGCTGGTGGCACTCGCGGTCACGGAACTCGAGGCGCGCCGGCAGCGGCTGGCGAGCTATCGCGTGCAGGCGCGCTTCGCGCTCGCCACGCTCTACGACCGCGCCGGCGCCGCGCAGGCCGCCGCCGCGCGCAACGGGGCGCAGCCGTGATCGCTGCGCTCGGGCTTTCCGTGGTTCTCGCCGGGGGGCTGTGGCCCTTCGGCGGCGATGCGCGCGACGCGGATGCCACCATCGGCAGCCTGAAGCGCAAGCCCGAGATCGCGCTCGGCGCGGGTGTCCCGGACGGCACCGCGCGCGCCCGTGACCATTACCAGGAATTCCTGGCGCTGCCGGGTGCGCCCGGCGACATGCGCGCCGAGTCGATGCGCCGGCTCGCCGACCTCTACCTCGCCGCCGGCGAGGAGGCGGATCTGGCCGGCGATGCCACGGCCAGTGCCGAACAGTATCGCGGGGCGATCGCCCTCTACCAGCAGTACCTCACCGAGTTCCCGGGCCGCAGCGGCGCGGACACGGTGCTCTATTCGCTGGCGCGCGCGCATGAGGGTGTGGGCGAGGCCACCGAGGCGCTCGCCGTGCTCGACCGCCTGGTGCGTGAACATCCCGGCGGGCGCGTCGCCGCCGAGGCGCAGTTCCGGCGCGGCGAGCGTCTCTTCGTGATGCGCGACTACACCGCCGCCGAGCGCGCCTATGCCGCAGTCGTGGCCTACGGCCTGGACGGGGATTTCTACGAGCAGGCGCTCTACAAGCAAGGCTGGTCGCAGTTCAAGCTCGGCGAGTACGAGGCCTGCCTCGACCCGTTCCTCGCCGTGCTGGGCCGCCGCCTCGCACACGTGACCGACAGCGACGGCGCCCAGCTCCTCGACGGCCTGTCGAAGCCGCAGCGCGAACTGGTCGAGGACACGCTGCGTGCGATGAGTCTCTCGGTGTCGCAGCTGCAGGGCATCGACAGCATCGATGCGCTCCTCGACCGGCGCGGGCCGGTGGCCTTCGCCGACGTGGTCTATGCCGGTCTCGGCGACCTGTACCTCGGGCAGGAGCGCTACGGCGATGCGGCCGACGCCTATCGCGGCTTCGTGCGCCGCACGCCCGCGCATCCGCGTGCGCCCTACCTGCAGGCGCGGGTGATCGCGGCCTACACCGCCGGCAAGTTTCCGACGAAGGTCCTCGATGCCAAGGCCGAGTACGTCGAGCTCTATGGCCTGCACTCGGCGTACTGGACCGGCACCACGCCGGCGCAACGCCCGGTGGTGGTCGCCGAACTGAAGCAGAGCCTCGCCGACCTTGCCAGCTACGACCACGAGCGTGCGCAGCGGACCCATGCCCCGGAGGCCTACCAGAAGGCGGCATACTGGTACCGTCGCTTCCTCGAGTACTTCCCCGAGGATCCGGATAGCGCCGGGCGCAACTTCCTGCTCGCCGAGCTGCTCTTCGAGGGGCGCGACTACCTTGCGGCGACCAACGAGTACCGGCGTGTCGCCTACGCCTACGGCCCGCATCCGCAGGCTGCCGAAGCCGGCTACGCCGCGATCCTCGCGGCGCGCGCGCACGAGAAGACTCTCGACGAGGCGGCACGTCCGGCCTGGCACAGCGCCGGGATCGAGGAGGAGCTGCGCTTCGTCGCCGCCTTCCCGGACCATCCGCAGGCCGCGGCGGTCGAGACCGGCGTGGCGGAGGACCTCTTTGCCCGCGGCGAACTCGAGCGGGCGGTGCAGGTGGCCGGCGCGGCAGTCACGCGCACACCGCCGGCGGAGGAGAAGCTCGAGCGGGTCGCCTGGACCGTGCTTGCCCACGCCCAGTTCGACCTCGCCCGCTACGCCGAGGCGGAGCGGGCCTACGTGCGGCTGCGCCTGTTTGCCGAGCCCGACGCGAAGCGCCGCGCCGAGATCGAGGAGCGCATCGCCGCCGCCGTCTACCGGCAGGCGGAGGCGAGCAGGGCCGCAGGCGACCACGCGGCCGCAGTCGCCGGCTTCATGCGCGTCGCCGAGGCGGCGCCCGGGGCGACGATCCTGCCGAATGCACTGTTTGATGCCGCGGCGCTGCTGGTCGCCGACCAGCAGTGGCCCGCGGCCGTTGCGGCGCTGGAGCGCTTCCGCCGCGAGTTCCCGCAGCACAAGCTCGGCGCCGACGTCACCGAGCAGCTCGCGCTCGCGCTCGAGGCGGGTGGACGCGGTGGCGAGGCGGCACGCGAGTTCGAGGCGGTCGCCGCACTCGCTGAACGTCCGCCCGAGGAACAGCGCGAGGCACTGTGGCGCGCCGTCGACCTGTACCGGCAGGCCGGCCTCGCCGGTGACGAACAGCGCGTCTGCGAGGCCGTGGTCAAGCGCTTTCCGGAACCCTTCGACGGGGCCATGGAAGCGCGCGCACGTCTGGCCGAACTCGCGCGTACCGCCGGCGATGAGGCCACACGCCGGCGCTGGCTCAGTGAGCTGGTCGCTGCCGACGCTGCGGCCGGTGCCGCGCGCACCGATCGCAGCCGCTCGCTCGCCGCCCACGCCGCGCTCGAACTCGCCGCGCCACTGCGCGACGCCTTCGTGCAGCTGCGCCTCGCGGCACCGCTGGCGAAGAGCCTGAAGGCCAAGAAGCAACGCATGGAACTCGCCCTCGACGCCTACGCCAGGGCGGGGGCCTACGGCATCGCCGACGTGACCACCGCCGCGACCTTCGAGACCGCGGAGCTGTATTACCGCCTCGGGCGCGACCTCATCGAGTCGGACAAACCCGCCGGCCTCGATGCCGCCGAGCAGGAGGAGTACGACCTGCTGCTCGAGGAGCAGGCCTTCCCGTTCGAGGAGAAGGCGATCGAGCTGCACGCGGCCAACGCGGCGCGCTCGGCCGACGGCGTCTACGACGACTGGGTACGCCGCAGCTTCGAGCGGCTCGCCACGCTCAGCCCCGCCCGCTATGCGCGCACCGAGAGGAGTGAAGCCTATGTCGCCGACCTCGACTGAGTGCGGCAGGAGCACCGGCGCGGTGGCCATGGCGGCGATGGCGCTCGCGCTGCTCGCCGCCGGTTGTGCGCAGCTCGGTGGCGACCGTGAGGCGGCAGCGGTCGCTCCCGGTCCGGATCCGCGGGTGCAGCTCGCGCACGATGAGGCGTTCGCCGCCCTGCAGGCGGGCGACGACGCCGGCGCCGAGGCGCGCCTGCTCGCGCTGGTGGCGGACAATCCCGGGCTCGCCGGCCCGCAGGTGAACCTTGCCCTGCTGCAGGCGCGCCGTGGCGAACTCGAGCCTGCGGCGGCGCTGCTCGAGCAGGCGGTCACGACCTGCACGCAGTGCGCCGTGCCCTGGAACGAGCTCGGCGTGGTCCGGCGCCGCCAGGGACGTTTCGAGGAGGCCGAGCGCGCCTACCGTGCGGCGATCGCCGCCGAGGAAACCTACGCCGGCGCGCACTTCAACCTGGCGGTGCTCTACGAACTCTACCTGCAGCGTCCCGAGCTCGCCCTCGCCGAGTACGCCCGCTACCGGGCACTCGACACGGGCGACGCGGGCAAGGATGTCGACAAGTGGATCGCTGACCTCGAGCGGCGTGCTGGCGTGGTGCAGCGTTCCGCCCAGCTGGAGACCGTCGAGTGACGACCCGCATCATCCTGCTGCCCATCGCACTGGGGCTGCTCGTGCCCGCGCTCTGCGGCGCGGCCGACGCGCCCGCCGCGGGCAAGGCCGCCGCGCCGCCCGCTGCAGCCAGCCGGCTCGAGCTCGATCCCACCGCCATCCGCGGCAACCAGGAGCTGCCGAAGGTGCTTTACATACTGCCGTGGAAGGAGCCGGGGCTCGCCGAGCCCGGTGGCCGACCGCTCAACAGCCTGGTCGACGAGGCGCTCGCGCCCGTAGACCGTGATGTGTTTCGCCGACAAATGCGCTACTTCGATCAATTGTATGCCCGCCCCGGAGTTGGGCCGGGTGCGGACGGGCAGAAGCCCGAATAGTTCGTGGTTGTTCACCGTGTGACGGCGGTCACGCGGTGCCGTGTGGTTGCGAGGAGGCTGTAAGTCATGGAGTTCTATACATTCATCGTGGGATTCTTCCGCGACGGTGGCGTGTTCCTGTACCCGATGGCGGTCGTGTTCGCCGCGGGCGTGGCGATCGCCATCGAGCGGTTCATCGTCCTGACGCGCACGAGCGCCGTGAACCGCAAGGCCTGGGACGCGATCACGCCCAGCATGCGCGCCGGCAACATCCAGGAAGCGCTGAAGATCGCGGAGAAGTCCGATTCCGCGCTCGGCACGGTGCTCTGCTACGGACTGTCGCGGGCACGCGTGGCATACCGTCGTGACGACATCGAGAAAGCGATGGAGGAGAGCCTGCTCGAGATCATCCCGCGGCTCGACAAGCGCACGCACTACCTCTCCTCGCTCGCCAACATCGGCATGCTGCTCGGCCTGCTCGGCACGATCGTCGGCCTGATCTCGGCGTTCAGCGCCATCTCCACGGCCAACCCGGCCGACAAGGCGAGTCTGCTGGCAGCGAGCATCTCGGTGGCGATGAACAACACCGCCGGCGGCCTGGTCGTGGCGATCACCCTGTTGAGCTGCCACATGTTCCTCGAGTCGAAGACCACCTCGCTGATCGACAGCCTGGAAGTCGGGGCGCTGAAGTTCCTGAACACGATCACGGACCGCGCCGCCAGCCAGAACGCAGCGCCGCCCCCGGCACCGGTCACGCCGCCGCGTGGTGCACCGGCCACGGCCCGCGGTACGGCCTAGGCCATGAAGGCCTCGAAGCACGTCCAGCGCGTGCGCCGCCACCACTCGCGGCGCAAGGCCGCGAGCGACCTGAACATCCTGCCGATGATCGACATGATGGTCATCCTGGTGTTCTTCCTGATCTTCACGGCGGTGTTCTCGCGGACGAGCATCCTCGAGCTCAACCTGCCCGCCGGTGATGCCAGCGTGCCCGAGCTGACGCAGGGGCTGCAGCTGGAGGTCATCGTGCGCGAAGGGGCGATCGAGGTTGCCGACCGCGGCACCGGCATCATGAAGAAGCTGCCGAGTGCCGCCGGCGGCTACGACCTGCCGGGCCTCGCCGAGTACCTCAAGGCGGTGAAGGCGAAGTTTCCCGACAAGGTCGACGCCACCATCCTGCTCGCGCCCGCCATCCCCTACGACGTGCTGGTGCAGGTGATGGACACGGTGCGCATCTACGAGGTCCCCGGCAGCAGCGGCTGGGCACGGGTGGAACTGTTTCCGCAGATCGCGGTGGGAGACGCGCCGACATGACGCCGACCCGGGTCAAGGAGCACCGCAAGCGCAAGCACACCACCGAAGGGCACATGGTGCTGGTGCCCTTCATCGACATGATGACCATCCTGGTGGTGTTCCTGCTGCTGCACACCGCCGACGTCGACATGCTGCCGAATACGCGCGACATCGCCATTCCGCAGTCGATATCCGACGTCAAGCCGCGCGAGACCCTGGTGGTGATGGTTACGCGCGACAGCGTGTACGTCGGTGCCGAGCGCGTGAGTTCGCTCGCCGAGGTCGCCGACGCCCCGGGCGCGATCGTCGAACCGCTGCGTGCCGCGCTGCTCGGCCAGCGCGAACGCCTGCGTCGCGATGCCGCCGGCGACGATGGCGAACCGTCGCACGAGGTGACGATCATGGGCGACCGCACGGTGCCCTACAGCGTGCTGCGCAAGGTCATGGCGACCTGCACCGGTGCTGCGTTCAACAAGGTGTCGCTGGCCGTGCTCGAGCGCGAGCGCGCGGTCGCCGCCGGCGGTAGCGTCGGATGAGTGCGGCTACCGTCGCCACGCCGGTCCTGTACCGGCAGTACGAACTGCCCTGGTCGCCCGATGCGGCGGCCGAGCAGCGCTTCAGGCGCATCCTGCGCAACGTGTTCATCGTGTATGCGGTGCTGGCCGTCGTCATTCCCTTCCTGCCGGTCGTCGAGCACGAGCGCAGTCAGGCGCCGGAGCTGCCCGAGCGGGTGGTACAGCTCATCGTCGAGAAGCCGAAACCGCCACCGCCGCCGCCACCACCGGTCGTCGAGCCGAAGCCGGAGCAGGTGGTGGCCAAGGTCGAACCGAAGCCGGTGAAACCGAAGCCGGTGCCGGTCGACCGGCGTGCCGAGGCACGGCGCAAGGCGAGCCGCGTCGGCCTGCTCGCGCTGAAGGACGAGCTGGCGGAGCTGCGCGACCCGAACCTGACCACGCCGCTCGCCGCCAACAAGCCGCTCACCGGTGCCGTGGGCGCTGCAGCCCGTACGGAACGCGCGCTGATCACGGCGAAATCCGGTCGCGGCAGCGGCGGCATCAACACTGCGGCGATGAGCCGCAATACCGGCGGCAGCGGCCTGCAGGGCCGGGCCACGGCGCAGGTCGAGAGCGGTCTCGCCGGCCTGGCTGCCGCCGCGGACACCTCATCGCGCCAGGCCGACGGCAAGCCCTCGCGCAGCCGCGAAGAGATCGAGATGGTCTTCGACCAGAACAAGGGCGCGATCTATGCGCTCTACAGCCGCGCCCTGCGCAAGGATCCGACGCTGCAGGGCAAGCTGGTGCTGAAGCTCACCATCGAGCCCGACGGCACGGTCTCGGCCTGCGACGTGGTGTCAACCGAACTCGCCGACGACGAGCTGCTGCAGAAACTCGTGGCGCGCGTGCGCATGTTCCGCTTCGTCGACAAGGACGTCGCGACCGTGACCACGACCAAGCCGATCGACTTCTTCCCGGCCTGATCTCTTCCGTAGGAGCGGCTTCAGCCGCGATTCCCCCTCCGGCCCGCCACCACGGCCATTGCCGGACCGCTGGCGGCGGGACGCTCGCTGCGGCCATCCCTGGCCTGCGCTCGCTCGTCTCGGGCTTGCGCTACGCATCCTGCTCCGCTGGCCCTCTACGCCCGCCGCCAGCGGCCCGCCAACGGCCTCATCGCCGTCCGCCGACCGCGGTCCCGTTTCCTTTCTCCCTGTGGGAGCGGCGCGAGCCGCGACAATTTCCGCCAGTGTGGGCGGGGCCGCCCAGCCGCGACCATTTCGCGATCAGAAGAACCCCCGAATGCGGCAATTCCAGCGGTTCCTGCTGCTGGAATCGCAAGTCGCTGATGTCTAAGGAAATCGACAGAGCGCTTGCGCGCGGTGTGTCGGGCAATGCAGAAAAGTTGCCTGTTGCGACGCAGTAGCAACGCTTCACCACTCTGTAGAAACAAAGGGTTATCTGATAACCCTTCGACATAATCGCGCCCCGTCACAGGATTGTTGAATGCCGGCTGCGGTGGCGGTTCACTTGTATATACTTTGCGCCGTCTGACCACCGGGCCGTCGGCCCGGGCGATCGATCCGGCAGCTCGCTACCGCAAGGCTGCCCGCGAGGGTCTGGTCGGGGTCAGGCGCAAATCCAGGCATTTCACGGCTTGCGTCCGGCGTCCCGGGAAGCAGTGCTGCCGAGGTCTCCTGTCGGGGTTGTACCTTCGGTAGTTTTTCCGGGGCGCCGGGCCACCTTCCCGGCCCCCGCCAGGCATCCGCTAGCGACACAGCTCGCGGCGCTTTTGCACCAGCTTGTCGCGCTGCAGTTCGAGCTTGCGGCCGCGCTTGGCCGTGTAGCCGACGCGCCGCTCGGCCTCGATTTCCTTCAGCTGGCGATCGATGCGGGCGCAGGGCTCCTCGTTCTCGCGGCGCCATCCGGCGGCCGCCGCGAGCGGCAGGAGGGCGAGGGCAGCGAGCAGGGTGCGGCGGCGCATGGCGGCTCCGGTGGGTGCGCTGTGCTGAAGGGCGAGGGGGGATGTTTCCCGGTCCCCGCGCTGCGCACCATCCGCAAATCGGCCGCAAATGCCCGGCTTCGCGCCTCACCCCGCTCCGGAGCGCGCGATCACGAACTCTTCGACCGGACGTCCGTCGACCAGATGCTCCTGGATGATCCGTTCGAGCACCGCCGGCGTGCAGTTGCGATACCAGATACCTTCCGGATAGACGACGGCCACCGGCCCGTGCATGCACACCTGCAGGCAGTTGGCCTTGCTGCGGTAGATGCCAGCGGCTCCGGTGAGGCGAAGTTCCGTCAGGCGCTTCTTCAGGAATTTCCAGGACTCGACGCCGGCTTCGCGCGAGCAGCACTTGGCCTCGGTCTGCTCCGCACACAGAAAGATGTGCCGGCGAATCGCACCGATGCCGAGCCGCGTCACGCGGTCCTCGATGGTTTCGCCGGGTTGCGCATCGCGTCCCATGCCGGTTCCTCCCGTGGATCGGCCCTCACGGTACCCGGCCGTGCCGGTGTCGTCCACCGTGTGGGAGCGACGCCAGTCGCGATTCCTCAGGTCGGGGCTTGCGCCCCCCGCGGTTGAGTCGCGGCTTGCGCCGCTCCCACAGGGCTGTGGAGAAGTGTTCTTCTGTCGGAGGGGCGCAAGCCCCGACCATTCAGCCTGCCCTGACCACTGCTCGGCGTTATACCGACACCAGCCATCGCTGCTGCGCTCCGCGCACTAGACTGCACGCTGTTCCGTGTGAACCGATCGCCCAGGAGTGCCGCGCATGGCCGGATCAGAGACCAGGACCATCATGGAGTTCCTCAGCGAGAACCCGAGGGTGGACGTGTCACGCGCCTGGGAGCGCTGCCTCGGGATTCATTCGAAGATCGTCGATCGCGTGCGCGCGCGCTTCCCCGTCACGCGCCATCGGCAGAACGAAGGCATGGACTACTGGACCTCGCCGGACCAGCAGCTCGAAGGCGGGTTCTGGGGCTACACCGGCGAGCAGGTCGACTGGCTCGTCTATTCCTGGCTCGGCAACCGCAGGGCGAGCCTGCTCGACATGAACGCTACGGTGTTCCTGAGCCAGCAGACGCGCGTGCCCCACATGGCCGTGATCTTCGGCACCATTCCGAAGCTCTACTTCTATGCCGAGTACACGCCACGCGTCGACCTGCGCACCAACCACGAGTACCTGCTGAAGTACTACGAACCGGCAAACGAGGATTTCCTGAAGTTCCGCAGCGACCCGCAGTGGACCCGCTTCGTCAGCCACGGCACCTACCTGCGCGCACTGATGTCGCCGGTAGCCGTCAGCTCGCATGCCGAGCTCAACGATGCGAACATCGATACCTGCGAGCGCTTTCTCGGCCGCTTCGTCGACCGCTGGTTCCGCTGGCTCGACGAGTCCCCGGAGGTGCCCGCGGAAGAGCGCGCTGCGCAGCAGGACTACGACTACAAGGTCCGCGAGCTCGCCTACCGCACCGACCCGATGAATGTCCTGCCGCAGCGGATTCTGGGGCCGGAGGAATTCCAGCGCCGGCTCGAGATGCGCATCGGCACCTGGCAGATCGCCGAGACCCGCAACCGCTGGTGCTGAGCGCGCGTCATCGCGCCCGTAATGCCGTTCGCAATGGCGCCCGTAATGGCGACCGTAACGGCAACCGCAGGAGCGGCTTCAGCCGCGAATATCTAATTCGGACCGAAGAATATTTTCGCGGCTGAAGCCGCTCCTACGCCTGGGCGCTTACGCGCCGAGGAAGGCGACGAAGATCGCCGTCGGGAAGAACAGCGCGGCGCTCACGATGACGAGTCCGCTCAGCAGTTCGAAAGGCCTTCCGGTTTCATTGTCGTTCACAACCCAACTCCATCCTGTAATCGATGCAATCCTGTTCACGAGCATCACGGTACCGCTCCGCTGTTGCAGTATCTTTGCAGCGGAGTAACACCCTGTAACACTTTGTAACGGCAGGACTGCCGCCCGATCCTGGGCTTACAATGACCCCGCCACACGCCGCAGGGTCGACCAACGCGGCGCGTACGATACGCAGCGATGCGCGGGAAAACCGTGAACCATGCCTCGAATTCTCCTCATTGACGACGATGAGAAGCTCGGCGAGCTGCTCGGTGCGTATTTCCGTCGCTTCGACCTCGAGCTGGTGGCCGCCAGCCACCCGGCACTCGGTTTACAGAAGCTCGAGACCGATAAGCCGGACCTCGTGATCCTCGACGTGATGCTGCCCGACCAGGACGGATTCCAGGTCTGTCGCGAGATTCGCCGCAGCAGTTCGGTACCGATCATCATGCTGACGGCGCGTGGCGACGTGACCGATCGTGTGGTTGGCCTCGAACTCGGTGCCGACGACTACATGCCGAAACCTTTCGAGCCGCGCGAGCTGGTGGCGCGCGTGCAGAACGTGCTGCGCCGGACCGGCACCCGCGAGGAACCTCAGCAGCCGGACGGGCTGCGCTACAAGGATCTCGAGATCAACCTCGAGCGGCGTACCGTCGAACTCGACGGCGCTCCGCTCGATCTCACCACGATGGAGTACCAGCTGCTGGTGCTGTTCGCCCGCAACCCGGGGCGCACCTACACCCGCGACGAGATCCTGAACGAGCTGCGCGGCATCGACGCACAGCTGTTCTCGCGCTCGGTCGACATCCTCGTGAGCCGGCTGCGTCAGAAGCTCAAGGACACCACGCGCCAGCCGCGTTTCATCAAGACGGTCTGGGGCACTGGCTACACCTTCGTGGGCGAGGAGGCCGGCGCGCCGTGATTCGCGAGATCACCCGCTCACTTTCGGCGCGCCTGCTCGGCATCTTCCTGCTGACCTCGTTGCTCTATGGCATCGCCTCGCGCTACACCGTCGACCTCGTCTGGAACACCGGCTACCTGAGCGAGGTGGTCGGCGGCCACATGGCCCTGCACATCGGCTACGTGCTCGACGACATCGGCCAGCCACCGCGCATCGAGCGGGCAGCCGCCATCGCGCAGCGCGTGCCGATGGACGTGATGGTGCGCGGTCCCGATCTTGACTGGGCCTCCGACCCGCGCTTTCCGCCGCTCGACCAGGTGCCGTTCCGCCAGAGCGAGTTCCTGCTGCCCTACCTGCAGTCCGACAAGCACGCCTGGACCCACACCGTGAAGCAGTTGCAGTTCGCGCGCTACAAGCGGCGCGCCTACGTCAGGATCCAGGATGGCGACTACGAGATCATCTTCGCTGCCCCGAAGTTCGCCGAGGCGCCGCGGCCCGACCTGACCACGCCGGCGATCGGCGTGCTCTCGCTGCTGGTACTCGCCGCCTGTTACTTTGCCGTGCGCTGGCTGGTCGAACCGGTGCGCTGGATCAAGGAGGGTGCGGCGCGCATCGGCCAGGGTGATCTTTCCTATCGCATCCCGACTAGCCGGCGCGATGACCTCGGCGATCTCGCCCGCGACATCAACCACATGGCCGACGATGTGCGCGAGATGCTCGAAGCGAAGCAGCAGCTGCTCCTTGCGATCAGCCACGAACTGCGCTCCCCGCTCACGCGCGCCAAGGTCGCGCTCGAGTTCCTCGAGGACGACACCGTCAAGGCCAACCTCCTGCAGGACATCAAGGAGATGGAGCGGCTCATCGCCGACCTGCTCGAAAGCGAGCGGCTCAACGCCCGGCACTCGAAGCTGCAGGTCGCGCAGCTCGACCTCGGTGAGCTGGTTGCGAGCGTGCTCGCGAACGACTTTGCCGCGGAGACAGCGCGCCTCGCCACCCGCCTGCCCGCCGCGCCCGTGAATATCGAGGGCGACGCCACGCGGCTGCGCCTGCTGGTGCGCAACCTGGTTGAGAACGCGCTGCGCTATACCCCCGCCGACGGCCAGGCCGTGGAGATCGAGGTGTACGGGACGGAGGAGGGGGCCGGGATCCGAGTGAGCGACCACGGTCGTGGCATGTCGGCGCACGACCTGGCGCGCGCCACCGAGCCCTTCTACCGCGCCGACCCGGCCCGCAGTCGCGCCACCGGCGGCCTCGGCCTCGGCCTGTATCTCTGCCGCCGCATCGCGACGGCGCACGGCGGCACCCTTGCGCTCGCGAGCGAGCTCGGCGCCGGCACCACCGTCACCGTCACGCTCCCCTCACGCCCGCCCGTCTCCTAACCGCGACCTGTGGGAGCGACGCCAGTCGCGACTCGTCCGGTCGGGGCTGGCGCCCCTCCCACAGAAGAATACCTTCCCCGTCCCTGTGGGAGCGACGCCAGTCGCGACTCGTCCGGTCGGGGCTGGCGCCCCTCCCA
>CAYQAR010000025.1:0-13794 GCA_964415505.1 uncultured Chromatiaceae bacterium | reverse complement strand
CTTCCCCGTCCCTGTGGGAGCGACGCCAGTCGCGACTCGTCCGGTCGGGGCTGGCTCTCCTCCTACAATAGGTGTCGTTACGGTTTCAGCGTGGAGATCACAGTGAGCGACAACAGTCACTACGCCGGCAGCGCCGGTGTGCCTTTCCTCACCGCCGTCGAGGATGCCGAGAAGCTCCTGCTCGCTTCCGGGCGCCAGCGCGCTGAAGATCTCGAAAGCGCCGTGCGGATGTTCCTCGAGTTCCTCAAGGGCTTCGAGGCATTCGACCTGCGCGGCCCCTGCGTCACGGTGTTCGGTTCGGCGCGTTTTCCAGAGGGGCATCCGTATTACGAGACCGCCCGCCGCCTTGGCGGCGAACTTGCCCGCGCCGGCTACGTGGTCATGACCGGGGGCGGTCCGGGCCTCATGGAGGCCGCCAACCGCGGTGCGAAGGAAGCCGGCGGGCGCAGCCTCGGCTGCAACATCCGCCTGCCGCGCGAACAGAAGCCCAACGCCTGGCTCGACCGCTTCGTCGAGTTCGAGCACTTCTTCGTGCGCAAGGTGATGCTGGTGAAATATTCCTGCGCGTTCGTCGTCATGCCCGGCGGCTTCGGCACGCTCGACGAAGCGTTCGAGGTGATGACGCTCATCCAGAACCGCAAGCTGGAGCGCTTCCCGGTGGTGGCGATGGGCGGGCAGTTCTGGCACTCGCTGCGCGACTTCCTGCTCGGGACCCTGGTCCCGGAAGGCACCATCGACATGCGCGAGATCGAGATGCTGAGCCTGGCCGACGACGTCGGCGAGGCCGTCGAGATGATCCGGCGTGCGACGACCTGCGGGTGAGGAACGCCGGGGATCGACGCTGAAGCCGCGAGTCCGGCGTCATTCCGGACGCCCGATCAGTTAGCATTCCGGCTGGGACTCGCCCCAGCCATCGCCCTGCCCACCGAGGATCCCGCCCATGGCCGTCAAGGACACGCCGCCGAATACGCCGTTCGACCTCGCTGCCGAGCGCGTCGTCGACCTCGGCAACCGCCTGCTCGACCACGACACCGATGCCGACGCCTGGGAGGTCGCCTCGGGCCTGCTCGCCGGCGCGATCCAGTTCTGGCTCTTCTCGCGCCAGCCCTGCGACGACCCGTTCTGCGAGTCCTGCGCCGAGGTCGGCACGGCCGAGCGGCGCCTGCGCAAGCTCGTCGAGGAAGCCCGCGAACTCGCCGAGGACAGCGACTACTTCGCCTCGCCGCGCGACATCAACGTCGGCTCCGCCTGAACCGACCGGTCTCGGTATGCCCCCATACGGAGGGCTGCAGGCCCTGTGCTATATTGCGCGCCGTTTTTCGGCAATCCCGCAATCTGCAGGTCGTTTATGGCGAAGATCCACGTGACGGACCGCGAGGGCCGCAAGCTCGACGTCGAAGCCAGGGAAGGTCTCACGCTGATGGAACCGCTGCGCGACATCGCCGGTGGCGGTGGCTTCGAGGCGCTGTGTGGCGGCATGTGCTCGTGCTCGACCTGCCAGGTGTATGTCGACCCGCAGTGGATCGGCCGGCTGCCGAAGGCGAAGGACGACGAGATGGAACTGCTCGAGGGCTCGGAAGTGTATCGCGCCGGCCACTCGCGCCTCGCCTGCCAGCTGCGCGTGACGCCGGAGCTCGACGGCATCGTGCTCACCATCGCCCCCGAGGAGTGATCCGCCGCCCCCGCGCCGCGCGCCGGGCCGTGGATTTGCCGGATCCGGACGGTTAAACTGCCGCCCCCGAACGACCGGGACGTGGGGCGGTAGCTCAGCTGGGAGAGCGTCGCGTTCGCAATGCGAAGGTCGGGAGTTCGATCCTCCTCCGCTCCACCAATCACCAGGGTCCGGATTTCTCCGGGCCCTTTTTTCTGGTTCATCGAGACCCAGGGGCGGGCAATCATCGTTCCTGGCGCGGGCTGCGTCCGGGGCAGGAGCGCGCGGGTCCTGGCCGGTCGAGCGCACAGCCGCAAGCAGGTTGTGAACAGACCGATAAAGGACCATATTAGGTCCTGGTCGACCCCAGGAGCGGAGCCATGCGTTACTCATCCCAGGTCAAGCCCATCAGCTACCTCAAGGCCAATGCCGCCGAGGTGCTGACCCACCTTGCCGAGAAGCGCGAGCCCCTCGTCATCACGCAGAACGGGGAAGCCAGGGCCGTACTGCAGGATATTGCCTCCTTCGAGGAAACCCAGGAAACCCTGGCCCTGCTGAAGATCCTGGCGCTCGGCCAGCAGGACGTCGAGGCAGGCCGGGTCAGGCCGGTCGCCGATGTGGTGGCGCGCCTGCGCGCGAAGCAGACCGCTACCTGATGGCGGGCAGGCCGAGACGCTACGAGGTCCTGCTCACCCGGGGCGCAGAGCAGGACCTCGAGTCCATCCACGACTACATTTCCCGATTCGACAGCGTGGCCAATGCCAACTACGTTCTCGACCGCTTGCTGAAGGTCGCGGCGGGTCTCGCCCGGTTTCCTGAACGCGGAGGCTACCCCCGGGAGCTCGTGGCGCTGGGCATCAAGGATTACCGCCAGATGGTGTTCAAGCCCTACCGGGCGATCTACCGCATCCTGGGCAGCCAGGTCTTCATCTACCTGATCGTCGATGGTCGCCGGGACATGCAGTCCGTCCTGGCGCGCCGGCTTCTGGGCGCCTGACCCGCGGCAATCCGCAGGGGGTTCGCCCCCGTCCCGCAGGCCGGCTTCCCCGGTGCCAACGACCCGCCTGGAATCCAGCCGACGCTTGTCGCCCCCGCTGACACGCCTGTCGCCACAGCGCCCGGGGCGGTGCGCTTCCGTGAGCCCCTTCACACCCGGATTTCACCGTCCGGAGTACCGTGAGCCTCCAGCCAACCCTTATGTCAGGTGCTGCCCCCATGAGCTGGGTCGAATGGTTGAAGGAATGGGCCGATCGTCGGCCCGGCCGCAGTGCAGGCGCACCGGCCAGGCCGACCCCGGCCAGCCGCGCCCGTCAGGGCGGGGAAGCCTATGCCCAGGAATGGGTCAAGGTGCTCGAGCACAATGGCCCGGAGCGCAACGCTTTCGATACCTATACCTGGGAACTCGACGCGGACGCGACTGCGGCACAGCAGGCAGCCGCGCCGCCCGCCCGCAAGGCTGCCAACCAGCCGCCGACCGATCCGTTCGATACCTTCACCTGGGAAGTGCCCGAGACCGATTCGCGCGACGATCCCTGGGGCCTGAAGAAGCAGGCCGCCGAGGCGGCGAAGCCGACGAAGAAGGACGGCATCAATCCGTACGACACCGGCGTCTTCGAAGCCGGCTGGACCGGCCGCTTCGACAAGCGCTGACCGCCCGTCCGGGGGCCTGTAGGAGGGGCGCCAGCCCCGATCCTCCGACAGTCGCGACTCGCGTCGCTCCCACCGGTGCCTGGTGCCCCCCTGTGGGAGGGGCGCAAGCCCCGACCCTCCCACAGTCGCGACTCGCGTCGCTCCCACCGGTGCCTGGTGCCCCGCTGTGGGAGGGGCGCAAGCCCCGACCCCCTACAGCCGCAGCGCGCCGTCGATCTCGAGGACGCGGCCAGAGATGTAGTCGTTCTGCAGGATGAACTCCACCGTCGCGGCGATCTCGTCGGGCTCGCCGATGCGCTTGAGCGGGATGCCGGCGGCGAGTTTCTCGAGGGCTTCGGGCTTCATGCCGGCGACCATTTCGGTGTTGATGAAGCCCGGCGCGATCGCGGCGACGCGGATGCCGTAGCGCGCGAGTTCCTTCGCCCAGGTTACTGCCATCGCCGCCACACCCGCCTTGGCGGCCGAGTAGTTCGTCTGGCCCATGTTGCCGGCACGCGAAATGCTCGAGATGTTGATGATGCAACCCTTGCGGCCGCCCTCGACCATGCGCTGGGCCGCCTCGCGCCCGCAGAGGAACACCCCGGTGAGGTTGACGTCGATCACCGCCTGCCACTGCTCGATGGTCATCTTGGCGGCGAGCTTGCCGTCGGCGAATTTCACCAGCAGCGCATCGCGCGTGATGCCGGCGTTGTTGACCAGCCCGTCGACGCCGCCGCAGTCGCGCACGATGCTGTCGAAGAGCGCCACCACGTCGGCTTCCTTCGCGACGTTGGCGCCGTAGGTCTTCACCTCGGCACCGAGGGCGCGGCAGGCGGCGGCCGTGTCGGCGAGTGAGTCGGCGCCGAGATCCACCAGCGCGAGCTTCGGCCGGCGTGCCGCGAGGCGCTTGGCCATGGCGGCCCCCAGGCCGCGTGCTGCGCCGGTGATGACAATGGTCTTGCCCTGCAGGTCCATGAGTGCTCCGCGGAACGTCGGTCCGGAAATGAAGGAAGCCGCGATCGTACCCGGATTCTTGTGCGCCGCAATATGGGGAAATCGCGGCTTGCGAGCTTTGCCTCCTGCAAGGGCGCAAGCCCCGACCGGAAGGGTCGCGACTGGCGTCGCTCCCACAGAAGACGGACGGGTGAGCCGCTGTAGGAGGGGCGCAAGCCCCGACCGATAGCCGAGTCGCGACTGGCGTCGCTCCCACAGAAGACGGACGGGTGAGCCCCTGTGGGAGGGGCGCAAGCCCCGACCGACAGCCGGGTCGCGACTGGCGTCGCTCCCACAGCCCCGACCGACAGCCGGGTCGCGACTGGCGTCGCTCCCACGAAATATTCGCGGCTGAAGCCGCTCCTACGGGGATCGTGGGCATCTGGCACCATCTCCCCCTTTGATTCACCGCTTGCGGAGTTCCCGATGAAACCCACCAAAGGCTACGCCCCCGGACGCTGGGGCCAGGTGCACTACACCCAGTGCGGAGAGGGGCCTGCCGTGCTGCTGGTCCACCAGTCGCCGACCGACAGCGTGCAGTTCGCCCGCGTGCTTGCCCCGCTCGCGCGCCGCGGCCTGCACGCCATCGCCATCGACATCCCGGGCTTCGGTGGCTCCGACGTGCCCGACCGGCCGCCGACCATCGCCGACTACGCCCATATCGTCCCGGCGGTGCTCGACGCGCTCGGTCTCGCCACGGCGAGTGTCGTCGGCCATCACACGGGTGCGGTCATCGTCACCGAGGCGGCCCTGCAATATCCCGACCGCATTGCCAAGGTGGTGCTGCACGGCCCGCTGCCGATGAGCGATGCCGAGCGCGCCCAGTGGCGAGCTCTGCTCGCCCGCGAGAAGGAGTGGAACCCGCGCTGGGACGGCAGCCACCTCGTCGACCTCTGGAAGATCCGCCACGGTGCGCAGGCCGCGTGGACGGATATCGACGCGTTTCATGCCAACTTCGTGCACGGCCTGCTCGCCGGGCGCACCGTCTGGTACGCGCACGATGCCGTCATGAGCTACGCCCACGAAGCCGGCATGGCGCGCCTCACGCAGCCGACGCTGATCCTCGCCAACACCGGCGATGCGATCTACGGCTACTCGCAGAAAGCCCGCGAGCTCTACCCGCACTTCGCCTGGGCCGAACTCCCCGGCGGCACCATCGACTGCATCGACGAGCAGCCGGAAGCCTGGGCGAAGGTCGTCGCCGGCTTCGTCAGGGCCTGACTCGTCCGCAGGACGGACGCCCGGCACGAATGCGGCCGGAAGTCGGTACGTTATGTTCAGTTTTTTGTTGCAACACCGGTAACTTCTCCTATAGTCGATTCGCCAACGCGAAGAGTCGACCGGGGAAAAAGCCAAGCGCCGGTGTGAGCCGCGCACGGAAAGCCATGGGCCTGCTGCTCGATCGCGGCGTACGCACAGCCGCCACGGGAACTGCAGGCAGCCGGGCTGCCCCCGGAGGGGAAGGTGGGGAAGGACCCGAGCGAGGGGTAACCCTGCCAGAGCATCTGTTCAAGAACCTCTGGAGGATTAGCAAGTCATGTCCAAGAAAATGTCATTGATTGGCCTCGGCCTGGTGGCGGCGTTGCCGCTGGCGGCGCAGGCCATACCGAGCACGTTCACGATGAACCTGACGCAGGGTTACGGCGCCAGCCCGTCGCTCGCTGGCGGAGTGTTCGTGAGCACCTACGACACCATCATCACGCCGCTGACCGCGACGTTCACGATCGATACGTTGCCCGGGCAGGCAAATCTGGACCCGACCAAACAACAGACAATGACGCTCAATGGTTCGTGGAGCTACAAGCCGTTCGCGCTGGGCGGCCAGGCATTTCCGGGTGTCGACATGACCTGGACGTACTCCAATGCCGTGTTCAGCCTGAACCCTGTGCCGGGAACAGCCATCGCGGGCGGGTTCTATCCGGGTCCGTCGGGTCTCTGCCCGGCCGGTGGCTTCTGCGTCGACTCGGAATATCGGACCAACGCGACTGGCGGTGTGGATGCCGCGGGCTACAACCTGAACCTTCCTGGCCTGGCCGAGACGATCGGAGGCCTGGCTGCTTATCAGGCGGCGAGCGCCGCAGCGCTGATCGGTGGCACGGTGACCTGCGTTACGGGTCTCGGCGCCGCCTGTGCCGCAGGCCTGACAGGTCCCATTGACATCGTCAATGTCAACCTGACGGCGAATGCGAGCGCTGGTTTCGCGGTAGTGCCTGGGTCGAGGGTGGAATTGGCCTGGATCAGCAACAGCGGAATGAGTGCTTACGGCCTCACCGGTCAGGTCGTACCCGTCCCGACAGCTGTGTGGCTGTTCGGCTCGGCGGTGGGCCTGCTCGGTGTCATCCGCCGGCGCATGGTGGGCTGATCGCCTCGCGTCAGCATTAAGGTTCATTGCCTTGGGAAGGCTCCGCGTAAGCGGAGCCTTCTTTTCATTTGGGGGGAATGATCCAACCCCTGTGGGAGCGACGCCAGTCGCGACGATCGCTGGCGTCGCGACTGGCGTCGCTCCCCCAGGGTGGGGGAGATCGGGATTCCCGGACGGTATGTCAATTGGCAGTTGCCAATGGTTGGCCGAGCGGTAATATTCGATCCCAAGACCAAGAGGGGAGCGCCGGGCCTTAGCAGGATGCAGGGTCAAGCGCGGCAGGGCCGCCTGCACCGGCGCGCTGCCACAGCGATAACGAAACCAGAACACGCTGGAGGACAAGGAAAATGTTTCGCAGGATTTCGATGATTGGCCTCGGCCTGGCGGCGGCGCTGCCGCTGGCAGCGCAGGCGGTGACGAGCACGTTCATGACCAACCTCGAAGGCTGGGGTGGGAGCAATGCCGCAGCTGGAGGCGCCCAGTCGACAACGGGCCTGAGCGCGACGAACCTGACGGCGGTGATCACGGTTTCGGCGCTGCCGTCGTCGACGACGCTCGACCCGGCAGGCCCGAACACGATCGTGCTGAACGGCACGCTGGCGAATACGAATCCGACGGTACCGCCGTTCGCCCAGTACACGTGGACGTTCACCAACGCGACCTACAACATCACCGCTGGCCCGGGCTATGACACTGGCTTCTACTCGGGTGCGGCACCCGGTGCCGGTCAGAATTTCGGCGGTTTCTGCACGCCGGCGATGTTCTGCCTCGACTCCGGCTGGAACGCCAACCCGACCGGTGGTGCTGCCACCGGCGGTGGTACCACGCTGGACCCGGCGGTCGATACCTTCGGCAGCCTGCTGGCCGCCGGTTACCAGAACACCTCGGCGCTGACCTTGGCGAGCGGGACCGCAAGCTGCGTGACTGCTCTGGCAACAGCCTGCGCCGCGACCGTGAACGGCTCCGTCTGGGACGCGTTCTCGATCCGCATGACGATGAACTTCGGCGGGCCTGGCCCGGTCAGCCCCGTCGGCGGTACGCTCGCGCTGTCGATGATCGGCACCTCGTCGGTGTTCTCGCTTGCGTCGACCGCCGCCCCGATCCCGGTGCCTGCGGCCGCCTGGCTGGTCGCCCCGGCGCTGCTCGCCGCCGGTCGGTTCGCACGCCGCCGCCAGAAGGCCTGACGCGCGGCGCAGGTCCCGGCGCCCTCCGGCCGGGAATCGCCATCTCGCAACGATGCCCGCGACCCGAGGTCGCGGGCATCGTCGTTTCTGCCCCGGCCCTGTGGGAGCGACGCCAGTCGCGACTCTCCGGTCGGGGCTCGCGCCCCTCCCACAGCGCCCGGAGGCGGGGGAGCCAAACCAAGCGAGTATCGGGGAGCGACTTTGGCTCCCCCGCCGCAAGGGCGCCTGCCATTGCAAGCGGTCGGGGCTTGCGCCCCTCCCCACAGGGGGGTCGGGGCTTGCGCCCCTCCTGCAGTAGCTGACCCTGTTAAGCCCCCGTTAATCGCCCCCCCCATACTGTGACCCCCGACTGCGCCCGCCGCCGCGGCGAGGTCGTAGGATATTGCCCACCAACTCCAACGAGACCTCGGTCCACAATTAACTCCATGCTGAACTCCGCCCCCGCGACTGCCACGGGAGTGACCTGGCGTGAGCGCCTGCCGGCGGTGCTGGTGCTGGTGCTGCTGCTCGCGGTCGCCATCGTCGCCTTCGCGGACATCCTCGATTTCCTCGTGTTCCGCGCCTGGCAGGAGGAAGAGTACAGCCACTGCTACCTGATCCCGGCGGTGGCCCTGTTCCTCATGGCCATCCGCGGCCGCGAACTCGCGGCCGTACCCTGGACCGGCTCCGGCTGGGGCCTGGTGCTCATCGTCGCCGGTTTCGTGCTGCTTGCTTTCAGCCGGCTGAGCGCGGTCTACACGCTCGGGCAGATCGGCTTCATCCTGGTGCTCTGGGGCGCGTTTCTCGCCGTGCTCGGTCTGCGTGCCGCACGCGTCGTCTGGCCGGCACTGCTCTACCTCGCCTTCATGGTGCCACTGCCGAGCTTCATCGGCTTCAGGCTGTCCACACAGCTGCAGCTCTGGTCCTCGCAGCTCGGCGTGCTGGTGATCCGCGCCGCCGACATCCCGGTGTACCTGTCCGGCAATGTCATCGACCTCGGCGTCTACCAGTTGCAGGTCGCTGAGGCCTGCAGTGGCATGCGTTACCTGTTCCCGCTGGCGAGTTTCGGCTTCCTCTGTGCGGTGATCTTCACCGCACCGGTCTGGCAGCGTGTCCTGCTGTTCCTCTCCACGGTGCCGATCACGGTGCTGATGAACAGCTTTCGCGTCGGCGTCATCGGCATCCTCGTCAATCGCTGGGGTATCGAGCAGGCCGAGGGCTTCCTGCACGACTTCGAAGGCTGGGCCGTGTTCATGGCCTGCGTCGGTGTGCTGTTCCTGGAGATGTACCTGATGGCGCGCCTCGCGGGGCGGCCATTCCTGAAATCGCTGCAGCTCGACACCCCTCCGCTCGCCGAACTCGGCCGCATCGCCATGGCGCCGCGAACCCCGGCGCGGGCCTGGCAGGCGGCGGTGCTCACCGTGGTGCTCGCGATCGGCGTCGGTGTCGCCGGCAGCCGCCCCGAGGTGATCCCCGAGCGGGCAAAGCTCGCCACGTTCCCGCTGCTTCTCGGCGAGTGGCATGGCGCCGACGTGCCGGTCAACCAGATCGAGGTCGACAGCCTGCAGGCGACCGATACGCTCAGCGTCGCCTACGGCCGCACTGGGGACCGCACTGCGGTCGCGATGTGGATCTCCTACTACGACTCCCAGCGCAGCGGGCGCTCGGTGCACTCACCGGCCGCCTGCCTGCCCGGTGGTGGCTGGGCCGTGGAATCGCTCGAACTCTTCACGGTGCCCGAGGTGCGGGCCGACGGCGGTGGACTCACCGTCAACCGCAGCGTCGTCACCATGGGCAACGACCAGATGATCGTCTATTACTGGTTTCCGCAGCGCGGCCGCATGCTCACCAACGAATACCTCGTGAAGTGGTACATCTTCTGGGACAGCATGACCAGTGGCCGCTCCGACGGCGCCCTGGTGCGCCTGTCCACGCCCGTCGACCATGCCGAGACCCTGGCAGCGGCCGAGGCACGCCTCCAGGCCTTCCTGCGCACGCTCGATCCGAAGCTCGCCTACTACCTGCCACCGCAGGAGGCGTCCGCCCAGGCCGTGGCGGCAGCGCGCCCGTGAGCCGTCGCGCCTTGATCCACCTCGTCGCCGCGGCGCGCCCCAACTTCATGAAGGTGGCACCGCTCTACCATGCGCTGCGCGCGGATGCGGCCTTCGACGTGCGCATCGTGCACACCGGCCAGCACTACGACGCCAACATGTCGGACGCCTTCTTCGCCGACCTCGGCCTGCCCGAGCCCGACCACCACCTGAGCGTCGGCAGCGGCAGCCACGCCGAGCAGACCGGGCGTGTGATGATCGCCTACGAGCAGGTGGCGCAGGGCGAGCGGCCCGACTGGACCGTGGTGGTCGGCGACGTCAATTCCACCGCCGCCGTCGCGATGGTGTGCGCGAAGCTCCTCGTCCCCTTCGCGCACCTCGAGGCCGGCCTGCGCAGCGGGGACCGCACCATGCCCGAGGAGGTCAACCGGCTGGTCACCGACGTGCTGGCCGACCTGCTCTGGACGCCATCGCCAGACGGCGACGAGAACCTGCGGCGCGAAGGCGTGCCGGCGGAGCGTATCGAACGCGTCGGCAACATCATGCTCGATTCCTTCGAGCTGCTGCGCACGCGCATCGAAGCCGACGGCACCGCCGCGCGGCTCGGGCTCGGCGCACGCCGCTACGGCGTGGTCACGCTGCACCGGCCGTCGAACGTGGATGACCGCGCCACGCTCGCTGGCCTCGTCGACCAGCTGCGCACGGCCGCGCAGTCGCTCGACCTCGTCTTCCCGGTGCACCCGCGCACGCGCAAGCAGCTCGAGGCCTTCGGCCTCTGGGACGCGCTCGCCGGCACCGGCGGCATCAGGCTCATCGAGCCGCTCGGCTACGTGCAGTTCATGAACCTGGTCACGCGCGCCGCGCTCGCCATCACCGATTCCGGCGGGCTGCAGGAGGAGACCACCTACCTCGGTATCCCCTGCCTGACGGTGCGGCCGAACACGGAACGGCCGATCACCATCAGCGAAGGCACCAACCGGCTGGTGAAGCCGGCCGAACTGCTGGAGAATGTCCGCGGCGCACTTGACGGCCGCTGGCCGACAGGGCGCCGACCGGTGTTGTGGGATGGGCGGACCGCGGCGCGCTGCGTCGCGAGCCTGCGGTCGAGGATCGGAAGCGATTGATTAGGGGATGTCGCTCATGAGCACCTTCTGGCAGATCATTGGGTCACGGCTGACTGTGGGAGCGACTGTAGGAGCGACGCCAGTCGCGACTCTTCCATCGGTCGGGGCTTGCGCCCCTCCCACGGTGGGGCACCAGTCTTCTGTGGGAGCGACGCCCCCTGTGGGAGCGACGCCAGTCGCGACTGTCGGGGCTGGCGCCCCTCCCACAGGCATCGGGGCATGGGGTCCTCCCACGGTCGCGGGCTGGTTACTGGTGGTTCTCCTCGCCACGCTCCTCACCGCCTGCGGCAAGCCCGAGGAACGCGCAGCGGCCTACATGGCCAAGGCGCAGGAACTCTACGACAAGGGCGACTACGTTGCCGCCAAGCTCGAGGCGCAGAACGCCTCGCAGATCCAGCCGAAGGACGCCAAGGCGCACTACCTGCTGGCGCTGATCGCCGAGCAACAGCAGGAGTTCCGCCCGATGATCCAGCGCCTGCTGATGGCGGTGGACTCCGATCCCAACATGGTCGCTGCGCGCGTGAAGCTCGGCTCGCTCTACTTCTTCGGCCAGGCCTACGACCAGGCGAAGGAGCAGGCCGAGGCGGCCACCAAGCTCGCGCCTGAAGACCCCGAGGTGCGCGTGCTCAACGCCCGCCTGCTCCTGCAGCAGAAGGAGACTGCAGCCGGCATCGCCGAGCTCGATGCGGCGCTGAAGACCAACCCCGATCTCGTCGATGCCATCCTGCTGCGCGCCGCAGCCGAAGCGCTCACCGATACCGCCGGGGGCCTGAAGATCCTCGACGAGGGCGTGGCGCGGTTGCCGGCCGACAAGACCAAGCCGCTGCGCCAGGTGCGCATCGCGATCCTCGCCCAGCAGAACCGCAAGGAGGACGTCGAGAAGGAGTTCCGCGACCTTATCCGCGACTTCCCCAAGGAAGAGGAATTCCAGTACCAGCTCGCGCGCTTCTACGCGAGCGAGGGCCGGGTCGACGACGCCGAGCAGGTCATGCGCGGCGTGATCACGCAGGCTCCCGACGATGTCAATGCGCGCCTGGGGCTCGCCCAGTTCCTCGCGCAGATGCGCAGCCCCGAGGCTGCCGAGAAGGCGCTCGAGGCGTTCATCACCGAGAGCCCCGACAAGCCCGAGTTGCGCGCCGCGCTCGGCCGCCTCTACGAAGCCAACCGCAAGCCCGATGCCGCACTCGGCGTGTACGAGGAACTCGCCAAGCGCGATCCGAAGTCCAAGCCCGGCCTGGCCGCGCGCGTGCGCGTGGCGGCCCTGCGCATCAACAAGGGCGAGGTCGACGCCGGACGCAAGCTCATCGACGAGGTGCTGGTCGACGAGCCGGACAATGCCGAGGCACTGCTGATCCGCGCCGGGCTGCGGGTGCGCGACAAGCAGTTCGACGAGGCGATCGCCGACGTGCGTACCGTGCTGCGCAAGGAGCCGGAAAACTCCCGCGCCATGCTGCTCATGGCCCGCACCCACTCGCTGATGAACGAGCGTGCGCTCGCCAAGGATGCCTACCGGCGCCTGCTCGCCGCGGTTCCCGACAATGCCGAGGCGCCGCGCGAACTGGCCGCACTCGAGGCGGCCGACAAGAACCTCGAGGCAGCCGAGGATATCCTGCGCAAGCGCACCCAGGTCGCGCCGAATGACGTCGACGCCGGCACGCGGCTGGTCAACCTCTTCGGCATGCAGAAGGCCTGGGGCGACGCCGAGACCGAGGCACGACGGATCGCGGCCCTGCCCGACGACAATGGCGTCGGCCAGTTCCAGCTCGCGCGCGTGCTCGTCGCCCAGGACAGGAAAGCCGACGCGGCGGAGGCATTCCGCGCCGCGCTCGCCGAGAACCCGAGCTGGAGCGTGGCCCTCGAGGGCCTCGTCTCGACGCTGGTCAGCATGGGCAAGCGCGACCAGGCCATGGCCGAGCTCGACGCCTTCCGCAAGAAGTATCCGCAGGACCTGTCGGCGCAGTTCCTCGAGGGTGGCGTGCGCGCGCAGGGTGGCGACAAGGCCGGCGCCGAGAAGGCGTTCCGCGACATCGTCGAGGCCAAGCCCGATGCGAGCATCGCCTGGGTGGCGCTGGCGAGCCTGCAGTCGAACGATCCGGCTGCGCGCATCGACGCCTACAAGCGCGGACTCGCCGCCAGCCCCGGCAATGCCGAGCTCGGGCTGCTGCTCGGCTCGGAGTACGAGCAGGCCGGGCAGTTCGACCAGGCCATCGCCCACTACGAGCAGCTGCTGAAGGCAAACCCGAACATCGACTTCGCCACCAACAACCTCGCCTCGCTGCTGCTCGACAACCGCCAGGACGCCGCCAGCCACGCCCGCGCGCTCGAGCTCGCGAAGAAGCTCGAGGGCGCGGACAACCCGGCGATGCTCGATACCGTCGGCTGGGCGTACTACCGCAACAAGGACTACCCGCGGGCGGTGCAGTACCTCGAGCGCGCCGTCGCCGCTGCCGGCCAGGTATCGCTGCTGCGCTACCACCTCGGCATGGCCTACGCCGCCAACGGCAACCCCAACGGCGCCCGCCAGGAGCTGCGCCAGGCGATCAGCACAGCCAAGGACGGCTTCCCCGGCATCGACGAAGCCAGGGCGGAACTGAAGAAGCTCGGCGGCTAGGGCAGGTCTGCAGCGGAGGTCGGGGCTGGCGCCCCTCCCACAGCCCCAGCTGGCTTGACTGGAGCGCTGTAGGAGCGACGCCAGTCGCGACTCTTCGGGTCGGGGCTTGCGCCCCTCCCACAGGTCCGGCTGACCTGACTGGAGCGCGGCCTGTGGGAGCGACGCCAGTCGCGACTCTTCGGGTCGGGGCTTGCGCCCCTCCCACAGGTC
>CAYQAR010000024.1:0-43208 GCA_964415505.1 uncultured Chromatiaceae bacterium | reverse complement strand
AGGTAGTTCTCGATCTTCTTCTGCGTCGCGCCGCCGTCCTGGTCGCTGAATTGCACGCCGATACCGGCCGTGCGCTTGCCCTGCGCACCCTTGGGTGTCATCCAGATGACCTTGCCGGCCACCGGAATTTTCTCGTCCTCACCCATGAGGTTCAGCAGCATGAATACCTCGTCGCCGAGTTTGTAGCTGCTGTTGGTCGGGATGAACAACCCGCCATTGCGGATGAACGGCATGTACGCGAGGTACAACGCGCTCTTGTCCTTGATCGTGAGCGTCAGCAGGCCTGGTTTCGACATCAATGCTTCCCGTCACCCGTCGGGCTATCACCGTACCAGCGCTGCAGTACCGCCGCGAGCTGCACTTCGGTGGCAAGACCGCGAACTTCGTGCCGGTGCAGCTCCTCCGCATCCCGCAGGCGCTGCAGTGGCATGTTTGTTGGTTTCACGGGGTTTTGCAAGCGGCGCCCGGCGGTGCCGCCGCGGCCATCATCTGCCAGGGCAGCGGTCAGTCCCGCCGCCGCGTGCAGGTACAGCCAGCGCAGCGCCAGCGAGGCCTCGCCCGCGATCCAGCGGCGCGCCACCGCGACCGGTGTCGTGCGCCGGCGGCGCAGCTGCTCGAGATCCGTGGCGTAGTCGGCAAGCTGGCGTTCGAGTCCCGCACGCGACCAGCCAAGCGCCGCGAGCGGTGCGCCGCCCGCGAAATCGAGCAAGGCGTCCCAGTCCCCTGTCCCGCCCGAGGCTGCCAGCCAGGCGAGTGCCTGCGCCCGCTCCGGTACCGGCACCCGCAGCCGCTGGCAGCGGCTGAGCACGGTCGGCGGCAGCCGCGCGGGCAGCGCAGTCACCAGCACGATCATGCCGGCGGCCGGTGGTTCCTCGAGCGTTTTCAGCAGCGCATTGGCAGCCGCCGGCGTCATTGCCTCGGCAGGCCACAGGAGCGCCACGCGCCGGCCGCCCTGGTGACTCGTGAGCTGCAGGAAGGCAATCAGTTCGCGGACCGACTCGACGTGAATCGCCGCTTTGTCCGGTGGCGGCCGCACCTGCATCAGGTCCGGGTGTCCGAGGCCATGTTCTCCTGACTCGTCGTCGCTACCGGCATCGCTCGCGAACCGTACCAGCGCCTCCTCCGGCAGCCGCAGCAGGCGAGCCGCCAGCCAGAGCGCCAGGCGGCGGCGTCCCGTGCCCGGTACGCCGTGAATCAGCAGTGCCTGCGGCAGATGTCCACGCTCCAGCAGGCCGTCGAGGTGCCGACGTGACCCCTGCAGCCACGGCGGCCAGGCATCTGCACCGCTCCCGTTCCCGCACCCGCTAACCTTGGCCACGATGACGCTCGAGGAACTGCGTGACGGCGCGGCCCAGGGACTCCCGTACCCGGTCGAGGTCGAGCGCGGCGTCGATGATGCAGACGCGTTGCGGCTCGGCCCGCGCGCGGGCGAGATATCCCGCACGTACGCGGGTGAAGAATGCGACATCTTCCTGCTCGAAGCGATCGCCGGCGCCGCGCCCGATGCGCCGCCCCCGGGTCGCTTCCCAGTCCGCATCGAGGAGCAGGGTGAGGTGCGGGCGCAGGTTTCCCTGCACGGCGTTTTCCAGCTGTGCGATGAGTGCCTCAGGCAGGCCACGCCCGGCGCCCTGGTAAGCGTAGGTGGCATCGGTAAAGCGATCGCAGACGACCCAGCTGCCAGCGGCCAGGGCCGGCTCGACGAGATCGCGCAGATGCACAGCCCGGGCCGCAAACATCAGCAGTAGCTCCGCGACCGGCGGCAATGACGGTTCACCGGGCGCGAGCAGCAGTTCGCGGATACGCTCCGCTGCCGGTACGCCCCCGGGCTCGCGTGTCACCACCACGGTGAGTCCCGCAGTGCGCAGCAGACCGGCCACGAACTGCAGATTCGCCGATTTGCCGACACCCTCGATGCCCTCGAGGGTGATGAAGCCGCCACGTCGCGAGTCTGCCGCCGACGTCATTCGTTGACCTTCGCTGCCGCCAGATAGCGCTTCACCGCTGCGTTGTGCTCCCGCAGGGTCGCCGAAAACACGTGGCTGCCATCATCCTCGCCGCTGGCGACGAAATACAGGGTGTCTGAGTCGTCCGGGTGCAGCGCGGCGAGGATCGAGCTCTCGCCGGGCAGCGAGATCGGCGTCGGCGGCAGGCCAGTGCGACTGTAGGTGTTGTAGGGACCGTCCTGGGCGAGTTGGCGACGGGTGAGATTGCCGTCGAACGCGGGGCCGAGGCCATAGATTACCGTCGGATCCGCCTGCAGGCGCATGCCGGCCTGCAGCCGGCGCACGAAGACCCCCGCGATGCGGGTGCGCTCGCGGTCGAGACCCGTTTCCTTTTCGACGATGGAGGCGAGGATCAGGGCCTCGTAGGGCGAGCGCAGGGGCAGACCAGCGCCGCGCCCGCTCCACGCCCGCTCGAGCACGGTCTTCATGCGCTCGTTCGCCATGCGCAGCAGCGCCTCGTCCGTGATGCCGCGCGGGAACCGGTAGGTATCGGGAAAGAACCACCCTTCGGGGTGCTCCGCGCCACCGGCGGCAGCTTCCATGACGTCGCCGGCCGCCGCTGGCGGTGCCGAGCGGATCGCCGGATGACGGCGAATGGCCTGCATCAGATCGTCCGTGGTCCAGCCTTCCACGATGGTCAGGGAATGCAGCCGCACCTTGCCTTCCACGAGCTGGTGAAGCAGCCCGGTCGGTGTCGTCCCCGGCACGACCTGGTACTCACCGGCCTTGATCGTTCCGGCCATGCCGGAAATCCGGCCATAGGTCAGGACAATGCGGGGGTGTGCAAGGATGCCCTCCTCACCCAGGCGCGCCGTCACCGAGCGCAGCGACGCGCCCGCGGGCACCTCGAGGATGTAGCCCCCCTCGGGCAGGTGCAGTGGTTCGCGCAGGGCCGCTCGCCCCAGCCAGCCGGCACCGGCGGCGAGACCGACGCCGACTGCGCACAGGAGCAACAGGCCCCGCCTCACGAGACCGGCTCCACGACACCGGCTGCCGCAAGCGCCGCGGTGAGACGCTGCGTCAACGGTCCGAGCGCGAGTTCGCGCCCATCCATGCACTGCACCGCACGGATACCGACTAGACTGCTGGTCAGAAATATCTCCTCGGCCTGCGCGAGATCCTGCGGGCTGCCACGCCCGACCTGCGCCGGTATGTCGTGGCGCGCGGCGATTTCCAGGACCAGCCCGCGCATGACACCGGCAACGCCGGCCGAGTCGACCGCAGGCGTGAACAGCACGCGGTTGCGGACCAGGAACAGGTTCGCGCGCGTGCCGCCTACCAGTCTGCCATCGTGTCCCAGCATGATGCCCTCCGCGGCGCCGCGCCTGGCAACCTCTGCCTGCGCCAGCACATTATCGAGCCGGTTCAGCGTCTTGATACCACCGAGTGCCCGGTTTTCGCTGGCGGGAACCGAGCATGTCAGCGCCCTGGCGCCTCGCCCGACCGCGGCTGTCCCGATAGCGGCGCTGAAACCGACCAACAGGCGCGGTGTGGCAGCCGGCGGCGGTGCGTAGCCGCGTGGCCCCGAGCCGCGCGTGACGATGATCTTCACCGTACCGCAGGCGACGCCGCTGCCGAGCCCGGCGAGCTGCGCCGCCAGCACGCGTGGATCGGGCGGCGGCAGCGCCAGTCGACGACAGCCGTCGGCCAGCCTGGCGAGATGGCGTTCGAGCAGACGCGGCGCCCCATCGCGCCAGGCGATGGTCTCGAACAGGCCGTCGCCGTAGGCGAGTCCACGATCGTCGGGATCGATCGCGCCCGCTTCCTCACCATCGAGCAGCCAGCGCGTCACCTCAGCCCTCCCCGGCCTGCAGCGCGAGCAGCATGCCCCGGGCCTTGGCGCGCGTCTCCTCGAGTTCCCGCGCCGCGATCGAATCGGCGACGATGCCGCTGCCGGCGCAGGCGCGCCAGGTATTTCCCTGCAGCGCGATGCTGCGGATGAGGATGTTGAAATCGCAGCTGCCATCATGATTCACGTAACCCATGGAGCCCGTGTAGGGGCCCCGCGGCCGGCCTTCCAGTTCGCGGATGATTTCCAGGGAACGGACCTTCGGGCAACCGGTGATGGTGCCACCCGGGAAGACAGCCCGCAGCACCGTGCCCGGGCCGGTCCCGGGGAGCAGCACGCCGCCGATGCCGGACACGATGTGATGCACGTGTGCGTAGCTCTCGATCGTCATGAAATCCTCGACCTGGACGCTGCCGGCCTCGCAGATGCGGCCGAGATCGTTGCGCTCGAGATCGATCAGCATCACGTGCTCGGCCCGTTCCTTGTCATTGGCAGCCAGCTCGGTGCGACGTGCGGCATCGACGGCGCCGCTACCTCGTGGGCGCGTGCCGGCAATCGGCCGGGTCCTGACCTGCGTGCCGCGCACCTCCACCAGCCGTTCGGGCGAGGATGACAGGATCCAGGCGTCGCCGAAGCGCGCAAGCCCGGCAAAGGGCGACGGATTCGTGCGCCGCAGCCGCGCGTAGACCTGCCACGCCGGGTAATCGGCGGCCAGCACACCGCACCACTGCCGGCTGAGGTTCACCTGGTAGACGTCGCCGCGCGCAATGTATTGCGCGGCGCGCCCGACTGCCTGCAGGAACCGGGCCGGATCGTCCTCGATGCAGCTGCCGGCGGGTAGCAGCGACTCGTCACCGGCCGTTGGAGCGATGTCGGCAACGCGGGCAGTATCCGCGACGATCTCCGCGAGCAGTGCCTCGTGGCCGGTTTCGGCGACGGCTGTCGTCGCCCCGGTCAGGTGGTCGTGAATGACCGCGGCCGGGATCCGCACCGCCTGTGCCACCGGGAGCACCGGCTCCGTCGGCAACACCACGCTCGGCTCCACCTGCTGTGCAAGTTCGTAGCCCAGCACGAGGAACCAGCCGCCCGTGAACGGCAGGTCTGCACCTGGTCCGGCGCTGCGCTCGGCAAGCCACCAGTGGTCGAAGGCGGCGAGAAAATCGCTGCCGGCTGCGGCAGGTGCTCCCCGCAGGCGCAGTGCGGCGTCGAGGGTCAGCATCGTCCCCGGAAATGCAAACAGGATGTCGAAGCGGCCCAGGGCCGCAGCGCCACCCAGGCTCTGCAGCAGGAATGGGTAGCGTTCCGGCGCCAGCGCGTGCAGCCCGATGAGATCGGTCGACCCAGGAAGCTGCACGGTGCTGGCGGACGCGCCGGCCACGGACAACGGCCCCGGGGTTGCGCCGCCTGCCTGGGATGGGATCACGTGCCAGCGCCTGCCTTCAGCCCATGCCGGCCCGCTGCGCAGCTGCTCAGACGCGCCGGAAGATCACGCTGCCGTTCGTGCCGCCGAAACCGAAGGAATTGGAGATGGCAGCGTCGATCGGCATGCGCCGGGCGACGTTGGGTGCATAGTCGAGATCGCACTCGGGATCGGGGTTGTCGAGATTGACCGTGGGCGGCACGACCTGGTCGCGGATGGCGAGCACCGAGAAGACCGCCTCGACTGCACCGGCGGCGCCAAGCAGGTGTCCGGTGGTCGACTTGGTCGAACTCACCACGAGCTTCCGGGCGTGATCACCGAAGGCGCGTTTGATGGCCAGCGTCTCCGCCACGTCACCGAGCGGTGTGGAGGTCCCGTGCGCGTTGACGTACTGCACGGCCGACGGATCGAGCTGCGCATCCCGCAGGGCAGCGGCCATGCAGGCGCGGGCACCCTCGCCGTCGTCGGCGGGTGCCGTGATGTGGTGGGCATCGCCGCTCATGCCGAAGCCGACCAACTCGGCCAGGATCGGCGCCCCGCGGCGCCGCGCGCACTCGTATTCCTCGAGCACCAGCGCCGCGCCACCGTTGCTGAGGACGAAACCGTCGCGGTCGCGGTCCCAGGGACGGCTGGCGCGCTGCGGATCGTCGTTGCGCTGGGAGAGCGCCCGCGCTGCACAGAAGCCGCCGAGTCCGAGCGTGGTGGTTGCGTGTTCGGCCCCGCCCGCCACGATGGCGTCGGCGTCACCGGCGGCGATGAGCCGCCCGGCAATGCCGATACAGTGGGTCGAGGTCGTGCAGGCCGTCACCAGGGCGAGGTTCGGTCCGCGAAAGCCGAATTCGATGGAGACGTGGCCCGAGATCATGTTGATGATGCTCGCGGGCACGAAAAACGGCGAGATGCGCCGTGGTGAGCCGGATTCGGCGTACTTGCGGTAATTGGCCTCGATCGTGCCGATGCCGCCGATGCCCGAACCCATGGCGATGCCGACGCGGTCCGGCGCATAGCCGGCCGCATCGAGGCCGGCATCGCGGATCGCCTGGCGTGCGGCCACGATCCCGTAATGGATGAAGGTATCCATCTTCCGGGCTTCCTTGGCTGGAAGATGGTCCTCGACGTTGAAGTTGCGGATGCAGCCGGCGAAGCGGGTGGAATAATCGCTGACGTCGAACTCGGTGATCGGCCCGATGCCGCTCACACCCTCGACGACATTGCGCCAGGCAGTCGGGATGTCGTTACCGACCGGTGCGAGAATTCCCATGCCGGTGACGACCACCCGACGCTTCGACATCTGGCTGTACTCTGTTCAGGGCCGCCTGAAGACGCACACCCGGGCGGCTAAGCCCGGGAACCTGCGGGGTGCGCCGCCGCCTCAGGTCTTGTTCTGGCGCGCGGTGATGTAGTCGATGGCTTCCTGGACGGTGGTGATCTTCTCGGCCTCTTCGTCCGGGATCTCCGTCTCGAACTCTTCCTCCAGGGCCATGACCAGCTCGACGGTATCCAGCGAGTCGGCGCCCAGGTCCTCGACGAAGGAAGCGTCGTTGGTGACTTCTTCTTCCTTCACCCCGAGCTGTTCCGCCACGATGGTCTTTACCTGTTCGGCAATGCTGCTCATTTTCAATCAGTCCTCATGAAACCCAGATGAAGTGGCGCCGTCCAGGCACGACGGGAAACAGCGCGCGGCGTATTTTACGGAATTGGCCCAGCACAGGCTAGGCCGCTCTCCAGAGCACCGATGCAGGTCCAAAACCTGCTCAGATCATGTACATACCACCATTGACGTGCAGGGTCTCGCCCGTGACGTAGGCCGCCGCAGGCGAGGCGAGGAAGAGCACGGCCTGCGCCACATCGGCCGCCGTACCGAGCCTCTGCAGGGGCACCTGGCGTAGCAGCCCCTGGACCTGTTCCTCACCGAGCGCGGCTGTCATATCGGTGGCGATGAACCCCGGCGCCACGACATTGACCGTGATGCCTCGGCTGCCAACCTCGCGTGCCAGCGACCTGGTCAACCCGGCCATGCCCGCCTTCGCGGCCGCATAATTGGCCTGGCCGGCATTGCCCATAGCCCCGACCACCGAGGCGACATTGATGATCCTGCCGTGGCGTGCCTTGAGCATGCCGCGCAGGAAGGCACGGCTGGTCTGGAATGCCGCCGAGAGATTGGTGGCGATCACCGCATCCCACTCCTCGTCTTTCATCCGCATGACGAGATTATCGCGGGTGATGCCGGCGTTGTTCACCAGGATCGAGACGGCGCCTTCGCGCGCCTCGATGTCCTTCTGCACGGTGAGGATCTGCTCGCGTACCGCGACATCGAGCACCAGACCGCGGCCGCTGCGCCCGGCCGCGGCGAGCCGGTCTGAAATCTTCCCGGCACCGTCCGGCGTGGTCGCGGTGCCGATCACGGTAGCGCCCGCTTCGGCCAGCAGGTCGGCGATCGCGGCACCGATACCGCGCGTGGCGCCGGTCACGAGGGCCACCTCGCCGGCGAGATCGATCAGGGAACTGATTGGCACGGATGCATCCTGGAGAGCGAAGACAGCGGCGCTGCCGCCGCGGCGCCGCATTATACCCGTGCGATCCGCCCCTTCCAGATCGTGGCGGCCGCCAGGAACGCGCCACCGCCGCACGCTCCCCAGACGTGGGCGGCCGTGACCACGCGCCCGCCGGCGAGGCTGTCGGCCCAGGGCATGTCGCCACCGGCCTGCTCCCACGCCATCTTGCCGACGACCAGCGCCAGCAGACCGCACGCGACCCGATCGCCGGCCAGGGCCCAGCCGCCAAAACCGATGATCATCATGCCGTGGAGCACGCCCGACAGGCCGACGCACCAGAACACGCTCGGGTTGAACAGCCACAGTCCGGCACCCGTGGTGAACGCAGTCACCAGCGTGGCGGCGAGCCACTGCCGTGGGCTGCGGTCGGCCCCGAACAGCCAGGTACCGAGCCACAGTCCGGCCAGGTTCAACGCCAGGTGCTGCCAGCCAAGGTGCACGAAATTGCCGGTCACGAGGCGCCACCATGCGCCGGCCCCGACCGCTGCCCGGTCATAGCGCAGCGCTTCCTGCCAGGCGGCGGGCGCTGCCTGCAATCCGATCATCACCAGTGTGGCTGCCGCGACGATGCTTGCGATCGGCAGCAGCGCGTAGCGCCGCGGGCCGTCATCTAATGCCATATTGCTATAATCCTGCCGGTCGTGGCGCACCGGTGGTGGGGTGAGTTGTGCGCCAGTTCCCCATGGCCGCGTAGACTACCAGTATGATCGGTCGGCGCTGCGCGGCCAGCCGGTCGCTGTCACACACGGGTTGTCGTCATGAAACGTCTGTCGTCCACGCCGCTGCGGGCCGCCGCGGCGGGATTCACGCTGATCGAGATCATGGTGGTCGTGGTGATCCTCGGCATCCTCGCCGCCCTGATCGCCCCGAACGTGATCAGCCGCATCGACGAAGCCCAGGTTACCAAGGTGCGCCAAGACATCCGCGCCATCGAGAGCGCACTGAAGCTGTATCGCCTCGACCGTTTCCGCTACCCCAGCAGCGACGAAGGCCTGGGCGCCCTGGTGACGCCGCCGAACGACACCACGGTACCGTGGCCGACGGGTGGCTACCTCGACCGCCTGCCGAAGGATCCCTGGGACCGCCCCTACATCTACGCACAGCCGGGCACCAAGGGCGGCGAGTTCGACATCTACTCGCTCGGTCGTGACGGCACCCAGGGTGGCGAGGGCGTCGATGCCGACATCGGCAACTGGGACCAGGAGTAACACGGCAACAACGCCGCACGTCGTCCCGTCCAGCCGGACAGGCGGGAGTCACCCGTCGATGAGCCATCCGGCTAAAGGCCGTGGCTTCACGCTTCTCGAGTTGCTGGTGGTGCTGTTCATCATCGGCATCGTCACCGCCATGGCGACGCTTTCGATCGGCACTGCCACCAGCGGCAAGGGCGTCGAGCAGACGGCGGATCAACTTGCCGGCCAGCTCACCCTGGTGCGCGAGGAAGCCAGCATCCAGGGCCGGGAATTCGGTCTCACCTTTTTCACCGACCGCTATGCGTTCAGCACCTTCGATTTCGAGAACGGGCGCTGGCAGGAACTGGGCGACGACGCCGAAGCACTGCGTCCGCAGCTCCTTCCGGGCGAGTCCGTGCTGGAACTCGAACTCGACGGCCGCAGCGTGGTCCTCGCGTCCGGGCCGACACCTGCCGTGACCGAACGCAGTAACGACGAAAAGGAGAAGGACAAGGCCGAGGATCCGCCTGCCAGGCGCATCTATCGACCGGCCGACGACCGTCAGGCGCCCCAGGTACTGATCCTGTCGAGCGGTGACGTCACGCCATTCACGCTCCACCTGCGCCCGGCGATTGGCACCCCTGGCCTGCGCCTGATCGTGTCAGCGGACGGCACTACGCAGACGGTGCGCGATGAGCGTTAGCCCGTTGCGTCGCGGGCGGGGTTTCACCCTGATCGAAGTGCTTGTCGCACTCGCCATCGTCGCATTCGGACTGATTGCCGTATTCGGCCAGCTCGGCCAGTCGGCCACGGCTGCCGGGCGCCTGCGCGACAAGACGCTCGCCCACTGGGTCGCCATGAACGTCCTCACCGAGATGCGCCTGCGCGGCGACTTTCCCGCTGCCGGCACCCGCTCCGACAACGTCGAGATGGCCAGGGTCCGCTGGCATTACGAGGTCCGCATCGAGGAAACCGCGAGCGACGCCCTGCGACGCGCCGACATCACGGTCGGCTTCGAGGACGATGCCGGGCGACCGCTCGCGACTGCGGTTGGATTCCTGCCGCGGCCGGCTACCGGCGGCGTGTCGCGGCCGACCTCCGGCTGGCCACTCGTGACACCCGGGGCGGGGCCCGGACCGGGAGGCGGCCCGCCGCCCGGCAACGCCCCACAGTCACGGCCTGCGCCGGCGCCGGGCACCGGGAGCGCACGGCAGTGAAGCCCGGCATGCGCTACCAGGTCGCGCTGCAGAAGGGGTTCACCCTGCTCGAACTGCTGGTCGCCATGGCGATCTTCGCCATTATCGGCGCGCTCGCCATGGGCGGCCTGAACACCGTGCTCGGCCAGCGCGAAGCAGCCGCCGGGCAGCTCGCGCGCCTGCACCAGGTGCAGCGCACGATGCGCATTCTCACCACGGACTTCAGCCAGCTGGCGCCGCGCGTCGTACGCGACGCGCTCGGCACCGCCGAGGGTGCGCTGATTGCACCCTGCGGCGTGGAGGCCACGGTCTGCCTCAGCCGCGACGGCTGGCGCAACCCCTTCGCCCAGCTGGCGCGCGGCACCGTGCAACGGGTGCAATACCGGATCGCCGACCGGCAGTTGTTGCGCGAGTACTGGGCGGTGATGGACCGCACGCTCGCCAACGAGCCGCACCGCGACGTGCTGATCGACCGCGTCGAACACTTCGAGATTGCCTACGTGGACCCGAGCGGCAACGGCGAGTGGGTGACGCAGTGGCCGCCGCTGCAGCAGCAGAACGCCTCGTCCACGCTGCCGCTGGCGGTGCGCCTGACGCTGACGCTCGAGGACTGGGGCGAGATCGTCCGGCTCGTCGAGGTGGTGCAGTGATCCACCAGCCACCGGCGGGCATGCGACGACAGCGCGGTATCGCGGTGCTCACCGCCATGCTGGTGGTCACCATCGCTACCGTGCTCGCGATCGAGATTGCCTGGGATACGGCACTCGACCTGCGCCGCACCGAGTCGCTGTTCACGCGCGACCAGGCCCAGCTCTATGGTCTCGGTGCGGAGGCCTATGCGGCCGCGCTACTCGAGGATGCGCTCTTCAACCAGAGCGGCGCTTCGCCCGTCTACTCGCGCACGGACGACGCCACTGCCTGCGGCGGCTTCGCGTTCACGCTCGACGAGGGCGGCATGACCGGTGGTGTCTGCGACCTGCAGGCGCGCTTCAATCTCAACAACCTGGTCACCGCCGGCGGCGAGCGCGACCTGCTGGCCATGCAGCAGTTTCGTCGCCTGATCGACGCGGTGAGTGTCGTCGACGAGACACTCGACATCGACGCCGTCACCGCCGACACGATCGTGGAGTCGGCTGCCGACTGGATCGATCCGGACACGAGTGCCGATTTCAATGGCGCCGAGGATGACACCTACACCTCCGGGGAGCCGCCCTATCGTGCTGCGAACTTCTGGTTCACCTCGGTCTCGGAGCTGCGCGCCGTGCGCGGGGTGAGCGACGAGATCTTCCTCGCCCTCACCCCCTACCTGGCCGCCCTGCCGGTGACCGGCGGACAGCCGACCCGGATCAACGTCAATACGGCTGCCGTGCCGGTGCTGATGTCGCTCGGCGAAAATATCACGGCGCAGAATGCGCAGCTGTGGGTCGACGACAGCGCCGATGAACCGTTCGAGGATGAGACGCCGTTCGCGGGGTTCGTCGATCCCGGCATGTTCCCATACCTCGCCTACAGCAGCGCTTACTTCGAACTGAAGGGCTTCGTGTCTATTGGCGCCACCCGGCTGGGTCTGTACAGTCTGCTCGAAAGCAACGGGCAGGCAGTCGTCACGCGGCTGCGCCAGTTCGACGTCGTGGACGTCGTGGCGAGCACGCAGGTCGTGGAGCCTGCCGGGGACGAAGAGTCGACGAGCGACGATGAGTGAGAGCCTGGTCATCCGCCTGGATCCGGCGCCGTGCGACACGGCCACCTGGGTCGCCGTCGACGCCACCGGCGCGCTGCTCGACCAGCCGGCGGCGGGACCGCTCAGCGCGGCGTCGCCCGCTGCCGCCGGACGACAAGTCATTGCGCTCCTGCCGGCGCTCGAGGTCCTGCGCACCAGCGCCGAGGTGCCGCTCAAGGCTGGCAGCCGGCTCCTGCAAGTCCTGCCCTTTGCCCTGGAAGAGCAGCTCGCCGCCGATGTCGACGAGTTGCACTTTGCCGCTGGCAGTCGCGACGAACACGGCCGCGTACCGGTCGCCGTGGTGCGCCGCGACGCCATGGCCGCGTGGACGCGGCGCCTGGACGAAGCCGGCATCGACGCCGCCCACGCGTACTGCGAAAGCGACGCGGTCGGCGCCATGCCGAATACTGCCACCCTGCTGGTACAGGCCGACGGTGCCGTGCTCACCGCCGCCGACGGCAGCGCCACGCCGCTCGACTGCGACAACCTGGACGCCGTGCTCGAACTCTGGGTGAGCCAGCAACTCGCCGATGCCAGCGTGCCGCTGCACCTCGTGGTGTACGGCACGCCGGCGATGCTGGCTCCGTTTGCACCGACCTGGGAGCGGCTGCAGGCGCGGCTGGCCTCGCTGGATGTCCGCGGGCTTGCCGAAGGTGCCCTGCCCAGGCTGGCGGCCCGGATCGTGACCAGTCCGGGAATCGACCTGCTGCAGGGCGAGTTTGCGCGACGGGCGGGGCTCGCCGGCTTCTGGCCCGCCTGGCGGCTCAGCACCGCGCTCGCCGCGGCCCTCGCACTGCTCGCCCTCGGCGTCCAGCTGCTCGAGACGAGCCGGCTCGGGCGTGAGGCTGCCCGGCTCGATGGCACCATCGACCAAGCCTTCCACCATGTCTTTCCCGATGCCGGGCCGGTTGCCGACGCGCGTACCGAGCTCTCGGCCCGGCTGCAGCAACTCGGCCAGCAGGGCGTGGGCGGACCCCACGAATTTCTCGACGTCCTGCGCGTTGTCGGCCAGGCCGTGCAGGCCGAGAACCAGGCGCGGATCGAAGGTCTGAGCTACCGTCCCGGCACACTCGAACTGCGCCTGCGCGCACCGAACGTCGAGGCGCTCGACCGCATCCAGCAGGGCGTCACGCAGTCCGGCGGCGTACGCGCCCAGATCCAGTCGGCAAACTCCGTCGGTGACCAGGTGGTTGGCCGCCTGCAGATCACCCGCGCCGGAGGTTGATATGCCCGATATCCGGCAATGGTTCATGGGACTGGCGCCGCGCGAGCGGCTGCTGGTTGCGAGCGCCGCATTGCTCACGCTGGTCGCGGCGGTGGTGATCGGCGTCCTGCGGCCACTCGCCGCAAGCCGCGCTGCTGCGCAGGCGGGACTCGAGGAGAAGCGTGCCGTGCTGGCCGACATCGAGCGAGTCGCCGCACGCTTCGGACCGAATGCCGGCGCGCGCGCCGCGCCTGTCCAGGCCAGCGGCGAGTCGCTGGTGGTCATGGTCGACCGCACCACGCGCGCGAGCGGTCTCGGCGCCTACCTGAAGCGCAACGAGCCGGACGGCGACAGCTCGATCCGGTTGCGCTTCGAGAACGCCCCCTTCGACGAACTGGTGCGCTGGCTGGCCGGCCTGCAGACCGTCCAGGGGATCGGTGTCATCGCCGCGAGTGTCGATCCTGGCCAGGATGTCGGCCGGGTCAATGCCAACCTGCAACTCTCGCGCGGGCCGGCGCCGCACTGACCGTGACCCGCCATCGCCTGCTCGTCATTGCCGGTGCCGCGGCGTTCCTGCTCGCGCTGGTTGCCCGGCTGCCGGCGACGGTCGCGCTCGCGTGGGCGCCGAACGCGTCTTTTCAGCCCTCCGGCGTCACCGGCACATTGTGGCGCGGTGGCTTTGCCGCTGCCGGAGCCGGCGCGCTGCGTCTCGGACCGACGACCTGGCGGCTGTCGGTGCCGGCGCTGTTCCTGGGCCGGCTGCAGGGCACTGTCGAGACGCAGGTCGGCAGTGGCACGGCGAGCGGCGTGGTGGCACTTGGCATCGGTGGCACCGTGAGCTGCCGCGACTGTCGCTATGCCGGCCCGGCCGCGAGCCTGCGCAGCCTGATCCCGATGCTCGCCACCGTCGACGGACGTCTCGATCTGAGCCTCGCCGAACTGGCCGTGCGCGACCGCTGGCCGGTGCGCGTGACTGGCGCGGCGACCGTGACGGGCGTGGCCCTGGCTGTGCCGGGTGCCCCGCTCACCCCGGCCACGCCGCGCGCCAACTTCACGGCGCGCGTCGACGCCGATCCGGTCGGCGACGATGGCATCATCGTCGCTGAGATTGCCGACGACGGCGGTCCGCTGCAGCTGCAGGCCAGTCTCACGCTCACACCGCCGGGCAGCTTCGAGGCCAGCGGTCGGGCCCTGGCACGGCCGGAGGCACCGCCGACGCTGGCGGCGGCGCTCGGCATGCTCGGGCGTCCTGGGCCCGACGGTGCCATCGACATCAGTTTCGCCGGCAGTTTCTGACGATCAGGCTTCCGGCATGACCGTGCCGGCCGCATCGATCTCCACGAAAGCACCGATCAACGGAAACCAGAGCGCGGTGCGCACCGGCTCCGGGTCACCGAGGGCGGACACCGCTGCGCGATAGGCACGCAGCTGCGGTTCGTGGCGCAGTGCCTGCTCGCGCAGGAAGACTGCGCGATCGCCGCCCTCGTGGCTGGTGGTCTTGTAATCGATGATCCAGCGCACGCCGTCGCTGACGAAGCTGCGGTCGATCACGAGCTGGCGAAAGCCGCTACCGGCCACCACGGTCAGCGCCCATTCGCTGCGCGCGTCACGATGCGCTCCCGACAGCAGCCAACGGCCGCGGTCAGCGCCGACCGCAGCAGCAAGCGCCGCGACCACCCGTGCGGTGGCCTGCCCGAGATCACCTGGCGCCGTGCCGAGTTGCCGCAGCCGCCGGCGCAGTTCCGGCTCCAGATGCGCGACTGCTTCGGGCTGCGGCAGTTCGGTACCCGGCAGGGCGAGCCGCTGCAGCCACTCGTGCACGACCACACCGGCCTGTCGCGCCCAGGGGCTCACCCACTCGTAGACCAGGGACCCGTTACCGGCCACCGGCTTCGCGCCAGGCACCGGCGCAGCCAGCGCCGGTGCAACCCAGTCGGGCGGCAGACGCCGGATCAGCGGCTGCACCCAGATCTCCTGTTGCGGCTCGCCGTCGGCCACCGAAACCATGGCGGCCGCAGCCGCACGCGCCTGCGTTTCCAGCACCGGCCAGAGATGGTCGAGCAGTGAGCCAGCTGCGGGCCGGCGCGCGTCGATGCGGGCCTCGTCCTTCACAGTGTGAGGCACGAGCGCCGCGACCAGATGCAGGGCGTGTCGCGCGCGCGTGCACGCGACGTACAGCAGGCGTGCGGTCTCGAACCGCTCTTTTTCATGCTCCAGGTGAGCGAGATAGCCGTACAGCGCAGCGGCGGAGGCGTCGCGGGCTGCGAACGGCGCGAGGATCGGCTCGTGGCCGCCCGCGGCATCCGTGACCTCGTGCCACAGCAGCAGCGGCGGTGTGCCATGGCGCGACCGGTGGGCGAGGCCCGGCACGATCACCGTCTCGAACTCCAGCCCCTTGGCCTTGTGCACGGTCATGATCTGGACGCCGGACTCTGTCCCGCCGAGCGAGCCCTGCTGCCGTTCCAGCTCCGTCCAGATCTCGACCGGATCGAACCCGGCGCGATCAGCACCGAGCGTCTCGATCAGCTGCAGGCAGAGGCGCGCCGTGTCGAGTTCACCGGTTTCACGCAGGGTTGCCGGTCCGCCGAGTCCGAGCCATGCGGCTTCCACCAGCTCGCGCAGCCCGATCCGTCCGCGCAGCGGCGCGATCTGGTCGACGACGCCGACCAGCCGCGTGCCGATCGCCTGGCCTGCAGGCGACAGGCACTCCGCCGACAGACCGGTGCGCAACAGTTCGAGCACCGGCCGCTCGTGGTCCACCTCGAGCAGCAGCGCGAGATCCGCCAGCGACAACCCGCACAGCGGGCTGCGCAGCACACCGATCCAGGCCAGGCGATCGGCAGGATCGAGCAATGCGCGCGTCAGCGCGACCAGATCCCGGGCGACATCGCTGCGGGCCATGTGTTCCATGTCGGTCGCCACGAAAGGCACGCCCTGCGCACGCAACGCCGCAATGACCGGCGCAGCGTGGCTGCGCGAGCGCACCAGGATGCAGGTCCCTGCATGTCCATGGCGCCGGCCTGCCTCCTGCACGAGGTCGAGCACCCGTGCGGCCTCGAGCTGCGGATCGCCTGCCTGCAGCCAGTGGCAGGTCACGCCACCCGCCGTCCCGGCGACTCGTACCGCGCGGCTCGCACACCAGGCGACGGCACCTGACACCGGATCGTCGTGCGCCGGCAGGAGCGCGGCGAAGGTCTGGTTGTTCCACTCGACCACGGCCGGCAGCGAGCGGAAATTCGCCGTGAGCTGCAGGAACTCGGGGTGCACCGGGCCAAGCCCGGCATCGCGCACCCGCAGGAACAGGGACACCTCGGCCTGGCGGAAGCGGTAGATCGACTGCATCGGGTCGCCGACGAGAAACAGGCTGCGCCCATCGCCCGGCAGCCAGCCGGCCACCAGCTGGCGCAACAGGTCGAACTGCGCGAGCGAGGTATCCTGGAACTCGTCGACGAGGATGTGGCGGATGCGCTGGTCGAGCGCCAGGTGCAGTTCGGTCGGCTCATCTTCAGTGCCGAGCGCACCGAGTGCTGCCGCCGCGACCTCCGGAAAATCGACCTGCCCGCCCGCGGCGAACACGAGGCGCAACTCGGCCGCCGCCAGGCGCAGGACCGCGAGCAGATCGCCGAGCAGGGCCCACTGCGCATCGCTGTAGCGGGCACCGGGCAGCTGGCGGATGGTGCGCAGCGCATCGCGCAACGCCTCGTCGCCGGCGCGGGCGGCGAGGAAGTCGGCCATACGTTTTTTTTCCGCAGTACTCGGCGGAAACCCCTCGGTCACCGTCAGCTTCCTGCGCCAGGTACCATCCGGCTCCTTGGTCAACAGCAGGCTGGCCAGTGCCTGCCAAGCCGGCAGCTCGGCCGCGACGGGCTCCGGCAGGCGCTTTCTGCCGGCCCAGGTCGTGGCGAGTGCGATCTGCGACGAACCCGCCGCCACCTGGCCCGCCGCGAAGTCGAGCAGTTCCACCAGTTCCGTGGCCCCGATCTCAACGATCCTTGCGGCCACGGTTGCGAGGGCAGAGGCGATCAGCGTGGCCAGAGCCGCCTCGCGACTCTCCCGGTCGGTGGCATCGACGGCCAGGTGCCGCAGCCACTGGTCGCGCCGCGGCAGCATGGCCACCAGCATGCGCTCGAAGCGCGCAGCGTCGTGGTCGAGGTGGGCAAGCAGCGCGGCCACTGGCCGGGCGTGCTCGTCGTCGCCTGCGACCAGGGCGAGCGTGGCGCGTGCCGCTTCCCGGTACAGCCGCTCCGGCCCCAGGGCAACGGCTGGCGCTACGGCTGCCGCCGCACCGAGCGGTGCGCGCGCGACGAGCCACGCGTTCAGCGCGTCGATGGTGCTGATGCGCAGGCGCGCCGGATGGCGCTGCAGCTGCCAGCCGGCGCGGTGCGGATCGGCGAGTACCGCATGGGCGAGTTCGCAGGACATGCGCAGATGTGGTGCCTCCGGTACCTCGCCTGCTGCCGCCTGGCGGAGCGCCGCAACGACGCGATCGCGCATCTCCCCGGCTGCCTTGCGCGTGAAGGTCACGGCGAGCACCTGCTCGGGTTCGTCTACGCAGGCGAGCAGGCGCAGGAAGCGCTGGATCAGGAGCTCCGTCTTGCCCGATCCCGCCGGTGCCTGGACGATGAACGAGCGCGTCGGATCCAGCGCGTGCGCGCGTACGGCCTGGTCCGGGAGCAGCGCTGGCGGGGTGTTCATTCCGCGCCCTCCTCTCCGTCCTCGTCATCGAGCGCATCGGTGCGCAGCGCCAGCGCCCACTGGCCGCCGGCATCCTGCAGCTGCCAGCGATCGACGACGAACGAGCCGGCGAGAAACTCCGCGGCGATGCGCTCCAGCGCCGTCCACCATGACGCACGCAGAGCGGACCAGTCGGCGGCCTCTCTGTGCGTCCACCTGGTTGGCGCCACCATGCCGGCAATGCCCCAGTCCCCATCGCCGACGCCAGCCCACTGCACCGGCCCGCTGCCGAGATGCACGAACGCCATGCCGCTCGCGCCGGTCGCTGTCACGTACAGAGGCAGTTGCGGCGCGCGCGGTCGTGGCCCGCAGGTCGCAGCGTTCGACGGCAGTTCCCGCGAAGTCTTGTAGTCGATGACGAGTCGGCGGCCATCGGCGAGTTCGTCGATGCGGTCGGCGCGCAGCGCGAGGCCCAGGGCCGTGACTGCGGCCGGCAAACCGCGCAGGAGCGGCGTGGTCTCGGTGCCGAGCACCCGGAACGGCGGGCGTGAGCGTTCGGCCGCGAGCAGGCCGGCGAGCAGCCTGCGCAGCCGCCCGCCCTCGAGCTGCGCGAGCGCACGCACCAGCGGATCGCCGCTCGGCAGGTGCTCACGTAGTGCAGTATCGATCAGTTCGTCGAGGAGTGTGAGCTCCTCTTGCGGTCCGAGGGCGAGCAGTTCCTCCTGGCCCGGGATGCGCACGAACAGCCGGGCGAGCGCGGCGTGCGTGATGGCGCCGTGACGGGCCGCGTCGATCCCGACCGACGGCACCGTCAGCTCGCGCGCTCCCAGCCGGAACTCGAGGAAGGCCCGTGCCGGACAGCGGGCCTGTCGCTCCAGCAGGCTGGCGCCGCCGCGCCAGCGCGTGCGGGCTCCCACCGGTGGCGGTGGATCGTGCGCCAGCACTTCCCCGGCGCGCGCAGTGAAGAGCGCCTCCGTGGCGCGCGTGCCCGTCCACTGCGGCAGGCTCGTCTCCCCGGTACAGGCGACGCCGGCGAGGAGCGGACTCGGGAGCTGGAGTTCGTCGTCGCGCAGGCGCGGCCAGCTCGCCACCGCGGTGCCGGCACCGCCGAGCAGCCAGCGCAGTTCACGCTCGGCGCGCTCGCGCACGGCAGCGGGGGAACTTCCCGGCAGCCCCAGGCGGCGCTGCAGGGCGAGGCCAACCAGCGGTTCTGGCTGCGCCGGTGGCGGCCAGGTCTCTGCAGTGACACCGCAGATCCATAGCCGGTCAAAGCGCTGCCCGAGCGCCTCCAGCACGCCGAGGACCTGGACGGCGGCCGGATCGCCGGCTGGCTGAAACAAGCGCTCCTGGGCCAGGCGTCCCAGCAGCGTCAGCGCGCGCGCGATGCTCATGGGACCGCACACCGTATCGCAGGCTCGCAGGTCGCCGAGCAGCTCCTGGACCGCAGCAGCTGCCTGGAACTCGTCGCTCGCGAGCGGCCGCCCTCCTGGCCAGCCGGCCAGCTGCAGGGCATGGGCAAAAGCTGCGGCCCAGCCCGCAGCACCCTGCCGTGGCGGCAGCGTCGCCGCAAAAGCGAGCAGCGCGTCGAGCTGCCGGACCCACACCGGCGCCGCGGCGTTGCCGCTGGCGGGCAGCAGCGAGCGCAGCGCGACGCGTCTGCCGATGCGATCGCGCAGCCGCAGCACCAGCCGCGCCAGTGCCGGGGCATCGTCCGCCGTGGCAGCGGCGTAGGGACTGTTCAGCCACTCGATGGCTTCGCGGTAGTCGAGCTCACCGCCGAGCGCGCGGGCGATGATCAGCGCGAGGCGACCGAGGCCACTGCCGTCGAGGCTCTCGCCGTAGGAGAGGTTGACCGATGTCGGCAGCTCGGGCCGCAGGCGCCAGTCGGGCGCAAAGACGTCGAGGAACTCGCGCCGCACTTCGGCGGCACGCCGCCCGAGATCGGGTACCACGACAGCGATCGTCGCCAGCGGATCCTGCTCGCGCTGCCAGCGCGCCCAGCGGGCCGCGCACTCGAGTTCATGCCGCTGGTCATGGCAGGTGACCTGCAGCGCCGTCGCGCCGCCGCCCGCCGGCGCCGGTGCGAACTCCGCCCCCACACCAGCGGCCTGCAGGGCCGCAAGCAATTCGACCTGCAGCGGCGCCGGCTGATCGAAACCCGCCAGCAGCAAGGGACCGGTGAGGTGCAGCCGCCCGGCGCGCAGGTCGGTCGCCAGCAGGCCGACGCTGTCACGCCGGTCGACCCAGCCGGACCGCGTGCAGTGTTGCCGATAACCGGCAGCCCACGCCGCGAAGACACGGGAATCCCCCGAGTCGGCAGCGGTGTCGAGCAGATCAGGTGCGATGCGCCAGTCCTGGCACAGGTGCCAGGCGCGTTCGGCGAGCGCCGCCGCCGCGTCGCACTGCCCCGGCAGGGTGTCGCCACCGGTGGTGCGCACGACCTCGCCCCACAGGGCGCGCGACTGCACCTCGGTGAGCAGGTCACGGCGGCCGGCCTCGCCTCCGACTACGACGGATTGCCGCCACAGCCCGGCGAGCCAGTCGCCCCAGGGCACGACTGCCGGGGTGGCCCAGCTGCGTCGGCCGGCGGCCTGCTGCGTCCGGTTGAATGCCAATGCCAGACCGCGCGCGAGGCGGTTGTTGGCCGTGACGACGGTGCCGCCGCGCGCGAGCGTCCCGAGCAAGGTCTGCACGCGCGCGTCCGGACGCCGTCAGCCCGCGCGCTGTGCGGCTCCGGGCGCGCGCGTGCCGGCCATCTCGTCGAGCACCAGTTCCATCCGCCGGAACACCTCGGCCAGGGTGCGGCTGTCGGGCAGGTTGGTGACGCGGAAGTAGTGGTTGTACGGCGTGTTGAAGCTGGTGCCAGGCGCAACCAGCACGTGTTGCTGCTCGAGCAGTTGCAGGGCAAATGCCTGGTCGTCGAAGCCGGGCAGGCGCTCGCGGTCGACACCGATGAAGGCGTACATCGCTCCTGCCGGCGGCACCATGGTGAGGTAGCGGCTGGCCGCAACACCGTCGATCAGCGCCTGACGGGACTCGAACAGCCGCCCGCCCGGCATGACCAGGTCGCGGATGCTCTGGAAGCCGCCGAGCGCCGTCTGCACGGCCCACTGCCCGGGGACGTTGCCGCACAGGCGCAGGGAGGCCAGCAGGTCGAGCCCGTCGAGGTATTCCTGCGCGTGCTCGCGTCGCCCCGTGAAGACGACCCAGCCGACCCGATAACCGCAGGCGCGATAGACCTTCGACAGCCCGCTGAAGGTGGCGCACAGGGTGTCACGCACCAGCGTGGCGAGCGGGATCGACTGCGCTTCGCCGTACGTCATCTGGTCGTAGATCTCGTCGCTCATGACGATCAGCCCGTGGCGCTCGGCCAAGCGCACGATCGCCTCGAGGGTGGCGCGCGGATACACGGCGCCCGTCGGATTGTTCGGGTTGATGACCACCACGGCGCGCGTGCGCGGCGTCACCAGCCGCGCCATCGCCTCGAGATCGGGCTGGAAGCCGAGCTCCGGTGGGCAGGGGTAGTGCACAGCGCGCCCGCGGTTGAGCGTGACGCTCGCTGTCCACAGCGGATAGTCCGGGCTCGGTACCAGCACCTCGTCACCCGGATCGAGCAGCGCCCGCATGGTGAGGTCGATCAGCTCACTCACCCCGTTGCCCATGAACACGTGCTCGGCGGTCACGCCCTCCACGCCACGGTCCTGCTGCTGCATGACCACGGCCTCGCGCGCCGGGAAGATGCCCTTCTGATGGCAGTAACCCTCGCTTGCCTGCAGGTTCTCGATCATGGCGAGGCGCATCGTCTCGGGTGTGCGAAATCCGAACGGGGCCGGATTGCCGATGTTCAGCATCACGATCTCGTAGCCGCGGCGCTGCATCTCGTGGGCACGGGCGGCGAGCCGGCCGCGGATCTCGTAGCGCACACCGTGCAGCGAATCGCTCGGCTTGATCTGCCTGCTTGTCATGACCCTGCCCGTCCTATTCCTTGTCGTGGACCAGTTCGACGAGTTCGTAGCAGGTCTGCATGTAGCCGCCGATCACGCCCCGCAGGAACACGAAGTCCTCGTCGGCGGTGCACCAGATGTCGTAGGGCGGGTGCTCGACCGGCAGGCCCGGCGCGGAGACGTAGCGGAAGTGCAGGGCATCGAACCTGCCGGCGCCGACCTCGAGCGACTCCTCGCCGACGAAGTCGATGCACAGCCCGGCGCGGAACAGCAGCGGACCGGTGGCGCCACGGTGATCGGGCGAGGACAGCAGCAGTTCGTCGATGACCTGCACGCCGCGCTGGCGCCGGTCGTACAGGCGCAGGTGCCAGGCATCGCACTGGATGGCATGGTTCTGGAAGCTGCGCAGGCGTCCCTGCGTCGGCATGCGCTGCGTCACGCGCCCCTCGAGCGCCGTCCAGGTCTCGCATTCGGCGAAGTCGGCGCCGAAGCGGAACCAGCCCGAACCCATGAAGCGGTCGTTCACAGCGAGGCGCACGAAGCAATCCGTGGGGTACCAGTGCTCGTCGAGGCCGTAGGTGATGTCGCGCATCACGCTCGGGCGGTCGTCGATCTCGCAGTGCGCGATGCAGGTACGCCTGCCGTCGCTGTGCGTGTTGATCATGAAGTATTCGCGCCCGCGCTCCTGACCGAGGCGGTCGGGCTTGTTGCTGGTGTAGCGGATGGTGCCGTGCACCGAACGATGGTCCCTCTGCAAGATGCTGCTCATTTGCTCCTGTCCTTGCTTGCTCATCACTGCTTGCGGGCGAATTTCCCGCATCCACGCGGCCCGATCCTCAGGGGCCGCGTTCGTTGTCGAGATCGCGCTCGAGCACGGCGCCCGGACCCGGCTGCGGTTCGCTCCCCGCCGGTCGCGCCGGCCCGAGGCCGAACCGGGCACGCAACCCGGCCAGCGCCGTCTCGTCGAGCCGGAAGACACCGATGACGCCGAGTCGCTGCGGTCCCGGACCCGAATCGTGCACGATCAGGGCATCGCCTGCATGCCCGCAGACCCGTGCAGACCGGGACTCGAAGGCCAGTGTGCCGACAAACCGCAAGCCGGTAGCCGGTGGACTGACCTGCACATGGTACGCCTCGGCCTCCCCGGCGGCGAACACGATCAGGTTGCGGTCGTCGAGGACCTCGAAATTGCGCAGTGTCTGCCGCAGGAAACAGTCCGCCTCGCCGAATTCACCCGCGCCGACGCTGGGACGAGGCCGCCGCGCGAACTCGTCGTCGCTGGTCGCGCAACCCCCGAGCAGCAGTGCCATAGCCGCGGTGCCAGCCAGGTGCACCCGCATGGAACAGCTGCTGCCCACCGGTCAGGGCTGCGGACCGCGCGCGACCGGGCGGGACGGCGTGCGGATCCACTCGCTCCACGAGCCCGGATACAGGCGTGCGGTGCCGAGCCCGGCCCGCTCCAGCGCGAACACGTCGTGGCAGGCCGTCACGCCTGATCCGCACATGACGGCGATCTCGTGCGGCGCGCCGGCAACGAGCGGTGCGAACAACTCGCGCAGTTGCTCCGGCGAGCGGAAGCGGCTGTCAGGTGCGAGGTTGAGCTGGAACGGCTGGTTGATCGCCCCGGGGACGTGCCCGGCGATCGGGTCGATCGGCTCCTCGTCGCCGCGGTATCTCGCCGGCAGGCGCGCGTCGAGCAGGCGCAGGCCGGAATCGTCGAGTCGCCGCTCGATCTCGGCAGCCTCGATGACCGGCATCTGGCCCGGCGTGCCGCGAAATACTGCCGACCGCGGGGCTGGCTCTGCGGTGCTCAGTGAGTGCCCGGCAGCCACCCAGGACGGCAGGCCACCGTCGAGCAATCCCACCTCGGTATGGCCCATCCAGCGCAGCAGCCACCACAGACGTGCAGCCCAGGCGCCACCCGCGGCGTCGTAGGCGACGACCGGCACTCCGGGACTTATGCCCCAGGAAGAGAACAGCCGCACGAGCTGCTGCGGGTCCGGCAGCGGGTGCCGGCCGCTGGTCGCGGTGCGCGCTGCGGCGAGATCCCGGTCGAGATGGGCGTAGTGTGCGCCGGGGATGTGCCCGGCACGCCAGGCCGCCTCGCCTGCGTCGGGTCGGGCCAGATCGAAGCGGCAATCGACGATGACGCCATCGCCGCGGCCGATCACTGCGACCAGTTCCTCGACCCGGACCAGCCGGGCACCCGGCTCAACACGCTGATTCATGGCCCCCTCTGGCGGCTGTCAGGCCGCTTGTAAGGACGCGGCACGCCGGACGACAATACCGGCGTTCGTCGCCCGCCCCTCACCCATGGCTCTGCCCGATGCCAGCCATCCGGCGCGGCGCGACGCTGCTTGTACATCGCTTGACCTGACTGCGGGAACTGCTGCATGGAAAAGATCATGGTATGCCTCAAGCGCGTTGTCGACTACAACGTGCGCATCAGGGTCCGCCCCGACGGCACGGGCGTGGTGACCGACGGGGTCAAGATGAGCATCAACCCCTTCGACGAGATCGCCCTCGAGGAAGCGCTGCGGATCCGCGAACGCGGCCAGGCACGCGAAGTCGTCGTGGTCTGCATCGGGCACGGCGACTGCCAGCAGCAGCTGCGTACCGGTCTGGCGATGGGCGCCGACCGTGCCGTCCTGATCGAGACCGGCACCGAGGTCGAGCCGCTCACCGCGGCACGTGCGTTGCTGAAGATCGTCGAGCGCGAGCAGCCCGGGCTGGTGCTCCTCGGCAAGCAGGCCATCGACGACGACTGCAACCAGACCGGCCAGATGCTGTCGGCACTGTGGAACCGGCCGCAGGCCACGTTCGCTTCTCGGCTGGAAATCGACGGCGAACGCGCCAGGGTGACCCGCGAGGTCGACGCCGGCCTCGAGGTCATCGAAGTCGATCTGCCGGCCGTCGTCACCAGCGACCTGCGGCTCAACGAGCCACGCTACGTCAAGCTACCGGACATCATGAAGGCCAAGAAGAAACCGCTCGAAGTACTGCCGCTCGATGGCCTGGGCCTCGACGCCGGTGCACGTGTGCGCAACCTGCGATACGACAACCCGGTGGAGCGCACCAAGGGCGTGATGGTTGCCGACGTCGACGCGCTCCTCGCTGCGTTGCGCGACAAGGGCCTGATCAACTGACGCCGCCAGCGGCACGAACACCGACGGAGACAACATGAACCGCGTACTCGTCATCGCCGAACACGACGGCACACGCCTGAACCAGAGCACCGCACGCTGCGTGCGGTGCGCACTGCAGATCGATCCGGCTGGCGCCGATGTCCTGGTGCTCGGCGCCAACTGCACCGTGGTAGCTGCCGAAGCCGCCGCCCTCCAGGGTGTGACGCGCGTGCTCACCGCTACGCGGCCCGAGAATTCCGCAGCGCTCGCGGCCGTACTGGCGCCGCAAATTGCCAGCGTCGCGCGGACCTACGGCTACGTGCTCGGTCCCTCGACCACCTTCGGCAAGGACCTGATGCCGCGGGTGGCCGCCCTGCTCGGCGTCGGCCAGGTCAGTGACCTGATGGCGGTGGATGGCGCGCGGCGCTTCCGGCGCCCGGTCTACGCCGGCAATGCCGTGCTCACCGTGGAGGTGCCCGACGGGCTGGTCGTGGTCGCCACGGTGCGCGCCGCTTCGTTCCGGCCGGTGGAGAGCGGCGGCAGTGCCACGATCGAGGCGGTCGCCGTCGACGCGGCGCTGCCGGCGCATACCCGCTTCGTGGAACTGCGCGGCGGTGGCGGTGGTGCACGGCCCGATCTGCAGACCGCCCGCATCGTGGTCTCGGGTGGCCGCGGGGTCGGCAGCGAGGCGAATTTCGCCCTGCTGTACCAGCTGGCGGATCGCATCGGTGCGGGTGTCGGCGCCTCGCGCGCAGCCGTAGACGCCGGCTACGTGCCCAACGACATGCAGGTTGGCCAGACCGGCAAGATCATCGCGCCGGAACTGTACCTCGCCTTCGGCATCTCGGGTGCCATCCAGCACCTCACCGGCATCAAGGATGCCGGCCTGATCGTCGCGGTGAACAAGGATCCGGAGGCGCCGATCTTCCAGGTCGCCGATATCGGCCTCGTGGGCGACCTGTTCCAGGTCATCCCGGAACTGGCGCAGAAGCTCGGCTGAACGCCGTCAGGCGCCCGGCTTCCACATCCCGAGGAAGGCCGACAGGGCCACGCCGGCCCAGATGGCGAACACGTACGGGCGGCAGGCCGCCATGCCGGCTCGCATGCTGCGATCGCTTTCCGGCGTAGCGCCCTGCGTCGCCATGGCGCGAAAGCCGTCGATGAACGGCGGCAGGTTGCGGCGGATCATGAAGCCGCAGAAGATCAGGAAGGCGAAGATCAGCAGCTTCGCCGCCAGCCAGGGATAGGGCCGCAGCGGCCCGGTCGACCAGTGCCAGGCGACCGACCCGACCAGGCCGAAGATCATGACCAGGCGGAAGTAGTAGTCGCCCTTCGCCAGCATGCGACCAAAATCCGTGCCCTCCTTCGCGTGCACCATGTGCACCACCCAGACCCAGATCGGGCCCAGCGCGATGATGGCCACCAGTTCCCAGGTCTGGTGCGGGTAGCCGATGATCTCGGCCAGGATCCCGCCGACCGTGAGCATCAACGCGAGGCAGTAGCGCGGCAGCATGTCGAGGTTGACGAAGATGCGAAACGCCGTCAGCCGCGCTTCCCGCGACAGCTTCTCGTTGGTGACGAAGGTGCTCGAATAGAACACCCCGGCATCACCGCCGAGCCAGTAGACGAACAGCAGCACGTGCAGGTAGCGGGTCAACGCATGCCCGAACGGCAGCGACTGGACGATCTCCTCCATGATGGCGCCCCCGATCAGCCGCTCACAGCGCCTTGAGCACGCTCTCGGCAGCGCTCACCTTGAATTCACGCGGCGCTTCCACATGCAACTGGCGCACCACACCATTCTCGACCACGATCGCGAAGCGCTGGCTGCGCTGGCCCATGCCGAAGCCGCTGGCGTCGAGTTCGAGGCCGAGCGCTTTCGTATAGGTGCCATTGCCGTCGGCGAGCATCAGCACCTTGTCGCCGACCTGGCGATCGCGACCCCACGCGTCCATGACGAAGGCGTCGTTGACCGCCATGCAGGCGATCGTGTCCACGCCCTTCGCCCTGATCTCGGCGGCGTGCTTCAGGTAACCCGGCAGGTGGTTCATCGAGCAGGTCGGCGTGAACGCCCCGGGCACGGCGAACAGCACCACCTTCTTGCCGCGGAACAGGTCGGCGCTCGACAGGCTGCCCGGTCCATCCTTGGTCATGATGCCGAACGTACCTTCCGGCATGCGGTCACCGACCTTGATCGCCATGAGCTTTCTCCCTGTGGAAACGCGGGCGGCTATCGTACCAGAAAGAGCGAAAGTCCCGGCCAGAGCGACACGATCACGAGACCGGCCAGCATCACCAGCACGAATGGCACGACCGCGCGGCACACGACCCGGAACTCCTCGCCGTAGGCCGAGGTGGCCACGATCAGGTTCATGCCGACCGGCGGCGTCAGGTAGCCGATCTCGAGGTTCACCACCATGATGATGCCGAAGTGCACCGGATCGATGCCCTGCGCCACCGCCAGCGGTGCGAGCATCGGTGCCAGAACCAGGATGGCCGAGCCGATGTCCATGAGACAGCCGACGACGAGCAGCAGCAGGTTGACACCCAGCAGGAAGGCCACCGGACTCGTGACCTGTGCGCCCAGCCAGGCGACCACGGCATCCGGAACCTGGGCATAGGTGAGGAAGATATTGAGACTGAGCGCGAACATGAGTACCGGAAACAACGCCCCGAGCAGCGCCGTGGTGTCGGTCACGACCGTGCGTAGCCCCGCAAAGTCGAGCTCGCGGTACACCAGCATCTCCACCACCAGCGCATAGACCACGGCGACGGCGGCCGATTCGGTCGCCGTGAAGCGCCCGCTGTAGATGCCGCCGAGGATGATCACCGGCATAAGCAGGGTCCAGCTGCCGGCCACGATTGCCGAGCGGATTTCCGCTGCATCCCAGTCGGCGGCGACACGCACGCCGTTGCGCACGCCGGCATAGGCGGTGAGCAGGCCGGTCAGCAGCAGCCCTGGACCGACGCCGGCGAGGAACAGGTCGGTGATCGACGTGCGCGTCATGACGCCGTAGAGGATCAGCGGGATGCTCGGCGGAATGATCACGCCGAGCGTGCCGGCGCTGCACAGCGCACCGAGCGCGAACTCGCGCGGATGTCCTGCCGCCAGCAGTGCCGGGTACATCACCGCACCGATCGCCAGCATGGTCACCGTGCCCGACCCCGAGACTGCGGCGAACAGCGCACAGGCCAGCACCGTCGCCATGGCGAGGCCGCCGGGCACCGGTCCGGCGAGCGCGCGCAGCAGGCGGATGAGTCGCGTCGCCATGACACCGCGTGCCATGAGGTTTCCGGCCAGCATGAACAGCGGGATCGCCAGCAGCACGTCCTTGTTGGCGGCATCCCAGACATCCACCGCGATGTCGGTGAGCCGCCCATCCCCGAATGCCAGATGCACGTAACCGGCAACCGCGCCGAGAATGACCAGCAGGTTCTGGCGCAGACACAGCAGCAGTCCCACCAGCAGGACCAGCCCGAGCCACGTCATCACGGGTCACCCGCTACAGGGTCAGCAGCCGCTGGTAGCCGTCCGGCCGGCCGCAGCCGCGGCCAGCGGGCGAGCAGTGCATGGCGGACACCGGCCGACAGGAATGCGAGTGGGATCACCGCCTGGAACGGCCACACCGGCCACGACGGCAGGCTGCTGCGCTCGTGCAACGCGCGGGTCTCGGCTACCGCAATGGCGGCGACGAGCGCGAAACCGATGCAGAACGCGGCCATCAGCGCCTCCTGCAGTCGTACCAGCCACGGCTCCCAGCGGGCGGGCAGCCAGTCGTCGGCGAAGCGTGGCCGGAAATGGGCGCCGCTGGCCGAGGCCACCCCCAGCCCCAGCATCGCCACCACCAGGTTGGCGTACACCCCGAGCTGTCGCGCCCAGAGCAGTCCCGCCCCGGTCAGCTCGCGGCTGAGTACATCGGCGAACAGCACCGCTACCAGGATCATGAAGGCCGCGAAAGTCGCCTGCCGTTCTGCCCACCCGGCCAGATGCAGCCAGCGTGCCGCGGACTGGGCGGCATCGGTCGTCATGGCGCACGATCGCCCAGCGGCTCGATGCGCGGCACGAGCCAGCTCACGAACACCGCCGACAGCAGCTGCGTCGCCACGACTGCGGCAAACACCGGAACATACGAATGGTGTTCGGTCACCCAGCCGACCACGGCGACGAACGCCATGCCACCGAAGCTGCCCACGGCGCCGAACAAGCCCCAGATGGAGCCGACCTCGCGCGCGGGAAACAGGTCCACCGGCAGCGCGAACAGGTTCGACGCCTTGAACTGGATCGCGAACATCGCCAGCGCCACCAGTGCGATCGCGGCACCCGCGGAGTCGACACTGACGGCCGGCAGGGTCAGCGGAATCAGCAGCGCACCGCCCCAGATGCCAATCTTGCGGGCACGGTCCACGCTGTTGCCGCGCGCGATCAGTCGCTGGCTCACCCAGCCGCCAGCGAGGCTGCCGAGATCGGCGGCGAGAAACGGCACCCAGGCGAAGGCGGCGATCTGGCGCAGATCGAAGCCACGCGTCTGGTAGAGCCAGGTCGGCAGCCAGGCGACGAAAAAGAAGAAGCCGCCGTCATTCACGAACCGCGCCAGGAGCAGGCCCCGGACCTCGCGGTAACGCAGATAGCCGGCGAGCTGGCGCCAGCTGCTGCGGCTGGCAGCCGGTTCGCCGGACTCACGACCAGCGATGATGAGTTCGCGTTCCGCGGCAGAGATGCCCGCGTGATGTTCCGGAAGTTCGTACCACGTCCGCCACAGGAGCCACCACAGCAGGCCTATCGCACCCGGCACCAGGAATGCGGCCTGCCAGCCGAAGACAGCGGCCAGCCCGCCGAGCAGCGGCGGGGCCAGCACGGCACCGAGGCCGGGCCCGACGGTGACGACACCGATGGCGAGCGAACGGTCGGCCCGCGGGAACCACTCGGCGACCGCCTTCAGCGCCGCGGGGAAATTCACGGCCTCGGTCACACCGAGCAGGCTGCGCAGGACCAGAAAGCTGGCGAAACCCCGGCCTGCGGCGTGCAGCATGCCGGCGAAGCTCCAGGCCACCACCGCAATACTGAAGGCGCGGCGGGTGCCGACGCGGTCGATGAACGGACCGACGAGGAGCTGGCCAGCGGCATACGTGAGGAGAAAGGCCGAGTTGACCAGCCCGAACTGGGTGTTGCTGAGGCCGAACTCGTCGATCAGGATCGGTCCGGTAACGGCCAGCGCCTGCCGGTCCAGATAATTGATGGTGGTGACCACGCACAACAGGATTGCTATGCGCCAGCGGATGGCGGTCCAGGCAGCAGGAGGCGACATGGGTCTGCGCAATGGCAGGCTCGGCGATGCGGTGAGGCCCGTATGACACCACAGCCGTGCCACGTGCACCACTGTCGCCCCTCGTCCATCGCAGGAGGAGCGCGCACCGGAGCAGGGTTTGCCTTGATAGGGTCACGGGCGCCGCTTATGCTGGCGCGCCTGAACGCCAGCCCCGGCGTCGCCCGAGGATCCGCCATGAGTTCCGCTGCCACACCACACACCCCGTCACCTGCAGCCCGCGAGTTCCTGGCGCGCCGTCACCGCCTGCTCATCGACGGCCAGTGGGTCGCGGCCGCCGATGACGGCGAGATCGTGGTGCACGATCCGGCTACGGAGAGGGAGATCGCCCGCGTCGCCTGCGCCACCGAACGCGATGTGGACCGGGCCGTGGCAGCAGCGCGACGCGCCCTGACCGGTGAGTGGTCGCGGCTGAATTCCCACCAGCGCTCGCGCCTGATCTGGCGCCTGGCGGATGAACTGGAGGCGAACCTCGAGCTGGCCACCGAGTTGGAGGTCCTCGACAACGGCATGCCGCGCATGGTGGCGCATTATTCGATCGCCAGGTTCGGTTGCGATTTCCTGCGCTACTACGCGGGCTGGTGCACCAAGATCCTCGGCGAAACGATTCCGGTTTCGCCCCAGGACGCGCCGAACGGCGAATCGCTCACCTACACGCGGCGCGAGCCGATCGGCGTGGTCGGCGCCATCATTCCCTGGAATTCCCCGTTGGTGATGGCCGTGCTGAAACTCGCGCCGGCGCTGGCCGCCGGCTGCACGGTGGTCCTGAAACCGGCCGAGCTCACGCCACTGACGGCCCTGCTGCTGGGCGACCTGGTCCGCAAGGTCGGCATACCCGACGGTGTGGTCAACATCGTTCCCGGTTACGGCCATGTTGCCGGTGCGGCCTTGGCGGCCCACGACGGTGTCGACAAGATCGCCTTCACCGGTTCGACGGAGGTCGGCAGGAAGATCCTCCTGGCGGCCGCCGGCAACCTCAAGCGCGTCACGCTCGAACTCGGCGGCAAGTCGCCGATGGTCGTGTTCCCGGATGCCGATCTCGAGCACGTCATCCCGGGTGCCGCCCGTGGCGCGTTTTTCCTGCAGGGCCAGAACTGCATGGCCAGCACGCGCCTGTTCGTCCACGACGAAGTCTACGACCGCGTGGTCGAGGGCGTGAGCGCCATGGCCAAGGCCTTCCGCCTTGGTCCGGGGATGGCACCCGATTCCGATCTCGGACCGCTCATCTCGGCAGAGCAGCGCGAGCGCGTGCTCGGCTACGTCGAGGCCGGACGCAGATCGGGGGCCGAGCTGGTGTGTGGCGGTGAGGCGCTGCCCGGCAAGGGCTATTTCATGCGCCCGACGGTGTTCGGCCACACCAGCATGGGCATGAAGATCGCCCGCGAGGAAATCTTCGGTCCGGTGCTCTGCGTACAATCCTTCAGTGACAGCGACCTGAAGGCAGTCGCTGACGAGGCGAACAGCACGATCTACGGCCTGTCCGCCAGCGTCTGGACCCGCGACATCTCCGTCGCGCATCGCATGGTCAACCTGATCGACTCCGGCCAGGTGAGTATCAATTGCCATGCAGCGGTCGATCCCGCGATTCCGTTCGGTGGCAATCGCCAGTCGGGCTGGGGCCGGGAATTCGGACGCGAGGGCCTGGATCCCTACCTGAAGACCAAGGCCACCACAGTCAAGTTCTAGGTTTCGGCCGCTGGCACGAGTATGTTTTCAACGACTAAACAATTGGATATGGCTGTTATCTAGAATAATTCTGGTAACAAGGATTGCCTGTCGACAGCCCTTAACAATTCATTTCCTTCCCGGTAACATTGTCCGCGTGCTGGTCACATTCATTACCGGTGAAACATGACATCGACTCGCCCTATCCGTGCGCTCCAGCGAGGCCTGGAAGTACTGCACATACTCAATCTTCACAATGGCGCGACCGTCTCGGAAGTCGCGACTGCCATCGGCCTGCCGCGCACCACGACCTATCGCATACTCGAGACGCTCTGCGTGGCTGGCTACGCCTACCGAGCCGCAAGTGACGAGCGTTACCGCCTCACCATCCTGGTGCGCGGCCTGAGCGACGGCTTCGACGACGAAGCCTGGGTCACCCAGATCGCCCGCCCCTACATCCACGACCTGTGCAGCCAGTTGGTCTGGCCGATCGCGGTCGCCACGCTGTCGGGTACATCGATGCTGATCCGCCAGACCACCGATCACCGCAGCCCGCTCGCCATCGAAAAATGCGCTCCAGGATTTCGCGTACCGATATTCGGTTCGGCCGCAGGCCTGGTCTATCTCGCCTTCAGCCAGGAAGAACAGCTCGAAACGATGCTCGACCTGCTGGCGAAATCACGCAAGGACGAGGACAGGCCGGCGCGCGACCGCAAACAGGTTCGCGAACAGCTTGCCGAAATCCGCGCACGCGGCTATGCCACCAACCGGCGTGCGCGGCGCGTGTCCGACGAAATCAGCATGGCCGTGCCGGTGATCGTCGGCGGACGCCCGCTGGCCGCGGTCGCCATTCGCTTCGCGAGCACAGCGGTGCCGGAGGCCGATGCGCTGAAGCGCTTCCTGCCGCGGCTGCGTGCCACGGCACAACAGATCGGAACAGAGTTCGCGTCGCAGACCGGCAAGGATACCGGCCCGGCCATCGACAGGCCGCCGTTGGCCCTCGTGGTCGGCGGATCCTGAAAAAACAACCGGGCCACGACGGGCCCGGTTGTCCGCACAGTCCGCGACAGCGCCCCGGTCAGGCCGCTGCCTTGCGACCTTTTCGGCCGCCACCCTTCTTCGGCTTGCCGGCCGCCGTGGCCAGGACGAAGCGTGCGAACTGGGGCTGCTTCGGCGGCTCCAGCCCGGTCTCGGCCTTGCAGCGCTTCTTGAGCTCCGGGATCGTGCCGCCGAAGTTGAAGATGGCGGTCTTGCCGCGCTTCTTTTTGAGCCTGGCGCGCAGGGTCGCCGTTGCCTTCTCGTCCACGGAGAAATCCTTGCGCAGGACCACGCCGTAGTTGGCCCTGGCTCCGGCAACCGTGACCAGACCCGCCTCGACGTCGAAGGCCACCCTGGCTGTCTCGCGCTCGTACGGGTCGCCCCAGCCACCACCGCCCCAGGTGTCGAACAGCAGCAGGTCGCCTTCCTTCACTGGAATCCGGTCGCATTTCGACGGGATCATCTGCTTCGAGCCGTTCTTGCGGCGCAGTTCCTTGCGGCTGCGCTGGCCCGGAATCCCGCCGTTCACGCCCCATGGATAGGTCAGCCAGCGGTCGTCGTGGATCGAGATCTCGCCGTCTTCGAGAAAGCGGTAGGCGACACGCAGCGCATTGCCGCCACGGTTCTTGCCGGCCCCGCCGCTGTCCGGCAGCGTCTCGTAGGTCTCGATGCGCAGCGGAAAGTAGCTTTCCACGAACTCATTCGGCACATTGGTGAAATTCGGCCACATCGAATGCCCGTCCGGCCCATCGCCGAACGGCCGGCCCGGCACACCACCGAAGCCGATCTGGAAGAGCTGGAACCACTTGCCCTGGCTGTCGTAGCCGGAGTACATGAAGTGCGGGCTGTCGGAAAAGCCGGCGGCGTTGAGGAACGCCGGGTTGCCCTGCCCCAGCAGGCCACCGAGCACGTCGAACAGGCGCCCCAGGGCATGCGTGCGGCAGGAGAGTGCCGCGGGCTCGATCGGCTTGAGCAGCGTGCCCTTCGGGATGCGGACCTCCATCAGGTCGTAGAAGCCGTCGTTGAACATGATCTTCGGGTCGAAGACCATGATCATGTAGACCCCGCAGAACATCTTGAACATCTCCTCGTTGAGGTAGAGGTTCACCGAACTGATCGACTGCGGGTCGGTACCTTCGAAATCGAAGACGACCTTCTCGCCCTCCCGCCACATTGCGCAACGCATCTTGTAGGGGCCCATGCCCATGCCGTCGTCGCAGATATAGTCCTCGAAGTACTGCTTGCGCGTCGGCACCGTGGTTTTGATCAGGTGTGCCATGGCACGGCGGTTGCGGTCGAGCAGTTCCTCGAGGGCCGAGTAGTACACGTCGTCACCGAAGCGGGTCGCCATCTCGGTCACGCGCTTCTCGGCGGTGCGGATGGCCGCGACGATGGCGTTGAAGTCGCTGCGGTTCCAGTGCGGCAGCCGGCAGTTGTGCAGGATGAGGTTCAGCATGTCCTCCTGCAGCACGTCCTTCTTGAAAATCTTCGTCGGCGGAATGCGGATGCCTTCCTCGAAGATCTGCCGCGCATCCGTCGGCAGGCTGCCGGGCACCTTGCCGCCGACGTCGGTCATGTGACCGAACATCGCGGCATAGGCGATGAGGCGCCCGTCCTTGAAGATCGGCCGCAACAGCAGCCAGTCGTTGATGTGGCTGACAGCCCCCTCGCAGGAGTACGGGTCGGTCGTGAGGAACATGTCGCCCTCCTCGATCGTCCCGTCGTAGGCCGACTTGAATCCGTAGATGAAGCTGCCGAACTGGCCGACGACCATCTTGCCGTCAACGTTGGCGATCATCGGGAACTCGTCGTGCTGCTCGCGGATACCCGGCGACATCGCCGTGCGGAACAGCACCGCATCCATCTCGAAGCGGGCGTTGAGCATCGCATTCTCGATGATGTCGAGCGTGATCGGATCGAGTGATACCCGCTTGAACGGCCGGGGCCTGGTTTCGACGATTTTCGCTGGCATTTGTCCGTTGCTCCGTGCTGTCGCGCGTTTATGCCGGGGTGATCAGAATGTTGCCGAAGTCGTCCACCCGACCGACATGTCCGGGCAGGATCAGCGTCGTCGTGTCCATCTGCAGCACGACAGCGGGCCCCTTCACGACATTGCCGGCTTTCAGCTGGCGCCGGTCATACAGCTTGCCCTTCTGGTCGCGCCCATCGACGAACAGCATGTGCTCGGCGACTTCGGCCGCCGCCGGATCGCTTCCGCCCTTCTCCAGCCTCACCGCCTTGACTGTGGTCGGCCGCCCCTGCGCGACGGCGCGCAGGTTGACCAGTTCCTTTTCCTCGGGCAGCGCGAACGTGAACAACTGCCGGTGCATTTCGTCGAAGCGCTCCCCGATCACATCGAGGCCGCGCCGCTCGATGTCGTCGATGTCGAGGGCGACGGTCAGCAGCAGACCCTGTCCCTGGTAGCGGATATCGACCTCGTAGCTCTGTGTCTGTTCGGCGCGTGGTATGCCTTCCTGATCGAGTGTCCTGGCTGCATTCGCCGCCAGCTTGCGGAAGATCCGGGTGACCTCCTGAGCGCTGGTCCGGCTGAACGGGCGGATGAACGTGCGCGACGCTTCGTCGCGTACGCTCGTGGTGGCATCGCCCTGGGCGCAGAGCACGCCGGGGCCTGGCGGGATGATGACCGGCCAGGCACTGCTCAGACGGCCGAGCGCGTTGGCGTGCAGCGGGCCGGCACCGCCGAAGGCCATCAGCGCGAAGTCGCGCGGGTCGAAGCCCTTCTCGACGGAGACCAGGCGCAGCGCGCCGTACATGTTCTCGTTGACGATGTCGATGATGCCGGCAGCCGCCTGCTTGAGCGGCAGTTTCAGGGCGGTGGCAACCTTCTGTACGGCCTTCTCCGCCAGGTCACGCCGGATCAACATATCGCCGCCGAGCCGCACCTCACCGCTCGGAAGGAAACCGAGAACGACATTGGCGTCGGTAACCGTGGGCTCCACGCCACCCCGGTCGTAGGCGGCGGGTCCGGGCACGGCGCCTGCGCTCTGCGGGCCGACACGCAGCGCACCGGTGATTTCCGGAACGTACGCCATGGAACCGCCACCAGCACCGACGGTGCGGACGTCGATGGACGAAGCGCGCACGGTCACTTCGTGCACGCTGGTTTCGCGGCGCAGCTGTGCCTTGCCGTTCTGGATGAGCGCCACGTCGGTCGATGTGCCGCCCATGTCGAAGGTCAGGACGTTGGGGAAGCCGGCCTGCGTACCCACCCAGATGGCGCCGGACACCCCGCCAGCCGGCCCGCTCATCAGCAGATTGACCGGATACGCCTCGGCGGCCTTCGCCGACGCCAGACCGCCGTCGGAACGCAGTACGTGCAGCTGCACGTCCTTCATCTTCTTCTTGAGTTCACGGTTCAGGTTGCGGACGTACTTCGATACCTTCGGCGCCACATACGAATTGGCGACCGTCGTTATGGTGCGTTCGTACTCCTGCATCTCCGGCACCACCTCGGATGACAGCGAGATGGGTATGCCCGGCAGTTCCTTCGCTGCGACCTTCGCAATCTCCTGCTCGTGCACGGGGTTGGCGAAGGAGTTGATCAGAGAGACCGTAAGCGCCTCGATGTTCTTGTTGCGCAGCGCGCGCAGCTCACGCGCGAGCTTCGTCTTGTTGAGTTTGCGTACGACTTCGCCCCGTGCATCGATGCGTTCCTCGGCCTCGATGGTCAACGCGAGTGGCGCGAGCGGCGGCGGCTTGTTGTAGATCACCCACCCGCCGAGCCCGCCGGGAACGAACGAGCGGGCGATCTGCAGCACCTGCCGGTAGCCCTGTGTCGTCACCAGACCGACGCGGGCCCCCGAATGCGTGAGGATGGTGTTGGTGGCCACCGTCGTGCCGTGCATTACGTGCGTGATGACGTTCGGATCGATGCCCGCATTCTGGCAGACACGCGCGATGCCATTGAGCACGCCGATCGACGAGTCGTGCGGAGTGCTTGGAACCTTGGCCAGGAAGAAATCGCCGGTCTGCTCGTTGACGAGGGTCAGGTCGGTGAACGTCCCACCGACATCGACCCCAAGACGGTAGCTCATAGGTGCCTCTCGAATCGTGCTTGTTTGTCGTTGGCCGGCTCACACAACACCGCGCGGAGCGGTGCCGTCGCCGCAGAAATCGTCAAGATTGCTTCAGTGCCTTCGCCCGGTACGCGCGAACGTGGCGGCACGTTGTAGTTGCATCCCTCAGCTTGCGGACCTGAACTGCTCGGTCACCTTCGGGAAGATGCCCGCCTTCGGCAGCATGGCCGGCGTGCTGCGGCCAAGTTGCTGCTGCAGCCACTTGCTGGTCTCCACCACCTTCTCGAGCGACACGCCGGTGCTCACACCCGAGCGGTCCAGCATGTACAGCAGGTCGTCCGTCGGGATATTGCCGGTCGCCGCCGGCGCGAACGGACAGCCGCCGATGCCGCCGATGCTCGCGTCGAGCGACACCGCACCCGCATCGAGTGCAGCCTGTGCATTGGCCAGACCCGTGTTGCGCGTATTGTGAAAGTGACAGCGCACCGGCACCCCCGGCCAGCGCTCACGGATCGCGCCGATCATCTCGGTCACCTGCGCTGGCACGCCGACACCGATGCTGTCGGCGATGCCGAGCTCGACCGGCTCGCCGGCCATGACCTGGTCGGCGAGTTCGAGCACACGGGCGAGCGGCACCTCGCCTTCGAACGGACAGCCAAAAGCCGAGGAGATCATCACGTTGGCGCGCATGCCGGCAGCGCGAGCCTCGCGCGCGATCTCCAGCCAGGCTCGGACCGACTCGCTGGTCGGCACCCCCTGGTTGCGCTGGTTGTAGGTGTCACTCGCCACCACAGCCATGCCGATTTCACCGAGGCCCGCGTCGCGGGCACGCTCGAAGCCCTTGCGGTTGAGCACGAGCCCGATGTAGCGGACATCCTCGCGTCTTGGCAGGGCCGCAATCACGGCCTCGGCATCGGCCATCTGCGGGACACGCTTCGGATGCACGAAGCTCGTGACTTCGAGCGCGCGGATGCCCGCATCGATGGCACGTCGGATATATTCGATTTTCGCCTCGGTCGGCAGGATTTCCGGCTCGCTCTGCAGGCCATCCCGTGGACCAACTTCGACGATGGAAATTCGGCGGGCAATCGGGTTCATGGCTGCCTGGCGGGCCCTAGAATGCGGTATTGTTATACATGGCGTTGGGCGTTACAACAGCCGCTCAGGCAGCAGTGACGGCGCCCATCAACCCCGCCCTCAAGCGATGTGAGAAACCGGCGAGTGCAGTAGCAGCTGCGCCGACAACAAGACGGCGCCCGCGTCTTGCGCCCGGAGGCGGACACCCGGCCACCCGTCTAATCTCGGCTTTCTGCAAAAGGACGCGACATGACTTCTGCTTCATCCACTACCGGCAGGAAAACCCCGGGGCCGCTGAGCGGTCTGCGCGTGATCGAGATGGGTACGCTGCTCGCAGGTCCGTTCTGCGGTCAGTTGCTCGGCGACTTTGGCGCGGAAGTCATCAAGATCGAGCCACCTGGCCAGGGTGACCCGATGCGTGAGTGGGGGCAGGAGAAATCGCACGGCATGTCACTGTGGTGGCCCGTGGTAGCCCGCAACAAGAAGTCGGCGACGCTGAACCTGCGCGAGGAGCGCGGCCAGGAGATCGCCCGGGAACTGATTGGTAAAGCTGATTTCCTCATCGAGAACTTCCGTCCCGGGACCCTGGAGAAGTGGCACCTCGGCTACCAGGACCTGCGCGGGATCAATCCCGGGCTGATCATGGTGCGCGTCTCGGGCTTCGGCCAGACCGGGCCTTATGCCAAGCGCGCCGGATTTGGTGCGGTGGGTGAGGCCATGGGTGGCCTGCGCTATGTCTGCGGCGATCCATCCACGCCGCCGAGCCGCATGGGCATCAGCATCGGCGACTCGCTCGCTGCCACTTTCGCCTGCCTCGGTGCGCTGTCGGCGCTGCATCACCGCCAGCAGACCGGCGAGGGCCAGATCGTCGATTCCGCGATCTACGAAGCCGTGCTGAACATGATGGAGTCGCTCGTCACCGAGTACGACAAAGCCGGCTACATCCGCGAACGCCAGGGCGCCATCCTGCCGAACGTGGCGCCGTCGAACGTCTATCCGACCAGCGACCAGGGCATGATCCTCATCGCCGCCAACCAGGACACGGTGTTCCGCCGCCTCGCCGAGGCGATGGGCCGACCCGATCTCGCGTCCGACCCCCGCTACGCCACGCACTCGGCCCGCGGCGCGAATCAGCGCGAACTCGACGCGCTGATCGCCGACTGGACCCGCACCATTCCCGCCGAGCAGCTCGAGAAGATGATGGACGAGCACGGCATCCCGTCCGGCAAGATCTACCGCGTACCCGAGATGCTGGCCGACCCGCACTTCCAGGCGCGCGAGGCGATTGTCAGCACGGCACACCCGAAGTTCGGCACCTTGCGGATGCAGAATGTCGCACCCAAGCTCAGTGCGACGCCGGGAGGCGTGCGCAGCCCGGCACCGGAACTCGGCCAGCACAATCGCGAGGTCTACCAGGGGCTGCTCGGATATTCCGACGACCGTTTTGCGCAGCTGCAGGCAGCTGGAATCATTTGATGCCCGGTCTGATGCCTGGTCCGACCATCGGGCCGATCACGGGTGTCACCCTCGCCACGCCGGACCTGGTCGCCAGCGAACGGGCCTATGCCGGGGATCTCGGTTACCGCGTGATCGGCCGCGAACCGGTCACGACGGCCAGCGCCCGGAGCTGGGGATGCATGGCCGTGGCCGGTGCGCCGGCGCTGCAGCTGCAACCCCAGGCGGGCACGGACTTCACCTTCACCCTGGTCGAGACGCCTGCGGCACCGGACTATCGCGCGTTTGCCTCGTTCGGCTGGAATGCCGCCGAACTGATCGTGCACGACGTCGATGCCCTGGCGCTGCGCCTGCGGCATTCGTCATTCCAGATCGTCGGGCCGCCACAGGATCTGTCGTTCACGGACGCCATCCGTGCCATGCAGGTCCGCGGACCCGGCGGCGAAATCCTCTACCTCACGCAATTCAAGCGAACCCTGCCGGGACTGCCGGCACCACCCGCGCGCTGCGCGGTCGACAAGGTATTCATCGTCATCGTCGGCGGGCCATCGCTCGACAGCTTCCTCGACTTCTATGCGCAGCGCTTTGCCGTAGCCCCGCCACAGCGCATGGAATCACGGGTCAAGGCCATGTCGGAGGCATTCGACCTGCCCGCCGAACACCGTCACCCGATCGCCGCCATAGCGCTGCGCGATGCCTGTTACGTCGAGGCCGACGAGATGCCGCCAGCGGCGCGCCCGTATGCAGGCCTCGACGGCCATCTGCCGCCGGGGATCGCCGTGGTGACTTTTGCCGCGGGCGCGAACGCTGTCGCGGGATGCCTGCGGGGACCCGCGGGCGAAATCATCGAGATCGCCGCCGGATAGACGACTGTAATGTGCGGTGTGCGCCGCGACGGCTGGTCAGCCGCCGTTGTCAGCCACGTGAACTTCGATTCCGGCGAGTTCGTCGGTGAGTTCGAGCTGACAGGTCAGCCGGCTGTTGGCGCGGCGCTCGGTGGCCGAATCGAGCATCGCATCTTCCATGTCGCTCATCGGGGGCAACCTGGCGAGCCACGGTTCGGCGATATAGGCATGACAGGTGGCGCAGGCGCATGCGCCACCACACTCGGCAACGATGCCGTCGACATCGGCATCGACCGCAGCTTCCATGAGCGTGGAACCGCGGGCGGCCTCGACCTCGCGGCGAACGCCACGACGATCGTGGAAGACGACTGTGGGCACCAGGCGCGGCCGGATCAGTCAGATAGGGGTCGTTGTGTCGCTCAGCCGGCGCCACTGCGCGCGACGATGGTCCAGAGCCGTGCCACGTCGGCCATCTGCGGGTCATCGGCCTTGACCGCCTCGAAAGCCTTGATGGCGTCGGCCTTCTTGTCGAGTTCCAGGTTGGCGATGCCAAGCATGATCTGCGCCTGATCGGCATCGCGCACGCCGCCCTTCTGCAGCCCCCTGGTGAGCGCCGCGGCCGCCTTGTCGTACTGGCCGAAGCTGCCATACGCGAGGCCGAGCGCAACATCGCCCTGCCCGGTCGGCACCTTCTGCGCGTCCTTCTCGATGGCAGGCAGCGATTTCTGATCACGAGCGGCCGCCGCGACAGCTTCGTCGAGTCGGCGCTTGTAGCGGTCCGCTCGGGATTTGTCCGTGGTCTCGAAGGCCTTGGCCTGATAGCCTGATTCCATGACGCTGCGAGCTTCGCCGGGCAGGCCGGCCTCGAGCAGCATCTCGGCCATTTCGAGGTATTCGTCGGGATTGTTCAGGACGCCGACCTCACGCGCCACGCGCATCAGGTTGAGCTGCACCCGGTCGGAGTTCTTCTGACGCAGCCTTGTGCTCAGCAGGTAGTCCCAATACTCCGGCTTCGGATACAGCCGCACCAGCTTCTCGAGCGTGGCCGTCGCGGCTTCCGCATCACCGATGTTCTGCTGAGAGCTGCGCACCAGTTGCAGCCAGTTCTCGTCGACCTTGCTGCCCGCCTGCTCCGCGCTCCTGATGACGCCCTGCACGGTCGAAATCGCGCCTTTGTAATCCTTCTGCAGGTAATGCGCCTGACCAACCAGGACACGGGTGTCGAGGTCCTGGCCGCCGGCCTTGATCCAGCGATCACCAAATTCGATGACCTTCGGGTAGTTCTTTACCGCCGTGTTGAGCTGGACGAGCGCCTTGAGGCGATCGTTCACCTGTTCCGGCGGCTGCTTGCCCGAGTTCAAGTTGGCTTCGTAGATCTTGGCGACCTCACCGTACTTGCGCTGCTGCAGCAGTACGTAGCCCTTGAACTCGTTGATCTGGAACTGCTCGAACGCGGTCTTGTTCGCAACCGCATCGGCCTCGGCGATCTTCGCCAGCGCCGCGTCCCACTGCTTCTTCTGCACGGCCTCCTGGGCGGCTTTCATGGGCTTGCCGACCTTGGCGCCGATCTTTTCCTGCGACAGGGCTGGGCCCGCCGCCACCATGGCGGCAGCTGCCATCAGCACCACCGCATAACGTCGAACGGAGGAAATCAAGCTGGTCATAATCTGTCCCTGGATTGGGGGCACGTACGGGCTTAGACGGCCGTCCGGCCGAAAATTTCTTGCTGCAAGGCCGCTATTCGGCAAACTGCTCCATGCCGACGAAGCCGATCTTGTTCATTCCCTGCCGCTGGGCGAGTGCCAGGGCCTTGGCCACATTGTCGTACTTGGCGCGTTTGTTGGCCCGGACATGCAGCTCCGGTTGCGGAACCTTGCCCGCTTCCTGGCTGAAATAATTTTCCAGCACCGCGAAATTCGACACAGTAGTGCCATTCCAGAGAATCGTGCCGTCAAAGTCGATTTCGAGTTCGATGATCTCCGGCGGCACCGGTGGTTCCACCGAATTCGGATTCGGGCGCGGCATGTCCAGCTTGACGGCATGCGTCATCACCGGGATGGTGATGATGAACATGATCAGCAGCACCAGCATGACGTCGATCAGCGGCGTCATGTTGATGTCCATCACGGGCTCGCTATCGCCGCCCCCACCCATACTCATTGCCACGGTCTTCTTCTCCTCCCTGACCTGGAATGCGCGTCTGGCAGGGCCACCCGGGCCCTGCCGGCTGCCGTTGCCTAACGGAACCCGCGATCCGGCTCGGTGATGAATCCTACCTTGACCACGCCCCCGCGCTGGATCAGGTAGATGGTGCGCCCGACGGCGGCAAACTTCGCCTGCGAGTCGCCGCGGATGTGAATTTCCGGCTGCGGATCCTGCACCGCCACGGCCTTCACCAGGTCGAGCAGTGCCTGGTCGTTCGGCACCTTCGACATGTTCCAGAAGACATCACCGTGGGCATCGATCGCCACCGTGATATTTTCCGGTTTCGTCTTGGTGGGCTGGTTCGCGACTTTCGGCAGGTCCACCTTGACCGTCGCCGTGATCACCGGGATGGTGATCAGGAAGATGATCAGCAGCACCAACATCACGTCCACCATGGGCGTGACGTTGATGTCCGACATGGCCGTACCTTCGCCCTCCCCGGACGACGACATGCCCACGTTACTTGCTCCGCGGGGCTGCCGCCGGCGCCGCAGCGCGGGCTCCGGACTCGACGCGGGCGCCGCTGATCAGGTAAGCCTGCACGTCGGTCGCGAAGTAGCGGACTTCTTCCAGCAGCGCCTTGTTGCGACGCAGGAGCCAGTTGTAGCCGAGCACCGCAGGAACCGCCACGGCAAGTCCGATGGCGGTCATGATGAGTGCCTCACCCACCGGACCAGCCACCTTGTCGATACTCGCCTGGCCGGCCAGGCCGATGGCGATCAGCGCGTGGTAGATGCCCCAGACGGTGCCGAACAGGCCG
>CAYQAR010000023.1:38025-44060 GCA_964415505.1 uncultured Chromatiaceae bacterium | reverse complement strand
GGCGCCCTTGCGGCGGGGGAGCCAAAGTCGCTCCCCGATACTCGCTTGGTTTGGCCCCCCGCCTCCGGGCGCTCGGGCGCTGAAGAATCGCGGCTGAAGCCGCTCCTACAGGGAAACTGCGGTTCGATCAGCGGATGTGCCCGAGGATCCCCTCGAGCTCGTCGAGGCTGTTGTAGCTGACCACCAGCTTGCCCCGCCCCCGGGCGGTGTGCTGGATGGCCACGCGGGCACCGAGCTTGTCGGCGAGCTCGCTTTCCAGTCGCTGCACGTCGGGATCGACCGGCGGGGCCTCGGTCCGGCGCCCACCGCCCTCCGCCACCCGGCGCACCAGCGCCTCGGTCTCGCGCACCGACAGGCCCTTTTTCGCGACCAGGCTGGCGACCTCCCCCTGCATCCGCGGGTCGGCGAGGCCGAGCAGCGCACGCGCGTGGCCCATCTCCAGGGCGCCGGAACGCAGCAGGTCGCGGGCCGTCTCACCGAGTTCGAGCAGGCGCAGCAGGTTGCTCACCGCTGCCCGCGAGCGGCCGATCGCATCGGCGGCATCCTGGTGCGTGAGTTCGAACTCCTCCACCAGCCGCTGCACGGCCTGGGCTTCCTCGAGCGGGTTGAGGTTCTCGCGCTGGATGTTCTCGATCAGCGCCTGGGCGATCACCGCCGAGTCGGGAATCTGGCGCACCACGGCCGGGATGGTCGTGAGGCCGGCGATCTGTGCCGCCCGCCAGCGCCGCTCGCCGGCAATGATCTCGTAGCGGGTCTCGCCGGCCGGCGTGGCGCCGGGCAGCGGGCGCACCACGATCGGCTGCACCAGCCCCTGCGCCTTGATGGAACGGGCCAGGTCCTCGAGCGAGTCCTGGCGCAGGTCCTGGCGCGGCTGGTACTCGCCCCGCTGCAGCAGTTCGACGGGGATCTGCCGCAACCCGTCGCGGGCCTCGACCTGGACGGGTTTCACCGGGCCACCCGCCTCGCCGAGCAGCGCATCGAGCCCCCGCCCCAGTCCTGTTCGCCTGGCACTCATGTCGTCGATACCCATCGCGAGTCCGGGCGACAGTTTACTCAATTGCCCGGGCGTCCAAGGCCCGCCGCACCGGGGACAGCCACGCCGGAAATCCTGCGGCACCGGCCCGGGCACCCCTATGATCGGCTGGCCGCGATCGAGCGGCACCGGACGGTCGCCAGAAAGAGGACATCACGCCCATGAAGACCTGGATCAGGCCCATCGCCGCAACCCTCGCGCTCGCCGTCGGCCCGGGTGCCGGCGCCGCCGACGCGGCCGCCCCGGTGACCGCGCTCGTCACCGGCGCCAACCGCGGCATCGGCCTCGAGTTCGTGCGCCAGCTGGCCGCGCGCGACTGGCGTGTGATCGCCACGGTGCGCCAGCCGCAGGAGGCCACGGAGCTGCAGGAACTCGCGGCGCGCCATCCGCGCGTGACCATCGAGGCGCTCGACATCACCGACCACGCCGCCGTCGAGGCGCTGGCCGGCCGATACCGCGACCAGCCCATCGACTTGCTGGTGCTCAACGCCGGGTTGACGCCAAGCTACCCGTCGGCCTTCAAGCCGCTCGCCGGGGTGGATTTCGACATCGCCCGGCGCAGCTTCGAGGTCAACGCGCTCGGCACATTGAAGATGTGCCAGGCGTTCATGGACCGCGTCGCCGCCTCGGGGCGCAGGCAGATCGTGGTCCTGTCGAGCAAGGCCGGCTCCTTCGCCGAGAGCCCGCGCATACCGATGTTCTACGAGTACCGCGCCAGCAAGGCCGCGCTCGACATGTTCATGTACACGCTTTCCTTCGAGACGCCGAAGCGCGGCGTGACGCTGACGCTGCTCTCCCCGGGCCAGGTCAACACCGTGCGCGACCCGAAGCTCGCCGCCATGAAACGCCCCGGGACCATCGAGGCGCCGGAGAGCGTGGCGAAGATGCTGACGGTGATCGACAGCCTCACGCCGGCCGACAACGGCAAGTTCCTCAGCTACGAGGACCGGCGCGAAATCGCCTGGTAGGACTCACTCGCTGTCGCGGCGCAGGATCTCGGCGGCGAGCTGCACGTAGGCCTGGGCGCCGCGCGAGCCCGGGTCGTGCAGGATCGCCGAGAGGCCGAAACTCGGCGCCTCGGCGAGGCGCACGTTGCGCGGGATGATGGCGTCGTAGACCTTGTCGCGGAAGTGCTTGAGGAGCTGGTTCGACACCTCCGCGGCGAGCCGGTTGCGCGGGTCGTACATGGTGCGCAGCAGGCCCTCGATGGCGAGCGAGTTGTTGACCGTGTTGCGCACCTGCTTGACGGTCTCGAGGAGCGACGACAGCCCCTCGAGCGCGTAGTACTCGCACTGGATCGGGATCAGCACGCCGTCGGCGGCAGTCAGCGCATTCAGCGTCAGCATGTTGATCGACGGCGGACAGTCGATCAGCACGTAGTCGTACAGGCCGCGCACCGGCTCGAGCGCCTTCTTCAGGCGCAGCTCGCGGCCGATCTCCTGCAGCAGGCGCACTTCGGCTGCGGTGAGATCGCCGTTGGCGGGCAGCAGGTCGAACTGCCCGTCCTGCACAGGCACGATCGCGTCCTGTGCCGCCGACTCGCCGAGCAGCACCTCGCAGCTGGTCGCCGCGAGCTGCTGCTTGTCGACGCCGCAGCCGGTGGTGGCATTGCCCTGGGGATCGAGGTCGACCAGCAGCACGCGCTTCTCGGCAGCGGCCAGCGCCGCGGCGAGATTCACCGCGGTCGTGGTCTTGCCCACGCCCCCCTTCTGGTTGGTGACAGCGACGATGCGGCCCATGTGCGCTTCAGCGTTCCAGCACGACGATATGCCGCTCGGCATCGAGTCCGGGCACGGCGACGCGCTCGACCTGCACGGCGCGCCAGGGCGCGGGCAGTGCGGCCAGCTCGGCGTCGGGCCGGCGGCCCTTCATGGCGACGAGGCGCCCGCCTGGTGCCGCGAGCCGCCCGCAGGCAGCGGCGAACGCGGCGAGGCTGCCGAAGGCGCGACAGACCACCGTGTCGAACGGCGCCGGCGGCTGCCACTCCTCGAGGCGGGCCTGTACCGCAGTGGCGTTGGCGAGCCGCAGTTCGGTGATCGCCTGGCGCAGGAAGCGCACCTTCTTGCCGACCGAGTCGACCAGCGTGAAGCGCCGGGCGGGCTCGGCGAGCGCAAGCGGGATGCCGGGCAGCCCTGCGCCGCTGCCGGCGTCGAGCACGGTCGTGCCAGCGAGGAACGGCTGCACGCTGAGCGAATCGCGGATGTGGCGCACGGTCATGTCGTCGAAGCCGGTGATGCTCGTCAGGTTATAGGCCCGGTTCCACTGCTGCAGCAGCTCGAGGTAACGGGTGAATGCCGCGTCCAGTACCGGATCGGCGCCGGGCACCGGTTCCGGCACCGTCAGAAGCGCACCAGCGTGCGCCCGGTGATGCCACCGGCGATGTAGGCGTCGAAGCAGGCCGGCAGCTCGCCGAGCGTGACCTCGCGGGTGACGATGCGGTCGAGGTGCGCGGGCCGCAGCTCGCCCCCGAGCCGCTCCCACACCTGCAGTCGCAGGGCCCGCGGCACTTCCGGCGTATTGATGCCGAGCAGGCTCACGCCGCGCAGGATGAAGGGCATGACCGTGGTGTGCAGCTCGGCGCCACCGGCCAGCCCGATGCTGGCGATGTTGCCGAGCGGGGCCACCGTGCGCGTCAGCCAGGCGAGCAGCTCACCGCCGACGTTGTCGACGGCGCCGCCCCACTGGGCCTTCTCGAGCGGTTTCGTGCCGAGGCTGAGTGCGGCGACGCGCTGCACGCTGGCTGCACCGAGCGCCTGCAGGTACTCCTCGGCGCCCGCCTTCTGGGTGAGCGCGGTCACGGCGTAGCCACGGCGGCTGAAGATGTCGATGGCCACGCTGCCGACACCGCCCGTGGCGCCGGTCACCGCGATCGGGCCGAGCGCGGGGCACTGGCCGTTCTGCTCCATGCGGTGCAGGGCGAGCGCGGCGGTGAACCCCGCGGTGCCGATCGCCATCGCCTCGCGCAGGGAGAGCCCGGCCGGCAGCGGGGTCACGAGGCTCGCCGGGACGCGCACGAACTCGGCGTAGCCGCCGTCGCGGGTTTCGCTCAGCCCGCCGCTGATCACCACCACTGGGTCGCTCGGGCGCAACCCGGGATCGGTGGAGGTCTCCACGGTGCCGGCGACGTCGATGCCCGCCACCAGCGGATAGCGGCGCAGGATCCGGCCCTTGCCGGTCGCCGCCAGCGCGTCCTTGTAGTTGATGCCCGACCAGGCAGCGCGGATCACCACCTCGCCCGGCGAGAGGTCGTCGAGGGCAATGCGTTCGAGCCGGGCGACGATGCGCTCCTGCTCGAGGTGGACGCGGTAGGCCTGGAAGTGCTGCATGGCGCAGAGGATACCGCGTCGAAGCACCGCCCGGCTCGACGCCGCGGCGTTGCCGGTCACCCGGCAGGTCCCGGGCTCAGTGCTTGATGTGGGTCGTGAACAGGCCGGGCTGAGCGGAGAAGTAGGCCGCCAGTTCGGCGATGTCCTGGTCGGTCAGGGCCGCCACCTGGCCCTGCATCACCGGATCCTGGCGCGCCTTGTCGCGGTAGCGGGCGATGGCCTGGGCGAGGTAGTCGCGGTGCTGGCCGGCGAGGTTCGGCCACATCGGTGCGCTGCTGATGCCGGCTTCGCCGTGGCAGGCGGTGCACACGGCAGCCTTGTCCTTGCCGGGACCCGCTGCTGCTGCGCTGCCGGTGTGCGGTTCGCCCTGGCTCGCGAACCAGGCGGCGAGGTCCTGCATGTCCTGGTCAGACAGCGACGCCGCCTGGGCACGCATGGTCGGGTGCGGGCGCGTGCCGGCGCGGTAGCCCTGCAGCGCGATCACGATGTAGTCGGCCTTCTGGCCGCCGAGCTTCGGGACCCGGTAGGAGGGATAGGCGTTGCGATAGCCATCGATGCCGTGGCAGCCCATGCAGGTCGTCGCCAGGGCAGAGCCTCGGGCCGGGTCACCGGCCGCGAACGCGCCGGAAGCAAAGCCGGCAAGCGCCAGCGCCGTGGCAGTCAACAGGTGACGGACCATGCAAAACACCCTCGGATTCAGGCATCTGGCGCTCCCCCGCGGACCGCCACGCAGCGCCGGTATGTTAGTGTGGCCGCCCGGTGAATGCCAGCCGCGGTGCGGCCCGAAGACGCTGCCGACCACGGCCCGGACCAGATCCAGCCCACAGGAGTTTCCCCATGCTGCCTCGCCGCCCAGCCCTGCTCGCCGCTGCCCTGCTCGCCAGTGTCACCGCCATGGCCCAGCCCGCGCCGATGCAGATGCCCGCCCTGCCACGTTCGATCTCCGTCTCCGGGACCGGTTCGGTGACGGGTGAGCCCGACAAGGCGCGCGTGCAGCTCACGGTGCAGAAGTCCAACCCCAGCATGGACCGCGCACGTGCCGACGCCGTGGCCGTGGTCGAGAAGTTCCTCGCCCTGACGCGACAGCTGCGGATCGACCCGAAGCGGGTGCGCACGACCAGCGCGGTGGTCAATCCGGAGTACCGCTGGGACCAGCCGACCAGCCGGCAGGTACTGACCGGCTACATGGTCCAGCGCCAGCTCGAAGTCGAAGTCACCGACCTCGACCAGCTCGGCGCCCTGATCGAGGGGGCCGTGCAGGCCGGCGTCAACAACGTCTCACCGCCGGTGCTCGACAGCACGCGCCGGCGCGAGCTGAACCGCCAGGCCCTCACCGCCGCGGCGAAGGACGCCGAGGCCAATGCGCGCGCCATCGCCGAGACGCTCGGCTTGAAGCTGGGGAGCCTGCGCGTGCTCACCGCCGGCGACGCCGCCCCGCCGCCACCCATGCCGATGCCGATGATGAAGATGGCCGTGGCAGCCGAGGCCATGGACTCCGGTGCGGCCACCTACACCCCGGGCAGCCTGGAGTTCGAGGCTCGCGTCGACGCGACCTTCGACATCGTTACGCCCTGAGCGCCCCTGAAGAAGGGGTGCCAGCCCCGACCGTCCTACACCTCATCCCTGTAGGAGGGGCACAAGCCCCGACCAGCGCGGCACCTCCCTGTGGGAGGGGC
>CAYQAR010000023.1:10472-37925 GCA_964415505.1 uncultured Chromatiaceae bacterium | reverse complement strand
CCCTGTAGGAGGGGCACAAGCCCCGACCAGCGCGGCACCTCCCTGTGGGAGGGGCACAAGCCCCGACCAGCGCGGCACCTCCCTGTGGGAGGGGCGCAAGCCCCGACCAGCTGCCTGTCGCGACTGGCGTCGCTCCCACGGGGATGCCGCTCCCACAGGGATGTCGCCCCCGCAGGGCGGGGCGCTTCAGATCTCGCCGGCGCGCAGACAGGCGACCTCGTTCGCACCCTCCCGCACGAGCGGCGGGATCTCTTCGGCACAGCGCGCGAGCGCCCAGGCGCAGCGCGTGCGGAACACGCAGCCGGAGGGCGGGGCGAGCGGCGATGGCGGCTCGCCGGGCAGCCCGCTGCGCAGGCGAGCGCGCTCGAGCGCCGGGTCGGGGACCGGTGCCGCGGCGAGCAACGCCCGCGTATAGGGATGGCGCGGCGCACCGAACAGCGCTTCGGCCGGCGCGATCTCCATGACGCGGCCGAGGTACATCACCATCACGCGCTGGCTCACCTGGCGGATCACGGCCAGATCGTGGCCGATGAACACGAGTGACAGGTCGAGCAGCCGGCGCAGTTCGAGCAGCAGGCGCAGGATCTGCGCGCGCACCGAGACGTCGAGTGCGCTCACCGCCTCGTCACAGACCACCACGCGCGGGCGGGTGATCAGGGCGCGGGCGATGGCGACGCGCTGGCACTGTCCGCCCGAGAACTGGTGCGGGTAGCGGTTCATGTGCGACGGGTCGAGCCCGACGCGCGTCAGCATCTCGGCGACCTGGTTGGTGCGTGCCGCCTCGCCGAGCCCCGGCTCGAAGATGTCGAGCGGCTCGGCGACGATATCGCGTACCGTCATGCGCGGGTCGAGCGAGGCGAGCGGATCCTGGAAGACCACCTGCAGATCGCGGCGCAGCGGCTGTAGTTCGGCGTGCGCGAGCGCGGTCAGGTCGCGACCGAGGAAGCTGACGCGGCCGGCGGTGACCGGCACCAGCGCGAGCAGCGCCCGCCCGAGGGTCGACTTGCCGCAGCCGGACTCCCCGACCACGCCGAGGATCTCGCCGGGAGCCAGCGCGAAGCTGACGTCCACCACCGCACGCAGCCGGCGCCGGCGCCCGGCCAGCCGCCCGTCGATCACCGGGAACTCGACACGCAGCGCTTCGGCGGCGAGCAGTGGCGCGCCACCGCGCGCGCGCGGTGGCGGCAGCGGTGCGGCCGGGCGATCCAGGCGCGGCACGGCCGCGAGCAGGGCGCGCGTATACGGGTGGCGCGGGGCGCGGAAGATGTCCCCGGCCGGGCCTTCCTCCCGGCACTCGCCCTGCTGCATGACGAGGATGCGGTCGGCCACGCCGGCGACGACCGCGAGGTCGTGGGTGATCAGCACGATCGCCGTGCCGTAGCGCTCGCGCAGCTCCTGCATCAGCGCCAGGATCTGCGCCTGCACCGTGACGTCGAGCGCGGTGGTCGGCTCGTCGGCGATGAGCAGCGCCGGGCGGCAGAGCAGCGCCGTGGCGATCATCACGCGCTGGCGCATGCCGCCGGACAGTTCGTGCGGATACTGGCCGAGCCGGTGGGCGGCCTCGGGAATGCCGACGGCCTCGAGCACCGCCGTGCACTCGCGCCGCGCTGCGGATCCTGTAACCCCGCGGTGTGCCGCCAGCACCAGGCCCATCTGCCGGCCGATCGCGAGATACGGGTTGAGCGAGGTCATCGGGTCCTGGAAGACCATGGCGATGCGCGAACCGCGGACGCGCTCGAGCGCGGGTTCGTCGAGCGCGAGCAGGTCGGCACCCTCGAACAGTGCGCATCCCTGCGCGCGGCCGTTCGCGACGAGCAGGCCGAGCAGCGCCAGCATCGCCTGGCTCTTGCCGGACCCCGACTCGCCGACGATGCCGAGCGTCTCGCCCGCCTGCAGCGCGAAACCGAGGCCGCGCACCGCATGCACCGTCCCGGCAGGCGTGGCAAACCTGACGTCGAGGCCCTCGACCGCGAGCAGCGGCGCGCTCACCGCTGGCTCCGGTCGCGCGGGTCGAGCGCGTCGCGCAACCCGTCGCCGAGGAAGTTGCAGCAGAACAGCGTCGTCGCCAGGAACAGCCCCGGGAAGAAGATCATCCACCACGAGGTCTCGAGTTCCTGGGCGCCCTCGTTGACCAGCGCGCCCCAGGAGGTCATCGGCTCCTGCACGCCGAGGCCGAGGAAACTCAGGAATGACTCGACCAGGATCACGTGCGGGATGGTCAGTGTGACGTAGACGACGACCACGCCGAGCAGGTTCGGCACGATGTGCCGGCGGATGATGCGCGCGGCCGGCACGCCACTGGCGCGCGCCGCCTCGACGAACTCGCGGTTCCTGAGCGACAGCGTCTGGCCGCGGACGATGCGCGCCATGTCGAGCCAGTTGATGGCGCCGATGGCGACGAAGATCAGCACCAGGTTCCTGCCGAACAGCACCATCAGCAGGATCACCAGGAACATGAACGGCAGCGCGTAGAGGATGTCGACGATGCGCATCATCACCTGGTCGATGCGCCCGCCGACGTAGCCGGCGATCGCGCCCCAGGTCACGCCGATCGCGAGGCTCACCGCGGTGGCGACCAGCGCCACCAGCAGCGACACCCGTCCGCCCCAGAGCGTGCGCACCAGCAGGTCGCGCCCGAGCGCATCGGTGCCAAGCAGGTGGCCGCTGGCGAACGACGGGCCCGCGGCGATGTTGTCCCAGTCGGTCTGCTCGTAGCTGAACGGCAGCAGCTCCGGCAGCAGCAGCACGGCGAGCGTCAGGAGCAGCAGCACCACGCCGGCGCCGGTCGCCGCGCGATTGTGGCGCAGCGCCGTACGCGCATCGCTCCACAGGCTGCGTGGGGTCTCGTCGGGCGCGAGTTCGCTCATGCGTCGTGCCGGATCCGCGGATCGAGGAAGCCGTACACGAGATCGACCAGGAAGTTGAACGCGAGAATCAGCGTGCCGTAGAACACCACCACGCCCATCACCAGCGTGTAGTCGCGGTTGAGCGCCCCGTTGACGAAAAAGCGCCCGATGCCCGGCAGCCCGAAGATCTGCTCGATCACCACCGAGCCGGTGATGAGCGCTGCGGTCGCCGGGCCGAGGTAGGACACGACCGGCAGCAGGGCGGGCTTGAGCGCGTGGCGCAGGATGATCGTGCGCGGCGGCAAGCCCTGCGCGCGTGCCGTGCGGATGTACGGGCTGCGCAGCACCTCGATCATGCTGGCGCGCGTGAGCCGCGCGAGGTAGGCGATCTGCGGCAGCGCCAGCGTCACCACCGGCAGCAGCAGGTGGCGCCAGCCGCCGTCGCCGTAGCCGCCGGCGGGCAGCCAGCCGAGCCCGACTGCCACGCCGAGCACCAGCAGCGGCGCCATGACGAAGTTCGGGATCGAGATGCCCGTCATCGCCGCCGCCATCACCGCATGGTCGGCGAAGCGGTTTTGGCGCAGCGCCGCGAAGGCCCCCGCCGCGACCCCGATCAGCACGGCGAGCAGCATCGCCAGCCCACCGACGCGCAGCGACACCGGGAAACCGGCACCGATCAGCTCGGTGACCGTGAACTCGCGGTACTGGAACGACGGCCCGAAATCCCCGCGTGCCAGGTTGCCGAGGTAGCGCGCGAACTGCAGTGGCAGCGGCTCGTCCAGGTGATAGGCCCGGCGCAGGTTGGCCTCGATCTCCGGCGACAGCTGCCGCTCGGTGTCGAACGGCCCGCCCGGTGCGGCGCGGATGAGAAAGAACGCGAGCGCCACCAGCACCAGCAGCGTGGGGATGCCGGTGAGCAGCCGCTGCAGGGTGAAGCGCAGCATGGGCCGGGCAGCCTGGGTGGGCGTACCCCTCAGCCGGGCCGGCGCAGCATCTTCTCGATCTCCCCGGCGTGCAGTTCCTCGGTGGCAATCTGTTCGCGGGCGTACTCTTCGAGGACGATCGAGCGGCCGGCCGCGAGTGTCGCCAGGTCGCGATACAGCGCCTGCGCGCCGCGCTCGTGCTCGAGGGCCTCGCGCAGGATCGCGCCGACGTCGTTCTTCTGGGTCTTCAGCAGCGGCCCGACGACGAGCGAAGGCTCACCACCGAAGTGGGTGATCAGCTCGCCCGCCCGGCGCGCGTGCGCCAGCGACTCGGCGGCCTGCGACTCCAGCCAGTGGATGATCGGGATGCGGTTGTAGCCGAACACCATGAACGCGTAGTGCGTGTAGCGCACCACGCCGGCGAGTTCCGCCTCGAGGATCCTGTTCAGCTTGGCGAGCGCGGCTTTCTGATCGAGTTTTTTCGTGGCCATGGGCTGGTGCTCCATGTTGTGGGAAAAAGGGAATCGGGGTCAGGCCCGTCACAGCGGCTGGTCCGGCCGCGGCCGCACGAGGATCGGTGCGTACACCCACAGGAACAGCGTGAATGCCGCGATCCAGAGCAGCGCCGCCGTGTCGATCATCGGCAGGTAGGCTCCCGGCAGTGCCATGCCCAGGCTGCGGGCGAGCGCGGCAACGCCAAGCAGGCCGTAGGCTGCCACGATCGGGCGCGTGACGGCCAGCGGGCGGCCGGTATGGCCGAGCGCCACGCGCGTCATCATCGCGAGGATCACGCCGGCGAGGCCGCCGACCGTGACGAGGTGCAGCGCCGCACTGCGCGCCAGCGGCAGGCCGAGCGCGGTGGCGCCGAGCAGGAGGTAGCCGGCGCAGAGCGCGGCGAACGCGGCGTGCAACACCCAGAGCAGCGGGTTCGCGCCGGTTTCCAGGCCGCGCCAGCGGACCAGCCGCCAGGCGTTGGCGCCGCCGGCCAGCAGGCAAGCGACGGCGGCGAAGACGCTGCCCGGGGCGGCGGTGTCGGCAACGGCAGCGATCGGCATCAGCCCGAGGCCGGCCGTGTCGATCCAGGCCCACGGCGCCGGGCCGGCGGTGTCGCCGCGCAGGCGCAGCCAGTTCGCGGTGAACAGCGGGATCACGCGCCCGCCGATGACGGTCACCAGCAGCGCGAGCAGGTGCACGGACAGCGTCACCGCCAGCCAGTCGCCACCGGCGACGAGCCCCGCGGCGCCAAGGTGGTAGAGCGTCGTGAGCAGCGCCAGCGCCCAGGTGATCACCGCGATGCCGTAGTTGCGCCGGCTCGCGCCGAGCACGATCTCGCGCGTGGCGAACGTGGCGAGGAGCACCGGGAACAGCAGGTCGAGCAGCGCGACGGCGAGTGGCGGCAGCGAGCCGCCGAAAGCGCCCGCGATGCGCCCGAGGAGCCAGGCAGCCGCGAGCGTGGCCACCGGCGCACCGCGCAGCGGCGCCCGTCCCGTCCAGGTGGCCACCGCGGTGAGCAGGAAGCCTGCAACCACCGCACCGGCGAAGCCGATCGTCAGCTCGTGCGCGTGCCAGGCAGGCGTGATCGCAGAAGGCGCGAGCGGCCAGCGCAGGCCATGAAACCCCGCGACCCAGAGCGCGAGCGCCACCACGGCGTAACCGCCGGCCGCGAGGAAGAAAGGACGGAAAGCGTAGCTGAACAGGACCGTGGACGTGCGCGTTATCATCACCGTACCGTGACACGATGGCCGGCGACAGAAGTGGCGACGGCTCGCGCGCATTGTCGATGATGCCACCGGGCGGCGCCAGCGCCGGCGCTTGACCGGCGGCAGCGACAGCGCGCGGCGCTGCCGCCATCATGGTCACACGACGGCGGTTGCTGCCGAGGATACGAGAATGATCAGCGAGTTCATGACCCAGAGCCATCGCGAGTGCGACGAGTTGTTCGCGGTCGCGGAGGCCGCCGCCGGCGATGGCGACCTCGCGCGCACGCGCCAGGCGCATGCCGCCTTCGCAGCCGCCCTGCTGCACCATCTCGCCATGGAAGAGAACGTGCTGTTCCCCGATTTCGAGGCGGCGACGGGCATGACCGCCGGTCCGACTGCGGTGATGCGCATGGAGCACGGCCAGATGCGCGGCCTGTTCACGCAGATGCAGCAGGCGCTCGATAGCGCCGCCCTCGAGGGTTACCTCGGTGCCGCCGAGACGCTGCTGATCCTGATCCAGCAGCACAACATGAAGGAAGAGCACATGCTCTACCCGATGTGCGACCGCGCGGTCGGCGACGACGCTGGCGATCTCATCGGGCGCATGCAGGCCGTCTGACCGCCGATGGCCGCGCCCGAGACCTGCCTCGACCTGCGCGGGCTGCCACCACCGGAGCCGATGACGCGCATCCTCGACGAGCTCACGCGGCTCGCCATCGGTACGCGACTGCGCGCACTGCTGCCGCACGAGCCGCAGCCGCTCTACCCGCTGCTCGCGCAGCGCGGCTGCGCCTGGCAGGTCGCCACCCTGGCGCCGGGTCGCTGCGAGTTGGTCGTCTGGCGGCGCGGCGACACCGCCGCCGCACCGCACGACGCATGACGGCGGCGCTCTCCCTCGAGCAGGCGCCACCGCTGTCGGTGCCGCTGCGCTTTTTCCTCACCGCGCCGGTCTTCGGCATGGCGGCTGGCGGGGTGCTCGCTTGGGCCGGCCCGGCAGCGTTCGCCTCGCGCTGGGCACCGCCTGCGCTGGCACTGGCCCACCTGCTCGGGCTCGGCGTGCTGACCATGGTGATGTGCGGGGCGCTGTTCCAGCTGCTCCCCGTGCTGGTCGGCGTGCGCGTGGTGAGGGCGCGGCTGATCGGCGCTGCCTGCCACACCCTGCTCGTGGCCGGTACAGCGGCGCTCGCCGCAGGCTTCCTCGGTGCAGACACGGTGGCATTCCGGCTGGCAGTGCCGCTCCTCGGCGCAGCGCTCGGCCTGCTCCTCACCGTCGTCGGCGCCGGCCTGGCGCGGGCCCCGCGCCGGCATGACAGCGTGCGCGGCATGCGCTGGGCCCTGTCGGGGCTCGCCGTCGCGACGGCACTCGGGCTCATCCTCGCGCTCGGCCACGGCTGGTCCACGCTGCCGTTGCCACGCGCAGCGCTTACCGATCTGCACCTCGCCTGGGCCCTGCTCGGCTGGGTGACCCTGCTGGTCGCGGTGGTCGCCTGGCAAGTGGTGCCGATGTTCCAGGTGACCGCCGAGTACCCGCCGTGGCTGCGCCGCACGCTGGCGCCGGCCGCGTGGTTCCTGCTTCTCTGGCTGACGGCGGCCTCACTGGCGGGTCAGGCGACCTGGCCGCCAGCGGCGGGACTCTCACTCGCCTGTGTCGCCTTCGCGGTGCAGACGCTGGCGCTGCTTGCGCGGCGCCGGCGCCGGCGGGTAGATGCGAGCCTCGCCTTCTGGACGCTCGCCATGTGCGGGCTCGCTGCTGCCGCGCTCGCCGGCCTCGTTGGCCTCCTCGTGCCGCTGCCGCCGCGCCTGGCACTCGCGCCGGCGGTGCTGTTCATCGCCGGTTTCGCGCTCGCGGTCGTCAACGGCATGCTGCTCAAGATCGTACCGTTCCTGGTTTGGCTGCACCTGCAGCAGCAGCTGGCGGCCACGCCGGCAGCGCCCGGACGCTTCGCCCCGCCCGACATGCACGCGGTGCTGCCCGAGCCCCGGGCCAGGCTGCAGCTGGCGAGCTACGCGCTGGCGCTGGCGGTGCTCGTCGCCGGGCTGGCGGTTCCCGCCCTGCTGCGACTGGCTGGAATCTGCTGGATCGGCGCCTTCGCGGTCCTCGGCTGGAACCTCCTGCGGGCAGCACGGCTGTACCGAACGGAGCAGCGCCGGCTCGCCACGGCGGCTTGAGCCGGTGTCTCGGTTTTCCCGCGTTGTGTTCGCCTGTAGCCGATGCTAGATTGGAAGGTGCATCGGAAGTATGTCTTTCCGGTGCTTTTTTTCGTGAGCGGCCAGCGCCGCGAGCACCCGAGGAACCTTCATGTCCCAGTCCATTGCCACGACCATCGACGTGCGCGAGATCGCGCCGTTCCAGCGTCACCCGATGATCTTCGGCCGCTTCAACGAGCTGAAGCCCGGTGAAGCCCTGCAGCTCGTCAACGACCACGATCCGCGTCCGCTGTACGCGCAGTTCCAGGCCGTCACCGCCGGGCGTTTCACCTGGGATTACCTGGAGTCCGGGCCGGCGGTCTGGCGCGTGCGCATCGGCAAGCTCGCCGGCGCCGAAGCCCCGGCTGCACCGAAGAGCGGCAGCTGCTGCTCGGGCGGCTCCTGCGGCTGAACGGCCTCAGCGGCCGCGGAAGTGCGGCAGCACTTCGCGGCCGAGCAGGTCGAGTGCCTCCTCGAAGTCGGGTCCGAGCGGGTGGCCGAAGGCCACCTGCGTGACGCCGGCTGCGGCCATGGCTTCGATCTGCGGGATCACGTCCTCGGGCCGGCCGGTCACCGAGCAGTAGCGCACCGCGCGGTCGGACACGGCACGCGCGCCGCGCGCGAAGTCGCCCACCGCGGCGGCCTCGCGTACCTGGCGTATCTCCTCCGCTGGGATGCCGGCAACCTCGGTCATCGGGTGCAGGTACGGCAGGTACACCGCGAGCACGCGGCGCGCGGCTTCACGCGCGCGCTCGCGGTCCGATGCGATCGCGCACAGTGGTCCGGCGATGATCTCCACCCCGGCTGGATCGCGCCCGGCGCGGGCCGCGCCAATGGCGACGTTCTCGCGCAGGATGCGCACGTAGTCCGGGTTCCAGAGTCCGTCGGACTTCACGCCGCTCGCCACCTCGCCGGCGAGCTGGCACATCTGCGGCCCCCAGGTGCCGATGAAGATCGGGATCTCCCGGCGCAGCGGCTGGAAGCGGAAGAACAGCTCCTCCGTCGCCGTGAAGCACTGGCCGTGGAACGGCGTGCGGTCGCCGGCGAGCAGGCGGCGGATGAGGGCAATGGCTTCGCGCACCATCGTCACCGGGCGCGCCTGGCGCTCGATGCCGAGCAGCTCCCAGAAGGCGCCGCGGGCGATGCCGCAGACCGCGCGCCCGCCGGTCAGCTCGTCGAGTTCGGCCAGGTTGCCGGCGTGGTAGCAGGGGTGGACGATCTGCGGCGTGATGATCCCGGGTCCGACCTTGATGCGGGTGGTGTGTTCGCCGATCAGCGTCAGCAGCGGCCAGGTCGGCTTGAACATCAGGTCGTCGTAGACATGGATCTCGTCGAAGCCGTAGCGCTCGATCTTCTGCGCCTTGGCGATGTAGTCGCGGATCGGGTAACTGCCCTGCAGTCCGATGCTGAATTTCAGGGCCATGGCTGCCGCCTCCCTCGTCCTGCCCGGTGCCGGGCTACTACCGTACACCCGCGGTCCCTGCCCGGTGCGGCAATCGCCTGCCGCGGCGCATGGCGCGGACCCCCGGCCCGCGCCGGTCTGGGGTATCCTCTGGCGCCGGATCCGCAGCCCCGCGGATCGACCCTTCAAGAAGAGAACGACGCGCGGAGCGCCAGATGACGACCAAGTTCCTGCTGACCGAAGCCGACCTGCCCACGCACTGGTACAACGTGGTGGCCGACCTGCCTTCCCCGCCACCGCCGCCGCTCGGCCCGGACGGCAAACCGGTCGGCCTCGAAGCGCTGGCGGCAATCTTCCCGCCGGGTCTCATCGAGCAGGAGGTCAGCGCCGAGCGCTGGATCGCCATTCCCGAGGAGGTACGCGACATCCTGCGCATGTGGCGGCCGACACCTCTGCACCGCGCCTTTCGCCTCGAGCAGGCGCTCGGCACCCCGGCGCGCATCTATTACAAGAACGAGTCGGTGAGCCCGGCCGGCTCGCACAAACCGAACACTTCGATCCCGCAGGCGTACTACAACAAGATCGTCGGCGTGAAGCGGCTGGCGACCGAGACCGGCGCCGGCCAGTGGGGCTGTTCGCTCGCACTCGCCGGGCGCCTGCTCGGACTCGAGGTGCGCGTCTACATGGTCAAGGTGAGCTACCAGCAGAAGCCATACCGGCGCTCGATGATGCAGACCTGGGGCGCTGAGGTGTTCGCCAGCCCGACCACGCTCACCAACGCCGGGCGCCAGATTCTCGAGAAGCACCCGGACACGCCGGGTTCGCTCGGCATCGCCATCTCCGAAGCGGTGGAGGAAGCCGCCGGGCGCGCCGATACCAACTACGCGCTCGGCTCGGTGCTGAACCACGTCATGCTGCATCAGACGGTGATCGGCCTGGAGGCGCGCAGGCAGCTGGAGATGGCCGGCGACTACCCGGACATGGTGTTCGCCTCCTGCGGCGGCGGCTCGAATTTCGCCGGCATCGCCTTCCCGTTCTTCGCCGACAAGGCAGCCGGGCGTGAGGTGCGCCTGGTCGCGGTCGAGCCCACGTCGTGCCCGACCCTCACCAAGGGTGTCTACGCCTACGACTTTGGCGACGCCACCGGCCTGACACCGCTGCTCAAGATGCACACCCTCGGCCATGACTTCGTGCCGCCCGGCATCCACGCCGGTGGCCTGCGCTACCACGGCGCCTCGCCGCTGATCAGCCAGCTCGTCGATGCCGGGCTCGTCGACGCCCTGGCGATCCCGCAGCTCGAGACCTTCGAGGCCGGGATACTGTTCGCCCGCACCGAGGGCATCATCCCGGCGCCCGAGTCCGCCCACGCCATCGCCGCCACGCTGCGCGCCGCGCGCGAGTGCACGAAGACCGGTGAAGCGAAGACGCTGCTCTTCAACCTCTCCGGCCACGGCCACTTCGACATGAGCTCCTACGACCGCTACTTCGCCGGCGAGCTGCAGGATTACGAGTACCCGACGGAAGCGATCCGCGAGTCGCTGAGCCACCTGCCGAAGGTGGGGTGAGGCGGGGCGGGAGGTCGCGGCTGGCGCCGCTCCCACAGGGCTCCAGACGGCATCGATGGAACTCTGGATCGGTCGCAGCTGGCGCTGCTCCCACAGTGCTCCAGACGGCATCGATGGAACTGTGGGAGGGGCGCAAGCCCCGACTATTCCAGCCGTATCAGTAGCGACCCCCGCTCACTCTGCGCTCGCTTTCTTCTCCCCGTTCTGCTTCCCCAGCGAGCGGTTGCGATACTCGCTCGGGGAGATGCCCGACCAGCTGCGGAAAGCGCGCGAGAAGCTGCTGATGTCGGCGAAACCGAGCAGGTAGGTGACCTCGCTCACCGAGTGCAGCCCCTGGCTGATGTACTGCACGGCAAGCTCCTGGCGGGTCTCGTTGAGCAGGTTGCGGTAGCTGGTGTTGCGGGCGGCCAGCTTGCTCTGCAGGGAACGTTCGCTCATGTTGAGCTGGGCCGCGACCTTTTCCTTGTCGCACTCTCCGGACGGCAGCAGCTCGACGAACAGCGCGCGCACGCGGGCGATGATGTCGTCGCGATCCATGCGCGCGATCAGGGACAGCACCACCTGGTCGTTCTGCCGCGCGAGCTCCGCGTTGGCTGCGGGCAGCTCGATCTCCATCTCGCGCGGATCGAACACCACGCGGTTGTCCTCGCAGCCGAACTGCACCTCGGTGCCGAAGAACCGTTCGAACAGCTGGACCTTCTGCCGTGGCCGTGGCCGGCGCAGGCCGACGGACTGCGGGGCGAAATCCGGCTGGTAAACCTCGCGGATGAAGCGCACCAGGGTGGCTACCCAGGCATCCTGCGGGCAGTACTGGTCGCGGTCGATGGTCGGCATCATCACCAGGCGGTATTCACTGGCGGTACGCTCCATCTGGCACTCGGCGTTGGTGGACACGAGGCGGAAATAGCGCACCACGCGCCGGCAGAAGGAATCGAGTGTGCTGCTCGCCAGCAACGAGAACCCCAGCGCGTGCAGCGACGTCGGGTGGACATACTCGGCGATCGACAGGCCAAAGGCCGGGTCCTCCGTGGCGGACTGGGCGAGCTCGTAGACCCGTGTCATCGCCGCCGCCGGGAAGCGCGCGATCGGGTTGCGCGCGGCGACCAGGTCGATTCCGGCGCTGGCGAAGATTGCCTTGCTGTCCAGGTGGCGCGCGTCGAGGGCCTGGGCCACGGCGTTGAGCCAGCCGGCGATGATGTGGGGGTCTTTCGATTCCGTGTTCTGCACGATCTGGCCAGTCGGCTCTCAATGCTGAATAATCTGGCTGACTTTGCCAAAAAAGCAAGCATGGCCCAGGACCGCCGCCAGTTCCTCGTTCGTGCCGGCTGCCTGCTGTTCACGGTGGGCGGGGCACGGCTGTGGCTCACACCGGCGCAAGCCCGCTCCCGCGGCGCCGACCTGCAGGTACTCGACGCGGCGCAGGCCCGCACGCTCGAGGCCTTTGGCGAGATCCTGGTGCCGGGTGCAGCCGCAGCCGGCCTCGCGCACTTCGTCGACAGCCAGCTCGCCACCGACCCCAACGACAGCCTGCTGGTCACGCGCTACTTCAACATCGAGCCGCCGTACCTGCCGTTCTATGCCGGCACCCTCGCCGGCCTGGAAGCCCTGAGCGCAGCGCGCCACCAGCGTGCCTTCGCGGCACTCGGCGAGGCCGAGGCGGTGGCCCTGGTGCGCGAACTCGGTGCCGGCACCCCGCGGGGCTGGTCCGGGCCACCGGCAGAGCTCGGTTACCTCGTGATCCGCAGCGACGCGGTGGACGTGGTGTACGGCACGGTCGAGGGCTTCCGCCGCCTCGGCGTACCGTACATGCCGCACATCCTGCCGCCGCGACCCTGGTAACCCGGCGATGGCACGCGACCACGCGCAAGTCGTGATCGTCGGTGCCGGCGCGGCGGGCAGCGTGTTCGCCGCCGTGCTCGCCGAGGCCGGCCGCGAGGTGCGGGTGCTCGAAACCGGCCCGGTCCGGCGCCTCGAAGATTTCTACAGTTCACAGCTCTGGGCGCGCCGGCTGAAGTGGGCCGTGCCGCATGTCGCCGAGGCCACGCGCGACCCGGTGTGGTTCAACCTCAACGCCGGTCGCGGCTACGGCGGAGCCGCAGCGCATCATTTCGCGGTCTGGCCGCGGATGCACGCCGATGATTTCAAGCTGCGTTCGACCTTCGGCAAGGGGCTCGACTGGCCGCTCGACTACGCCGACATGCAGCCCTGGTACGACCGGGTACAGGACGACGTCGGTATCGCCGGAGACGCGGCCGCCGAGGTCTGGCGCCCGCCGGGCGCACCGTACCCGCTGCCCCCGGTGCCGCGTTTCGCCCAGGGAGAAGTGCTGGCGAAAGGCTTCACCGCTGCGGGACTGCGCGTGGCGCCGATACCCGTGGCGGTGCTGACCCGTCCCTACAAGGGGCGCCCGCCGTGCATCTGGGACGGATGGTGCGAGGCCGGCTGCCCGACCGGTGCGCTCGCCAACCCGCTCGCCACGTACCTGCCGCGCGCCACCGCTGCCGGTGCGCGCCTGCAGCCCGGCTGCCACGTCACGCGCGTGTTGACCGACACCAGCGGGCGGCGCGCGACGGGGGTCGAGTACGTCGACGACAAGGGCTCGCGCCGGGAACTCGGCGCCGACGTTGTCGTGCTGGCGGCCTTCGGCGTGGAGAACGTGCGCATCCTGCTCAACTCGGCGAGCGACAGCCATCCGGCGGGACTCGCCAACTCGAGCGGCACCGTGGGCCGCTACCTCACCTGCCACCCTTCGGTGTTCACCTTCGGCCTCTTCGATGCGGACCTGCAGAACTACATGGGACTCAGCGGCGGGCAGATCTTCAGCCACGAGCACTGGACCAAGACCGGTCGCGACGGCGCCTTCGGCAGCCGCCAGTACGAAGCGGCGATGGCAATCAAGCCAAACGATCTCCTCGGCATCGCCATGTCACGGGCGGACCTCTTCCACCGCGACCTCGAACGCTTCATGCAGCGCGCCGCGCGCGGGCTCGGACAGATGGTGGCGGTCTGCGAGGACATGCCGCTCGTGGAGAACCGCATCGAACTCGACGAAAGGCGCGACGCCCACGGCCTGCGCCTCGCGCGCATCCACTACCAGACCAGCCCCGACGGGCTCGGCCTGTGGCGTGAAGCCGTGACCGAGGGCGAGCGCATCATGAAGGCCGCCGGCGCCACCGAGGTCTGGCACGGCCCGAAGGTGGCCCAGCACCTGATGGGCGGCACGATCATGGGGAAAGATCCGGGCGCGTCGGTCACCGACAGCTACGGCCGCACACACGATGTCGCGAACCTCTTCATCGGCGGTGGCGGCCTGTTCCCGACCAGCTCGGCCGTGAACTCGACCTACACCATCCACGCACTCGCGCTGCGCGCCGCCTCGCGGCTGCGCGACGACCAGGCCGCGCTCAGAACGCGCTGACGCCGGTCAGCTCCTTGCCGACCACGAGCTGGTGCACGGACTCCGTGCCCTCGTAGGTGATGACGCTCTCGAGATTGAGCATGTGGCGCACCGGCACATACTCGGCGCTGATGCCGGCGCCGCCGAGCATGTCGCGGCAGTCGCGGGCGATGTCGAGCGCCATGCGCACGTTGTTCCACTTCGCCACCGAGATCTGCGTGGGATGCAGGCGCCCGGCATCCTTCAGGCGCCCGAGCCGCAGTGCCAGCAGCTGCGCCGTGGTGATGCGCCGCGCCATGTCGGCGAGGCGCGCCTGGATGAGCTGCGTGTGCGACAGCGGGCGACCGAACAGCTCGCGCGTCTCCGTGTACTCGAGGAGCTGCTTCAGGCAGGCCTGGGCGGCGCCGATCGGCCCCCAGCTGATGCCGTAGCGGGCCTGCGACAGGCAGCTCAGCGGGCCGCGCAGGGTCGACACGCCCGGCAACATGCTGGACGCAGGCAGGCGCACGTTGTCGAAGAACAGCGCCGAGGTCACCGAGGCGCGCAGCGACATCTTGTTCTCGATCTCCGGCGCATCGAAACCCTTCGTGCCGCGCTCGACGAGGAAGCCGCGAATGCCCTCGTCGGTACGCGCCCACACCACGGCGACATCGGCGACGGTGCCGTTGGTGATCCACATCTTCGAGCCGTTGAGCACCCAGTCCCCGCCCTGGCGCTTCGCGTAGGTCTTCATGGCACCCGGGTCCGAGCCGCCATGCGCCTCGGTCAGGCCGAAGCAGCCGAGCGCCTCGCCGCGCGCCATCGGCGGCAGCCAGCGGTTCTTCTGCTCCTCGGAGCCGAAGGCGTGGATCGGGTACATCACCAGGCTGCTCTGCACCGAGACGAAACTGCGCAGGCCGCTGTCGCCGCGCTCGAGCTCCTGGCAGATCAGCCCGTAGCTGACCGCGTTCATGCCGGCGCAGCCGTAGCCGTCGATGCTGCTGCCGAACAAGCCGAGCTCGGCGATCCCGGGAATCAGCTCCTTCGGGAAGCGGTGCTTCTCGAAGCACTCGCGGATGATCGGCAGCACCTCATCGTCGACGAAGCGCGCCACGGTGTCCTGCACCATGGCCTCCTCTTCGGAGAGCTCCGAGCGGACGTCGAACAGATCGAGCGGATTCAGTGAGCTGGCCATGGGCGCGGGACCTTGCGGGGGGATGGCTTGCCAGTTCTACCAGACCGCGGCCAGGGCCGGTAGGCCGTTTGCGCAGGTCCGTTGGCCGAACCACCGCCAGGTGCCCGCAGCCCCCCAACCCGTCGGCGCGGCTTTCAACCCGGTGTGCTGTAATTACACGCGACAGCCGCGAGTGGAGGGACCCCGTGAACATCACCCTCGGCCGCGTCGAGGCCGTATTGGGCGGAAAGGCCGTGCCTTACACCCGCCCGGGAACCCGCAGCGCGATCGCCAAGCAGGTACTTGCCGGTCCGGCCGCAGTGGGACCTGCGGGGCTCATCGGCGACGAACAGGGCGACCCCCGTGCGCACGGCGGGCCCGACAAGGCCGTCCACCACTACGCCTTCGAGCACTACGCAGCCTGGCGTGCGGAACTCGGCGCGTTGCCGGTGCTCGGGCAGCCGGGTGCCTTCGGCGAGAACCTCAGCACGACAGGATGCACCGAAGGCGACATCTGCCTTGGCGACCGCCTGCGGATCGGCACCGTCGTCCTCGAGGTTTCGCAGAGTCGCCAGCCCTGCTGGAAGCTCAACGACCGCTTCGGCCGGCCCGACATGGCGCGACTCGTCCAGCAGACCGGGCGCACGGGCTGGTATTACCGGGTGATCGAGTCGGGCGATCTGCAGGCGGGCGACGCCATCCACCTGATCGCGCGTCCACACCCTGCCTGGCCCCTGCAGCGCCTGATCGACACGCTCTACTGTCGCACGCTCGACGTCGCTACCCTGGGCGAAATGCTCACGCTGCCGTTGACGCCATCCTGGCAACGCCTCGTCAACGCACGCCTCGCGCGGCGCGCCGTCGAGGACTGGGCAACAAGGCTCGACGGCCCTGCCGCCTCGTCGTCGTAGCAGCCGACCACCATGCTAGAGTTCCAGCCGGCCTCGCGTATCCCGTCCGCATGACCAGGCCTGTGAACCGGAGAGTAGCGCTCATGAAGTTTCCCGCTGCCGTTTACCCGGTACTCGCTCTCGCCTTCGTGCTCGCTGCGCCGCGGGCGATCGCGGCTGCGGAGCGCACCGCGCCAACCCTCTCGCCCGGCTGCCCGGCACCGGACAAGTTCGCCGATGCCGCCAGCTCCGATCCGGTCGCGCTCGGCTGGATGCAGGGCTCCCCGCCGGCGCGCGACCGGCAGATCCGCTTTGCGGATGGCTCGTCCGCCCGCTTTCCGCAGACGCGCTGGGCCTTTGCACACTGGCGTGAACTCCTGCCGACCATGCGCGTGGCCCGCGGCAGTGATCCGGCGAGCCGGTTCGAGCGCGTGGAGCGCACGGATATCGACACGCTGACCTTCACACCGATCGGGGCGAGCACTCCCATGACCTGGCGGCAGTCGCTCGCCGCCAACTACACCGACGGTCTGGTCGTGCTGCATCGCGGGCGGATCGTCTACGAGCGCTACGCAGGGGCGCTCACCGCCGACGGGCAGCATCTCGCCATGTCGGTGACCAAGTCCTTCACCGGCACGCTGACGGAAATGCTGATCGAAGAGGGCAGGCTCGATGCCGCCGCGCGGGTCGACCGCTACCTGCCTGAACTCGCCGGCAGCGGCTTTGCCGACGCGACGGTGCGCCAGGTGCTCGACATGACCACGGCGCTCGACTATGACGAGAACTACACCGATGCGGCCTCGGACTTCGTCACCTATGGCAAGGCCGCCGGCTTCATCGGGCGCGAGGTCGGTTACAGCGGCCCGGACACCGTCACGGATTTCCTCCGCACCATCGGCAAGTCGGGTGAGCATGGCAAGGCGTTCACCTATCGCTCACCCAATACCGACGTGCTCGCCTGGCTGCTCCACCGCGTGACCGGCAAGCGCGTCCCGGAGTTGCTCGAGGAGCGGATGTGGGGTCCCATCGGCATGGAACAGGACGCCTCGTTCCAGATCGATGCAGCCGGCACGCCACTCGCTGCCGGTGGCCTGAACCTCGGCCTGCGCGACCTGGCGCGGTTCGGTGAGGTCATGCGGCAGGACGGCCGCCTCGACGGTCGCCAGGTGGTGCCAGAAGCCGTCGTCGCGCGCATCCGTGCCGGGGCTCGCCCCGGCGACTTCGCCGGTGCCGGGTACACGACGCTGCCGGGCTGGAGCTATCACTCGCAGTGGTGGGTCAGCCACGACGACCACGGCGTGTTCATGGCGCGTGGCGTCAACGGCCAGGCGATCTACGTCGACCCGAAGGTCGAAATGGTCGTGGCGCGTTTCGGCTCGAGCCCGGTCGCCACCAACAAATGCCTCGATCCGACGACGCTGCCGGCGTTCCGCGTGCTGGCGGAACAGCTGATGCGCAGTCCAGACTGAGCCGCCCGATCGGCCCCGGAGTCCAGCCGTGCCCATCGACCGCGACCTTGCACTCAATCACGTCTTCCCGACCTGGGAGGGCGGGTACACGCAGGACGACGTGATCCTGTATCACCTCGGCATCGGCGCGGGCAATCCGCCGACCGACCCCGGCGAGCTGGCGTACACCTACGAGAAGGACCTGAAGGTGCTGCCGACCTTCGGGATGGTCGCCTGCCCGAGCGCCGGCGTCAGTCCGCTGGATCTGCCGGGGATCCGCGTCGACCCGACCCGGATCCTGCACGGCGAACAGGTCATCGAGGTGCACCGCCCGCTGCCGCCCGCAAGCCGGCTGCGCGCGCAGGTGCGCATCACCGACATCTTCGACAAGGGCAAGGCGGCACTGGTCGTCCTCGAGACGCAGGTCGGCGATGCGGCAGGTACGCCGCTCTGGAGTTCCCGCATGTCGCTCTTCCTGCGCGGCGAGGGCGGCTGTGGCGGCCCGCGCGGACCGGACGACAGCCAGGAGCTGCCCGCACGCGCGCCCGACGGCGTGGTCGAGACCCGCACGCTGCCACAGCAGGCCCTCCTCTACCGGCTCAACGGCGACCGCAACCCGCTGCACTGCGACCCGGACTTCGCCCGGCGCGCCGGCTTCGAGCGCCCGATCATCCACGGCCTGTGCTCCTGGGGCATCGCCTGCAAGGCAGTCTGCGACGCCGCGCTCGGCGGCGACGTGACCCGTATCCGCCGCTACGCGGCGCGCTTCAGCGGCGTCGCCTTTCCCGGCGAGACCTACCTCACCGAGTTCTGGCGCGAGGACGATCGGATCCTGCTGCAGACCAGGGCGAAAGAGCGCGGCGGTGCCCTCATCCTCTCGAACGCCTCGATCACATTGGCCTGAGTTATCCACACGGTGCCGGGTCGCAGTTGTCGCAGTTGTCTAGGTGACCGACCTGCGGGATCGGCATTCCTGGCGCCGATGACAACTGCGACAACTGCGACCCGGCACCGTGTGGGGCACCGTGTGGACGTGTGGACGGGAATTCCGGGCGGGGGTAGATTCGCCCGGAACCACTCTGACCGGGAGCAGAGATCCATGGCTGTAGCTGTCGACGCCAACGCCGAGGCGTTCCGTTACGACGCGATTCCGCTCTTCCAGCGCCTGCTGCGCGAGCAGCCGCTGACACACCTCGCCGATGGCAGCGTGCTGCTCTGCCGCCACGAGGACGTCGCCTGGGCCCTGAACAGCCACGAAGTGCGCCGCCCGACGCAGTGGTCGGTGAACCGCAAGCCCGAAGGGCCCTTCCGCGACTTCGGGCGCAACAACATGATCGCGATGAACCCGCCCGACCACACGCGCTTCCGCCACGCGATCATGCCGGCCTTCTCGCGCAAGCGCACCGAGGAGATGACCGCTTTCGTCGAGCAGACCTGCGATGCCCTGCTCGATGCGATGGCGGAAAAGGGTGGCGGGGACTTCATCAAGGACTTCGCCCTGCCACTGCCGGTCACTGTCATCTGCCACCTGCTCGGCGTGCCCACCAGCGATGCGACGATCTTTCACGAGGGTTCGGCGGCGATGCTCGCCGGCCTCGAGATCACGGCGACACCCGCGGAGTTCGCGAACGCCACGGCGGGCGCCCGCGCGCTGTTCGAGTTCCTGCACGACGTTGCGCGCGTGCGCGAGAACAACCCCGGCAGCGACCTGCTGAGCCTGCTCATCGAGAACGAGCGCGCCGGCAAACTGACGCGCGACGAGGTCGTCTGGGCCACGATCACGCTGCTCATGGCCGGCCACGAGACCACGACGCACCTGCTCGGCAACGGCCTGCTGGCGCTGGTGCACAATCCCGCGCAGATGGCCCTGCTGCGACAGGATCCGACCCTGACCACCAATGCCGTCGAAGAATTCCTGCGCTACGACCCGCCGATCTACGTGCTGTTCCGCGAGACCGCGACCGACGCGGAGGTCTGTGGTGAGCGCATCCCTGCCGGCAAGCTACTCATGCTGTCGATCGCCGCGGCGAATCGCGACCCGCGCCTGTTCACGGACCCCGACCAGCTCGAGCTCTCGCGCAGCAACGCGCGCGAGAACCTGAGCTTCGCCGCGGGACGACACCTCTGCGCCGGCCATGCCCTGGCCCGCCTCGAGGGACGGGTTGCCTTCAGCCGGATCGCCGCGCGCTTCGACGAAATCGGGCTCGCGGCCGAGCCGACCCCGCGCGCGGGCGTGATGTTCAAGGGCTATCACGCCATGCCGATCGCGTACGTGGCGCACTGAAGCCGGCAGCCTCGAAACGGCCGGCTGCCACCGGACCGGTGACGAAGGCGATGAAAGCCTCGGCCTGGGGCGCCCCCACCCGGGTTGCCGCGATCGGATACGCGATCGGCGGATGGCTGTCCTCGGGGAAGACCGCAACGACACGCACCCGCGCCTCGGCCTTCGCGTCGGTGGCGTAGACGATGCCGAGCGGGACCTCGCCGCGCGCCACATAGGCGAGCGCGACACGCACGTTGTCGGCGCGCACCAACCGGTCGGCGACACCCGCCCAGGCGCCGAGCGCCACGAGCGCGCTGCGGGCGTAGCGGCCGACAGGCACGAAGTCGGGGTCACCGGTGGCGAGCCGCCCGTCGGGCCCAAGCGCCGGTGCCAGCGCGACCCCCGGCGCAAGCGCGAGTTCGAGCCGGCTGTCTGCCGGCGCGATCAGCACCAGGCGATTGCCGACCACGTCGCGCCGCGTGTCCTCGCGGAGCAGGCCCCGGGCGGCGAGGTAGTCCATCCACTCCTGGTCGGCCGAAAAAAAGACGTCAGCGCGCGCGCCGGATTCGATCTGCTTCGCCAGCACGGAACTCGCCGCAAAGGAAAATTGCGGTGCTGGCGCACCAGTCGCGACATAGTCGCGGCCGATCTGCTGGAGCACGTCGGTCAGCGAGGCGGCAGCGAACACCGTGAGCGGCGGGGACCTGTCGTCGGCAACTGCCGTACCGGGCTGAAGCAGGACCACCAGCAACACTGCACGACAGATCAGTCCGGCAAGGAAGGTGGGGATGGTCCACGAATGTGTGTTCTTCTTCATGCCCGAACTGTAACCGGGTGTGGAGAATCCGGCGAGCGCCATGGTTTCGCCGCGGATCTCAGGCCTGTGGCACGCCGGACCCGTGAACGGCGGCCCGCAGCGAGACAGCCTTGACCAGCGCCCAGACCGGCATGCCCGGTGCCAGACCCAGCTCGGTCGCGGCCAGGCGGGTCACCCGCGCCAGCACCGTGACGCCCCCGGCATCGATGACCACCAGGCGCGAGTGCGGTGATTCCACGTCGACCGCCGTGACCCGCCCGGGCAGGGCGTTGCGCACGCTCAAGCCATCCGGCGGCCGGGTCGCCACGATCACGTCGCGGGCCAGCACCTGCAGCCGCACCGCCGTACCCGGCACCAGCCCGTCGGCCGGCACCCGCAGTGCTCCGCTGCCGGCAGCGACGTTCGCCAGCCCCGTGCCCGCATCCACGGCGGTGACGATCGAGTCGATCACCGCGCCGACCGCCGCCTCGCCGGCCAGCCGGCCGAGCGCCGGGTGCAGCGCCACCTCGGCGAGCGCTCCGGCAGCCGCGACACGGCCCTGATCCATCAGCACGACGTGCGTCGCCAGGCGCAGCACTTCGTCGAGCTGGTGGCTGACGTAGAGCATCGGCAGGTGCCAGTCGTCGCGCAGCCGCTCGAGGTAAGGCAGCACCTCCTCGCGGCGCGCGACGTCGAGTGCCGCGAGCGGCTCGTCGAGGAGCAGCAGCCGCGGCTGCGCGAGCAGGGCGCGGCCGAGCGCCACGCGCTGGCGCTCACCACCGGAAAGTCCGCGGGGCCGGCGTGCCAGCAGCGGTGCCACGCCGAGCAGCGCGACCACATCGTCGAAGGCGATGCGCACGCCACCGCGGCTGCGCCGCAGGCCGTATTCGAGGTTGCGCCGTACGTCGAGGTGCGGGAACAGTCGCGCGTCCTGGAACACGTAGCCCAGGCGACGCTGTTCGGCGGGCACGTCGATGTCATGGGCCGGGTCGAACAGCACATCGCCATCGATGGCGATGTGCCCGGCATCGGGCCGGATCAGGCCGGCCACCGCGTTGACCACACTGCTCTTGCCGGAGCCGGAGGCGCCGAAGAGCGCCACCAGCGCCGGCGCGGGTGCCGCGAACGCGGCATCGAGCAGGAAGTCGCCGAGGCGGCTGCGCACCGAGACTTCGAGCATTCAGGGCCCCAGCAGCGCGCGCACACGCCGCGCCAGCAGTTCGGCGACGACGAGCCCGCCAAGTCCGAGGGTGAACGACAGCGCGGCAAGGCGCGCCGCCACCGCTTCGCCACCGGGCATCTGCAGCGCTGTGTACAGCGCCAGCGGCAGCGTACGGGTCTCGCCCGGGATGTTCGACACGAACGTGATCACCGCGCCGAACTCGCCGAGGCTCGCCGCGAAGGCGGTCACGGCACCGGCGAGGATGCCGGGCAGCATCAGCGGCAGCGTGATGCTGCGGAAGCGGTCGAACGGCCCGGCCCCCAGGGTACGCGCGGCCTGCTCCAGGCCCGGGTCGATGTGCTCCAGCGAGATGCGGATGGCGCGCACCATCAGCGGAAACGACATGACCGCCGTCGCCAGTGCGGCGCCCGCGCGGCTGAACACGAGCTGGATCCCGAACTGCCCGTAAAGCCAGGCGCCGATCGGCCCACGGTTGCCGAACAGCACCAGCAGCAGGTAGCCCACCGCGACCGGAGGCAGCACGAGAGGCAGGTGTACGAAGGCATCGAGCAGCGCCCGCCCGGCAAAACGCCCGCGCGTGAGCAGCCAGGCCACGGCGATCGCCACCGGCAGGCTGAAGAGCACGCTGCGGCTGGCGACCGCGAGGCTCAGCCCGAGCGCCTGCCACTCCATCTCGGTGAGCACGGCCTGGCCCGTCCTCTCGTGGAAGTCCCCATAGCATAGGGGCCGAGCGGTGCCGGAGCGAAATTTTCGACGGACTGGTCGATTCAGGCGATCTGCAGGGCTGCGAACAACAGCCCCAGGCCGAGCATCAGCATGGAGCCGAGGCGTACGGACATCGTCGTCGACAGGAGCTGCAGGTCCTTGTGGACAGCTGAGGCCAGCGTTTCCTGGTCCTTGCGCAGCCCTGTGGCCATGTTCTCGAGTTCCTTGCGCAGCCCCGTGGCCATGTTCTCGAGATCCTTGCGCAGCCCTGTGGCCACCGTCTCCTGGTCCTTGCGCAGCGCTGCGACCATGTTCTCGCAATCCTTGCGCAGCCCCGTGGCCACCGTCTCCTGGTCCTTGCGCAGCCCTCCAGTGGTGTTCTCGAGATCCTTGCGCAGCGCTGTGGCCAGAGTGTCCTGGTCCTTGCGCAGACCTCCGATCGCGTTCTCGAGATCCTTGCGCACCAGCGCGAGTTCCTGACGGATTTCCGCGCGCAGCAGCTCGAGGTCCGACTTCGTCGCCAGGGTGGTGCCCATGTCCCGTTCCATCGCGTCGATAACGGCCCGCGCCTTGTCGGCAGGCACGTTGATGCTGACCAACGCATCATACAGCGAGTACAGGTAATCCACGGCGTGCCTCGGGGGTGTGGTTCCAACCCCTGGAAAGGCTGCCGGCAAAGCCCGGCGACTGCCAGCCGCGTATCCGGTCGTTTCACACGTCAAGCCGGGTTGACCGGCGGCGGCGACCGTCTCCCGGGTCGGCTTACGCCGGCTGTCCCAGCCAGCTGTGGAACACGCCCTGCGGATCGTACTGGCGGCGCAGGGCCTGGAGGCGCTCCCAGGCTGCCGGGGAAAAGCACTGGCGGATGCGCTCGGGGTGACGGCGCGGCTCGACCTCATTGATGTAGTGACCCTTCGCGTAGGGGTCCATGAACGTGGTGGCCTGCTCCAGCCAGCGGAAGTTGTCCTCGTCGGCACGCGCGTCGTCCCAGATGGCGAAGCAGCCGACATAGTTGCGCGCGATGGAGGAGAAGCAGGCATCCGCATGGGCGCGCAGGTTCATGTTGTAGCTGGCGATGACGTGGCAGATCGGCGAAGGGGCGCGGCGGAAGTGGTCAGCGAGCGCGTGCAGGATCCTGCTGGGTTCGTCCGTGATGGCGCTCTCCGCGGCGTAGCGGCCCATGTAGCCGCCAGGCTCGGAGGTGCTGAAGAACTTCGGGAACAGCTCGAACAGGGTGAACACCTGGTTCTCGTCCTTCACGGTTGCCTCGCGCGCGAGGGCCGACTGCGCCAGCGGGGCGAGCATGGCGCGCGACTCCGCATCGCTGTCGCCGAAGGCGAACGCCGTGAGGAAACAGATCTTTGCCTGCTCGGGTGCGGTACCGGGCGCGGCGCCCGGGTTGTGCATCAGCAGCGCGAGTATCTCGAGCTTCGGGTCGGCAGTGGGCGCGAACGCATCGAGCGTCCGGGTCATGGTGGCCAGCTTGTCGAAAGGCAGGATGTAGCTGCTGACGCGAATCGCCTTCGGCAGCGGGTAGGCCTTGAGGTGAAAGCGCGTCACCGCGGCAAACAGTCCCGGCCCGCCGCCGCGCACCGCCCAGAGGAGGTCGGGGTACGTTTCGGCACTGGCGGTCACACGCCGCCCGTCGGCGAGCACCAGGTCGGCCGCCTCGATGTTGAACGTCGCCATGCCGCCGCGGTAGCCATGGTTCCAGCCGATGCCGCCGCCGAGCAGGAACCCGCCCATGCCGACGGAGGCGCAGTGCGCCGTGGGGAACGTGAGCTCGTCCTGCGCCAGCCGGGCGACGAGCTGGATGGCACGTGCCCCGGGCTGCACGCGGGCGAGCGGGCGCGCGCGATCGACCTCGATGCCGGCGAGCGCCGACAGGTCGAGGCAGATGCCGCCATCGCGCAGCGAGGAGCCCGTCGGGTTGTGCCCGCCAGCGCGCACCGCGACCTTCAGGCGGTTGGCTGCCGCATGGCGCAGCACGGCGGCAATCTCGTCCTCGGAACGCACCTGCGCGATCAGGTCCGGGTAGCGCGCCGGCTTGGACCGGTGCCAGACGAGGGACTGGCGCAGGCCTTCGTAACCGGCGTCTTCGCGGCGGGTCACGGTGCCGCCAAAACCCGGGATGGCGCCGGCTGTGGCGGCGCGCGCCTGCCCCGAACGCAGCAGGCCGAGCGCGCCGAGGGCGCCGAGCGAAGCCAGTTGTTGCAGCGCCTGGCGGCGCGAGGTCGATCCGTGGTCCATGGCGGTACTCCTGCCCTCGCGGGGCCTGTTTCTCTTGCTCTGCAACACGGAAGTCCGGGCAGGCAAGGCAAAGGATTCCCCGGCAGCAGGTCCGGCGACAATCCGCGTTGCGCACGCCCCGGCCCGAAAACGCGAGTACGATGGAACACATGCAGGCCACCCCCGACAGGCTGCCGCTGGCGCGCTGGACGGCGCTCGCCACCGCCGATCCCTGGCGGGCGCGCGAACACCTCTCGCGCCTGTTCCGGCCGCATCGCATCGAGCTCGGCGATCGCCGCGGCGCGGTCGACTTCCGGCACAACCGCGCCGAGCTCGGGTCGCTCTCGCTCAATGCGCTGAGTTACGGCGGCGAGGTGACGGTGAATGCGCCGACGCCGGCCGACTCGTACCTGGTGAAGTTCACGCTGCACGGGGCGAGCGAGATCCGCCAGGGGCGCGACCGCTACTCCACCGCCGCGTCCACCGTGTGCGTGCTCAACCCGACGCGCAACCTCGTCGACCACATGTCCGCCGACTTCGACATGCTGATCGTGCAGCTCGACGGCCCGGCGCTGCGGCTCGCGCTCGCCGAGGACTTCGGTATTACGCCGCACCAGCCGCTCGAGTTCCTGCCGGCGACCTGCCCGCTCGACGGTCCCATCGGCGGCTTCGAACGGCTGGTGCGCTCGCTCTGCGCCGAGCTCGACGCTGGCATCACCAGCTTCACCACCCCGCAGGTGCGCGCCCCGCTCGCCCGCACCCTCATGAGCCTCGTGCTCACCGAGTTGCCGCACAACTACAGCGCGCGGCTGCCCCGCACCGACCTGGTGCCGGCACCGCGCTACCTGCGCGCGGTGGAGGACTTCATCGATACGCACCTGACCGACAACATCGGTCTCGACGACCTGCTCGGCGCTGCCGGCGTCAGCGCCCGCACGCTGCAGACCGGTTTCCTGCGCTACCGCGGCACCACGCCCATGCGCTACCTGCGCGACCGGCGCCTCGACCGTGCCCGCGCCGAGCTGCATCGGCAGCCGGCGGCACGCATCACCGACGTCGCCATCGAGTGCGGTTTCGGCCACCTCGGCCGCTTCGCCCGCCAGTACCGCGAACGCTTCGGCGAGCCACCGTCGCGCCGGCGACGCTGATGCAGGCACAACGGTGCCAGCACAACGGTGCCGGGTCGCAGTGCTCGCAGTTGTTGCGATCGCAACAACTGCGAGAACTGCGACCCGGCACCGATGGGGATTATTCGATGTCGTACGCGGCGAGGTCGACGTCGCGATAGCGGACGCGCTCGAAGCGGCTGCGATCGCCCGTGGGGATGGTGGCATCGAGGCCGAGCTTGGTGACAGTGCCGCTGCTGCCGTCGGGGGCGATAGCGACCATCGGGTTGAGGATATGGCCCTCCTCGCCGGGCAGTACCAGCAAGCCGCGATCGACATCGAGGCGCGTGGTCAGGGCCCACTCGACGTCGATCGGGTCGAAGGGATCGACGTCGGCGTCGACGACCGTCACGCGCTGCAGCGACCGGAATGCGGCAAAAGTGTCGCGCAGCACCTCATGGCCGGTGCCCGGCGCCGAGCCATCGACCTGGACCACCGCCGCGTAGAAGCCGCAGCCACCCGGTGGCAGGTGCACGGCGACGACGTCCGGGTGCCGGGCTTTCAGCGCACGGAAGATCGCCGCCTCGGCCGTCAGCCCGACGGTGTTCCAGACCTCGGGTCCTGACAGCACGGTGTGCAGCACGGGCGCGGCCCGGTGGGTGATGGCCTTCACCCGCATGACCCAGCGCCGATCGCGCCCGCCGTAGAAGCCGGTCACCTCACCGAACGGTCCCTCGTCCTCGCGCACACCTGGCAGGATCTCGGCTTCGATCACGAATTGCGAATTGGCGAAGGCCGGTACGTCGACGCTGCGGCAGCGGATCATGTCGAGCGGCCGCCCGACGAGGTGGTTGGCGATGCGCATCTTTTCGTCGCCGAGCCGCGGCAGGGCGGCGGCGAACCAGGTAGCCAGTCCGGTGCCGTTGCAGATCGCCACCGGCAGCGGCTGCCCGCGCTCCTCGGCGATGCGCACGTACTCGCCGAGGTGGCGGCCGGGATCGATGAGGAAGCTGAGCCGGTCGCGGCCCGTCACCATGCAGCGGTGCACGGCGGCGTTGACGCCGCCGGTCAGCGGGTTGCGGGCTACCACCAGCGAGGCGTCGAGATAGCGGCCGCCATCGCCGAGCGCATGCTGCGGAATCGGCAGCGCGTCGAGATCGGGCGTCAGCTGCACCACCTCGTTCGCCGGGCCGCGCTCGTGCAGCCGCGGGGCGAGTGCGGCCGGGTCGCCTTTCCAGGCACCGACGGCAGCGGCGATCGTGAACGGCACCTCGCGCACCGGCCGGCCGAACAGCCGGCCGAGGTGTTCGCGGTTCGCGAGCAGGCCGCAGAGGACCGGGAAGCGGCTGCCGCGCACGCGCTCAAACAGCACAGCACCGCGGCCCTCGAGCCGGCGCGCGATACCGGCGAGTTCGAACAGCGGGTCGACTTCCGAGCGCACCCGCAGCAGCGCGCCGCTGCGGTCGAGGAAATCGATGCAGGCGCCGAGATCGTCGAGCCGGTCGGCGACCGGGATGTCGGAGTCAGCCAATGGCACCTCCGCGCGTCAGCCGGCGGGTCTTGGTGCCGGGTCGGACTTGTGGCAGTTTGTAAGGCTTGGGACACCCGATAAGGCGCATGTTTCCAATTCAACAAAATCCCGAAAAGGGACCCCGCCCCA
>CAYQAR010000023.1:0-10462 GCA_964415505.1 uncultured Chromatiaceae bacterium | reverse complement strand
TGTTCTCGCCGGTGTTCAGGATTGGAACACGCGATCTGGCGCTTGTTGCAATTGCAACAACTGCGAGAACTGCGACCCGGCACCAAGGCCAGAACTGCGACCCGGCACCAAGACCCCGGTACCAAGACCCGTCACCCTGTGGGTAGCTGTACGGTAATCCATTTCCACTCGGTGAGGGTATCGATATCGATATCCGTGCCCTCGCGCCCGAAGCCGCTGTCGCCGGTGCCGCCGAAGGGCACGTGCGGCTCGTCGTGGATGGTCGGCGCATTGATGTGCACCATCCCGGAGTTCATGGCGAGCGCCATGGGCAGTGCCTTGTTGATGTCGCGGGTGTGGATCGCGGCGCTCAGGCCGTAGACGGTGTCCTTCGCCAACCGCATCGCCTCCTCCGCGCTGTCCACCGGGTAGACGGAGGTCACCGGCCCGAAGGTCTCCTCGCGGCACACCGTCATGCCTTCCTCGACGCCGAGCAGCACCGTCGGCCGGCAACGGTTGCCCTGCCAGGCGCCGCCGGTCAGCACGCGCGCACCTTTGGCGACGGCATCCTCGACGTGGCGACGCACGCGGTCCCGCTGGCGCCCGGAGATGATCGGGCCGATCCAGGTCTGCGGATCGCGCAGGTCGCCCATGGCGATGGCCTCGGCGCGGGACTTGAGCTTCGCGCAGAAGGCATCGAACACCGGCCGCTCGACGTAGATGCGACTCGCCGCCATGCAGGCCTGGCCCTGAAAGAAGAACACGCTGAAGGCGGCGGCTTCGACCGCCTGGTCGAGATCGGCGTCGGCGAGCACGATCAACGGGCTCTTGCCGCCGAGTTCGAGGATCACGCGCCGCATGCGCTCGCCGCACAGTGTGGCGATGTGCCGGCCGACACGGCTCGAGCCGGTGAACATCACGGCGCGTACCAGCGGGTGGGTGGTGAGCGCATCGCCGATCTGCTCGCCGAAACCGGTGACCACGTTCATCGCCCCCGCGGGCAGGCCCGCCTCGCGGTAGATGTCGGCGAGCGCGTGGGCGATGCGCGGGGCTTCCTCCGAGGTGAGCAGCACGACGGTGTTGCCGGTGGCGAGCGGCGTGGAAGTGAGCTTGGCGTTCTTGAGCAGCGGCACGTTGAACGGCGAGATCGCCGCGATCACGCCGAGCGGCTGGCGCACGCTCAGGCTGAAGCGCCCGGGGATGTCGGCCGGCAGCGTCTGGCCGGTCACGCGCCGCGCCGCCCCGGCCGCCGCACGCAGGCAGCCGATGGCGTACTGCACCTCGAATTCCGCCTTGCCGACGGGCGAGCCGACCTCGTCGATCAGCAGTTCCACGAGCGCCCGGCGGCGGCTCTCCATGATGCTCGCGGCACGGCTGAGCCAGGCTTCGCGCTCGGCGGCGAGCGTGCGGCCGTAGCCCGTGAACGCCGCATCGGCCGCGCGGACCGCGGCATCGACGTCCTCGACCCCGCCTTCGGCGATCTGCGCCAGCACGCTGTCGTCCTCGGGATTGCGGTCGTCGAAATAGCGTCCGGAGCGCGCCGGTACCGACCGGCCACCGATCCACAGGTCGTGCCGGGCGATACCGGCCGGTGCGGGCTTGCTGCTCACGATGTCTGTCTCCCCGGACCCGCGGCGGGTCCATGCTCGCTGTCGTCGCAGGAAATGTAGACCGCGGCAGTCCTGGAGGATGGCCGGAATGCGCAGCGGGTGGCGGGATTGCGCAGGGAACCCGGTGTCGGAGCATTTGACTACTTGATTGTTCCGAGGGGCAGCATCGCACGTTGCGCCGCTGAATCTACGCCTGGCGCGAGCCGGGCGAGCGAAGCAAGCGCCGCGGCCCTGACGGGAACTTTTACATCTGCGCCAGGCCGTCGCACGTATGTGGCAATCAACTCGTTGAATCAATTGAAAGCCCGACCCATGGCATACGTCTTGCTTCTTTATTTGTGGGTCCGACCGCGTGCGATGCCCGGTATGCGAGCTCCCAGGGCCGCCGCGGAGACGCACTTTGCGGGCGGGCTCGGAAGGGGTGAACATCATGCGCATTCGATCCTTGCGGAGAGTCGCAGCTCTTGCGGTACTGGCGTTCGCACAATGGACCGGCGTTTCACAGGTCGCGTCCGCAGGCATCACCCCGTATCTCACGGGCGTCACACCGGACTCCACTTTCGGCAACAACTGGCTGTGGACTTTCGCGATCACGGCGACATCCACGGACGGCTTCTACCCCGACACGAGCTGCTGCTACTTCACGATCTCCGGACTACCCGGCAGCACGGTCACGGTCGAGGCGCCGGAGTTCTGGCAAGCCAGCGGAAATTCGGCGGCACGTAGCGTAACGTTCAAGTGGGGAGCTTCGGGAGCACCTGAAGTGCCCGGCAGCGCTACCTCCTACCTCAACAGGTCACCGTTCAGGATTTTCTTGACCGAGGGAACCCCGACGACGCTCGAGTATGAGTGGCAAAACTGGAGCACCTACCCCTACGTCGACGGTCAGCTTCAGAGCGGTCGCGGGATCATTCCGGCGCAGGTCGTTGCGGTGCCCGAACCCACAACGCTGAGCCTGCTCGTCCTTGGTCTCGCAGGGATAGGTCTGGCGCAGCGCCATCTTCTTCGCGCTGCGAAATAGCAGATCTGTTTCCCTGGCGTTGTCGGCCCGACGGCGCGCAGGCTCGTCATGCGCACCACGACGGCACTGATTGCAGCCGGCGCTTGAAGAAGAAAACAGGCAGGGACGCCTCTGGTCATGGAGTGGTCCATAACATGTCATCCCGCCGACTGACCCGCGCCCTCGCTTCCCTGCTGCTCGTGCTGCTCGCCGGCCCTGCAGGCGCCGGCCCAATTCTCTGGATCAACGACGCCTTCGGCCGGATCGGCACGGTGGACGTGGCGACCGGAGCTTCGACAAGCATCGGCCTGGCCGGCGTGCAATTGACCGATATCGCCTTCAGTCCGTCCGGCCAGCTGTTTGGCGCGGGTTATTCGTCGCTCTACTCGCTGAGCACCACCACCGGCGCGGCCACGCTGATTGGAGACTTCGGTGTGTCCACCATCAATGCGCTGGCGTTCCGTCCGGATGGCGCGCTCTTTGCGGCCGGCGGCACGACGCTGTATTCCGTGAACCCGGCCACCGGCGCCGCGACCGCCACGGGCGCCATCCCGGCGAGCTCCGCCGGTGACCTCGAGTTCTACAGCGGCTCCCTCTACATGTCCACGACGACCAACATCCTGTACCGGATCAACGACGTGCAGAATCCCGTCAATGGCGTGTTCGAGGGGCCCTTCGGCTTCTCCAGTGTGCTCGGCCTGGCGGCCGGTGATGACGGCGTGCTCTATGGCGTGGCGGGCACACAGGTGTTCTCCATCAACGTCGGGAACGGAGCCGGCACACTGCGCGCGAATTACTCAGGCGGGCTCCTCTCGAACGCGCAGGGTGCGACAGCGCTGGTTCCTGCCCCGTCGGCCGGGCTGCTGCTGGCGACGGCCGTTGCCGGCGTCTTTGGACACCGCATTCGCCAGCGCCGGCGACTCGGCCATACCCAGCAGGTATAGGGACTTCAAACACCGGCCTTGAATTCCCTATCCGCTCCGGTGCAATTCACCCGGTTGCGGACGTTGCGCGATCCCGGCTCCGTGAACAGCCCCTCATTCCGGGTCCGAGCTCCCTGGGGTTATACGCAGTTTTCAATTAAACTGCGTATAACCCCACCGGTCGCCTGCCATGGATCAGCTGCCCGAATCCACCCGCCTGCTGTACGCCGAACTGCTGTCGCAGTGCCTGCGTGGCGCGGCGCCCACGGGGCGTGGGCTGTCGTTCGTCTCCAAGCGGATCAAGGGCGGCCGGCACTGGTACCTCCAGGTCACGGTGGGAAGCCGCAAGACCCAGCACTACCTAGGCCCGGACACCGGCACGACGCGTGAGCTGATCGAGCGGGAGAAGGCGCTGTGGCGGGCCGCGGCACCGGATGCGGCGTCGCGGGAGCAACTCGTCGCCATGCTGGCCCGTGGCGGCGCCCATGCGACGGGCGCTGTCGATGCACGCGTCTTCGAGGTGCTGGAGCGCGCCGGCGCGTTTCTGGCCGGTGGTGTGCTCGTCGGTTCGCACGCCTTCGCCCTCATGGGCAACATGCTCGGCGTGCGCTGGGCTTCCGAGGCCAGCCGAACCCAGGACATCGACATCGCGGCCACGCGGCATCTCGTCATCGGCATGCCCGATCGGAGGATCGAACTCGAGCGGGCAATGGTCGACTCAGAGCTGGGGTTCGTCGCCGTACCGGCTCTCGATCCGCGTTCGCCCACGACGCGATTCCGTATCCGGGGCCGGCAGGTCAGCGTGGATCTCCTCACGCCGCTCGTCGGCCGGCCGACGGACAAGCCGGTGCACCTGGCAACGCTCGGTGTTCATGCGGAACCGGTCCGATTCCTCGACTATCTCCTGGCCGATTCGCAGCCCGCGGTTGTCGTCGCGCGGGCGGGCATTCTTGTCAACGTGCCGTCGCCGGCGCGCTTCGCCCTGCACAAGCTCGTGCTGGCGGAACGGCGGGTCGCCGCCTTCCAGACGAAGACGCGCAAGGATCTCAGCCAGTCCGCGCAGCTCATCGAGCTCCTGCTGAGCGACAGGCCGGCGGATCTGCGGGCGGCATGGTCGGCGGCAAAAAAGCAGCCGCAGGCGTTCGTCCGGCAGCTGCGAGCGGGCCTGCTGCGCTTGCCGGCCGAGCTCATCAAGGCGCTGAGACGCGCCAGGGTGGCGTGACGCTGTTGCGGACGCTCGGAAGGCAGCAGATCCCGGTGCCGGATCATTTGACTATTTGATTGTTCCGAGGGGCAGCATCGCTCGATGCGCCTGGGGATGATCGTGCAACGTAGGCCTTCTCCGTCCGCGGGCTATAATGCCTCAGGCGGATGCAGGCCCGGACTTTCTGGAGCAACGGAGAGGACGACAAGGCATGAGAACCTGCGCGGCATTTCCTCCTTTCTTTTATCCGCGCCATGTCCATGGCGCGAGGCGAATTTCCCGCTTCTTTGTCCGGATAAGCTGGATGTCGTCCAGCAGTTACTCCATATAGATAGTGTTAAGACCGCACCGAAACGTGGTGCCACAAGTAAAGCTCATCAGTTCCACGAGAAATGGAGCATGAGAAGTCACGGAAACTCTGCTATCTCGGAAACCAAAAAGCTTTCGTTCAAGGTACCCCTTGAAGACGAATGCTTTTTGGTTTCCGAGATAGCCGATCATCCGTGGCTTGGCCCTCCCTCCGTCGACGCGCTGGCGCCGCGGAGTAGTGCTTGGCCAATGTCATCTCGATTCGTGGGTCCTAACTGCTCATTGGAACGGTCGCCCCTGCGGGGCGCCGTTCAACTCGACTAGTTAGCCGGCGCTCGGACCCCACGAGTCTAGTTACAACTCGAAGAAGGAGAGAACCATGAAAGTTCGCTTTGCGCAATCGGCCCTCTTGGCCTCGTTGCTGCTCCCGAGCCTGGGCGTTGCTCAAGAGAGCTTGCCCTTTCCGGCCGCGCCATCGCCGAGCATAGCCGGCCCGACCATCGCGCAATCACAGTACCGGGCGACGAAGCCAGCGAGCCACCTGCCCAAGGGCGCGCCCAACATCGTGCTCATCATGCTCGACGACCTCGGGCCGGCGCTGCCCGAAACTTACGGCGGTCCCATCCATACGCCGACGCTGACGCGGATTGCCAACCAGGGCATCTCCTACAACCGCTTCCACAACGCGGCGATGTGCTCACCCACGCGCGCGGCACTGCTCACCGGTCGCAACCACCATCGCACCGGCTTCGGCCAGATCGCCGAACTCGCCAACAACTGGGACGGCTACACCGGCCAGTGGCCGGCCACGACCGCTTCGGTGGCCAAGGTGCTGGGGTACTACGGTTACAACACCGCCGCGTTCGGCAAGTGGCACAACACGCCGGCGGAACAGACCACGGAGCAGGGCCCCTACGACCGCTGGCCGACCGGTCGCCTGGTCGGCTTCGACTACTTCTACGGCTTCCTCGCGGGCGAATCTTCCCAGTGGGAGCCGGCGATCGTGAGGAACACAACGCGCATTCCTACGCCGGAGAAGGACAACTACCATTTCACCACCGACATCGCCGACGAGGCGGTGAGCTGGATGCGCCGGCAGAACGCCATCGCACCGGACCAGCCGTTCTTCGTCTACTGGGCGCCCGGCGCTTCGCACGGCCCGCACCACATCTTCAAGGAGTGGGCCGACAAGTACAAAGGCCGCTTCGACAAGGGCTGGGACGTACTGCGCGAGGAAATCTTCAGCCGTCAGCAGGCGCTCGGCTGGGCGCCTGCCGACGCGAAACTGACCCCGCGCGCGGCCACGATGGCCGCGTGGAAGGACATTCCCGAGGACGAGAAGCCCTTCCAGCGCCGCCTAATGGAGGTGTTCGCCGGCTATACCGAGCACGCCGATACGCAGGCGGGCCGGCTGATCGACGAGCTCGATCGCCTCGGCATCCGCGACAACACGCTGGTCATCTACGTCTGGGGCGACAACGGCTCCAGCGCCGAAGGCCAGCTCGGCACCATCAGCGAGTTGCTGGCGCAGAACGGCCTCGCGACCGAGATCAAGGATCACCTGCGGGCACTCGACGGGCTTGGCGGCCTGGACGCGATCGGCAGCCCGAAGACCGACAACATGTACCACGCCGGCTGGGCCTGGGCCGGCTCGACGCCGTACCAGGGGCTCAAGCTGACGGCCGGCCACTTCGGCGGCACGCGCACGCCGATGGCCATCGCCTGGCCGAAGTCGATCAAGGCCGACAAGACGCCGCGCACGCAGTTCCACCACGTGAACGACATCGTGCCCACGATCTACGATGTCGTCGGTATCCAGGCGCCCACGCTGGTTGATGGCGTGACTCAGCAGCCGCTGGACGGCGTCAGCATGCGGTACACCTTCGCCGACGCAAAGGCGAAGGGTCGCAAGCCGGCGCAGTACTTCGAAGTCATGGCGGACCGGGGCATCTATTCACCCGATGGCTGGTACGCCGCCGCCTGGGGCCCGCGCACGCCTTGGGTGCCGGGCGTTCCGCCCGGGATCGCAACCTGGAGCCCTGAGAAGGACACCTGGCAACTGTACGACCTGAACAAGGACTACTCACAGGCTACCGACCTGGCGGCGAAAGATCCCGATAAGGTAGCTGAGCTGAAGCAGCTCTTCGACAGGGAGGCGAAGGCCAATCTGGTCTACCCGGTCGGCGGCGGGCTGTGGTCGATCATCTGGAGCCCGCAGTCAGCGCCGCACAATCCGGCGACGGAATTCCACTACACGCAGGACGTCGTCGGCGTGCCCGAGTTCGCGGGGCCGAAGGTGGGCGGGCGTAGCAACCTCGTCTCCATCGACGCCGATCTCGATGCCGATTCGTCGGGCGTCCTGTACGCACTGGGGGCATTCTCGGGCGGCGTGGCATTGTGGGTGGACAAGGGCAAGCTCAGCTACGAGTACAACCTGTTCGAGATCGAGCGCACGCGCATCGAGACCACAGGGGCGCTGCCGACCGGCAAGGTGAAGATCGAGGTCGAGACGCGCATCGCCGCGCCGCGCGGCGCAGCGGACGTTGTCCTGCGCGTCGCCGGCAAGGAAGTCGGCCGTGCCACGGTGCCGCGCACGGCGGTGCTCGCCTTCACGGCGAACGACGCGTTCGACGTCGGCATGGACAGTTACTCGCCTGTCTCCGAGGCGTACTACGAACGCAAGCCGTTCAAGTTCAACGGTCACATCGGCGCGTTGCACATCGAGTATCTGCCTTGACGTCCTCGCTGGCGAACTCTGAACCTGATGTTGCGGTCGCGGGACCATCCGTGGGTTACCTGCAGGGCGGCGATTCACGGTCTCTTGCGGTGACCGGTCGGGGAGATTGTGCCGGCTAACAACCGGTTGCAGCGGACCGCGCTGCGCGCCGCCGCTGAACTGGAGCGTTAGGCCACCGCAATGAGCACCGAGTACGCTTCCCTGCTATCTGGCTTCTTCGGTGCGGTCCTGGGCGCCGTGGTGTCACTTGCCTCAGTCTGGCTGCAGCAGCGTGCGCAAGAGAGGCGTGACCGCGCCAAACTCGCACTCGACGCGGCGGTCAAGGAGTACGACTCCGCAGAAAAGCATGCGGAGCTTATGGCCAAGCACGGCAGGCCCGTCATCACCTACGATCTCGGCTACTACATCGTCCTTCACACCAGGCTGACCGAGCATCTCTTGTCCGGCGAGCACATCACCAAGGAGCAATGGGTGGCTGCTCATCAACAAGCCATAGAGGTCAGCGAAGCGGGTGTCCAGTTCTACAAAGACCGCCAAGCTGCGAAGCAGGCCTTGTCCGATACGCCGTGACCTGCTGCCGTTCTACACAGTGGCCTAACCCGTCGTTGCACCCGACCTGCTACAGCGGGCTTCGCCCGCTTCCGCAAGCGGGTGAACTCCAACTATAAGGACTTCCCCTTCCGTCAAGCACAGTCGCTGCTATCTGTCTTCATTCACCTCCGGCGACGTTTCCGCGGCAACGTTATCGCCAACAGATCTGACTGCAGGTCTATAACCGGCCTCTGTATGGGCAGCGTCGTGCCCGGGCCCCAATGTAAGCCGCGCGTTCGGCCCTCGATCGTTAGTCGGCATCGCTCGTGCCCCAGAGCTCATCAGGATCGCCGAACGCCGGTCTGACCTGTTGCGATACGTACCTCGTCGCAGTCGCGGGTGGGAACCTCCGTCGTGTCCGATGTCAGGCGGCGAGCTTGAGCGGCTCGTCGCGGGCGAGCAGTGCCCAGAGGATGCGGGCGTTCTTCGCGGCGATGGCCACGCAGGCGCGGTGGTAACCGCGTCGATCGCGCACGCTGAGCGCCCAGCGCGCGAGCCGGTGCTCGTGCCGGCCGGCGTTGTGCAGCACGGCCCGGGCGCCGAGGATCAACAGCGTGCGCAGGTACGGATCCCCGCGCCGGGTGATGTGGCCGAGCCGCGTCTTGCCGCCGGTCGAGTACTGCCGCGGCACCAACCCGAGCCAGGCGGCGAACTGCCGCCCGTTGTCGAACTCGTGCGCTGCCCCGACGCTGGCGACGATCGCCGAGGCGGTGAGCGGCCCGACACCGGGTAGCTCCTGCAGGCGCCGGGCGGCCGGGCTGTGGCGAGCGAGTGCGGTGATCTCCCGCTCGTACTCGCCGATGCGCGCATCGAGCACCGCCACGTGGGCTTTGAGGTCACCGAGCGCCCGTGCGGCCAGCGGCGGCAGCCGCTCAAGCGCGCCGGCCAGCCGCCGGCGCAGCTCCACCGAGCGCTGCGGCAGCACGATGCCGAACTCGGCGAGCAGGCCGCGGATGCGATTCATCGTCGCCGTGCGCTCCTCCACGAAGCCCTGGCGCACCCGGTGCAGGGTGAGGATGCTCTGCTGTTCCACCGACTTCACCGGCACGAAGCGCATGTTCGGCCGGCCCACGGCCTCGCAGATCGCCTCCGCGTCGTTGCCGTCGTTCTTCCCGCTCTTGCGGTACGGGATGACGAACTTCGGCGCCATCAGCCGCACCTCGTGGCCGAGCGCCTGGAACTCCCGCGCCCACTGGTGCGCCCCGGAGCAGGCCTCCATGCCGAGGCGGCAGCGGGGCAGCTGTGCCACCAGCTCGGCGAGCTTTTCCCGCCGGATCGTGCGCCGCAGGAGGACCTGCCCGCGCGCATCGATGCCGTGCACTGAGACCACCTGCTTTGTCAGATCGATTCCCACGGTAGTAATCTCGTTCATGACTTCCCCCTCCCGAGTGCGATTGATGAACACACACCTCAATCCTGGCACCTCGATGCCGTATCGGGTTGGGGAAGTCACTTACATTCGTTAGAGGTCTTGGCGACGAGCCATACGAGTATATGGCGGCGGCGCCATATTCATGCTAGTCTACCGTCATGGCAGCCGACTTTGACTGGGACCCGGCCAAGGATGCCGAAAATCAGCGAAAGCACGGTGTGTCATTCGGTGAAGCCCAGCTGGCGTTTCTCGATCCAGGCCGGGTCATAGCGCGCGACACCGGGCACAGCCAGGACGAGCAGCGTTATTTCTGCTTCGGTCGAATAGCCGACGGCATCCTGACCGTCAGGTTCACCTATCGAGGCAAGGTCATTCGAATCATTGGCGCCGGCTTTTGGCGTAGAGGCAAGAAGCTCTATGAAGCACATTCGAAAGTACACGGATGAACCACTCGGCCGCTTAGAGGTCGTTGAGGATTTTCTGCCACCCCCTGATCAGCTCGTCCTGAAGGAAGACGGGGTCAAGGTCACCATTTCTCTAAGCAAGAAGAGCGTGGACTTTTTCAAGGCCCATGCCGCGCGATCAAAAGTGCCATATCAGAGGATGATTCGCAGCCTTTTGGATACCTACGCCGATCGACACGCGGGGCGACCTCTAACTACCCGTTCCACCGGGCGGCGTTCGGGGAAAGAAAGTCTCGAGACGCGCTCCGCTCGCCGCCGGTGAACGGAAGTGTT
>CAYQAR010000022.1:0-44273 GCA_964415505.1 uncultured Chromatiaceae bacterium | reverse complement strand
GGGTTCTGCGCCGTGCCGCGCATCACCGGCCGGTCGGGCGACAGGGCGCGCCCGCGATGCGCCTGCAGCCACTCGTCGCGCACCATCCCGCGGATCAGCGCCTCGCCCGGGGGCTCGATGCGCGCGATCTCGTGCGAGGTGCGAAAGCCGTCGAAGAAATGCAGCACCGGCACCCGCGACTCGAGCGCGATCGCATGGCTCAGCAGCGCGAAGTCAGCCGCCTCCTGGACCGAGCCCGCACACAGCATGGCAAAGCCCGTGCCGCGGCAGGCCATGACGTCGCTGTGATCGCCGAAGATCGACAGCGCGTGGGTGGCGACCGTGCGGGCAGCGACGTGGAAAACCGTCGGCAGCAGTTCGCCGGCGATCTTGTACATGTTCGGGATCATCAGCAGCAGGCCCTGCGACGAGGTGAACGTCGTCGCCAGCGCCCCGCGCTGCAGGGCGCCGTGGACTGTGCCGGCCGCACCGGCCTCGCTCTGCATCTCGATGACCTGCGGGACTGCGCCCCAGAGATTGGGGCGTGAGTTGGCCGACCAGTTGTCGGCGAGATCCCCCATCGGCGAGGACGGGGTGATGGGGTAGATGGCGATGACCTCGCTCAGCTTGTGAGCGATCGCCGCACAAGCCGTATTGCCGTCCGTCGTGATCATCGCGCGTGTACCGGGTCCGCGGGCCGTCAGGGCGGGAATTGTCGCACAGCGCCCGGGCAGTACGGGAATCCACGACCGCCAGGCGCTGCCGGATCGGTTATAAGATGCGCTTCGTCAGCACGATCGCGGCCGCGAGTGGAGGAGCCGACGTGCCTTTTGTCGTCACCGAGAACTGCATCAACTGCAAGCACACGAGCTGCGCCGAGGTCTGTCCCGCTGACTGCTTCCGCGAAGGACCGAACTTCCTGGTGATCGACCCGGAGCTGTGCATCGACTGCATCTTCTGCGTTCCGGCGTGCCCGGTCGGCGCCATCATGGAGGAGCGCGACGTGCCGGTTTCCCAGAAGGCGTTCGTGCGCCTGAATGCGGAGCTGGCTGCGGTCTGGCCGAAGATCACCGCACGCCGCTCGTCGCCGCCCGACGCCGAGGAGTGGGACGGCCTGCCGGGCAAGCTCAGGCTGCTGGAGCGTTAGCTGCGGCCGGCAGGTCCGGGAGGTCCGCCAGCCCAGTGATCGGCCGAGAAGTTGCGCTGAGCGATCAGGCGGCCGGTTTCGTCGAACGCTTCCCAGAGCCCATCGCGCCGGCGGTTGGAAAACCGTCCGCGCTTCTTCAGCTGCCCGTTGGGATAGAAATATTCCCACAGGCCGTCGAGACGGCCTTCCTCGTACTGGCCGCGTTCGGCCAGCCGCCCGCTCTCGTAGAACTGCTCGTACGCTCCGTCGCGCTCACCGTCACGATAGGTGACGCGCTCCCACAGCCGTCCACCATCGTAGTAGCGCTCGAACAGGCCCTCGGGCCGGCCTTCCACCGAGCTGCCCTTGAGCTTCACATGCCCGGACTCGTAGTACAGGGTCCACGGGCCATGGCGCTCGCCATCCTTGAACGAGCTTCGCAACGAGATCTGCCCGTTCTCGTGGTAGAACTCCCAGGGACCTTCCTGCTTGCCGTTGAGGTAGTCGCCCCGGCATTTCGACTGGCCGCTGCTGTAGAACCGCTCCGCGGGTCCGTCCGGCGGCCGGAAGTGCTGGTAAACGGCCCTTACCACCATGATGAGTTTGATCATGGGCGTGTTTCCTGCCTATTCCGGGTGCAGCATCCCGTCGCGGTAGGTGCCTTTCTGCTCGAGGCGGCCGTCTTCGGCATAGAGCTCGTACGGGCCTTCCGGCGATCCCGCCCGGCAGCCGCCGCGCGCACGCAACTGGCCATTGGCGTAATAGGCTTCGAAGGGCCCCTCCTGCTGGCCGTCCCGGTAGTGCTCGCGGGTCTTGAGCTGGCCGTTCGGGTGATAGGCCTCGAGCACGCCGGTCGGCTGGCCATCGGCATAGGTCGCGCGTTGCCGCAGTTGCCCGGTCTCGTAGAACTCTTCCCAGGGGCCGCTGCGCAGGCCGGCAGCGAAATGACCGTGGGCATCCGCCTGGCCGTTGTCGAAAAACGACGCATAGGAACCATCACGGCTGTCGTCGCGGTGGGTGCCGCGTGAGCGCAGCTGGCCGTTGGCGTGGAAGACCTCGAACGGACCCTGGCGTGCACCCTGCTGAAAACAGCCGCGGGAGCGCGGTTGCCCGTTTTCGTGGACCATCTCCCAGGGCCCTTCCTTGCGCCCCAGCTGGTAGTCCTGGCGCTCGAGCAGCTGGCCGTTGCGGTGAAACCACGTCTGTGGGCCGTGCAGTTCGCCGTCCTGGTATTGGCCACGGAACTCGACCTGGCCGTTCTCGTAGAACGACTCATAGGGTCCGTCCCTTTGCCCTGCCTTGTTGGTGCCTCGGGCCCGCAGGCGCCCTTCCTCGTCGTGCATCTCGTAGAGGCCGTCTGCGGGGATGTCGTCATCGGACGACCGGAACCAGGAAAGGATCTTCACTGTCGTGTCCTGCTCGCGTCGCGGAAAAGCCACCGCTGGCCGGCGTGTTGTCGCCCGTCGGTGCGGGGTCTCACGCCATGATAGCGTCGTGAGGCATCGCCACCAAAGCCGCGATTCGTTAGGTAGAAGTACGTATTAGTTCACCGCGATTACCGTATATTAATAGCATCCGGGGGATGGGAACTTATGCCACGTCTGCTCTTGGGCCCAGGCCCGGAGTGACAGTTTTCATCTCAGTCGTACCCAAACCTGCGCTCTCGAGACCGTTGTGAGGAACCCCAAATGAGCACAAAAGCCGTCAGCAGTACCGGCAGCTCTAATCTGGCGATGTGGATGCTGAACAAGAAGAACTGGTTTGCCCAGTTCCTCGTTGTCGCCGCGATTAGCGTGGTCGGATTGATCTATCTTGGTCAGCAGACCTATAGCGGCGCACCGCCGCTCGTCGACTTCGTGTCCCCCACTGGCGAAGTGGTGGCATCCGAAGCCACCATCAAGCGCGGCAAGGAGGTCTTCCACCTTCGCGGCCTGATGGGCTATGGCTCGTTCTGGGGTGACGGTGCGGACCGCGGTCCGGACTTCACCGCCGATGCACTGCATCGCACCGTGGTCGCCATGCGCGAGTACTACACGGACGAGCTCAAGGCGAAGAACGGCACCGACACGCTCACGGCCTTCGAGACCGACGCGATCGGCCAGCGCGTGATCCGCGAGCTGCACACCAACACCTACGACGAGCAGGCCGGCCGCATCGTGCTGACGGATGGGCAGGTCCACGCTCTCGGCGTGCTGGACAAGCACTACGCGCGCATGTTCACCGACCCGACCTACAAGGACCGCATGGATCCGATCGGCCAGGTGTCCGGCGAGGAGAACCTCCGCGCCGTCTCCGCGTTCTTCTTCTGGGGTGGCTGGGTCGCTGCTGCCAACCGTCCGGGCGAGGTATACAGCTACACCCACAACTGGCCGTATGACCCCGAGGCTGGCAACTACGCCACCACGGCCACGATGGTGTGGACCTTCATCTCCATCTTCGCGCTGTGGATCGGCATCATGGTGGTGCTGTACGTTTACGGCCAGATGAAGATGCAGCCGGTGGACCTGTTCGATACCCAGAGCGGTACCACGGGCCACGCGCTGACGACCTCCGATCTCGAGAACGGCTACGTGCGTCCCACGCAGCGTTCGACCTACAAGTTCTTCGGGCTGGCTGTGGTGGTGTTCGGCATCCAGGTGCTCGCCGGCATCATCAGCGCGACGGACTTCCTGCGTCCCTTCGGCATCGATCTCAACAACCTGGTGCCGTTCACGGTCTCGCGCAGCTACCACACGCTGCTGCAGATCTACTGGTTCTTTATGTGCTGGGTCGGTTACACGATCTTCTTCCTGCCCCGGCTCACGAAGGTCCCCAGCGGGCAGAAGTTCCTGATCAACCTGCTGTTCGCGCTGGCCGTGATCGTCGCGGTCGGTGCGGTTGGCGGCATCTACACCGGTCAGCGCGGCTGGCTCCCCAACGATGAGATCAGCTACTGGTTCGGCAGCCAGGGCTGGGAGTTCCTCGAACTCGGGCGCTTCTTCCAGCTGGTGCTGCTCGGTTCCTTCACGCTGTGGATCTACATCATCTACCGCGGTGTGAAGCCTTGGCTCACCATGAAGAACGTCTGGTCCGTCCCGGCCTGGCTGCTCTGGGGCAGCGGCGTGATGGTCCTGTTCCTGTTCTTCAGCGTGCTGATGACGCCGAGCGACAACTTCGCCATCTCCGACTACTGGCGCTGGATGACGGTCCACATGTGGGTGGAGGTCACCTTCGAGGTGTTCACCACCGTCATCGTGGCCTACCTTCTGGTCCAGATGGGGCTGGTGACGCGCCTGATGGCCGAGCGGGTCATTTTCCTGGCCGTCATGCTGTTCTTCGTCACGGCGATCAATGGCATCTCGCACAACTTCTACTGGATTGCCAAGCCGACCGGCATCATCGCGGTGGGCAGCGTGTTCTCCACCCTCCAGGTGCTGCCGCTGCTGCTGCTGACGCTGGACGCCTGGCAGATGCGCCAGGAAGGCGGGCGTGCCAACGAGTTCCGCGTCCAGGGCAAGCAGGCGCACGTCATGGAAGGCGTGTGGCTGTTCATCCTCGGCGTGAACTTCTGGAACGTGTTCGGTGCCGGCGTGTTCGGCTCGCTGATCACGCTGCCGCTCGTGAACTACTACGAGCATGCCACGTACATGACCCTGAACCACGCGCACGCGGCGATGTTCGGCGTCAAGGGCAACGTGGCGCTGGCAGGCCTGCTGTTCTGCTGCCAGCACCTGTTCCAGAAGTCCGCCTGGAACGACAAGCTGGTGCGCACCTCGTTCTGGTCGCTCAACATCGGCGTCGGCCTGATGATGTTCCTCGACATGTTCCCGGTCGGGGTCTATCAGATCTGGCTGGTGCTGACCGAGGGCTTCTGGTACGCGCGCACCTCCGAGATCATCACGGGTCCGGTGTTCGTCACCCTGACGTACCTGCGCATGATCGGTGGCGCCCTGTTCGTCTTCGGTGGTCTGCTCCCGCTGATCTGGTTCGTGCTCTCGCGCGGCAACCGGCTGCAGCCGGAGGCCGATGTGGGCACGGACGAGTGGGCCCAGTACCAGAAGGAGTACGGCAAGGAAGCCGGCCGCGAGTGGGCGACTCAGGAGGAGCCCCGCGTCTGAGGCCGCTGGCCTTGACAGGTACTCGCTGAGTACCTGACGAAAAAGGGCCCCGCCGGTTTATTCAACGTCGTTGAATAGGCCGGCGGGGCCCGACTTTTTCCGGGTTCGTTTTCCCGAATCCACACCGCCATCAACGCAGACTGTGCCACCCTTCGTCACGGGCGCCACGCTGCGGTAGGATGCGCGTCACCCGCAGCACGCGGGGATAGGCGCGGCAGGGCAGGGACAAATGCTGAAACAACGGTGGAAACGGTTACACAGCTGGCAGAAGTTCTGGCTGATGTTCGCGACGTTTTTCCTGGCCTCCATCTGTGCGGTCATCATCGCCGCCTGGCCGAAGGCCGACCCGGCGATCGTCGCGAACCTGCAGTCACCGGCCTGCAGTTCCTGGCGCGCATTGCCGGACGGCAGCTGGCCGGACACCTATCCGGTCGAATCCGACCCGTGCCGTGCGCTGCGCCTGTTTGCCCTGGAGCAGAAGACCCCGCTCCACACGGAGGCCGACTACGGGGCCTACCTCATGTGGGCCGGGATCCGCACGACGCTGAGTTTCCTGGCGGTCTGGGCCGGATTTTTCGCAGCCGTGTACCTGATCGGCTGGTCGACAGCCAAGGCTTCCGGATGGGTTCTGCGCAAGCGTTCCCAACGCTCCGCATCCTGATACCAGCCGATGCAGGCGGCACCGCGGTGATACCCGACTGGTGCCGGTCGCATCCCGGACAACCATGATCTTCGCCATCACCATCGGTTTTTTCTGCGGCGCTTTCGTCGCCTTCCATGTCTCGCGCTGGCTCGTCGGGTGGATGTCGCGGCGCATGGCCCGCGATGATCACCAGCGCCGTTTCATGCGTTCCGTGGCCATCATCTTCGGTGCCATCTCGCTTGCGCCGACCATCTTTTTCACAGTCATGGCCGGCGCGGTCATCAACCGCAGCGGTACTGCGGATCTCGAGCTGCCGGGTTTCGGGGCTGCCGGCATTCCGGTGGCCCTGGCGCTCGCCCTGGTGGCCATGATCACCGTCATCGTCGCCACCGCCGCCGTCGCCGGCGCAGCCTTCGGTTACCTGGCCGCCCGCAAGTGACATCGACAGCCGGTACCGGCAGATCGGACTACCGGGTGCCGGAGCGAGTCAGGCCCACCGCGTGAACCTTGCGGGCCTCGCCAGCCGCCTGCCCCTGCTGCTTGCGGCAGTTACCGCCCTGGTCGCGGGCATTGCCGTCGGGCTGGCGCGCCTCGGCATCGACCTGCCGGCTGCGGCTCCCTACGCTGCCGACCACGGGGTCCTGATGGTGGCGGCATTTTTCGGTACAGTCATCGGTCTCGAGCGCGCCGTCGCCCTCGGGCGACCCTGGGCACTGCTTGCTCCCGCCGGGGCAGCTGTTGGCGGGCTCGTGCTGCTGGCCCGGCTGCCCATGGTCTGGGCGACGGCTTTTTTCGTGGCTGGCGCCACCGGGTTTGTCTTGGTCAGCATCGTCATCATGCGACGGCACCTGGTGCTGCACGCCGCGGTGCTCGCGATCGCGGCTGCGGCACTGCTCGTCGGCCACATGCTCTGGCTGGCGGGTGCCGGGCTCGAGGCCGCAATACCCTGGTGGCTGGCGTTCCTTGCCCTGACCATCGCCGGGGAGCGGCTCGAGCTGACGCGCGTGTTGCCTCCGGCACCGGGGGCGCGTATTGCTTTCCAGGTCGTCCTCGGCGCAGTGCTGGCCGGTACGGCGCTCGCGACCTCGCCTTGGGTGGGCGGGCGGTCGCTCTTCGGCCTCGCGCTGGTCGCGCTCGCGCTCTGGCTGCTGCGCTTCGATGTCGCCCGGCGCACAGTGCGCGACCGTGGGCTGACGCGCTACATCGCCGTGTGCCTGCTCACGGGCTACGGCTGGCTTGCCCTGGCCGGGTTGCTCGGCGCCGGTGGTGGCTTTGCCGCCGGCGATCCCTGGCGCGATGCCGCGCTGCACGCTTTCACGCTCGGCTTCGTCATCTCCATGGTCTTCGGACATGCGCCGGTGATCGTGCCGGCCATCACCGGCGCCCGCATCGCCTGGACGGGGCTGTTTTATCTTCCGCTCGGCGTGTTGCACGGATCGCTGGCGGTGCGTGCCGCTGGTGTGCTGCTCGGTGACGTGGTCCTCGTGCGCAGCGGAGCACTCGGCAATGCGCTCGCCATTGCGCTCTTCGCGGCGACGCTCGTGACCGCGCTGCTGCGTGGCCGACTGCGCCCCGGCCGGCGCTGACCCGGACACGCCTGTCGACTCCGGCGGCCGGGCTGCTAGGATGCGCGCCCATGAGTCAGGCCCTGGCTGAGGTCCCGGAAGTTTTGCGCGACGCTGCGGCGGCGACGCTCGCTGCAGCAGATCCGGCCGCGGCGTTGCCTGCATTCCGTCGCGACCAGCTGCAACACGTGGCAGCCTGCAGCCCGTATTGCGCCGAGGTGGTCGGCCGCTATCCGGAAATTCTCGCGCTGCTCCTCGGCAGCGGACGCCTCGACCGGCCGTCCGCGCCGGGGGAGATCGCCCGTGAACTGCTGGCAGCCGCTCCCGCGACGCTGACCGAAACGGAGTTCATGCGTGAGCTGCGCCTGGTGCGTCACCGGGAACTGCTGCGCATCGTCTGGCGCGATGTATCCGGTACCGCATCCGTCACCGAGTCGCTGCGCGACCTGTCCGATCTCGCCGACGCGGCGATCGCAGTCGCCTGCTCCTGGGCGGACCGGATGCTCACCGGGCGTCACGGCGCCCCGCAACTCGCCGACGGCGCACCCTGCGGACTTGGCATCCTCGGCATGGGCAAGCTGGGTGGCTACGAGCTCAACTTCTCGTCGGACGTCGACCTGGTGTTCGTGTTTTCCGATACCGGCGAGACCAGCGGCTCGCGTCCCGTCAGCAACGAGGAATATTTCCGCGCGCTCGCGCAGAAGCTGGTCAGCCTGCTCAGCCAGAAGACGGCGGAAGGTTTCGTATTCCGGGTCGACGTGCGGCTGCGACCCTTCGGGGCGAGCGGGCCGCTGGCGGTGAGCCTGGCCGGGCTCGAGACCTATCTCATGCAGCACGGCCGCGACTGGGAGCGCTACGCCTACATCAAGGCCAGGGTGGTCAACGAGTGGGCCGATGCGGATTACTTCTACCGCGACGTGGTCCGGCCGTTCGTGTACCGCCGCTACCTCGACTACGGCGTCTTTGCCTCGCTGCGCGAGATGAAGGCCATGATCGAGGCCGAGGTGCAGCGGCGTGAGTACCAGGCCAACATCAAGCTCGGGCCGGGCGGCATCCGCGAGGTCGAATTCATCGTCCAGTCGTTCCAGCTGGTGCGAGGCGGCAGTATCGCTGACCTGCGCGGTCGCGAGATTCTCCAGGTCCTGCCGGCACTGGCGCGCCACGGCTGCCTGCCGACCGCCGCCGTGACCGAGCTGACGCAGGCCTATCTCTTCCTGCGGCGCGTCGAGAACGCCATCCAGGCGCTCCAGGACCAGCAGACGCACACGCTCCCTGCCGACCCGCTCGAGCGCATCCGCGTCGCGTGTGCGCTCGGGTTTCCTGGTTGGGAGCCGCTCGCTGCCGAACTGGAGCGCCAGCGGGCCACGGTCAGCCGCCATTTCCAGGACGTCGTCTTCCGCGGCGAAGCGCCGGCGGCACAGGCCGCCGGCGGCCGGCTGCGCGCCGTATGGCGCGAGGAGGTTGGCGCCGAGGCGGCCGCCGGGCTGCTCCGCGAGGCCGGGTTCGACGACAGCGCGGCCGTGCTCGAGCGGCTGCGCCAGCTGCGCGCTGCCGGAACTCTGCAGCGGCTCGACGAGATCGGTCGCCAGCGCCTCGATGCCCTGGTGCCGGTGGTGCTCGAACTCGCCGGCCGCCAGCGCAACCCGGTGCTGGCGGTCCAGGGTGTGGCGCAGGTGATCGAGGCCATCGGCCGGCGCTCTGCCTACTTCGCACTGCTCAACGAGAATCCGGCGGCACGCGAGCGCCTGGTCGGACTGTGCGCGATGAGCGACTTCCTCGCCGGCCAGGTGGCGGCGCACCCACTGCTGCTCGACGAGTTGCTCGACCAGCGCCTGTTCAATGCAGCGCCGACGCGTGAGGAACTCGCCCAGGACCTGGAGCGGCGGCTCTCCGCCGTCGATCCCGACGACCAGGAGCGTTGCCTCGAGGCGCTGCGCAATTTCCGCCAGGCCGCGATGTTCCGCATCGCCGTTGCCGATCTCTCCGGGGTGCTGCCGCTGATGAAGGTGAGCGACCGGCTCACCGAGACCGCCGAACTCGTCCTCGCCGCCGCCGCGGCGCAGGCCTGGCGCGAGCTGGCAGCCCGGCACGGGCGCCCGCGCTGCGTGGTCGGCGGAGTGCCTCGCGATGCGGAGCTCGGCATTGCCGCCTACGGCAAGCTGGGCGGGCTCGAGCTCGGCTACGGCTCGGACCTCGACCTGGTGTTCCTGCACGATTCGGCGGGTGATGAGCAGCAGACCGACGGGGAGAAGCCGCTCGACAACGCGGTGTTCTTCGGCCGTGTCGCTCGCCGCATCATCAACATCGCCACCATGCTCACGCCGGCCGGCCAGCTCTACGAGGTCGACACGCGCCTGCAGCCCGAGGGACGCAAGGGTCTGCTGGTGTCGAGCCTCGTCGCGTTCGAGGCCTACCAGCGCGAGGGCGCCTGGACCTGGGAGCACCAGGCCCTGCTGCGCAGTCGCGCGATCGCCGGCAGTCCGGCGATATGCCGGGCGTTCGAAGACATCCGCCGCCGCATCCTCACTGGCGGTGTATCCCAGGAGAAGCTGCGTGCCGACGTACTGGCCATGCGCGAGCGCATGCTCGCCGAACTGGCGCAGGGCACACCGGAGTCCTTCCACATCAAGCACGACCCGGGCGGCGTCACCGACATCGAATTCATCGTCCAGTACCTGGTGCTGCGCGAGGCCCGGCACCACCCGGAACTGGTGCGCTGGTCGGACAACATCCGCCAGCTGGAAGGGCTTGCCGCTGCCGGCGTGATCCCGGGCGAGACGGCAACCCTGCTCACCGACACGTACCGGGCCTGGCGCCAGCGGTTGCACCACCTGGCTCTCGCCGGGCAGCCGGGCTTCATGCCGCGGGCGGAGGCCGTTGCGGCGATCGCGGCCGTGCGTGCGGTGTGGACGGCGGTGTTCGCCGGGCCGGCGGGAGCATAGCGGCCAGCGCCGCCGCGCCATTCGCCCGTATAATTCCGCGCCATCGCCGCATCCGCCGGAGTTCCGCCGTGCCCAAGCAGGCCACCCGCAACGAATCCCTCATCCAGCCGAACGCCGAGCACCTCTACGACGTCACCCGCGCTGACCTGCCCCTGTCCTGCCCGATGCCCGGCATGTACCTGTGGAATTCCCACCCGCGGGTGTACCTGCCGATCGAAGCGACCGGCACGGCCAGGTGTCCGTACTGCAGCGCGACCTACAAGCTGGTGCGTTGACCCTCGTCGCTCACATCAACCTGGCGCGCGGTTTCCGCGGCGGTGAGCGGCAGACGGAGCTTCTGGTGCGTGGACTGGCTGCCCGCGGTTGGCGGCAGCGGGCGGTGGTGCGCCGGGGCGAACCGCTCGCGGCGCGGCTCGCCGACGTGCCAGATCTCGGCGTCGTCGCCGTAGCGGGCGGCATCCTGCAGTCGTGGCGAGCCTTGCGCGGTGCGGACCTGGTGCACGTCCACGAAGCACGCGCGCTGCGGGCCGCGTGGCTCCAGGCGGTCAGCGGCGGCGTGCCTTACATCGTCACGCGCCGCGTCCAGCAGGGGCCGTCGCACCACGTGCTCAATCGCCTCATGTATCGCCGCGCCGCACGCCTCGTCGTGCTGTCGCAGGCGATCGGTGCCTCGCTGCGCGCGCTGGATCCGGAGCTGTCCTGGCGGGTCATCCCGAGTGCCAATGCCGGATTGCCGGCTGATCCGCAGCAGGCCGCCGCCCTGCGGGCACGATTCGCGGCCACGCTGCTGGTCGGGCATGTCGGCGCCCTGGTTGATGCCCACAAGGGCCAGCGGCAGATCGTCGCCCTGGCGCGTGAGCTGGTACGGACTGCGCCTGACGTCGGCTTCGTCCTGGTCGGCTCCGGCCGCGACGAGGCCATGCTGCGCGAGGCCGCCGCCGGGCTGCCCAACCTGCACTTTGCCGGGGAGGTGAGCGAGGTCGGCGACTATCTGGCCGCCTTCGACGTCTTTCTCTATCCTTCCCGCCACGAGGGGCTCGGATCGGTACTGCTCGACGCCATGGCGTTCGGGCTGCCGGTCGTCGCCACCCGTGTCGGCGGTATCCCGGAGGTCGTACCGGACGGCGAGGCGGGTTTCCTGTGCGCGGTCGACGACATCGCCGCACTGGCGACAGCAATCCTGGCCCTGCGGGCCGACCCCGGCCTGCGCGAGCGCATCGGTGCTGCCAACCGGGAACGCGCGGCACGTTACGCACCCCAGGCCATGACGCAACGTTACATCGACCTCTACCGGGAACTGGTACCGGCGTAACCACGGCAGGCAGACCATGATCATCGTCACCGGCGGGGCCGGCTTCATCGGCTCGAACATCGTGCAGCGGCTGAACAGCGCCGGCATCACCGACATCATGGTGGTCGACGACCTCAGGGACGGCCATAAGGCGCTGAACCTCGCCAGCTGCCAGATCGCCGACTACATGGACTACGAGGATTTCCTGCGGCGGATCGCGGCACGCAAGGATGTCGCCGCGAAGATCCTCGGCGTGCTGCACCAGGGGGCCTGCACCGTCACGACCGAGTGGGACGGGCGGCTGATGATGCGCCTGAACTACGAGTTCTCGAAGCACCTGCTGCATTACTGCCTCGAGCGCCGCATCCCGCTGGTCTATGCCTCTTCCGCGTCGGTGTACGGGTCCGGGCGTGAGTTTCGCGTCGCGCCGGAGTGCGAGCGCCCGATCAACGTCTATGCCTGGTCGAAACTCGCCTTCGACCAGCATGTGCGCCGGGTGACCGGCGCGGCCGGCTCGCAGGTGGTCGGCCTGCGCTACTTCAACGTCTACGGCCCCGGTGAGGCACACAAGGGATCGATGGCGAGCGTGGTGTGGCACTTCCACCAGCAACTGCGCCAGGGCGACGAGGTGCGCCTGTTCGACGGCAGCGACGGCTACGGTCCCGGCGAGCAGCTGCGCGATTTCATCCACGTCGACGACGTGGCCAGCGCCAACCTCTGGTTTCTCGAGCACGGTGGCCGGCGCGGCATCTTCAACCTCGGCACCGGCCGCGCCCGCAGCTTCAACGACGTCGCCCGCGCCGTGATCGCCTGGCACGGCCGCGGCAGCATCCGCTACATCCCGTTCCCGGTCGCACTCACCGGGAGCTACCAGAGCTTCACGCAGGCGGACCTCGCCACGCTGCGCCTGGCTGGATACCGCGACGAGTTCATCGACGTCGAGGCGGGCGTGCGCGGCTACCTCGACGTGCTCGCGACCCAGGGTCTCTGAACGGTCTGGCTGGCACCGGCATGGGCGCGGGCAGCAGGATACTGGTCGTCGGCCCGGCCTGGATCGGCGACATGGTCATGGCGCAGTCACTGTTCCGGCTGCTGCACGAGCGTGAGCCGGGGGTGATGCTCGACGTCGTCGGTCCGCCCTGGTCGCTGCCGCTGGTGGCACGCATGCCCGAGGTGCGCCGCGGGATCGCGCTGGCCGTCGGACATGGCGAACTCGGCCTCGCGGCCCGCTGGCGACTCGGGCGCGAGCTGCGGGCCGAGCGCTACGATCGGGCCATCGTGCTGCCGCGCTCCTTCAAGGCTGCGCTGGTGCCGGTGCTGGCGCGCATCCCGGTGCGCACCGGCTATCGCACGGAGCTGCGCGGGCTCGTGCTCGACGATGCCCGCAAACTCGACCGTCAGCGGCTGGACCAGACCGTCAAGCGCCTGCTCGCACTCGGCCTCCCGCCTGGCGCGCCGCTGCCCGAGCCGCCACCGCCGCGCCTGAGGATCGATGTCGCCAACCGCACCGCGCTGCTCGCGCGCCACGGTCTCGGTGCCGGCCCGGCGGTGGCGCTGATGCCCGGGGCAGCGTATGGACCGGCGAAGCAGTGGCCGCTCGCGCACTTCGGCGAGCTGGCCCGCGAACTCGGTGTCCGCGGGATGCAGTGCTGGGTGCTGGGGTCTGCCGGTGAGCACGCGCTCGGCGAGGAGATCGCGCGCCTCGGCGGCGCGGCGGTGCACAACCTCTGCGGTGTGACGCGCCTGGAGGACACCGTCGACCTGCTGGCGGGAGTGCAGGCCGCCGTCACCAACGATTCGGGTCTGATGCATGTCGCGGCGGCCGCCGGTACGCATGTCGTGGCGCTTTTCGGCTCGAGTTCACCGGCCTTCACACCGCCGCTCACGACGCGGTGCACGATCCACTACCTGGCGCTCGACTGCAGTCCGTGTTTCGAGCGGCAGTGCCCGCTCGGCCACCTGCGCTGCCTGCGCGAAATCACGCCTGCGCAGGTGCTGGCGGGGCCGGCATTTGCCGCGTTGGGTGGGGTGGGGGATCAGTGAGTCCGCCGCTGCGGCATGACGATGGCGATCACGAACAGTAGTCCGAGCGCTCCAAGCAGTGCGAGCATCGTCCCCGGATAGTCCCAGGGTCGCAGCCACACTTCCTCGTACCAGCCGTATTTTGGAAATATCTCCCCGAACGGGATCCACAGGATGGCCTTGGTCGGGATGGCGTAGCGGACTGCGGCCATGACGCGCGTGTAGCGTACGAGACGGGTGGTGAGGTAGAGGCCCCAGACGGCGAGAGCGATGGCCACCACGTACCCGGCGACGCTGCTGTAGCCGAGGTAACGCGGGTCGGCGAGGAATAGCGAAGCGCCGTAGCAGAACCAGGTCACGTACACCGTCTCGGCGAAGGTGATGCGGCAGAAATTGCGGCCCTGGCCGGAGCCCTGGCTGCCGAGGCCGAGGTGCAGGCGGCGCTGCAGCCAGAGGAAGGCGTTGCAGCGCGTGTCGCGGTTCAGCGCGAAGAACAGCAGCGTCACCACGCAGATGCCGAAGGAACCCTGGAGGAAGAGCAGGTTGCTCGGCCAGCGCGTGCCCGCGGCGAGTTCGGGCATCGGCAGCCCGAGCGAAATCTCGTTGAAGCGGAAAGCGTAAGCCGCCCACCCGGTCCAGAGCAGAAGTCCGCTCGCGAAGCCGATCAGCGTGCCGGCGACCTCGGTGTTGCGCCGGATGCCATGGACGAGGAGCAGCAGTGCGGCTGCGCCGATCGGCAGGTAGACGAGCGCTGGTTCCGTCGTCCGCGCTGCCGCGCGGGCCAGCATGGACAGCGAGTGGGTGAGCGGCAGCGCAAGAAACACCGCGGTGAGCGCCACGATGCCGACCAGGGGCGGGCGATACAGCCGGTTCGCGAGCGGCCCACCGGCCACGGGCGGGGTGTTCTCGGGCGGTGCCGGGGCATTCACGTTGGCGTCGCTCCTCAGCGCGGTCGGGCGATGATAGGTCGGCAATCGTCGGGGAGAAAGGGCCGTGACGGCCGCCGCATGCCGGGGCCGGCAGCGGGCGCCACACGGCGGCATTTCCGCAGCTGGTTCGTACCGTCAGCGGCTGGCGTAAGGATCCGGGTACCCCTGGGGCCGGCCCTTGAAGCGGCGGTGGATCCAGTAGTACTCGTGCGGCGCTTCGCGGATCCAGCGCTCGATGATCGCGTTGACACGCAGGGCATCGGCCGTGGGGTCACCCGTCGGAAAGTCCTCGAGCGCCGGTTCGAAGCGCAGTCGATAGCCGCTGCCGTCCGCCAGGCGATGTGCCACCAGTGGCACGACCGAGGCACCGGCGATGCGCGCGATGTGCGTGAGTGCGGCGTTGGTCATCGCCGGTTCGCCGCAGAACGGCACCAGCACGCTGTACTGGCGCCGGTAGCTCTGGTCGGCCGCGTACCACACGGAGGTACCGCGGGTCAGGCTGCGGATCATCGTCCGCATGCTCTCCTTGGGGATCAGCGTCGGCGTGATGCCGGTGCGAGCGCGTCGCAGGACCGCGTCAACCATAGGGTTGCGGTTGGCGCGATACAAGCCGGCGATCTGCGGGTGCGTGAGCCTTACGGCGCGGGCGGCGAACTCGACCGGGGCGAAATGCGCGCTGAGCACGATGGCACCCTTGCCGTTGCGCGTGGCCGCCTCGAAGTGTTCCAGGCCCTCGACCTTCACCAGGCGGCGCACCGTGACGTCGCTTGCCCACCAGGTCAGTCCGACCTCGATGAGCTGCATGCCGAGCGAGGCGAAGTGCTGGCGCAGCAGCCGGTTGCGGGCCGGGGCATCGAGGTCGGGGAAACACAGGCGCAGGTTGGTCGCTGCCACGGCGCGCCGGCCGGGTAGCGCAACCCAGGCGAGCCAGCCCAGCCCGCGGCCGGCGAGGCGCTGCAGGGGCCATGGCAGCAGCACCAGCAGCCGCAGCATCGCCAGACCGATCCACAGGGGCCAGTAGCGTGGCTGCCAGAAGCGCAGCAGCGAATCGGTGGCGGGGGAGTCGGCGTTCATGCGGCGAGGCATCATGCTAGGTGGCCGGTCGCCGTTGCGGAAGGGGTAGCGCTGCGCCTGAAGGGCACCTCCAGGGCGCCCGCTCAGGCCGCAACCGGCGGGTGAGCCCGGGCGTGGCTGGCCGCCGGGGCTTGAAAACGGCACTCCGACCCCGACTAAGATAGGCACCCCTGTACTGCCGAGGTGTCGTGTGAAACGGATTTTCCTGCTGCTCGTGACCAACATCGCCGTGCTGGCCGTCCTGTCCGTGGTGGCGCGGCTGCTCGGCGTCGACCGCGTGCTCGACCAGCAGGGCGGCATCGACTTCCAGTCGCTGCTCGCCTTCTGCGCCGTGTTCGGTTTCGGCGGCGCGCTGATCTCGCTCGCGATGTCGAAGTGGATCGCCAAGCGCAGCACCGGCGCCCGCGTGATCACCCAGCCGGCGAATGCCACGGAGACCTGGCTCTACAGCACCGTGCAGCGTCAGGCGCAGCAGGCCGGCATCGGCATGCCCGAGGTCGCGATCTACGACTCGCCCGACATGAACGCCTTTGCCACCGGGGCGCGGCGCGACAGCGCGCTGGTCGCAGTCAGTACCGGGCTGCTGCAGCGCATGGACCGGCGCGAGGTGGAGGCCGTGCTCGGCCACGAGATTTCCCACGTCGCCAACGGCGACATGGTGACCCTCACCCTGATCCAGGGCGTGGTCAATACCTTCGTGCTGTTCCTGTCGCGGGTCATCGGCTACGTCGTCGATCGTGCGGTGTTCCGCTCCGAGCGCGACCACGGGCCGGGCTTTTTCATCACCAGCCTGGTGGCGCAGATCGTGCTTGGCGTGCTCGCCAGCATGATCGTCGCCTGGTTCTCGCGCCAGCGCGAGTTCCGGGCGGATGCCGGCGGTGCCGGCCTCGCCGGGCGCGACGGCATGATCGCCGCCCTAGAGCGCCTGAAGACCGCGCACGAGCCGCCTGCGTTGCCCGATTCCATGAAGGCTTTCGGTATCTCGGGCGGTGGCGTCGCGCGCCTGTTCGCGACGCATCCGCCGCTCGACGAGCGCATCGCGGTGCTGCGCAACCCGCACGCGGGCTGAGCAGCGCCCCGCAGCGGGCGGCTCACTCGGTATCCGGGTCGCCCTTGGCCGCGGCCGCGTCGAGGGCTTCCACGTCCCGGTCCCTGGCCGACTCGTCCTTGTCCGGCGCGCGCGCCAGCGCCACGGTGCGGCCCGGCTGCGCCTCGGTGCCGAGGTGGAAGGCTGCGAAGCCCGGCATGACGATCTGGTTTACCGCCATGCCGATGACGCGCCCCGCGACCGGCGCGTGGATCAGGTTCTGTTCGTTGGTGATCGGATCGGTGACGTTGCCGAGGATGTCACCCGGGCGCACCGTCTGTCCGAGGCGCACTACCGAGGACAGGACCCCACCGTGATCGGCACGCACCCAGCGGGAACGGTAGTAGACCGGCTCCGGCTGTCCCAGCAGCGTAACCTTGCGCGTCATGCCGAGCGCGGCCAGCAGGCGCCGGACTCCCGCCACACCCTGCTCGACCTGTTTCGGCTGCAGCCGCAGCGGCTCGCCGGCTTCGAGAATCACCGCCGGGATGCCGGCGTCGGTGGCTGCCCGGCGCAATGTCCCGGGCGAGGCCTCGCTGTTGAGCACCAGCATGCCGCCGAAGCCATGGGCGAGGTCAGCCACCGGTTCGATACCGAGATCGGCCCGCACCTGCGGCAGGTTGGTGCGGGCAAACGAGCCGGTGTGCAGGTCGACCAATGCCGTGCAGTGGCTCAGGATGTTCTCGAACAGGGAATGCGCGATGCGTGCCGCCGAGCTGCCCTGCGGGTTGCCGGGGAAGAAGCGGTTGAGGTCGCGGCGGTCCGGCAGGTAGCGGGTACCGCGCCGGAAACCATGGATATTGACGATCGGCACGCCGATCGCGGTGCCGGCGAGCGACTTCGGGTCGAGGTCCTGGAAGACGCGACGCACGATCTCGATGCCGTTCAGTTCGTCGCCATGCACCGCTGCGGTGATGCAGAGTACCGGTCCCGGCTTGCGCCCGTGTACCACCAGCACCGGTGTCTCGCTCGCCATGCCTTCGAAAATCTTGCTGGGTGACCACATCAGCCGCGTGCTGGTGCCAGCCGGGATGTCGGTACCGAGGATGGTGAATGCCGGGCCGCCCGCTGCCGCATCGGCAGCCGGCGTCGGGGCAGCCTGCGGCGACGCTGGTGGCGTGGCCGGCATGTCGGCACCGCCGAGCGCTGGTACCGGCACGTTCTCCGCGGTGTCCGCTGCAGTGACGGGTGCCTCGGGCGCTGTCGCAGCCGGCGGCGGCGCCGGTGCGGGACTGTCCTCGCCGGCGCAGGCGCCGAGCAGCAGGGTGAGGACGAGCCAGGACCCTGCCGCCAGGCGGCGCAACGTGCGACCGAGGGCTGCCGCAGGCGGAGGCGGTGGGGAAAACGACGCGTTCGCAGCCATGGTGGATCGACGGCCCGGGGACATCGCGGCAGGTTAGCCGGTGGCGGGATTCGGTCCCGTGCCACAGTAGCAGTTTTGTCAAATCGGTTGAAGGCAGATGGCACTCCGCATCGTCGCCGCCGGCGCACACGTCGTCGTGCCAGCGTGCGGTGATCGTCCGATTATGTGAATGGGTTCGCCCCGCATGGTGGCACGGGTCGCTACGCTTGCCGGTGCCAGACCAGCACCCCCGGGCGACGTGCGACTGGCTTGCTTTCGAGGGTGTCATTGGCTTATGTATCGCCCCTCAACACGGCGCGGGTTGTCGATGTCGTTGCTGTCCAGAGTGCTGCTGACCATCGGGGTCGGCGTCATGGCTATTGCCCCGGGGCTTGCCGCGGGCAGCGAGGCCCTGCCGCGTCCGGCCGAACTCACGCCCGAGATTGCGTTCTGGCGCCGCATCTTCGCCGAGTGCACCACCGAGCAGGGCCTGATCCACGACAACCGCCACCTCGGCGTGGTCTACGAGAAGATCGATCTCTCGGGCGACGCCAATCCGGCGCGCATCACCCGGGTGGCGGAGACCGTGCGCGGCCGCTACGAACGTATCCTGCGCACCCTCGGCTCGGGCAAGCGCAGCGGGCTCAGCAGCGAGGAGGAGCGCGTGCTGGCGCTCTGGCCCGAAAACACCACCAGCCGGGAACTGCGCGCAGCGGCCGAACGGGTCCGCTTCCAGCAAGGCCTGGCCGAGCGCTTCCACGCGGGCCTCGAGCGCTCAGGGCAATGGCGCGACCACATCATCGCCAGCCTGCGCCGTGCCGGGGTTCCCGAGGAACTGGTGGCGCTGCCGCACGTGGAGTCCTCGTTCGATCCGAATGCACGGTCCTTCGTCGGCGCAGCCGGCCTGTGGCAGTTCACCGGTGATACGGGGCGGCGTTTCATGCGCATCGACCAGGCTGTCGATGAGCGGCGCGATCCGTTTGCCTCGAGCGATGCCGCTGCCCAGCTGCTGCGCTACAACTACGGCGTGCTCGGCGCCTGGCCGCTCGCCATCACCGCCTACAATCACGGCACGGGCGGCATGCGCCGCGCGGCCGAGCGCCTCGGCACCACCGACATCGCCACCATCATCCGTCGCTACGACGGCCCGACCTTCGGCTTCGCCTCGCGCAACTTCTACGTCTCGTTCCTCGCCGCCCTTGAGATCGAGCAGGAGCCGGAGCGGTTCTTCGGCCCCGTGCGCCGGCAGGAGCCGAGCAAGCAGCTCCTGGTCGAGATGCCTGACTACATGCGGGTCGAGACCCTCGAGAAGGCCTTCGGCGTCTCGCGCTCGACCCTGCAGGCCTACAACCCGGCGTTGCTCCCGCCCGTCTGGGAAGGGGCGAAGTACGTGCCGCGCGGCTTCGTGCTGCGCCTGCCAGCCGGCGAGGTCATCGAGGCGCCACCACAGCAGCTGCTGGCGCAGGTGCCGGCGGCAGCACGCTTTGCCGCGCAGGTTCCCGACAAGACCCACAAGGTGAAGCGTGGCGATACCCTGTCGGGGATCGCGCACCGCTATGGCACGACGGTGGCGAAGCTCGCCCAGGCCAATGGCATCAAGTCGGGCAGCCGCATCCGCGTCGGCCAGATGCTGAAGCTGCCGGGTCGACCCGGAACGCCGGCCCCGGCAACGGTGGCACGTGCCGCCGCGCCGGCGCCCGAGGTCGTGGTGCCCCCGGTCGTGAAGGAAACGGCCAACCTGCCTGCCGTGGTCACCGCCGCAGCGACGCGCGAATCGCAGGGAGATGCCGGCGGGCAGTCAGCTTCGCGCGCCGACCCGAGCAACTACCTCGTTGCCGACAACGACACCGTCGAGGTTCAGGCCGCCGAGACGCTCAGCCACTACGCCGGCTGGCTCGAGGTCAATCCCGAGGAACTGCGCAAGGCCAACGGCTGGTCGCGCCAGCGTTCGCTGGTGCTCGGCCAGCGGGTGCGCCTGGTGTTCGCGCAAGTGAGCCGCGAGACTTTCCTGTCACGCCGCATCGCCTACCACCATGACCTGCAGGAAGCCTTCTTTTCGCGTTACCGCATCACCGATACCACCGAGCACCGGCTGCGCCGGGGCGAGTCGGTCTGGGTGCTTGCCTCCCAGAAGTACAAGGTGCCGGTCTGGCTGCTGCGCCAGTACAACCCGACACTCGACTTCGACCAGCTGCGCCCCGGTACCCGGGTGGTGTTTCCGCGTGTGGTGCGGGTGGCGGCGGTACCGGCAGCGACGCCGGCGGCAGCCTGAGGCCATGCGCGCGCGGATGCAGCGCACGGTGCGCCTGATGCTGGTGGCCTGTGGCCTGGTGTTGCTGCTGCCGGTGGCCTGGGCCGATGCAGCAACCACCGGCCTGCCGCCGGCGGATCGTATCGTGGTACGCAAGGCCGAGCGCGCGCTCTACCTCATGCGCGACGACACCGTGCTGCGCCGGTTCCGCGTGGCGCTCGGCCTCGAGCCGGAAGGGCACAAGGCGCGCGAAGGCGACTTCCGCACGCCCGAGGGTCGCTACGCCCTGGTCGAGCGCAATACCGACAGCGACTTTTTCCTCTCGATCCGCATTTCCTACCCGAATGACGCCGATCGCGCGCGCGCGCGGCGCAATGGTTACGCGCCCGGCAGCGCCATCATGATCCACGGCCAGCCGAACAACCCGACGCATTCGCAGGAGTACTACCGGCGCACCGACTGGACCAACGGCTGCATCGCGGTGTCCAACGCCGACATGGTCGACATCTGGCTCATGACTGCGCGCGGCACGCCGATCGAGATCCTGCCATGAGCGCCGGACCGGCTGCGGGTCGCGGCGGCGAAACTCTGGTGCAGGTGATGCCCGAGGGCAGCCTCGAACTCCTCTCCCAGCACGAGGTCAACCGGCTGCGCAGCACCGGCGAGGGCGGGCAGCACGAGGTGCTGCGCCGTTGTGCGCTCGCCGTCCTCAACGTCGGGGGCCAGACCGACGATACGCGCGAGGTGCTGGAGAAGTACCGCGACTTCGAGGTGTTCATCGTCCAGCAGGACCGCGGCGTGAAGCTCGCCCTGCGCAACGCGCCACCGGAGGCGTTCGTCGACGGACGCATGGTCCGCGGCATCCGCGAGCTGCTGTTCGCCGTGTTGCGCGACGTGGTCTACATCAATACCGAGGTCACGGGCGGCTCGCAGTTCGATCTCGGCACCAGCGACGGCATCACCAACGCCGTCTTCCACATCCTGCGCAATGCCGGCACCCTGCGGGCCGGGGAACCCGATCTCGTGGTGTGCTGGGGCGGGCACGCCATCAGCCGCGAGGAGTACGACTACTCGAAGAAGGTCGGCTACGAAATCGGGCTGCGCGAGATGAACGTGTGCACCGGCTGCGGCGCCGGCGCCATGAAAGGCCCGATGAAGGGCGCGGCGGTCGGTCACGCCAAGCAGCGCCTTGCCGACGGCCGCTACATCGGCATCACCGAGCCCGGCATCATTGCCGCCGAGTCGCCGAATCCGATCGTCAACCAGCTGGTCATCATGCCGGACATGGAGAAGCGGCTGGAGGCGTTCGTGCGCGTCGCCCACGCCATCGTGATCTTTCCCGGCGGGGTCGGCACGGCCGAGGAATTCCTGTTCCTGCTGGGCGTGCTGCTCGACCCGCGCAACCGCGACGTGCCGTTGCCGGTGGTGCTGACCGGCCCGCCGGCGAGCGCCGCCTACTTCGCGCAGATCGACGAGTTCATCGGTGCCACACTGGGCCGCGAAGCCCAGCAGCGCTACCAGCTGAGCATCGGCGACCCGGCGGCCGTGGCCACCATCCTGCGCCAGGGCATGCGCCGCGTGCGCGATTTCCGCCACGCCCAGAACGATGCCTATTACTTCAACTGGCGCCTGCACCTCGACATGGACTTCCAGCGGCCCTTCCAGGCCACGCACGAGAACATGGCGGCGCTGGCCCTGTACCGCGATCAGCCGCCGGCACGCCTCGCCGCCGGCCTGCGCAAGGCCTTCTCCGGCCTCGTCGCCGGCAACGTCAAGGACGATGGCATCCGCGCCATCGAGAGCCGCGGCCCGTTCGAACTGTCCGGCGACCACGAGGTCATGACGCGCCTCGACCGTCTGCTCGCCGCCTTCGTGGACCAGGGCCGCATGAAGCTGCCAGGGCGCGCCTACCAGCCCTGCTATCGGCTCGTCGTCTGAGCCGTCACGCGGCGCCGCCATCCGGCTGCGCTTTGCATCCCGGGGCGCAACGCGTCGCATAACGCAGTTGTTAAATCCGGGTGCCTGTGACCTGGTTCCTCGTGGGGCCGGCACCAGCTTCATAAAGTGTCCCCACCGTGGAGGTCCGGGGACGTCACCATGAGCCAATACAAGAACAATACGCTGACCCCAGTCGCTGATCACCCGCTCGCCAACGGTGCCAATGGCACCGAGCGGGTGCAATACCAGTCCACGCTGCGCAACGGACGCATGCGCAACCTGGTTGCACCCGAGGGCCACGACGTGGGCGAGTGGGATGCCTACCGCCGCTGGCTGAACCGCGTGCAATCACCCGACAAGCGCCGCACCGCGATGGACCCGGCGCTGTACACCTGGAAGGGCTATCGCAACTGGTCCGAGAAGGTGCGCCGGGACTGGAAACAGGACGATTGACGACGACTGGCCCATGCCTCACCGGCGACCCCCCGTGCGGGCCGCAGCGCGATCCATAACGACAACAAATATTCGCCACCAGCCGAAACACATGACTGACAGGGACGATCACGACGACCTCATCAGGAACCCGGACACGCGCTCGCGCCGGGCCTGGATCAACCGCGCGCTCCAGGGCGTGCGTCGCCGGCTCGAAGCCGGCGAGGAAATGCCGCAGGCCGCCGAGGCCGAGCGACCGCCACAGCCGCACCTCTACGTGGTGCGCTCCAGCGGCAAGAACTGACGCAGGCATGCGCGTCGGCGGCATGCAACCCGAACGGGCCCTGCGCTGGCTCGACACCCTCGACGGGCTGGCCTGCGCCCTGCGCCTGGCCTGCGCCGGGTACTGGGGCCAGCGCCTGCGCTCGCTCGGCCTGCTCACGGCCCTGCTGCTGCTCGCCTTCACCCGTCTCGGCTGATCTCCCGCCGGGGGAACACGGCGCCGGCCCTGCCGGGCCTTGAAATCCGCCGACCGGATCCCTATTTTTCTCCGGCCCTGACGGTGGCCGCGCGCGGCGCTGCCGGCCGCAGGGCACATTGGCACCTGAACGGACAGCACATGACCCAGCGGGAAACCCACGGCTTCCAGGCCGAGGTGAAGCAGCTGCTTCACCTCATGATCCACTCCCTCTACAGCAACCGCGAGATCTTCCTGCGCGAGCTGGTCTCCAATGCCTCGGATGCGGCCGACAAGCTGCGTTTCGAGGCGATCGCCCACCCGGAGTACCTGCAGGAGGATACCGGTCTCGCCATTCGCGTCGAGGCCGACCCGGCTGCCGGCACCCTGACCATCAGCGACAACGGCATCGGCATGTCGCGCGACGAGGTGGTGCAGCAGCTCGGCACCATCGCCCGCTCGGGCACGGCGGAGTTCCTGCGCCGCCTGAGTGGCAACGAACGCGAGGACCTGAGCCTCATCGGCCAGTTTGGCGTGGGTTTCTACTCGGCCTTCACCGTCGCCGACCGGGTCGAGGTGCTCACCCGGCGCGCAGGGCTCCCGGCGAGCGAGGGCGTGCGCTGGGAATCGGCGGGCGACGGTGAATTCAGCGTCGAGACCGTCGAGCAGCCCGCGCGCGGCACGCGCGTGACGTTGCACCTGCGCGAGGATGCCCGCGAATTTGCCGAAGACCTGCGCCTGCGCACGCTGATCCGCAAGTACTCCGACCACATCGCCTTTCCGGTGCTGATGCGCAAGGCGGCGGCACCGGACGGCGCCGACGGTGGCGAGGAGCCCGTCAATGCCGCCCGGGCGCTGTGGACGCGCCCGAAGGCGGAAATCGGCGACGCGGAGTACCAGGAGTTCTACCGGCACCTCACCCACGACTTCGCCGAGCCGCTTGCCTGGAGCCACAACCGGGTGGAGGGCCGGCGCGTGTACACGAGCCTGCTCTACCTGCCGGGCCGCGCCCCCTACGACCTGTGGAACCGCGAGAAGCCGCGCGGCCTGAAGCTCTACGTCCGGCGCGTGTTCATCCTCGACGACGCAGCGCAGTTCCTGCCGCTGTACCTGCGCTTCATGCGCGGTGTGGTCGACGCCGACGGCCTCTCGCTCAACGTCTCCCGGGAACTGCTGCAGCAGGATCCGGAGGTCGACGCCATCCGCGGCGGCCTGACAAAGCGCGCGCTCGACATGCTCGAGAAGCTCGCTGCCGACGAGCCGGACAAGTACCGCAGCTTCTGGCAGGAGTTCGGCCGCGTGCTCAAGGAAGGCCCGGCCGAGGACCACGCCAACCGCGAGCGGATCGCGAAGCTGCTGCGTTTCACCACCACGCGCAGTGCGGGCGAGAATCCCGACCGCAGCCTCGCCGACATCGTCGCCGGCAAGGCCGAGGGCCAGAAGTTCCTCTGGTTCGTCACCGCCGACAGCCTCACCGCCGCGCGCAGTAGTCCGCAGCTCGAGATCTTCCGCAAGCAGGGCGTGGAGGTGCTGCTCCTCGCCGATCCGATCGACGAGTGGGTCACCGGCCACCTCGGCGCGTTCGAGGGCCTGGAGTTCCGCGACGTGCGCCGGGGCGAACTCGACCTCGCCGATGTCGGTGCCACGCCGTCCGCCGCTACCGCGGGCGAGCACGCTGCCCTGGTCGAGCGGCTGAAGCAGGCACTCGGCGACGAGGTCGAGGACGTGCGCGTCACCGAGCGCCTGACCGACTCGCCCGCCTGCCTCGCGCTCGGCGATTTCGACATGGCCCCGCAGATGCGCCGCATCCTCGCGGCCTCTGGCCAGGCGGTACCCGACGCCAGACCGATCCTGGAGATCAACCCTGCCCATGCGCTGGTGCAGCGCCTCGCGGGCGAAGCCGGGGATGGCGCCTTCGGCGACATCGCCCGCGTCCTGCTCGACCAGGCCACCCTCGCCGAAGGCCGTCCGCTGCGCGATCCCGGCGCCTTCGTCCAGCGCCTCAACCGCCTGCTCACCACGTGATGAGGGGTACGGTGCCGGTACGGTGCCGGATTGCCGGTACGGTGCCGGGTCGCAGTTGTCGCAGTTGTTGGCACGGCGTGCCGGTCCCGGGATCAGGGGCCGTTGACCGACCGTGAGGTCCGGTCTGTCGTCCGTCGGGTAAACTCACCGTCCGGTGCCGGACGGGTGCGTGCGGCCGCAGTCGCGGAGAGATGATCGTCGATGAGTATCGAGGCGAAAGAGGTGCAGGAGATCGCTGAGTCTGCAGGCGCATCACGGCGCTGGAAGCAGTTCCTGGTGATCTGGGTCGTCATCTATCCGCTGGTGCTCGTCGTGCCGATGCTCGTGAACCCGGGGTTGCGCTACCTCGGCCTGCCGGTGAACCGCTACCTGGACACCCTGGCGGCTACGGTCGCCATCGTGTACCTGATGGTGTACCTGATCCTGCCGCTGTTCCATCGGCGTCTCGGTGACTGGCTGACCCGGTAGACCGGGCGAGGATGTCGACATGAAAATCCTGTTTCACTACGCAGCCGGCCCGCGGCTGCGCAAGGAAGTGGCCGCGCAGTGCGCCGCGGGTATCAGCCTCGCCTACGCCCCGGAGGGTCCCGAGGAGCCGCTGTTCACCGAACTCGCCGATGCCGAGGCCATCTGGCACGTGCTGTGGCCGCTCACCGAGGCGGTCATCGCGCGCGCCCCGAAGCTGCGCCTGATCCAGAAGATCGGCATCGGCGTCAATACCATCGACCTCGCAGCCGCGCAGAGGAGGGGCATCGCCGTGTGCAACATGCCCGGCACCAACAGCCGCGCGGTCGCCGAGATGACCTTGCTGCTGATGCTCAACACGCTGCGGCGCCAGTACGGCGTGGAGCGTGCGCTGCGTGCCGGCCAGTGGGTGGTGGACGAGGCCACGCGCGAGTCGTTCGGGGAAATCGGCGGGCGCACCGTCGGTATGGTCGGCTGCGGCGCCATACCGCAGATCCTCGCCCCGATCCTCGAGGCCATGGGGGCCCGCGTCGTCTACACCGACACCGAACCGAAAAACGTTCCCTGGGAGTTCATGTCGCTCGATCAGCTGCTCGGCGCAGCCGATATCGTCACGCTGCACGTGCCGCTCGTGGAGGCGACCCTGAAGCTGATCGACCGCCAGCGCATCGCCCGCATGAAGCCCGGCGCGATCCTGATCAACACCGCGCGGGGGCCGCTGGTCGACGAAGCCGCGCTCCACGAAGCGCTGGCGAGTGGCCGGCTCGGCGGCGCCGGGCTCGACGTGTTCGTCGACGAGCCGGTTCTGGCCGACAACCCGCTGCTGCAGCTGCCGAACGTGACCGTATCACCGCACCTGGCGTGGCTGACCCTGGAGACTTGGCGGCGCAGCATCGCCACCGCACTGCGCAACGTGCGGGCCGTGCGCGACGGCACGCCGCTGGTTCACCGCGTGGTGTGAAACGCGCCTCAGCGGCGCTCTTTTCGCCAGGTCTCGTACGCGAAGTCCTGCGCCACGAAGTACTCGATTCGCTTCGCCTCTTTGTCGCGCACATCGGCGCAGGCCCTGGCCACCTCGGCCGCGATCTCGACCGGCACACGGGTCACGCCGTCCCCGTCGCAGACCAGGATGTCGCCCTGCAGGATGTGCAACCCGGCGACGGTGACCGGTTCGCCCTGCGTGACGATGCCGAAAGGTCCGTGTCCCGGCGCGCGTCCCGTGGCCCAGAGGCCGATGCCTGACTCGTCGATGCCGGGCACGTCGCGCGCATTGCCGTCGACCACGGCGCCGACGGCACCGAGCCGACGCATGATGTATGCCATGCCGTCACCCATGATGGCCCCGCGGCGTGCTGGCACGTCGATATCCTGCAGCACAGCGATCACCGGCGCTCCGGCCGCAGCGACGGCATCGTAGAGCGCATAACGGTCCACGGCCGCGCGCGCGGGCTTGTGCAGCGGCATCCAGGTGGACGTCACCGCATAGCCGACCGTGGTCCGGTGGCTGGCGGACATGTGGCGCAGCTCGGGGCCGGAATAATCGTGTGACTCGGGTACATAGCCACGCACCACGACGGCCGCGTTCTGCACGGTGGCGGAATCGAAACTGGCCAGGGTCTCGAGGATGGCGGGATTGACGGTGCTCGATGGCATGGAATCACCCTTGGGTATGTAGGGGGGTTGTAAAACAGGTCACATCGGGCGACCTGCTGCGGCGCTGCAGATCGTGGCACGTGAGCAACAGCCCGGGGCTGCCGACGGGCCGGACCAGCAGCCTGTCAGCCCAGCGGCCGCTGCGGCAAAAGAGCGTCGAAACGGTATGGACTATTTTTCGAATCGGTGCCAAGATTGTCAAGCTTATTGACCAACTTAACCATCGGAGAGACCTGAAATGAGCGCACAGACCGCCAAGGGGCCCGCCCCGAAGATCCTCAGCACCCACCATTCCGCCTATCGGTGCTTCGACGCCGAGGAAACCCGTCGTTTCTGGGAAGGCATCATGGGCATGGAACTCGCCGCGGCCCTGTCCTTCGACAAGATCTCGGGCACGGACATCAAGCTCGATTACATGCACCTGTTCTTCAAGATGGGCGACGGCAACTTCGTTGCCTTCTTCGACCTGCCGGACCACATGCGTCCGGAACTGTTCAAGATCCGCAGCGGCTTCGTCCGCCACATCGCCTTCGAAGTGGAAACCGAGGCCGAACTGGAGACCTTTGCCAAGCGCTGGCGCGATGCCGGCCTGAAGGTCGACTCGGATCTCGATCACAGCTTCGTCCGCTCGATCTACACCTACGACCCGAACGGCATCCAGTGCGAGATTCTCTGGAAGGAGCCCCGGTACAACGAGATCCTGACGGCTGCCAAGGGGCAGGTGAACAAGAGCATGTCCGACTGGACCAGCAAGACCAAGGCTCGCAAGGACGCCTACCGCAAGGAGCACGCTGCCGCCTGAGTGCGGCCGGAACCGGCGGCGGTGCGCCAGTGCACCGCCGCGTTCCTCTCAGAGGCATGGGTCGCCGACGGAGTTCCTGTCGGCGGCCCGTCCATTGACCTCGCCTGACCTGGCGCTACGTGCGGCGGCTGCGCCGGTCGATGGCAGCGGCGCCGAACCGGCGCTCCTTTTCTGCCCGCATGCGCTGCGACCACTCGGCAATGCTCGCGCGTGCCCTCGCCGGATCGGACATCTCCTCCTCCCACGCGCTCGTGCGGCAGGTCAGTTCAACCTGCAGCCCATTCGGGTCGTACATGTAGACCGACCTCACGAACCCGTGATCGATGGGTCCGAGGCAACTCACGCCGGCCGCGTTGATCTGCTGCTGCCACGCCAGCAGTGCAGCCTCGTCCCGCACTTCCAGCGCCAGGTGGCGATCGAAACTGTGCGCGCGCGCAAACTTGCTCTCGTCGGCGGTCTCCGGCTGGTCGAAGAAGGCGATCGTCTCGCCATTTCCCAGCGCAAAGAACAGATGCATGTAGGGAATGCGCTCGCCGGTTCCGGGAACATCCTCGAAGACCGGAGCCGTCACCAGCGGCAGGCCGAGCACATCCTCGTAGAACCAGCGCGTCTGCTCGGCGTCACGGCAGCGGTAGGCGGCATGGTTGATGCCGTGTGGGCGTTCGAGGCTGGCTGACTTCTTCACCACCGTAGGGTTCCTCCGGTAAGGGTCATTCTTGCGGACGACGTGCAGGACGCCATTGAACAACGGATGGCCGAAGCCCTGCAACCGCGGGGCAGACGGCTGCCTGGCGTACCGACCGGATCGCCGCCTTCAGATCTTGCGCGTCCGGCCCGCCCAGTACGGTTCGCGCAGCTTCGCCTTGAGGACCTTGCCCGCGGCATTCATGGGCAGGGGCCCGGTGCGGATCTCGACCGAGCGCGGGCATTTGTACCCGGCGATGCGCTCGCGGCAGAAGGCGGCAATCTCCTCCGGCGTCGCCGTCGTGCCGTCGCGCAGCGTGGCAATGGCATGCACGCTCTCGCCCCACTGCTCGCTCGGAATGCCGATCACTGCGCACTGCGCCACGGCAGGGTGCCGCGACACCACACCCTCGACCTCGGTGGAATAGACGTTCTCGCCACCCGAGATGATCATGTCCTTGAGCCGGTCGGTGACGTAGATGAAGCCGGCGGCATCCATGTATCCGGCGTCGCCGGTGTGCAGCCAGCCGTCGCGGAGCACTTCGCGGGTCAGGTCGGGGTTCTTCCAGTAGCCCTTCATGACGATCGGTCCGCGGATCACAATCTCGCCGACGGTGCCGCGCTCGACCTCGCGATCACTGGCGTCGACGATTCTCGCCTCACAGGTCGGCACCGCGCGGCCGGCGGCGCGGGTACGGCCCGCATCGACGGCCGCCTGGGTGTGGTGTTCCGGTCCGAGGTACAGCGGCCCCGGCGCTTCCGTCATGCCGTAGGCCTGCGCGAAGCGCAGCTGTGGAAAGCGCAGCCGCGCCTCCTCGAGGATCCGCGGCGGCATCGGCGAGGCGGCATAGCCGAGCATGCGCAGACTCGTCAGGTCGTAGGCATCGACGTTCGGATGAAAGAGCATGCGTTCGAACATCACGGGGACCGACAGGCAGCAGGTCACCTTGTGCGCGTCGATGGCGCGCAGTGCGTCTTCGGGCTCGAACTTCGGCAGGATGACGTGGGTGCCAGCCACCGCGGTCGTGACCAGTACGCCGAGGCACGACAGGTGGAACATCGGCGTGACGTGCAGATGTACCAGGTCCTGTTCGACGCGTTCCGACACCAGGAACGTGAGTATGAAATGGAACAGGCTGTCGTGCGTGTGCATGCCTCCCTTCGGCACACCGGTCGTTCCCCCGGTGTAGAAAATGACGGCCAGGTCCTCGCCGCCACGCCGTGCGTCCGGGATCGGCTCTGCGGCCGCAGCGGCAGCGGCATAGGACACGGCCCCGCCGACGCCCGAGCGGTCGGCATCCATGACGATGGCGTGGCGCAGGCGCGGGATGCGTGCGCGCAACTCGGCGACGATATCGCGGAACTGCTCCTCGAAAACGACGATCTCGGCTTCCGCGTGATCGACGATGTACGCCAGTTCGTCGATCTGCAGCCGGAAGTTGACCGGCACGAGCACGCCTCCGGCCCAGGGCACGGCATACAGGCACTCGACGAAGCGGTTGCTGTTCATCGAGACGATCGCCACCTTCGTGTCCTGCCGGACACCACACTGCCTGAGCATGCCGGCTGTCCGGGCGACGCTCGCGTGGAATTCACGCCAGGTCTGGCGCACCTGGCCGCAGACGATGGCGAGTCCGTCCGGGTTGACCTGGACGGCGCGATGCAGGCTCTGGGTCAGTTCCATCGGTGTTCCTTGGCTCAGGGCAGGCGCCAGATCGGTGATGCCCAGGCCCGCTCGCGGATCATGAGGTCCTTCTCGGGCGTGCAGTTTCCCGCGGCCTGGCAGTCGTGCCTGGACCAGCGCGAGGTCGGGCGTTCGAGCACGCGTGCATACCAGTAGGCGGGCTTGGTGGCGTCGTAATCCGTGTCACGAAATACGGCGCATACCGACGGTGCGGGCAACGCTCCGTCGACCGGCAGGGTGAACAGCTGTTCCTCGACGCCCTGCGGGCCGAGGACGCCGCGCACGATCTCGATGCGCTCCAGCGGCTCGCGGTCCATCAGCGCCTGCACCACGAACCGGGGCCGGAATCCCGGCGCGGCCGGCAAGGTTCCGCCCATCGGGATGGCGCTGTCGAGCACGGTGCTCGTGCGGCATGGATCGGCAGCGGAATCGGCCATGGCAAAAAAGCGCAGGACGATCCTCGGTCCGCTGGTGCCATAGACCTCGCGGCGCTTGAGCGCGGCAAAGACTTCCTGGCGCGTGTTCTCCCCGGCCCAGACGGCGACGAGCCCGCCCGGACTCGCGCCCGGCATCACCGAAAAGCGTACCGCCGGATTGACATCGGGGCCGAAATGGCCGCGCCAGGAATCCTCGTCCGTGGCACCCGCCGTGCCGGTGTGGGTGTCAGTGCCAGCGACGGCGCCGAGCTGCAGCGGGTTGAACTGCCGGCGCTGCTGCATCTCCAGACCGCGGGCGAGGAGGTTGCGGTAGAACACCGAGCGCAGCCTGTTCCACGTCTTCTCGTCGGGCGCACCCGCCCCCTGCGCCATGAAGCGCGAGGGCAGCCTGAGCTCGAACCCGCAGTCGTCGGTGTCGTCGGCCCCGAAGGCCGCCAGGCACTCGCTCGCGCCTTTGTGCTGGTAGATCTCGGCGAGGCGCTCGTAGCGGGCGCGCCGGCGCAGGCTCACCTCCGGTGCCGACTCGACGTCGAAGCCGCCGCCTTCGGCGAGGTTCATGTTGTGCGGGATGGCGATGACGTCACAGCCCTCTTGCGGACGACAGTGTTTCTCGAGGCTCTCCCACATCGTATCGACAGTCGGCTGGTCGACGGAATTGATGGGAAATGGCGGGACTTTGTCCGACAGGTAGATCAGGTTGCGATGCCAGTGCCGCATGTTCGGCGTGGCCGACCACTCGTTGCCGATGAATGCGGTGAACCGGCAGGGTTCGTCGGCTTCGTTCGCGATCTTCTGCACGCGCCGCCACTGCGAGCGGCGCGCAGCGTCGCACTGCGCCGGGTCGTCGCTGCATATCGGTGCCGGCTTGCTGTGCTCGTCGGCGAACAGCGGTGCGACGAAGCGGCGAAATCCCGGGATCGCCGGGTCGTCGCCGCTCGTCTGGCGAAACTGCCTGCAGTAGTCGATGTCGCTGTAGAGCGGATCGGTGCACAGCCAGGTGACATCGAAGTACTCGGCATGGTCGGTGACGGCGGCGAAGTCGAGCGGGCGGCGCAGTTTCACCCGGGTGTGGCGGTCGCTCAGCGTCAGTTCCTGGCCCCGGGCGAAGGCGAAGGCATCCGCCGGGTCGACCCGCGTACCCACCGCGTACGCGTCGATCGAAAACGACGTGTGCACGTGCACGTCGCCGAACAGCACCTGTTTCGTGCCGGGGCCCGGGCACGCGGCGAAGGCGGGCAGGGCCAGCGCGGCACCGGCGCCGAGCAGCAGGGCGGGAAGATGGTCTGTCATGTTCATCGGCCTAGAACCTCTGCAGACACCAGAATACGCCGGCGCTGCCGGTCAGGAGTGCGGCGGACCTCGCCACCAGCGCCATGCTGCCGGCCCAGGCACGCCGCACGGCGCCGAGCACGATCCAGCCGGCGAGCAGCAGCGCGACCTGGCCGATCTCGACGCCGAGATTGAAGGCGGCGAGCGACACCACCAGTCGTCCGGACGGCAGCCCGATGAGGTCAAGGGCCCCCGCAAAACCCAGGCCATGGACGAGGCCGAAGGCCAGGGCCGTGCCCTGCAGGCGATGACCCGGCATGACTCCTGCGGCGGGTGCCCGATGGAGTTCCCGCGCCGCGATGACCAGCGTCAGCGCGATCGCGAGTTCGGCGAGGGCGGGATCCACCACGATCGTGTCGGTGGCGGCGAGTGCGAGGGTAGCGCTGTGGCCGATCGTGAACAGGGTGGCGATGCGCACGAGCGCTCCCGGACGCGGGGCTAGAAGCAGCAGCGCCAGGAGGAACAGCAGGTGGTCGGCACCGGCGAAGATGTGCGTGGTGCCGAGGATCACGTACTCCACGGCTCCCGCCAGCGCGGACTGGCTGCCATCCGCCCACGGCACTTCGTAGCGGTCCGCGCCGGAGAGCAGGCGCGCCACGGGTGCCTGTCCCGTCTTGCCGACGGACAGGACCAGCTGGGTCTCGGGCGACAGGCCCGCCAGGCGCAGCAGGGCCCGGCTGCCGGCACCAGCGCAGCGCACGGAGATTGCCGCGTCGGCTGCAGCGGATGGCACCGCGCTGGTGCATGGTCCGCCGATCGACAGCCGGGGCAGGGGATCGGCGGCGGTCGAACGCCAGTGCACCTCCAGCGACTGGTCGTCGAGCGGCACGATGGTGAGCTGCGCCAGCCGCAACCCGTGGGCCAGCGCCGCACCCGGCAGGAGCGCCATCAGCCAGGACAGGTACACGATCGCGCCAGCCAGCCGGCTCCGGGGCGTCATGGCAGCTCCTGCTGCGCCAGCGTTGCCGCGGCCAGTGCCAGGCGGCCTTCGGTGGTCGCCGGATCACGCGCCTTCGATCCGGCCCGATAGGCCTCTGCCAGCTGGCGCAGCAGCTCGCGCCGGGCGTGCTCGCGTACGCGTTGCGACCAGAGGACCACGAGCGTCGCGCGCTTTTCCTCGAACGTCGGCTGGTGCGCCGCGACGTGCTCACGGATCCAGACCAGATGCGATCCGAAGCGCGACGGCAGGGGGCCGATCCGGGCTCCGGCAGGCGCCTTCGCGAGGGCCTCGGCAAACCCGGGACCGAACTGTGCGGCGATCTCGGCGTCGCTCCAGCGGTAGATCTCCGTCCCCAGAGCGAATGCCTCGCCGGCACCGGCCGGACATGCGCCGGCAGGCGTCGGGCGGCCGGCAGCCGCCACCGGGGCCCAGGGCGTGCGCGAGTAGGCGTGGCAGAACGAGATGCGCGCCGGTTCACTCCAGCGCGGTGTCATCTCGCGGTAGAGCGCCTGCAGCTCGGCCTCTCCCGGGACGCGGCCGGCGAGTTCGAGTTCCTCGGTCACGAGCAGGAGCTTCTGCGCGAGGTGGCGCCGGATGACCAGGTCGTCGCGATCCAGTCCGCGTCGCAACGCCTCGCGATAGAGCAGCTCGTCGCCGAGCACGCGCACGTCGGCTTCCAGGCGCTGCTCGGCAGTGAGCTCCGGCGTGGCGAGGAAGGCGGCCATCTGTTCCTGCGCCTGCTCGATGCGCCAGCCCGGGATGACGATGCGGCGGGCCTCCAGCCACTGCCCCAGCCCAAAGGCGAGGCTGCCGAGGACGACGAACTGCAGCAGCGGCTCGCGGCTGGCCCGCCGCAGCAAGGCTGGGGTACGTCGCCAGGCTTGCTTGACCCCTTCCACCGGCCTGCCAGCTGCGTCAGGCCGCCTGGCTCAGCCCACGAACCGGTGGCGCTGCATCCAGTTGAAACACACCTCGGCGCCCTCGCGGGCCTTGTCGGGCTGGTTGAAGTAGTAGTGGTTGGCGCCCTGGATCGTCACCAACTCCCTGTCGTTGTGGCTGATGGCGTCGTACAGCGCCTTGCCGTGGCTCGGCGGGCAGCCGTCGTCAGCCGAATTGGCGACAATCAGGATCGGCGCCTTGATGCGCGCCGCGCACTTCGGCCCGTTGGCGTTCGAGTCATCGTAACTCCACTGCGAGAGCCAGCTGCGCAGCGAGCAGAACCGGGCCAGCCCGATCGGACTCATGTTGACGATGTGCGGTTCGCCGAGGAAGCACCAGCGCGGCTTGCGGTCGTTAGCGTCGAGCGTCGGGTCGAGCCAGCGCGGATCGGCCATGGTGCCCTGCACGACGAAGGACAGTTCCTGGTTGGTCAGGCCTCGTGCACGGAAGTCGTCGAGCTTGCTGCGCACCCAGGCGGTGATGCGCCGGTTGCGGGCGATCTGCGCCGCGCGAAAGCGCGCCACGAACTCCGCATCGTAGGGCGGTTGCGGACCCTTCGGGTCGTAGAGATCGAGCTCACGGTCGCGCTTGGTGAAGTTCTGCTCGTCGGTGATCGCCGGATCGAGCCATTCGGTGAAGGTAAGATTGCGCGCCTTGTGCGCGGCGAGCAGCATCACGCCGTCCACCGGGAGGAGCCCCTGGGCGGTGAGATCCGGCGGTTCCTGCGCCGGCGTACACTTCACGCTCGGATCTTCCGCTTCCGCCTGGTAGTAGAGCGACAGCGAGCCGCCGCCGCTCCAGCCGCCGAGCATGATCTTCTCGTAGCCGAGCCGCTCTTTGGCATCGCGCACGCATGCCGCGAGGTCGATCACGACCTTTTCCATGATCAGCGCGTAGTCGACACCGCGGTAGCGGCTGCCGCAGACGATGACATCGACTCCCGTCCGGGCGAGCGCCAGCGGCATCGGCAGGTACTGGCCGCCACCGATCGGGTGCATGAAAATCACCACGGTCTTCGACTTCGTGCCTTTCGCCTTGAGCAGGTGCGCTTCCAGCACGACACGGTCGATCTCGCCCGCATAGGTATCCTTGAACGCGGACTTTTCCTGAAACCTGATCAGGTAGGGGATGCGGTCGTACTCGGGTTCTTTGCGGGTCTCGGCCATGGTGATGTCCTGCGGTTGTGCGGTGATGCCCGGGGTTCCCGGGTGCGATTGTCAATGTAAGGGCGTATCGATTCTAGTTTCGGGCCGCGACTGTGGCAATGCAGGATGCCGGCTGGCGCTGTCCTGATCCGCTGACTTGACCGCGCCGCCATGGGGTGGTGACACTCCAGTCCTGATATTCCTCGATGGGACGTGTCGGCTTGACCATCTGCAGCGCACCAATCGTGGCCTTCGGCCGGGATCGGGCACCAGTCTGCGGCGAGTACCGGTGGCGGTGACACCGGCAGCCAGCCGTTCGCCGTCCCGCGACGTCCTGGCACAGTTGCCGCTGCTGCCTACCGCCCTGGTGGGGAGCCTGCCGCAGCCCGGCTGGCTCGTCGATCGCGACAACCTCGGCCATCGCGCCCCGCCGCGGGTACGCGCGCGGGAGATCTGGCGCGTACCGCCGGAGCACCTTGCCGAAGCGCAGGATGATGCGACCCTGCTCGCTATTCGTGCGCAGGAACAGGCGGGCCTCGACATCGTCGGCGACGGCGAGATGCGCCGCGAGAGCTATTCCAACCTCTTCGCGACGTCTCTGGAGGGCATCGACGCTGAGCAGCCGGGGGTGATCCTCAACCGGCGCAACCAGCCGTCGGCAGTGCCACGCGTGGTGGGGCCGATCCGGTGGCGCGAGCCGGTCCTGGCGCAGGACATCGCCTTCCTGCGCGCCAGCACCACGCGGCCGGTCAAGATCACGCTGCCCGGGCCCTTCACCCTGGCGCAGCTCGCGCTCGACGAGCACTACCGGGACCCGGCGGCGGTGGCGCTTGCCTTCGCCGCGGCCGTCAACGACGAGATCCGGTCACTGCACGCGGCGGGCGCGGACATCGTGCAGCTCGACGAACCCTATCTGGAAGCCCGCCCCGACGCGGCCCGGGCATTTGGCGTCGAGGCCATCAACCGCGCCGTTGCCGACGTCACGGGCGCCACCGCGCTGCACATCTGCTTCGGCTACGGACCGATCGACAAGGGCTACGCCAAGCCGGGCGCCTACGCTTTTCTCGGTGAACTCGAGCGCTGCACGGTGGACATCGTTTCCCTCGAGGCTGCCCAGCCGCGGCTCGATGTGGCGGTTCTGCGACAGCTGCCGTCGAAACGGATCATGCTGGGGGTGCTCGACCTGGGTACGCTCGCAGTCGAGACGCCCGAGCAGGTCCGCAGCAGGATCGATCGGGCGCTGGCCATCGTCGAACCGCAGCGCCTCATCATCGCGCCCGACTGCGGCATGAAGTATCTGACGCGGCCGGCGGCGGCCGGGAAGATGGCGGCGATGGTCGCGGCTGTGCGGACGCTGCGGGGCGCTGGCTTCAATCGTCAATAATATTGCGCAATCGGCAAACGTGGTGTTAGAGTCGGCGGGTCGGTATCGAGGGAACCGACGGCAACAATGGATTTTTCCGTAGAAACCTAGGGGGGACCGGGTATGACCGTGGGGTTCAATTTGCAGAGCCGCGGCCTGCTGGCTGCAGGGTGCGCGTTGCTGGTGCTGGGCAGCGGCGTCGGCAGCGACGCGCTGGCGCAGGAAGAGGCAGCCCAGAAGAAAAGCACCGGCACGCTGGGCGAGATCATCGTCACCACGACCAAGCGCGAAGAGACGCTGCAGGACGTGCCGATTTCGGTCGGCGTCGTCACCGGCGAGGTCGTCAAGGATTTCGGCCTGAAGGGCTTCGAGGAAGTCCAGAACTACATCCCGAACCTGGTCATCCAGGAAACCCTCGGCAGCTACCAGATCCGCATCCGCGGCCTCGGGTCAGGCGCCAGCCAGCTGTCGTTCGTGAGCGCGGTCGGCACCTTCGTGGACGGCGTCTACTGCGGCCGTCCGCGCTGCTTCCAGAACCCGCTGTTCGACATCGAGCGCATCGAGGTGGTGCGCGGTCCGCAGGGCGCGCTGTTCGGCAAGAACACCATCGCTGGTGCGGTGAGCACCATTTCGGCCGGTCCCACCAAGGAATTCGAAGGTGAGATCAGCGCCGGCACCGAGTTGTCCGAAGGCGGCTACAACGTCAGCGGCATCTGGTCGGGTCCGATCACCGACACGCTCGGCTTCCGCCTGGCGGGCCAGTACGAGGACCTGGACGGCTACATCCACAACATCTCCACCGGCAAGGAAGAGAACGGCGTGGAGGCCACGCTGGTGCGCGGCGTGCTGGAGTGGGATCCGACCGATGATCTTCACGTGCGGCTGAAGGCCGAGCTGGCCGAGAGGGACTACGACGGGTACACATCGCAGCTGATTGGCTACGGCGGTTACGGCCTGCCGATCCCGTTCTCCAAGCCTGAACGTCTCGATGACGAGACGTCGACCAATACGATCTTCCCGGACGGCCAGTGGGACAATACCGATGGCGACAACTACGCCCTGCAGGTCGATTGGGATATCGGTGACTACACGCTGACGTCGATCACCGGTATCGCCTCCTTCGACTTCACCCGTCGGGTCACAGCGACGTCCTATGTCGAACTCTTCGTCGACACCGAGATCGCCGAGAACTACGAGCAGTACAGCCAGGAATTCCGCATCGCGTCGCCGACGGGCGGGTTCTTCGATTACATCGCCGGCGTCTACTGGTCGAAGGACAACTCGCGGGTCCTCCAGCAGTCCCCGTTCATTCCGACTTTCACACCGGATCCTGACCCGCCCGGGAACCCGAACGATCCGAATGCGAAGACCTACACCGGCAGTGCGCGCGCCTACCGAGGCGAGGGCGACACACTCTCGGCGTATGGCTCCGCGACCTTCCACTTCTTCGATGACCGGGCGCGGGTGATCCTGGGCCTGCGGGTCGGCGAGGACAACCTGGACGGAAACTCGACCAATACCAACTGGACGTACGACCGCGTCACCAACACGATGACGCCGATCCCGGGTGATTTCACCTACCTTCCGATCGGTGCGTTGAACCGGGAGTTCAATATTTTCGAAAGCCGCGAGGAGCGTTACACGCTGCCGTCCCTCAACCTCCAGTTCGACATCACCGAGGACGTGATGGCCTATGCCTCGTATGCCGAGGGCTTCAAGGGCGGCGGCATGATCGCCAACGACAGCACCACCGGCAACAACATCCGCACCGAGGTCATCAACACCACTGATCCTATCACCGGTGTGAGTTCCTGGGCGCAGACCTATGCCGGCATGGATACCATCACCGACCAGAACCTGCTCGATGGCGTCTATCTGCAGGAAAACAACGGCATCTACGACTACAAACCGGAGAAAGCCGACGCCTACGAGCTCGGTGCCAAGATGAGGTTCGCAGGCGGTGCCGTAACCTGGAACGTCGCGCTCTTCTACACGGAGTTCGAGGATCTGCAGACTTCGCAGTATGACGGCGTGCGCTTCATCACCAAGAACGCCGCCGAGGCCACCAGCCAGGGTGTCGAGTCCGAGCTCCAGTGGCTGGTGAACGACTACCTCATACTGGGACTCAATGCCGCCTACAACAAGGCCGAGTACGACAAGTACCTGAACACGTTCTGCAAGGTCATCGAGGAGGATGGCACTCTGGCCGTCCCGGGCTGCGTCAATGGCCAGGGCGATCTTTCCGGCGAGCAGCTCGAGCGTGCGCCAGAGTGGTCCGGTGCGTTCACGTTCGACTGGACCAGCCCACTGACGGCAGGCACGCTCCTGAAGGTCAATGGTGCCGCGACCTATTCGGACGAGTACTACATCCAGGCCAACCTGTCGCCGCTGCACACGCAGGACGCGTTCACCAAGTACGACATGCGGGTGGCCGTGGCGGATGCCGAGGATCAGTGGGAGCTGGCCCTGATCGGGCGCAATCTCAGCGACGAGCTGACGATGCAGCACGCCTACACGGTGGCCCGCTACCACGCCGCCTCGGTTTCCACGCCGCGGTACGTGACACTGCAGGGCACCTGGAGGTTCCGGTAAAGCCGGGGCAATCAGGTCCTGAACCTGAAAAAGGCGGGCTTCGGCCCGCCTTTTTTTGGCCGTTATCTGGTCTCGGTATAAATCGTCAATAATATTGCTCAATTGGCAGGCGTGGTGCTAGAGTCGGCGCGTCGGTATCGAGGGAACCGACGGCAACAATGGAATTTTCCGTAGAAACTTTGGGGGAACGGGTATGACCGTGGGGATCAATCTGCAGAGCCGCAGCCTGCTGGCTGCAGGGTGTGCGCTGCTGGCGCTGGGCAGTGGTATCGGCAGCGACGCCATTGCTCAGGAACCGGAGAAAAAAGCCTCCGGCTCACTGGGCGAGATTATCGTCACCACGACCAAGCGTGAAGAAACGCTGCAGGACGTGCCGATCTCCGTCGGTGTGGTCACCGGCGACGTCGTCAAGGAGTTCGGCCTGCAGGGCTTCGAGGAAATCGAGAACTACATCCCGAACCTGTCCATCCAGGAAACCCTTGCCAGCTATTCGATTCGTATCCGCGGCTTCGGCTCCGGCGTCAGTCAGTTGTCGTTCGTGAGCGCGGTCGGCATCTTCATGGACGGTGTCTATTGCGGCCGCTCGCGCTGTTTCCAGAACCCACTCTTCGACGTCGAGCGCATCGAGGTGGTGCGCGGCCCGCAGGGTGCGCTGTTCGGCAAGAACACTATCGCCGGCGCGGTGAGTACTATTTCGGCCGGTCCCACCAAGGAGTTCGAAGGTGAGATCAGCGCCGGCACCGAGTTGTCCGAAGGCGGCTACAACGTCAGCGGCATCTGGTCGGGTCCGATCACCGACACGCTCGGCTTCCGCCTGGCCGGCGAGTACAAGGATCTGGACGGCTACATCCACAACATCTCCACCGGCAAGGAAGAGAACGCCGTGGAGTCCACACTGGTGCGCGGCGTGCTGGAGTGGGATCCGACAGATGATCTCCACGTGCGGCTGAAAGCGGAAGTGGGTGAGCGCGACTACGACGGATACACGGCCCAGCTGATTGGCTATGGCGGTTACGGCGTGCGGTACTTTCCCGGCGGCCCGCTGATACCATTCTCCCAGCCTGAGAGGCTCGACGACGAGACCTCGACGAACGTGATCTATCCGGATGCCCAGTTCGACGATTCCAACAGCGATTCCTACGCGCTACAGGTCGACTGGGATGTCGGTGATTACACGCTGACGTCAATCACTGGCGCTACCGGATTCGACTTTCTGCGACGTGTGACTGCTACGGCTTATGTCGAAAACTTCCTGGACACACAGATCGCGGAGAACTACGAGCAGTACAGCCAGGAATTCCGCATCGTATCGCCAACGGGCGGGTTCTTCGATTATGTCGCTGGTGTCTTCTACTCGCAGGACAACTCGAGGATCACCCAGACATCCTTCTTTATCCCGACTTTCATACCCGATCCTGACCCGCCCGGGAACCCCAACGATCCGAATACGAAGAACTACACGGGTGGTGAGCGCGGCTATCGTGGCGAGGGTGAGACGATCTCGGCCTATGGTTCCGCAACGTTCCACTTCTTCGATGACCGGGCGCGGGTAACCCTGGGTCTACGGGTCGGTCAGGACGACCTCGACGGGCACTCGACCAATACCAACATGACGTATGACAGGGTGACCAACGTATATACCCCAATCCCGGGCGATTTCACGTACCTCCCGATCGGTGCGCTGAACCGGGAATTCGATGTGTTCAGCGCCCGTGATGAGAGCTATACGCTGCCGTCGGTCACCGTGCAGTACGACGTCACGGACGAGTTGATGGCCTACGCCTCCTACGCCGAAGGCTTCAAAGGCGGTGGATTCATTGCCAACGACAGCACCACCGGCAACAACATCCGGACCCAGGTGGACAGCACGACCGATCCGATCACCGGCGTGAGCTCCTGGGCACAGGCCTATGCCGGCATGGATACCATCTCGGATCAGCAGATGCTCGACGGTATCTGGCTGAAGGAAAACAACGGTATCTATGACTACAAGCCCGAGAAAGCCGACAGCTACGAGATCGGTAGCAAGATGAAGTTTGCGGGCGGTGCCGTGAACTGGAACATCGCGTTCTTCTACACTGACTTCGAGAACCTGCAGACGTCCCAGTACGACGGCAACCGCTTCATTACCCGTAACGCAGCGAAAGCGACCAGCCAGGGTGTCGAGACCGACATCCAGTGGCTGGTGAACGACTACCTCACGCTGGGTCTCAACGCTGCCTATGTGAATGCGGAATACGACGAATACAAGAACACATTCTGCAAGGTCATCGCGATAGACGGCACGAAGGAAGATCCGACCTGTGTCGACGGGCAGGGCGACCTCTCCGGTGAAAAGCTCGAACGCACACCGGAGGTAGAAGGCACGTTCACGGTAGACTGGGACAGCCCGTTGACGTCGGGCACACGCCTGAAGGTCAACGGGGCGGTTTCCTACTCGGACGACTTCTACATCCAGGCTAACCTGTCGCCGCTGCATACCCAGGACGCCTTCACCAAGATCGACCTGCGGGTCGCCGTGGCGGATGCGGCAGACCGTTGGGAGCTGGCATTGATCGGGCGTAATCTCAGCGACGAGCTGACGATGCAGCACGCCTACACGGTCGCCCGCTATCACGCCACGTCGGTGTCCACGCCGCGGTACGTGACGCTGCAGGGCACCTGGAAGTTCCGCTAACGCTGGAACCGCCAGGTCCCGAACCTGAAGGGCGGGCTTTGGCCCGCCCTTTTTCTCGTGAAAACCCTGGTGAGTTGGGAGAGTCCGGATGAAAGCCCTCGTCTGCAGCGAATTCGGTCCAATCGGGCAACTGCGGGTGCAGGACGTGGCACCGCCCGCGCTCGGCGAGCGCGCCGTTCGCATCCGGGTGCAGGCCTGCGGCATCAACTTCCCGGACATCCTGCTGGTCGAGGGCAAGTACCAGGTGCGCCCTCCGCTGCCGTTTTATCCCGGCGGCGAGGTGGCCGGGACAATCAGTGAAGTCGGCGCCGGGGTCACCGGCCTGAAGGTCGGCCAGCGGGTGATGGCCACCATCTTCTGGGGTGGGCTGGCCGAGGAGGCCGTGGTTCCGGCCAAGGCCATCGTGCCCGTCCCGGACGAGATGGACATGCTGCGTGCGGCGGTCTTCCAGGGCGGCCACACCACCTCCTACCACGCCCTAAAGCAGCGCGGCACGCTGAAAAGCGGCGAGACCCTGCTGGTGCTCGGCGCCGGCGGTGGCGTCGGCATGGCGGCCATGCAGCTCGGCCGGGCAATGGGCGCGCGCGTGATCGGGGTGGTGAGCTCGGCCCGGAAAGCCGAGGCGCTGCGCGCCGAGGGCTTCGCCGACCTGATAGACCTTGGCCAGGAAGACCTGCGCAAGGCGGTGGGCCGGCTCACCGGTGGCGAAGGTGTTGACGTGGTCTTCGATCCGGTGGGCGGGGAGCTGTTCGGCCAGGCCTGCCGCACCGCCCGGCGCAACGGGCGCATACTCATCGTCGGCTTCGCCAGCGGCCAGATCGGGCAGTATGCGACCAACCTGGCCCTGCTCAAGGAGAACGCCGTCATCGGCGTCAATTACATGTCGTTCTTCGAGCACGAGCGTGCTGAGGTCGAGCGCAACTTCGCCGAGCTCATGGAGATCTACAGGTGTGGCGCCATCAAGCCGCGCATCGACCGTGTCTTCACCCTCGACCAGGCGGTCGAGGCCCTCGCCGCAGTCGCGGACCGGTCGGCGATCGGCAAGATCGTGGTCGCGATCCAGGAGTGAATGATGGGCGGCGACGATGTCTACACCGTGCGCCAAGCCATCGACGTGGTCTGCCGGTGGAATGGCGCCACCGAGCTGATCATCGAGGAGGGTGTGCGTTACACCGGCGAGCGCCTGAACCGCGAGGCGCGCCAGCTCGCACAGGCGCTGCAGCAGGCCGGCATCGGGCGCGGTGACGTCGTCGCCTTCCTGGGGTCCGCGACCTGCCGCTTCTACGCCGCGTTCTTCGCCGCCCAGAAGCTCGGCTGCGTGACCTGCAACATCAATGCGCGCGAACCCGCGGTCTTCATCCGCACCACGCTGGCCGGAATCGATGCGAAGGCCGTGATCTGTGCCGACAGCGTCTGCGCCACCGTCCTCGAAGCCGTGGCCGAGCTGCCGGCAAGATTGCCGGTGATCACGCTGGGTGATGCGCCGCTGCCAGGCGCAGATCTGGCCTACGGCACCGCGCTGGCGCGCTATCCCGCCGACGAGCCGCCGGCTGATGTATCTCCTGACGACCCGGCGATCATCATCCTGTCCTCCGGATCGACCGGTACGCCGAAGGGGATCATGCACAGCAACGCGAACTTCGTGCGCTGGATGCGGGCAGCGCCGGCGCTGTTCGGGCATGTCTCGCGCAGCACGCGCCTGCTGGTCATCGTCGGCACCTCGTTCGCGGCCTGGCCGTTTTCGACGATCTCGGTCCTGTACGCGGGCGGCAGCCTGGTGCTCATGGACGGGTTCACCCCGGAGGGATTCTGTGCCGCGATCGAGCGCGAAAAGGCGACGATGGCGGGCCCGGTACCCACCATGATTCGCATGCTGGAACCATCGATCACCGGGCGTTACGACCTGGGTTCCCTGCGCATGATGCTCTGCGCCGGCGAGCCACCGTCGCCGGCCGACATCGAACGCATGCGCTCGTGGGCGGACATCGACATCCGTTGCCTGTACCTGGCTTCGGAGTCGGCTCCGGGCGCAGCCACCTACTGGGAGCTGCGTGACCTGGAACTCTTCGGCAAGGGTGTGTGCGCCGGCAAGCCCGTGCCTGGGGCGGACCTGCGCGTCGTCGACCCCGAGGGCGGTATCGATGACCTGTGCCCGGTCGGCGAGACCGGCGAGATCCTGTTGCGCGGCCCGACTCTCGCGACTGGCTACCTGAACAACCCGGAACTGACGGCACGGCGTTTCGTCGGCGGCTGGTGGCGCTCCGGCGACCTCGGTCATCTTGATGCCGACGGGTACCTTCACGTCGCAGGGCGCACCGACAACACCATCAACAGCGGCGGCATCAAGGTGCAGGGCGAGGAAG
>CAYQAR010000021.1:0-47027 GCA_964415505.1 uncultured Chromatiaceae bacterium | reverse complement strand
CCTTGGGCAGCACGCCCTTCAGCGTGGGGTTGTCGCGCTCGATGGCGGCCATCGCATCATCCACCAGCGTGCCGATGGTGGGCTGCGGCGCGTTGGCCTTCAGGTGCTGCCAACGCGCCTCCTTCGGCACCCAGAAGATGCTGGCGGCGCGGTATTCGTCGCGGTCCTCCGGATCGGCGCCTTCGACCTCTTGGGCGGCAAGCTCGGCGTGCTTGGCCTCGAAGGCGTCGGAGATGTATTTCAGGAAGATGAGGCCGAGCACGACGTGCTTGTACTCGGCCGCGTCCATGTTGTTGCGCAGGGCGTCGGCAGCGGCCCACAGCTTGGCCTCGAAACCGAGGTTGGCGGTGGTGTCAGCGTTCTTGTTGGATCTTCTCGCCATGAACCTTTCCTATTTATCGAGTGCCAGCATCCGGACGAAGGTGGCGATCCGTTCTGCCTCGGCGCGGGTCAGATCATTCGGAATGTTGACCAGCGTAACGACCAGACCCGGCCGTACCGGAACCGAGGAACGGTAGGTTCCCGCAGCTTCCTCCGGGAGTTGCTCCGCTGGAGTGTCCCTTGTCGCAGGCTCGCCGTTCGCGTACCCCTTGTCCTTCCTGCGTACCGCATTGGTGGTGCGGGTCTTGACCGTGAAATTCGCTGGATCCTCGCGCCAGTTGAGGAACAGCGCGACCGCGCGCCGAACCCGGCGACCGTACTCCTTCAACGACGTGGGATTGAAATCCTTGGCGCGCTTGTTGGTGAAGCGCTTGATGGCGGTGTCGAGGTCCAGCCGGCTCAGGTCGACCTTCTCTTCGTCCGACAGGATGGCGAGGACGTTTCTCGTCGCGACGGCCAAGGCCTGGGCGGTGGTCGCCGGCATGGGTCCCTTGTCGCCCACGTGGTCGAGAAATTCCAGCAGATCATCCGCTGAGTACCCATTTGCCACGACAATATTCCTACGGCATATTGACCGCTATACGATCATATAGCGTATTTATATGGCCGATGCAAAAACCTACTACCCGCGAGCTGTCTTGCTGAACTGCGATCCGCAGATCCGGGTCATCAGGCCGGGCAAACTTGTGTGTCCGTGGTGGGCGGTCATGTAGCGCCCGCCGGAGTCAAGGTTCGGACTCGCGGCTATTTAGCCGGCGGATACCACAGTTCGATCCGTCCCGGCGCCGAAGGGTCCGCAGCCACGGCGGTTGCGGACCGCCTGTACACCTTGGCGATGTAGGGCGGCTTGTGAGCAGCGATGAAGTGGCGGATTTTCGGCTCCGTGGCTACGAAGGCCCTTGCCAGTTCCGGAAATGGCGCGTGCCCCACGACCACCAATAACGCGACGTTGTTCTCGATGACCGCATTCTTCTCGTTCGGCTTGTAGCGAATCCGGCCGTCATGCGTAACGGCGACCCAGCCCTTCTTGCCGATCTCACGCAACCACACTTCATCCGGTGTGTCGTGTTGAAAGTGATCGGCGTGCCGCTCAACCGTCAAGCCTGCGGCGCGCAGGATTTCCGGGAATTTCTTGCCCAGATCCCGGTCAGTGAAATATACGAGCGGCTTCACGCAGCCCGCTCGTAGAGCACGGCCTCCTCGATCTCATCGACAGAGAGATCGTAGTCCGCGGCGAGTTCATCCACGGTCTCGCCGGCGTCGATACGATCGGCAATCGCGCCCGTGGTAATACCGCGCTTGGCGATGACCGGCCGACCGAAGGCCACCTGTGCATCGATGGCGATGGGGCGCGCCGCTGAAAGTGTTTCGGTAGTGGCCGGGAAGAGCTTGACCGGGAATTTCCACTCGTCCCATTCGACTCGTGCCAGGTGCTCGTTGAACATCCTGCGCATGGCCATCTGATTGGAAGCCGATAACTCGATCAGCTCGCCATAGCGTTCAAGCAAGAGCTTACCGGCGTCGGTACGCAATTCCGAGCTCAGCAGCAGACGATCAATCTTCAGCGACTGTTGGGCGGAATGGATAGCCCGGCGCAGTGCATCCATCTTCACGCCATGCTCCGTGCGCAGCGAACGCAGCACATGCGCCTCGATCAGGTTCCAGAACGACAGCATGGGCGGCGGATTGCTGGCCGGACGGATCAGCGCCTTGGAGTGAGCCGGCCCCTTGCCCGTCTGATAGGGGCGGCCGATGACCCACGAGCGCAGCGTAGCAGGCGCCACTTTCAGGTAGCGGGCAGCCTCGGCCAGGGTATAGGCCGGTTGGTCGCGGATGTCGTCTTTCCTGGCCACGTCGAAAACCGTGCTCCAAGGGTCGGAGGAAGCCAACAGGGATTGTACTATCGTTGAACGTCAGGAAATGTAGGGATAGTGAAGGGGCGCATTCACGCTCGGATGAAAACGGGCCTACGTGGTGCAGCCAGTGTCATTGAGTAAATTTACTCAACGCGCTGAGTAAATGGATGCGGCAGAATCCCGCCTTCATCGCATTGCACGCGAGCAGGTGCAGAACGTGGAGTAGGATCCGGCGGCTCAAACATAGTCGAACGGCCGGGATCGCCGGTCACCGCTGGCCGGCACTACCCCGCAGCAGCTCGAAGTAGGGCAATGGTCAGCGCCGTCGGCGCAGGCTCCGCGCGGCGAGGCCCGCAAAGCCCGTGAGGAGCAGCCAGCCTGCGGCGGGCGCCGGTACGACCTGGACGGCGCGGAAAGCATGCAGCTCGCCACCGATGCGGCCCTGGCCGACGATGATGCCGCTGTCGTTGATGTCCGTGGCGGTGAGCAGCGTCCAGGCAGCGTCGGAGCCTGGATCGAGCAGCGTGTTCAGGTCGTAGAGCGTGCCCGCGGTGTAGAGCAGCGGGATGTAGTCGGGAGATGCAGCCTGGTAGCCGACGACGTCGCCGCCGGCGTTGATGTCACCGGGCACGCAGTGATTCAGGTTGCCGTTCACGCCGACGTAGCCGATATCCGTGGCGGTGGGCGCGGCACCGATGGTGACGACGACACAGCGGCCGCGGCCGCCGGCGGTGCGCTGGGTGAGCACCACGGAGGTTCACCGGCGCGATCGACGATACCTCCGTGTCGTTTCTTATCGACACGATCGGAAACCGGGTGGGCAATGCGACAGCATCCAGCCTGACCGACGGTTGAGCCACGCTGGCAACCGATCCTGATAGTCTATCGACGCAGACCGCAGCATCACCTTTCGCCCATGCCTGACCCCGGCAAGCTCTTCGTCCTGACCGCACCCTCGGGTGCCGGCAAGACCACGCTCGCGCACGCGCTGCGCGCTGCCGACCCAGCGCTCCACTTCTCGGTTTCGTTCACCACACGCGCGCCGCGTGCCGGGGAGCAGGACGGGCGCGACTACTGCTTCGTCGACCGGGCACGCTTCGAGGCCATGATCGCCGCAGACGAACTGCTCGAGCACGCGCAGGTATTCGGCAACTACTACGGCACCGGGCGCGGGCAGGTCGAGGGTCAGACGCGTGCCGGTCGCCATGTGTTGCTCGACATCGACTGGCAGGGGGCTCGCCAGGTGCGCGCCCACATGCCGGAGAGTGTGCTGATCTTCATCCTGCCGCCGTCGCTCGCCGAGCTCGAGCGCCGGCTGCGGGGCCGCGGCACAGATGCCGAGGACGTCATCCGTCGGCGCCTGGCCGAGGCCCGCGACGACATGGGCCACTGGCCGGAGTTCGACTTCGTCGTGGTCAACGACCAGGTGGACGCCGCCCTCGGCGCGCTGCGGGCGATCATCGCCGGGCAGGGCGCGGACCACCGCACGACCGATCCGACTGTCCGACGGCGCATCGCTGCCCTGTTCGGGACGAGCCCGGCCTGAGGCGCCTGCGGTTGCGCCCCGGCGGCCGTCCGGTTAGCCTTTGCACCCCCTGCCACCCCCCGGACACCGTCAAATGGCCCGAATCACCGTCGAAGACTGCATGGGCAGTGTCGAGAACATCTTCGAGCTCGTCATGGTCGCCGCCAAGCGTGCGCGCCGACTGGCCAATGGCGCCCCGAGCCAGCTCGACTGGGAGAACGACAAGCCGACGGTGCTCGCGCTGCGCGAGATCGCCGAGGGCCTGGTCGGCCCGGACATCCTGCTCGAGGCCGACCCGACGCCGGCCGAGCTGTTCGCCGCCGAGCAGGCTAACGAGCTGCTCGCAGGCCCGCCCATCAACATGAACGACGATTCCGACCTGATCTGAGCTGACCTCAGGTACCGGCGCCAGCCGAGCCGTATTCCCCGCGTCGCGGCGGCGCCACAAGGCAGGCCATCTGACCGGCTGGAGTAGAATCCAGCCATGGACTACGGCGCCGCGCTGCTCAACCGTTTACCCCTCGTCGGCCGGCGCAATTTCGGCCTGCGCCAGCTGCTTGCGCGCCTGAGTTACCTGCCGCGGGAACAGCTCGACCAGATCGTCGCCGCCTACGACTTCAGCGCTGCCGCCCACGAGGGGCAGAAGCGCCTCTCGGGCGAACCGTACATCACGCACCCGGTGACGGTGGCGAGCATCCTCGCGCAGCTGAACCTCGACTGGCAGACCATCGCCGCTGCGCTCCTGCACGACGTCATCGAGGACACGCCGACCGCAAAGGCGGAGATCCAGGCGCGCTTCGGTGCGGAGGTGGCCGGTCTCGTCGACGGGGTGAGCAAGCTCGACCAGCTGTCCTTCACCAGCCGGGCCGAGGCCCAGGCCGAGAGTTTCCGCAAAATGATGCTGGCGATGGTCGCCGACATCCGCGTCATCCTCGTGAAGCTCGCCGACCGTCTGCACAACATGCAAACGCTCGACGCGATGTCGACGGAGAAGCAGCAGCGCATTGCCCGCGAGACGCTCGACGTCTACGCACCGATCGCCAACCGCCTCGGCATCAACACCATCAAGACCGAACTCGAGGACCTCGGCTTCCGTCACGCGTTTCCGCTGCGCTACCGGGTACTCGACAAGGCAGTGCGTCGCGCCGAAGGCAACCAGCGGCAGTTCCTCAGGAAGGTCGAGGAGCGGCTGAAGAAGGCGGTGGAGGAAGCGGGCATCGCCGGCAAGGTGATGGGCCGCAAGAAGCACCTGTACAGCATCTATCGCAAGATGCTGCGCAAGAAGCGCACGCTCGCCGAGATCGCCGACGTGTTCGCCTTCCGTCTCGTCATGAAGGATGTCGACAGCTGTTACCGGGCGCTCGGCATCGTGCACCAGCTCTACAAGCCGATGCCCGGCAGGTTCAAGGACTACATCGCCATCCCGCGGGTGAACGGCTACCAGTCGCTGCACACGGTGCTGGCAGGACCGAACGGCATCCCGATCGAGGTGCAGATCCGCACCGAGGAGATGGATCGCATTGCCGAAAGCGGCATCGCCGCCCACTGGCAGTACAAGGAAGCCGACGGCGAACGCGGCGCCCTGCCGCCACAGGCCAGAGCGCGCGAGTGGCTCGCCGGGATCAGCGAAATCCAGGCCGCCGCCGACTCCGCGGAATTCCTCGAGCATGTCAAGGTGGACCTGTTCCCGGACAAGGTCTATGTGTTCACACCGAAGGGCGACATCCTGAGATTGCCGCGCGGTTCCACCTGCGTGGATTTCGCCTATGCGGTCCACACCGATGTCGGCAACTGCTGTGTAGCCGCCAAGATCAACCGCCGCCTGGTGCCGCTTCGCACCGCGCTGAACAGCGGTGAGACGGTGGAGATTATCACTGCCCGCAACGCGCGCCCGAACCCCGCCTGGGTGAGCTTCGTCGTCTCCGCCAAGGCGCGCGCCGCGATCCGCCAGTTCCTCAAGAACCTCCAGGCGAACGAGGCGCGCGAACTGGGACGGCGGCTGCTCGACCAGTCGCTGGGCGACTTCCGCTCCGCGCTGCGCAAGGTGTCGGGCGCGCAGATGCAGGGGCTGCTCGACGAACTCGGCCTGAACAACACCAACGAACTGTTCGAACAGATCGGCCTCGGCGAGCGCCTGGCGCCGGTGGTGGCCAAGGTACTGCAGGTGCGTGCCGAGGTCGGCGATGCCGAGGGCACAGCGACGGCGGCGCCCTCCAGGGGAGCGCCGATCACGATTGCCGGCACGGAGGGCCTGGTGGTGAGTTACGCACGCTGCTGCCACCCGCTGCCGGGAGACACCATCATGGGATATCTCAGCGCCGGACGCGGTGTCGTGATCCACCGCACCGCCTGCGGCAACGTCACGGAGTTCCGCAAGCAGCCACACAAGTGGATCCCGGTGACCTGGGGAGCACACGTCGACCGGAATTTCTCCGCCGAGATCCGCGTCGACGTCGAAAACCGCCCGGGAGTGCTGGCCGAGGTCGCCGCCCGTATCGGCGACACAGGTTCGAACATCGAGCAGGTTTCCGTCGACGACCGGCTGGAGGGCACCGCCACGCTGGTGTTCTCGATCCTGGTACGCGATCGCATCCAGCTCGCCCAGGTGATCAAGGGTATCCGGCGGATGAAGGCCGTCAGGAAAGTGACGCGGACCTGCGCCTGAGCCGCGGCGCACGCGCATCGGCAGCACGCGACGGCTGGGGCCGGGGTATCCTGCCGGCCACCAGCCGCCAACCAGGCGACAAGAGGACATCCATGGGCAAGCAGGTCATTTTCAGCAAGGACGCCCCTGCGGCGATCGGCACCTACTCGCAGGCCATCCGCGTGGCCGGGATGGTGTACGTGTCGGGGCAGATCCCGCTCGATCCGGCGACCGGCCAGCTCGTCGCCGGCGACATCCGCGCACAGATCCACCAGGTCTTCCGCAACCTCGCCGCCGTCGCGCAGGCCGCCGGGCTCGGCCTCGACAGCGCGGTGAAGGTCAACATCTTCCTCACCGATCTCACCCACTTCCCGACCGTCAACGAGATTATGGCCGAGTACTTCCCGCAGCCCTTTCCGGCGCGCGCCGCGATCGGCGTCGCCGCACTCCCGCGCGGTGCCGCCGTGGAGGCCGACGCAATCCTGTGCGGCTGATCCGCCTCGCGATCGTGGGGGCTAGCGCCCCCCCCACAGCAAACCCAGCCCAACCTGTGGGAGCGACGCCAGTCGCGACTCTCCCGGTCGTCGGGGCTTGCGCCCCTCCCACAGTCGGGACGGTGCAATGACCGGCACCGCGGGGGCAGAGATCCCGGAGTCGCTGCAGGCGCTGCGCGGCGTCGGGCCGGCGCTCGTCGAGCGCCTGGCGCGGCTCGGGGTCACGCGCCCCGCCGACCTGCTGTTCCTGCTGCCGGTTCGCTACGAGGATCGCACGCGCGTCACCCCGGTCGGCGCCCTCGTACCCGGACTCCGTGCGGTGGTGGAGGCGGAGGTCGCGCTCACCGAAGTGGTGTTCCGGCGCCGCCGCAGCCTGCTCTGCCGTGTCAGCGACGGCACCGGGCAGCTCACCCTGCGGTTCTTCTATTTCAGCAAGGCGCAACAGGACGCTCTCGCGCGCGGGGTGCGCGTGCGCTGCTACGGCGAGGCGCGCAGCGGACCGGGCGGTATCGAGATGGTGCACCCGGAGTACCGGGTGCTCGCCAAAGGCGAAGCGGTCACCCTCGAGGACACGCTCACGCCGATCTACCCGGCCACCGAGGGGCTGCAGCAGTTTCGCCTGCGCCCGCTCGTCGGTCAGGCCATCGACCGCTTCCTGCCACTGCTCCCCGACTGGCTGGAGGGTGAGTTGTCCGGCTCCCCGGTGCTGCCCGGGTTGCGCGCAGCTCTTCTCTATATGCACCGGCCGCCGCCGGGCGCCGATCTCGGGCAGCTCGCCGCCGGACGGCACCCCTGCCAGCGCCGCCTGGCCCTGGAGGAGATGCTGGCCCATCACCTGACCCTGCGCCGCTTGCGCGAGCGAGCGCGCACCGAACAGGCGGTCGCCCTGCCCGGCGACGGTACGCTGCGCCGGCGTTTTCTCGACGGCCTCGGCTTCCCGCTCACGGGTGGCCAGCGCGAGGCGCTCGCCGAGATCGATGCAGACCTGGCGCAGCCCCACCCGATGATGCGACTGGTGCAGGGCGATGTCGGTTGCGGCAAGACCGTGGTGGCGGCCGCCGCCGCGCTGCAGGCCGTGGCCCACGGGCACCAGGTCGCCGTCATGGCGCCGACGGAGCTGCTGACCGAGCAGCACCGGCGCAGCTTTGCCCGCTGGTTCGAACCGCTCGGCGTGCAGGTCACGTGGCTCTCCGGCAGCCTCACGCGGCGCGCACGCGTGCGCGCCTACGAGGCCATCGGCTCCGGCAGCGCGCAGGTCGTGATCGGTACCCACGCGCTGTTCCAGGAAGGGCTCGAGTATCGCAGCCTCGCGCTCATGATCGTCGACGAGCAGCACCGCTTCGGCGTGCACCAGCGCCTGGCGCTGATGCAGAAAGGCGCGGCGGGCGACATCCGCCCCCATCAGCTCGTCATGACGGCCACGCCGATCCCGCGCACGCTCGCCATGACCATGTACGCCGATCTAGACACCTCGGTGATCCGCGAGCTGCCGCCCGGGCGCACGCCGGTCCAGACCGTGGCGCTGCCCGACCGGCGCCGCGCCGAGGTCGTGGCGCGCGTGCGCGAAGCAGTGGGCGCCGGGCACCGCGCCTACTGGGTCTGCCCGCTCATCGAAGACTCCGAAGAGCTCGAGTTCCAGGCGGCCGAATCGACCCACGCCATGCTCCGCGAGGCACTGCCTGAGCTTGCCGTAGGACTCGTCCACGGCCGCATGAAGGGCGAGGAGAAAGACCACGCCATGCGCGAGTTCGCTGCGGGCCGGCTGCAGGTGCTGGTCGCCACCACCGTGATCGAGGTGGGCGTGGACGTGCCGGAGGCCACGCTCATGATTATCGAGAATGCCGAGCGCATGGGTCTCGCCCAGCTCCACCAGCTGCGCGGCCGGGTCGGGCGCGGTGCGGCCACCAGTACCTGTGTGCTGCTGTACCAGGCACCGCTTGTCGGCGTAGCCCGCGAACGCCTCGAGGTGCTGCGCGAGACCAGTGACGGCTTCATCGTGGCGCAGAAGGATCTCGAGCTGCGCGGACCCGGGGAGGTGCTCGGCACGCGCCAGACCGGGCTGATGCAGCTGCGTGTCGCCGACCTGCTGCGCGATGCGGACCTGGCCACCGACGCCCAGCGACTGGGCCGGATACTGCTCGAGCGCGCCCCCGCGGCCATCGAACCGCTGATCCGCCGCTGGATCGGCGATGCCGATCGCTACGGCAGTGTCTGACGCGAAAGTTGGCGCGCGCCGGGTCGGGAACGGCAGAATGCGCGGCAGGATCGGCCTGGTGAGCAGCCCCTTCGCATGCCCATGATCAGCGGCACCCTCCTCCAGTATGCCCGCCTCATGCGTCTCGACCGGCCCGTGGGGATCTGGCTGCTGCTGTGGCCGACGCTCTGGGCCCTGTGGATCGCCGGCGACGGCCGGCCGCAGCCGCTGGTGTTCCTGGTGATCGTCGCGGGCGTCGTGGTCATGCGCTCCGCGGGCTGTGTCATCAACGACTACGCTGACCGCGACCTCGATCCCCACGTGGCGCGCACGCGCGACCGTCCGCTCGCCGCCGGACAGGTCACGCCGCAGGAGGCGCTGGTGCTGTTCGTGGCGCTGTCGCTGGTGGCGATTGCGCTCGCCCTGCAGCTGAACCGGCTGGCGCAGGGACTGGCCGTCATCGGTGGCCTGCTGACGGTGGCCTACCCATTCATGAAGCGCTTCATCGCGGCGCCCCAGCTGGTGCTCGGCGCCGCCTTCGGCTGGAGCGTGCCGATGGCTTTCGCGGCACAGACGGGGGCCGTGCCCCGCATCGGCTGGCTGCTGTGGCTGACGGTCGTGGTCTGGGCGCTGATCTACGACACCATCTACGCCATGGCGGATCGTGCCGATGACCTGCGCATCGGCGTGAAATCGACCGCCATCCTGTTCGGCAGTGCGGACGTCTTCATCGTGAGCCTGCTGATGATCGTGCTGGTGCTGGCCCTGGCCCTCGCGGGGCGGATGGCGGAACTGGGACCGTGGTATTTCGCCGGGTTGCTGGCAGCGTCGACGCTGCTGCTCCACGAACGGCGCCTGATCGCCGACCGCGACCCGGCGCGCTGCTTCCAGGCGTTCCTGCACTGCCACCTGTTCGGCGTCGTGGTGTTCGCCGGCATCGTCCTCGACTACACCTTCCGCCTCCCCTCCCCCCCGTAGGAGCGGCTTCAGCCGCGACCTCTTTTTGGCCTGAAGCCCCGGCTGTTGCCCGGTCCCTGACGGCGGGCGTAGAGGGCCAGCGGAGCAGGATGCGCAGCGCCAGCCCGAGACGAGCGAGCGCAGCACAGGGATGTGCGAAGCGAGCGTCCCGCCGTCAGGGACCGGGCAACGGCCGGGGCGGTGAGCGATAAGGGGATCGCGGCTGAAGCCGCCCCTACGGGGGAGGGTAGGTGGGGGCGGGCGGAAGATAGGTCAGAGGGTGCGGGCGACGGCCCAGACTTCGACGCGGGCAGCACCGGCGGCGAGCAGCGCCCGCGCCAGTGCCGTGGCGGTGCTGCCGGTGGTGACGACGTCGTCGACGATGGCGATGCGCATGCCGGCGCAGGTGCCACGCACGGCGAAGGCACCGCGCAGGTTGCGCCGACGCGCACTTGCCGACAGGCCGGTCTGCCCGGGTGTGTGACGCACGCGCGTGCACAGCTGCGGCGCGAGCGGCAGGCCAAGTGCCGCAGCCAGCGGGGTGGCGATTTCGAGCGCCTGGTTGTAGCCCCGCTCGATCAGGCGGCTGCGGTGCAATGGAACGGGTACCAGCAGGTCCGGGCGGTCATCGACGGCGGTGGCACTGCCGACTGCGGTGGCGAGCAGTTCGCCGAGTGCGCACGCGAAGTGGAGCTGGCGATGGAACTTGGCACCGGTCACGAGCCGGTCTACCGGCCAGGTGTAGGCGAGGGCGGCCCGGACGCGCAGCGGCGCCTTGCGGCCACGCCGGCAACGAATACAGGAACCGGGCGGTGTCGAGGCCGGCAGCGACGCACCGCATCCCGGGCAGCCGGGCGGCAGCCACGGCAGCTCCGGCCAACACCCGGCGCACACGGCATGCCGTCCGCTCGCCGCCAGGCACAGCACGCAGCGGCGCGGCAGCAGCCAGGCGAGGCAGTCGTCGACTTTTCCCACGGCCGCAAGTTGACAGGCAGAACCACCGTTTCGATACTGCCCACCCTTAACCCGGCCGCCACCGCGGCCGCGAGCCGCCAATCGGCCCGATTCGATGAGGAATGGCCCCGTGTCAGAGCCCGCCGCGATCCGCCACGACTGGACCCTCGACGAAGTCTGGGCCCTGATGCGCCTGCCGTTCTCCGATCTCGTCTACCAGGCGCAGACCATCCACCGCCGGCAATTCGACCCGAACGAGGTGCAGATCAGCACGCTGGTGAGCGTGAAGACCGGCGGCTGTCCCGAGGATTGCGCCTACTGCCCGCAGAGCCTGCGCTACGAGACCGGCGTCGAGCGCGAGGAGATGATGGAGCGCACCGAGGTCCTCGAGCGCGCCCGGGCCGCGCGGGCGAGCGGTGCCACGCGCTTCTGCATGGGTGCAGCGTGGCGCAGCCCGAAGCCGCGACAGGTGGAGCAGTTCGCCGGACTCATCCGCGAGGTGAGCGATCTCGGGCTCGAGACCTGCGCGACGCTCGGCATGCTGACGGAAGACCAGGCCCGGCAACTGCGCGATGCCGGCCTCGATTACTACAACCACAACCTCGACACCTCCGAGCGGCATTACTCGCAGGTGATCACGACCCGCACCTACCAGGACCGCCTCGACACGCTGAAAAACGTGCGCTCCGCAGGGCTAAAGGTGTGCTGCGGCGGCATCATCGGGCTCGGCGAGGAACTGCGCGACCGGGTCGAACTGCTGCACACGCTCGCGACACTGCCACAGCATCCCGACAGCGTACCGATCAACCAGCTGGTCCAGGTCGAGGGCACCCCGCTCGCCGGCACCGCACGCGTCGACCCACTCGATTTCGTGCGTGTCATCGCCCTGGCCCGCATCCTGATGCCGGCATCGCACGTGCGCCTGTCGGCGGGCCGCACCGACATGAGCGACGAGATGCAGGCCCTGTGCTTCCTCGCCGGGGCCAACTCCATCTTCTATGGCGAGCGCCTGCTCACCACCCCCAATCCCGCCGCCGACCACGATCGCACGCTGCTCGACCGGCTCGGCCTGCGGCCCGAGCCCGGCACCCACTGAGGGGCGGCCATGGCCGGGCCACAGCGCCACGCCGTGGCCCGGGCCTTCACCCGCGCCGCCGCCGGCTACGCGGCAGCCGACTTCCTGCACGCGGAGATCCGTGCGCGCCTGCTCGAGCGGCTGGATCTGGTGAGCCTCCTGCCCGGGACCGTCCTCGACCTGGGCGCTGGTCCCCCGGCTGCGACCGAGGCGCTGCATTCCCGGTATCCGGCAAGCACGCTGCTCGCCGTCGACCTGGCTGCGGCCATGCTCGGTGCAGCGCCGACGCCGTGGCATCGGGTCTGCGCCGATGCCGCGCGGTTGCCGCTCGCCGACGGCGTCGCCGACCTGGTTGTCGCCGGGATGCTGCTGCACTGGTGCGAGGACGCGACGGTCGTACTGCGCGAAGCGCGGCGCCTGCTCCGATTCCCGGGATTGCTGCTCGTCAGCACGCTCGGGCCCGACACCCTGCGGGAACTGCGCCTCGCCTGGGCGGCGGTCGACCAGCAGCCGCACACGCTCGCTTTCGCCGACATGCACAACCTCGGCGATGCGCTCGTCAGCGCGGGCTTTGCCGAGCCTGTGGTCGACCGCCACGTGGTGACAGTCAGCTACCGCGGGCTCGACGCACTCGTGCGCGACCTGCGCGGCGTCGGTGCTGCGGATCTCGGTCCCGGGCGACGGCGCAGCCTCACCGGCCGGCACCGCTGGGCCGCGATGAAGCACGCGTTCGAACAGCAGCGGCACGCCGATGGCACGGTGCCGGTGACGGTCGAGATCATCTGTGCCCACGCGTGGGCCAGGCCACCGCAACAGCCCGGCACCGCGGAAATCGTCGTGCCGCTCGACGGCCTGCAGCGGCGACGCTGAATTGCGCCTCGCCGGGGCGATCCATTACCATGGCCCCGCCTGAAAAGCGGCAGTCGGGTCGGGACGGGGCACGACGCAAAGCCGAAGGGGCGGACAGTGCATCTGATCGAGATCACGCCGAACTGCTCCCTGACGCCACGCACTTTCACCTTGTTTTACTTGTCCGTCCTGGCGGTCAGCCTGCCGGTCGCAATTGCCTGCGCGCTGGCCGGATTCTGGCCGGTGCTGCCCTTCGCAGGGGCTGAACTGCTCGGGCTCTGGGTCGCGCTGCTGGTGAGCACGCGCCGCGGCCGGACCCGCGAGTTCATCCGTATCGACGAGTGCGACGTGGTCGTCGGTCGCTCGGGCGACGGGCCGGCAGCGACGCATCGTTTCGACCGGGCCTGGGTCCGGGTGCGACTGCAGCCGGCACGGGTATCGACGTGGCCGAGCCGCCTGCTGGTCGGTGCCATGGGGCGCAGTGTCGAAGTAGGTGCCTGCCTCACCGAGACCGAGCGCGTGGGCCTGCGCTTGCGCCTCGCGGAACTGCTCGGCCCGGCGGCACGGGGCACCACGCGGTGATGAAGTCATGTCCGAATCGAGTCTGGCCAGCAATACAGGTTAGGAAGAAGCCGATGTCCCTGACGCGTTCCGTCTCCATGCGCCTGATGGCCGCTGCCGCAGGCCTGCTCGCCCTGCCTGCCGCCCATGCCGACTGGCAGCTCAACCTGCCACCCGGCGTCACTGCGATCAGCCGCGAGATCTACGACCTGCACATGCTCGTCCTCTGGGTATGCGTGGTCATCGGGGCACTGGTCTTCGCCGCCATGGCGTACGCATTGGTTGCCTTCCGGAAAAAGGACGGCGTGAAACCCGCCACCTGGAGCCACAGCACGACAGCGGAGATCATCTGGACGGTGATACCCGTGTTCATCCTGGTGGCCCTGGCAGTGCCATCGGCACGCACGCTGGTATTCATCGAGGACACACGCGACTCGGAGCTGACGATCAAGATCACCGGCTACCAGTGGAAGTGGAACTACGCGTACGTCGACCGGGGCTACGACTTCTACAGCACGCTGGCGCAAACCAGTAACGTGGCGCGCCAGAAAGACTCCGGTGTCGACCCCTTCTCGGTCGACCACTACCTGCTCGAGGTCGACCGGCCACTGGTGATCCCGGCGGGCGTGAAGATCCGCTACCTCCTCACCTCCAACGACGTCAATCACGCCTGGTGGGTCCAGGCCTTCGGCGTGAAACGGGATGCGATCCCCGGCTACATCAACGACGGCTGGTTCAAGGTCGACGAACCCGGTACCTACCGCGGCCAGTGCGCCGAATTGTGCGGCAAGGACCACGGCTTCATGCCGGTCGTCGTCGAGGTCCTGCCGAAGGACGAGTTCGAGGCCTGGCTTGCGGCGCAGAAGGCCGGCACACAGCTGGCCTCCGGGACTGTGCCCGGCAGCGCCACCGCCGGCAGCTGAGAACTCGGACCAGGACGATCGACCATCGGGAACTTGACCGGCAGCCGCACACCGGGCCGCCCCAGGGAGCAACGCGCATGAGTGCCACGACCCACGCCCATACCCACGATCACGATCACGACCACGGTCCGCCGAAGGGCCTGATGCGCTGGGTCACCACCACGAACCACAAGGATATCGGCACGCTCTACCTGATATTCGCGCTGGTGATGCTGTTCGTCGGCGGCGGCATGGCCCTCGTGGTCCGCGCCGAGCTCTTCGAGCCCGGCATCCAGTTCGTCAATCCGGATTTCTTCAACCAGATGACCACGGTGCACGCCTTGGTCATGGTGTTCGGCATGATCATGCCGGCGTTCGCGGGCTTCGCGAACTGGATGATCCCGATGATGATCGGTGCGCCCGACATGGCGCTGCCGCGCCTGAACAACTGGTCGTTCTGGCTGCTGCCATTCGCCGCCGGGATGCTGATCCTGACGTTGTTCATGCCGGGCGGCGGCCCGGCCGCGGGCTGGACCCTCTACCCGCCGCTGTCCCTGCAGGGCGGCGACAGCTTCCCGTTCACGATCTTCTCGATCCACCTGCTCGGCATCTCCTCGATCATGGCGTCGATCAATATCATCGTCACGATCATGAACATGCGTGCACCGGGCATGACCCTCATGAAGATGCCTCTGTTCGTGTGGACCTGGCTCATTACGGCATATCTGCTGATCGGCGCCATGCCCGTGCTCGCCGGTGGCGTGACGATGCTTCTCACCGACCAGTTCTTCGGCACCAGCTTCTTCCAGGCTGCCGGCGGCGGCGACCCGGTGCTGTTCCAGCACATCTTCTGGTTCTTCGGCCACCCCGAGGTGTACATCATCATCCTGCCGGCGTTCGGCATCATCTCGCAGATCATCCCGACGTTCTCGCGCAAGCCACTCTTCGGCTACGACTCGATGGTATACGCCACCGCGAGCATCGGCTTCCTGTCGTACATCGTCTGGGCGCACCACATGTTCACCGTGGGCATGCCGCTCGCCGGCGAGCTGTTCTTCATGTTGTCGACGATGCTGATCTCCGTGCCGACCGGCGTGAAGATCTTCAACTGGCTGGCGACGATGTGGCGCGGCTCGATCACCTTCGAGACGCCGATGCTCTTCGCCGTCGGCTTTCTCTTCATGTTCTCGATCGGCGGCTTCACCGGCCTGATGATGGCGCTCGCCCCGGTGGACTTCCAGTACCACGACACCTACTTCATCGTCGCCCACTTCCACTACGTGCTCGTGCCGGGCGCGCTGTTCGCGGCGCTCGGCGGCGCCTACTACTGGCTGCCGAAGTGGACCGGGCACATGTACGACGAGACACTCGGCAAGTGGCACTTCTGGCTGTCGACGATCTTCGTCAACCTGCTGTTCTTCCCGCAGCACTTCCTCGGGCTCGCCGGCATGCCGCGCCGCATCCCGGACTACGCCACGCAGTTCGCCGACTGGAACATGTGGTCGTCGATCGGCGGCTTCGGCTTCGGGCTGTCGCAGCTCCTCTTCCTCTGGGTGGTGATCAAGTGTGCGCGTGGCGGTGCCCGGGCCACTGCCAGGGTCTGGGACCAGCCGTACGGGCTGGAGTGGACGGTGCCCTCGCCGGCGCCCTACCACACCTTCGAGCAGGCACCGGACGTCAAGTGACCAGCGAGCCGGAATTGAGGCGTCGCATCCGTCGCAACGCGCTGCTGCTCGCGCTGCTCGCGGTGGCGGTCTACGTCGGCTACGTCGTCATCCAGGCCACGGGCGTCGCCCGCTGACATGGGCACGCCCGACGAGATCCGCCGCAGCAACCGCAGCCTGACGTTGCGGCTGGCGGCCGGTGCCGTGGCGATGTTCGGCTTCGGCTACCTGCTGGTGCCGTTCTACTACCTGATGTGCGATGTGATCGGCATCGGCGGGCGCACCGCCGACGCGGTAGCCGCCGCGCCGCAGAACGTGGCCACGGGGCGACACGTCACGGTGGAACTCGTCGGCAGCGTGAACGAGTCCGCCCCCTGGGAATTCAGACCGAAGGTCGCCGCGCTCGACGTCGAGCCGGGCAGGCTCTATACCGCGACCTTCGCGGCCCGCAACCTCACCGACCTGCCGCTGACGGGCCAGGCCATTCCCAGCGTGGCGCCTGCCACCAGTGCCCGCTACCTGAAGAAGACCGACTGCTTCTGCTTCCGCGCCCAGCCGTTCGCGCCCAGCGAATCGCGCGACCTCACCGTGCAGTTCTACCTCGATCCGGAACTGCCACAGTACGTCGACCGGCTGACGCTCTCCTATACGATGTTCGTGAAACCCGCTGCCGAAGGATAGAACGACCATGGCCGCCCACGCTCAGGACAAGTACTACCTGCCCCACGGCACCAGCTGGCCCATCCTGGGCTCGATCGCGCTGTTCACGCTGCTGGGCGGTGCTTCGGTGTGGCTCAACGGCGGCAGTGTCGGGCAGTGGGGGCTACTCGCCGGCCTGCTGCTTCTGTTCTACATGATGTTCCGCTGGTTCGGCCAGGTGATCGGCGAGAGCGAGAGCGGCCAGTACAACCTGCAGGTCGACCGCTCCTTCCGCATGGGCATGGGGTGGTTCATCTTCTCCGAAGTGATGTTCTTCGCCGTGTTCTTCGGCGCGCTGTTCTACGCGCGGCAGCTGTCGCTGCCGTGGCTCGGCGGGCAGGGCACCGACATCTGGACCAATCTCATGCTCTGGCCGGGCTTCGAGAACGAGTGGCCATCGAATGGCCCCGGCAACATCGGCGGCGATTTCAAGTCGATGGGCGCCTGGGGCATCCCGGCGCTGAATACCGCCATCCTGCTGTCGAGCGGTGTCACGCTGACCATTGCTCACCACGGCCTGAAGGCAAACCACCGCGGGCAGGTGACCCTGTGGCTCGCGGCAACCTTCCTGCTCGGCTTCCTGTTCATCGGCCTGCAGGCCTACGAGTACGCGCATGCCTTCACGGAACTCAACCTGACGTTCGGCAGCGGCATCTACGGCACGACCTTCTTCATGCTGACCGGCTTTCACGGCCTGCACGTGACGATCGGGGCGATCATGCTGACGGTGATCTGGTTGCGGGTCCTGCGCGGCCACTTCACCCCGGACCGCCATTTCGCCTTCGAAGGAGTCGCCTGGTACTGGCACTTCGTCGACGTCGTCTGGCTCGGCCTGTTCATCTTCGTCTACTGGCTCTGACCCGCGCACTGCAGGAGCCGCTCGTCCCAGGGTGGGAGCGGCGCCAGCCGCGACTCTCGACCCTGGCGTGCAGGTCTGCTGCCGGGGTACTGGCTGCGGGACGCTCGCTCCGGCCATCCATGGCCTGCGCTCGCTCGTCTCGGGCTGACGCTACGCATCCTGCTCCGCTGGCCCTCTACGCCCGCCGCCAGTACCCCGGCAGCAGACCTCCTGACGTTGCAGATCGGCCGACGACGGAATGTCGCGGCTCGCGCCGCTCCCACAGGACATGGGCACCCTACTGTGGGAGGGGCGCAAACCCCGACCGGTGGGTCGCGACTGGCGCCGCTCTCACCGGCTCCACTTCTGCAGGGCGGCTGCGCGGAGCTGGAATCAGGGCGTGGCGTTGGGCTCGATCAGGCCGGTGAACCAGGCCACCATCAGCACGAGGAACAGGAACACCGACAGCGCGACGCGGATCGTCAGGGCGCGCAGCACGCGGCGCTGGTCTCCCGAGTCCTTCATCAGGAAGAACAGGCCGGAGCCTAGGCTGGCGACGATGCCGAGCAGGATTGCGATCACGACGAGCTTCATGGGTGGAATTGTGCCTCAAGCCCGCAGGGCTGCGGCACAATGCAGGACAGGTATTCCTCCCACGCAGCCGGAGCCTGCCGCGTGTCCCAACCCCGATTTCGCCCGCCGTGGTGGGCCACGCTCGGCACCCTGCTGCTCGGCGCGCTGTTCGTCGGCGCCGGCATCTGGCAGCTCGGGCGGGCCGAGGAACGGCGGGCCCTGCTCGCGGCGTTTGACGACGGGGCGAGCGGCGCACCGCTTCCCGCGCCTCTACCAGGTGCGGATCTCGCGGTGCTGCGCTACCGCACCATCGTCGCCAGCGGCCGCTACGACAGCGACCACCAGGTCCTGCTCGATGCCCGCACCCGCGACGGTCAGGCCGGATACGAGGTGCTGACGCCGTTGCACACCGCGGCCGGTGCGATCCTGGTCAATCGCGGCTGGTTGCCGGCCGACCCGGATCGCAGCCAGCTGCCGGACGTCACCGTCGATGGTGGGGAACGTACCGTGCACGGGCTGCTCGACCATCTGCCCCGCGCGGCCCTCGAAAGGCCGGGCGAGCCGATATCGGCCTGGCCACGACGCCTGCTGTACCCCGACGCAGCCGAGATCGGTGCGGCGCTGGGCTACCCGGTGTCCGACTACCAGGTCCTGCTTGCACCGGAGGAGCCCGACGGCCTGCGCCGCGACTGGCGTCCGGCGGTCATGACGCCCACGCAACACCTGGGCTACGCCGTGCAGTGGTTCGCGCTGGCCGTCGCGCTTGGCGTAATCTATGTCGCCCTGAACTGGCGGAAGCCGGCCGCCGAGCCGGACGACTCGTGATGGATGACGTGAATCGGGGCCGGCGCACCCTGATGCTGCTGGCGTTGGTCTTTCTCGGACCGATGGCGCTCGCCATGGGGCTGTATTTCTCCGACTTCCAGTGGCGACCCCAGGCCACGACGGAACACGGCGAGCTGTACCGCCCGGTGCGCCCGCTCCCGGACTTTGCCATCACACTGCCCGGCAGCCCGAGCGACAACGCCACCCTGCACGGCAAGTGGACCCTGCTGCACATCGGCCCGGGAGAATGCGGTACGGAGTGTGACGCAGCACTGGTCGCTACCCGGCAGGTGCGCCGCGCGCTCGGGCGCGACATGGAACGCGTCCAGCGCGTGTTCCTGGTCACGTCCGGGAACGCGGACCATGCCGCGCTCACCGCCGGGCACCCGGACATCGGCCTCACCGAACGCGCACCGGAGGCTGCAGAGGTGCTCGCCGTGATCGGTGCCACGGCGCCGGGCGAGGTCTACCTCATCGACCCGCTCGGCAATCTCGTGATGCGCTATCCCGCGCATGCGACCATGAAGGGCATGCACACCGACCTGCAGCGCCTGCTGAAGGTCTCCACCATTGGCTGACGGAGCTGACCGATGTACGCCTGGTACCAGCGATTCCTTCACCTCGCCGCCATACTCGCCCTGACGGTCGTCGTGCTCGGCGCCTGGGTACGGCTCACGGATGCCGGCCTCGGCTGTCCGGACTGGCCGGGCTGCTACGGACAGCTCATCGTGCCCGACGAACCGCACGAGCACGACGCAGCGCGCGCGGCCTTCCCGGACAAGCCGCTCGATCCGGACAAGGCGTGGAACGAGATGATCCACCGCTACGTCGCCACGACGCTCGGCCTGAGCATCCTCGCGGCTGCCGGGCTTGCCCTGGCCAACCGCCGGGATCCGAAGCAACCGGTGGGACTGCCGCTGCTCCTGCTCGGCACCGTGATCTTCCAGGGGCTGCTCGGCATGTGGACCGTCACCCTGCTGGTCAAGCCGCTGATCGTCGTGGCGCACCTGCTCGGCGGGCTCACGACCCTCGGGCTCATCTTCTGGCTGATGCTGGAAGCGCGCCGGCAGCGCGCGATCTCGGCGCCGCACGTGGCGCGGCGGGCTTTCTTCCCCGCCGTGCTCGCCCTCGCGGTCCTGGCCGTGCAGATCGCGCTGGGCGGCTGGACCAGCTCGAACTACGCCGCCCTGGCCTGCCCGGACCTGCCAGGCTGCCTCGGCCAGCTGTGGCCGCAGGAGGCGGAGTTCGATGAGGCCTTCGTCCTCTGGCGTGGCCTCGGCATCAACTACGAGGGTGGCGTGCTCGATGCGGCCGCACGCGTGGCGATTCATCTCACGCATCGCCTCGGGGCGTTGATCACCCTGATCGTGATGATCGTGGTCGGTTACCGTGCGACGCGCCGGGTGTTGTATCCGCCGTCGATGACCACGGCCGGCTGGCTGGTGATCGCCGCCGTGAGCCTGCAGATGCTGCTCGGCATCAGCACCGTGTGGTTCGGCCTGCCGCTGTGGGTGGCCACCGCGCACAACGGTGGCGCCGCGCTGCTGCTGCTGGCGGTGATCAATCTCAACCACGCCGCGTCGTTCCGGGGCTCGAGGTCGCTGGCGGGTCGCTGACGCCCGCGGGCCCGGCGGATCGGTGCAGGGCCTCGGCAAGTTGACGTGAGGCAGCAGCCGGCCGGGTATCATCCACGCCCCGGCCACCACAGCTGTACCGATGTCCGTTGCACCCGCTGCCACCGCCACGCTCGACGACACGCTCCGGCGTGTCTTCGGCCTGCACGGGTTCCGCCCGCACCAGCGCGAGATCATCGAGGACCTCATCGCCGGTCGCGACGTGTTCGTACTCATGCCCACGGGCGGCGGCAAGTCGCTGTGCTTCCAGATGGCGGCGCTGCACCGGCCGGGGACGGCGATCGTGGTCTCGCCGCTGATCGCGCTCATGAAGGACCAGGTCGACGGGCTCGCCGCCACCGGGGTACGCGCGGCCTGTTACAACTCGTCGCTCGAGGGCAGCGAGGCACGCCGGGTCCTGGCACGCCTGCATGCCGGGGAACTTGACCTGCTCTACGTCGCCCCCGAGAGGCTGATGAGCCCGGATTTCCTCGGGCGCCTCGACGGCATCCGCATCGCGCTCATCGCCGTGGACGAGGCGCACTGCGTTTCCCAATGGGGCCACGATTTCCGCCCGGAGTATGCCGCCCTCGGCGACCTGCGCGAGCGCTTTGCGGGCGTGCCGTTGATCGCACTCACCGCCACCGCCGATCCACAGACGCGCGCCGACATCGTGCGGGTGCTGCGCCTCGGCGATGCCGTGCAGCATGTCACCAGCTTCGACCGGCCGAACATCCGCTATACGGTGCTGGAGAAACACCGCCCTGCCGAGCAGCTGCAGCGGTTCCTGGCCACGCAGGGTGACCAGTCGGGAATCATCTACGCACTATCGCGCAAGCGTGTCGAGGAAATTGCCACGGCACTCGCCGCGCGCGGGCTGCGTGCCGCCGCCTACCACGCGGGCCTGGCCGCAGGCGTGCGTGACGAGGTGCAGGACCGGTTCCTGCGCGACGAGCTGCAGGTGGTCGTCGCCACGGTCGCCTTCGGCATGGGCATCGACAAGCCCGACCTGCGCTTCGTCGTGCACCACGACGTGCCGCGCCATATCGAGGGCTACTACCAGGAGACCGGCCGCGCCGGGCGCGATGGCCTGCCGGCCGAGGCCCTGCTCCTCTACGGCTTGCAGGACGTGGTGCTGGCACGCCAGCTGCTGGAACAGACTGCCGACCCGGACCAGCGGCGGATTGAAGCCCACAAGCTCGCCGCCATGGTCGCCTTCGCCGAGAGCCTGACCTGCCGCCGCCAGGTGCTGCTCGGCTACTTTGGCGAACGCCTTGCCGAACCCTGCGACAACTGCGACGTCTGCCTCGATCCACCCGAGCGCATGGACGCGACCGAAGCGGCGCGCAAAGCCCTGTCCTGCGTCTACCGGGTCGGCTCGCGCTTCGGCATCAGGCATGTGGTCGACGTCCTGCGCGGCGCCGATACCGAGCGAATCCGCCAGCTCGGCCACACTCGCCTGTCGACCTGGGGGATCGGTGCCGATCTCGGCGAGGCGGAGTGGATCTCGATCATCCGCCAGCTCATCCACCGCGGTTTCCTCGTCCAGGACATCGCCGACTACTCGGTGCTGAAGCTGACCGATGCCGCTCGTCCCCTACTGCGGGGTGAGGCGACCCTCGAACTGGCCCGGCCACGGCTGCGTGAGAAGTCGCGTCCGAAGTCCCCCGCGAGAATCCGCCACGGTGACAGGGCTCCCATCGAGCTCGGACCCGCTGACCGTCCGTTGTTCGAAGAGCTGCGTATCCTGCGCCGGCAGCTCGCGCAGGCGCAGGGCGTGCCGCCCTACGTCGTCTTCGGCGACGTGACACTCATCGAGATGAGCCGCCTGCGTCCGGCGAACGACGCCGAGCTGCTCTCGATCACGGGCGTGGGCCAGGCCAGGCTCGAGCGCTATGGCATCACCTTCCTCGCCGCCATCCGCGAGCACGCGGCAACGCCCGCCGCCTCCCCACCCGTCCCCCCGTAGGAGCGGCTTCAGCCGCGAATATTTTTTCCTGCAACCCGACACCACGCCGCGAAAGTCGCGGCTAAAACCGCTCCTACGTAGAATTCACCGATGGATGTCACCCCGATCCTCGCCCCGCTCAACGATGCCCAGCGCCAGGCCGTCACGGCGCCACCCGGGCCGATGCTCGTCGTCGCCGGTGCCGGCAGCGGCAAGACGCGCGTGCTCGTGCACCGCATCGCCTGGCTGATCCAGGTCGAGAACGTCTCGCCCTACGGCATTCTCGCCGTCACTTTCACCAACAAGGCTGCCGCCGAGATGCGCGGGCGCATCGAGGCGCTGCTCGGCATCCCGGTCGACAACCTCTGGGTCGGCACCTTCCACGGGCTGGCCCACCGGCTCTTGCGCCGGCACTGGCGCGAGGCCGGGCTGCCGCAGGCTTTCCAGATCCTCGATTCCGAGGACCAGCAGCGGCTCATCCGCCGCCTGCTCAAGGGTCTCGAACTCGACGAGAACACCTGGGTGCCGCGCGAGGTCCAGTGGTTCATCAACAACCAGAAGGACGAGGGCCGCCGGCCGGACCAGCTGCGCGACGATGGCGACACCAGCCGCCGCCAGATGATCCACCTCTATCGGGTCTACCAGGATGCCTGCGAACGCGCCGGCCTCGTGGACTTTGCCGAGCTGCTGTTGCGCGCACTCGAGCTGTGGACGAAGAACCCGGAACTGCTCGAAACCTATCGGCGCCGGTTCCGGCATGTGCTCATCGACGAGTTCCAGGACACCAATGCCATCCAGTACGCCTGGCTGCGGCTGCTCGCGGGCGACGGTGGCATGCCGTTCGCCGTCGGCGACGACGACCAGTCGATCTACCGCTGGCGTGGCGCGCGCACCGAGCACCTGGCGCTGTTCCAGCGCGACTTTCCGGCGACACGCATCGTCAAGCTGGAGCAGAACTACCGCTCCACCGGCACCATTCTCAAGGCGGCCAATGCACTGATCGCGAACAACAACGGGCGCATCGGCAAGGAGCTGTGGACCGAGAGCGGGGCGGGCGTGCCGATCCGCCTGTTCGGCGCCTACAACGAGCGTGAGGAGGCGCAGTTCATCGTCGAGCGCATCCGCAGCTGGGTCGCCGGCGGACACCGGCGTGCCGAGGCCGCCGTGCTCTACCGCTCCAACGCCCAGTCACGGGTGTTCGAAGAGGCGCTGCTGCACGCCGGACTCCCGTACCGAGTCTATGGGGGCCTGCGGTTCTTCGAACGCGCCGAGATCAAGGACGCCCTGGCGTACCTGCGCCTGCTGGCCAACCGCGACGACGATGCCTCCTTCGAGCGGGTCGTGAACCACCCGCCGCGCGGAGTCGGCGCCCGCACGCTCGACGAGATCCGCAGCTACGCCCGCGCCAACGCCATCCCGCTGTGGCGTTCGGCACAGTCTGCCGCGGGAGGTGTGCTCGCCGCACGCGCCGCCAGCGCGGTACACCAGTTCCTCGCGCTGGTCGAGACCCTCGACCGCGACACCCGCTCCCTGCCGCTGCACGAGCAGGTCGACCACGTCGTGCAGCGCAGTGGCCTCGTCGAGCACTTCCGCACCGAGGCGCGCGACCGCGCCGAGGCCCGTATCGAGAACCTCGAGGAACTGGTGAGCGCGGCGCGCAGCTTCGACCCCGGCGAGGGCGAGGACGGCGCGGAGATGGCACCGCTCGACGCCTTCCTCGCCCATGCCGCGCTGGAATCGGGCGAAGCCGAAGGCGACGACTGGGACGACTGCGTCCAGCTCATGACCCTGCACTCGGCGAAGGGACTGGAGTTCCCGCTGGTGTTCATCACCGGAATGGAGGACGGGCTGTTCCCGCACCGGCGCACGCTCGAGGACGCCGACGGTCTCGAGGAGGAGCGCCGCCTCTGCTACGTCGGCGCGACGCGCGCCATGAGCGATCTCTACCTGACCTACGCCGAGCAGCGGCGCATGCACGGCGTCGACAGCGCCGGTGCGCCATCGCGCTTCATCGGCGAGATTCCCGCGGAACTGATCGAGGAGGTTCGTCCTCGCATCCGCGTCTCGCGGCCGGTGTACCGCCGCCCCTTCGAAGGCAGCGCCCCGGGGCGGCCCGTGGATGCGGACCAGCCGGTGCGCCTCGGCCAGCGGGTGCGCCACGGCAGGTTTGGCGAGGGCATCGTGCTCAACTGCGAAGGCACCGGCGCCCATGCCCGGGTGCAGGTCAACTTCGAGCGCGGCGGGGCCAAGTGGCTGGTCATGGCCTATGCCAACCTCGAGCTGATGTAGACTGGCGCCGCCCATGAAGATCATCATCCTCGGCGCCGGGCAGGTCGGGTCCACGGCCGCGCATCACCTGGTGCGGCAGGAAGCCAACGAGGTCACCATCGTCGATCACGACCCGGCGATCCTGCGCGAACTGCAGGACCGGCTCGATGTGCGCACCGTGGTCGGCCATGCCGCTTACCCCGAGACCCTGGAACGTGCCGGGGCTGCGAGCAGCGACATGCTGATCGCGCTCACCAGCAGCGACGAGGTCAACATGGTCGCCTGCCAGGTTGCGCACACGCTGTTCGGTATCGCCACGCGCATCGCGCGCGTGCGCTCGGCGGAGTACATCGCCACGCCCGAGCTGTTCAGGCCCGAGGCCGTGCCGATCGACGTGCGCATCAGCCCGGAGCAGCTCGTCACGCAGTACATCCAGCAGCTCATCCATTACCCGGGCTCGTTCCAGGTTCTCGACTTCGCCGACGGCCGCGTACGCCTCGTGGGTGTACGAACCCGGCGCGATGGCCTGCTGGTCAACCAGCGGCTGCGCGACCTGACGACACACATCCCGAATGTGCAGGTACGGGTCGCCGCGATCTACCGCGACGGCCAGACGGTATCGGCCGAGGGCGATACCCTCATCCGCGAGAACGACGAGATCTTCTTTGTCGCCGCCCGCAACGACATCCGCACGGTCATGGCCGAGATGCGCAAGCTCGAGCCAGCGGTGCGCCGCGTGGTCATCGCCGGCGGTGGCAATATCGGCCTGCGGCTGGCCTCGGCCCTGGAGCAGACCAACAACGTCAAGGTCATCGAGCGCGACCGCGGGCGTGCGCGGCGCATCGCCGAGCGGCTCTCGAAGGCCATCGTGCTCAGCGGCGATGCCGCCGACGAGGATCTGCTGCTCGAGGAGAACATCGACGCTGCGGATGTCTTCATTGCCGTCACCAACGCGGACGAGGCGAACATCCTCTCGGCCATGCTGGCCAAGGATCTCGGTTGCAAGAAGGTCATGGCGCTCATCAATCGCCCTTCCTACGCCGAGATGATGGAGAAGAGCACCATCGACGTCGCCATCTCGCCGCAGCAGATCACGATCGGTACGCTGCTCGCGCTCGCCCGCAAGGGCGACGTGGCCAAGGTGCACTCACTGCGGCGCGGGCATGCCGAGGCGATCGAGGCGGTAGCACACGGCACGGCGGAGACCTCCCGCGTCGTCGGCCGGCGCATCGAGCAGATCCAGCTGCCTCCCGGGAGCAGCATCGACGTCATCGTGCGCGAGGACCAGGTCCTGGCCGCACACCACGATACCGTGGTGCGGGCCGACGACCACCTCATCCTGTTCCTGGCCGACCGCCGGCAGGTCGAGCAGGTCCAGCGCCTGTTCCAGCCCGCCGGCCGGTTCCGCTAGGCCGGATCCATGCACGGCAAGGCCATCCAGCAGGTCCTCGGGCTGCTGCTGATTCTCTTCAGCCTGACCATGCTGCCACCGGTGTTCGTCTCGGCCTGGTACCACGACGGTTCGGGACCGGCGTTCGTCTCCGGATTCCTGGTAACGCTGGTCACCGGCATCGTCATCTGGGCACCGGCGCGACACGCACGCCGCGAACTGCGCTCCCGCGACGGCTTCCTGGTTGTGGCGGGCTTCTGGACCCTGCTCGGCCTGTTCGGTGCCGCCCCGCTGGTGTTCGTGGTTCACCCGAAGCTCACACTCACCGACGCAGTCTTCGAGGCTGTGTCGGGGTTGACCACGACCGGCGCAACGGTCATCGTCGGGCTCGACAGCCTGGCTCCCGCCATCCTCTATTACCGCGCGCAGCTGCACTGGCTCGGCGGCATGGGCATCGTGGTGCTGGCAGTCGCGGTATTGCCGATGCTGGGAGTCGGTGGTGCGCAGCTCTATCGCGCCGAAACACCCGGTGCCGTCAAGGACAACAGGCTCACGCCGCGAATCGCCGAGACGGCCAAGGCACTGTGGTTCGTATACCTCGGCCTCACCGTGGCGTGCCTGCTGTCATTCTGGGCAGCGGGCATGACGTTCTTCGACGCGATGTGCCACGCCTTCTCGACGCTGGCAACCGCCGGATTCTCCACTCACGATGCCAGCCTCGGGTACTTCGACAGCCGGATGATCGAGTTCGTCGCCATCGTGTTCATGACGCTCGGGGGCGTGAACTTCGCGCTGCATTTCCTGGTCCTGCAATCGCGCAGCCTGCGCAGCTACTTCCGCGACCCCGAGTTCCGGGCCTACATACTCATTCTGGTCGCAACGAGTCTTTTCACCGCCACTTACCTGCTGAGCTCCGGCCAGTACGATGACCCGGTTGTCGCGGCCTGGTATGCGCTGTTCAATACGGTATCGATCATGACCACCACCGGGTTCACGATCACGGACTTCTCCGTATGGCCCGGTGCGCTTCCGGTGCTGCTCGTGTTCATGATGTTCATCGGCGGTTGTGGCGGGTCGACCACGGGTGGCATCAAGGTGATGCGCTGGCTGCTGCTCTACCGGCAGGGCTCCCGCGAAGTCATGCGCCTGATCCATCCGTCGGCCGAGATCCCCGTACGCCTCGGCAACGCGGTGATATCCCAGCGTGTCGTCGACAGCGTATGGGGATTCTTCGCCATCTACGTCGTGCTGTTCAGCGCCATGATGCTGATGCTGCTCGGGACCGGCGTCGACCAGATCACGGCATTTTCGGCTATTGCCGCCAGCCTGAACAACGTGGGGCCTGGCCTCGGTGAGGTCACTTCGAACTTCACCGCCTTCGCCGCAGTCGACAAGTGGGTCTGTATCGCCGCCATGCTGCTCGGCCGCCTCGAGATCTTCACGCTGTTCGTGCTGATTTCGCCCGCATTCTGGCGGCGCTGACGCCGCGGATCACGCCGTCGCAGGCAGGTGCCGCACCGGCACCGCCCGACCCCGAATCGCGTTCAATCGAGGACGATGTCGGCCAACCGCCCGTCGCGCTTGGCGATGCGCCCGGACTTCATGACGAAATCCACCTGCTCGAGCCTGCTCACGTCATCGAGCGGACTGCCGCGAACGGCGATGAGGTCAGCGAGCCGACCCGGTGTGATCGTGCCGACGTCCTCCGCGATGCGCAGCAGGCGCGCGGTGTTGACCGTCGCCGCGGCAATCGCGTCGGCCGGCTTCATACCGGCACGCACCATGTAGGAGAACTCCTTCGCCGCCAGCCGGTGGGGAATGCCGCCGACGTCGGTGCCGAAGGCGATGGGCACACCGAGCGCCAGCGCGCGCTCGAAGGCACGGTACTTCTCGCGGTATTCGCGCGGAGCCCCGGTCGCCTGGGCGATACTCAGAGTCGGTACCAGATAGATCCCTTTCTCCTTCATCCGCTTCAGCGTGGCATCGTCGGCACCGAAGCCGTGATCGACGGAGTCGACGCCGGCCCGCACGGCATCCGCGATGGCATTGCCCGCGTAGGCGTGGGTGCCGACCGGGAGCCCGAGCTGGTGTGCTGCCTCGACGACGGCGCGCATCTCCTCGTAGAAGAAGAGCTGCTCGGTACCGGTGGCATCGAAGAAGCCGCCGGTGGCCATCAGCTTGATCACGTCGGAGCCGAGCTTTTTCTGCATGCGCACGGCCCGGCGACAGCTCTCCGGGCCGTTGCACAGGTTCGAGGCGGTCACGTCCCCCGGGTCGATCGTCGCCCGGGTCATGTCACCGTGGCCGCCGGGTGCGGTGACCGGGTTTCCCGCGGCCAGAATCCGTGGGCCGAGAAAACGGCCGGCGTTGATCCAGTCGCGCACGGCGAATACCGGCAGCGGACCGGAAGCCTGCTCGCGTACCGTGGTGAAACCGGCCCCGAGCGTGGTGCGGGCATTGCGCAGGGTCCACAGCGTCAGGTCCTCGCTGGTCATCTTGTCCGCCTTCTTCGGCGGGTGATCGCCACCCGACCACATGAGGTGGCTGTGCGCATCCATGAGACCGGGCAGCACGAAGTGACCGGCGAGTTCGACCACCTCGACCGCAGCGCCCTCGGGCGCATCGGCCGCCTCGGCGCCGAGCAGCCCGTCGTGCACGGCGACGATGCGCGACCCGCGGACGACGACGGTCTGGTTGCGCCGTGGCGCGGTGCCTGGCTCGGCGAGAAGCTCCCCCGCGCGAATCACGACCCAGGTTTCCGTGGTGCCGCCTGCCGCCAGCGCCGCCCCGAGGTGCGTCAGGGTCAGGCCCAGCAAGCCGATGAGGACTGCTGCTCGCATCGTCGCCTCTCTCCCTCGATTGACCGCCGGATCATACCGCCGCAGCGATGCCGGGACAGCGGGTCGTGCCGACGCCGGGGGATGCCATCAGGGCGCGCTTGGCAGCTGTCGGCAGCCGCTTGATCGCACACTCCCGGCGCAGCGCCGCGCCGCGGTCCGCGGCCGGCTCGACCCGCACCAGCTGCACGGGCCGGCGCCCGCGCGTGTAGCGCGCGCCCCGGCCGGCATTGTGTTGTGCCAACCGTGCCGCGACGTCGCGGGCTACACCGGTGTAGAGCGTGCCGTCGGCACATTCGAGCATGTACACCCACCAGCCGCCGCCGGTGCCGGTCATTGCGGCCCGCCCTCACGGCTCTCACCGGCCGGTGTCACGACCAGCACCTGCACGCGGCGCACGACCTCGACGACCACCGCCGCAAACACCAGTGGGAGCCCGACAGCCCCGGGCACCGGCCCCCAGCCCGCCGGCAGGAGCATCAGCCCGCTTCCTGCCAGCACCGCCACGAGCAACCACGGCTGGCGTTCGTGGCGCCAGATTTCGAAGCCAAGCGCGCCCCAGCCGGCGAGCACACATGCCAGCACCAGCGGAAACCCGGTTGCCGTCGCCGCGCCCGCGTCGCTGCCCGGGCAGGCAAGCACTGCCGGAACCGAACGGGCATACCAGACGACGTCCTGCCAGCACCCCGGCACGAGCGCCCGCAGCCGCAGGAGACCTGGCAGGCCGTAGACCAGCAGGGCCGCGGCGAGCAGGCACACGGCGCCATGCCCCCAGTCGATGCGCGCCCAGGCGTGCCCGAGCCGGCGGCTCAACGTCGCCATGGTGTACAGCGACAGGGGCCAGGCGAAGGTCGCGATCAGCAGTGGCAGGGCGTAGAGATCGAGCAACTGGTGACCCGGGCCGAACCGGTGGCCGATACCGGCCCACAGCGCATCGAGAACCGCGGCGGCAAGGCTCGCGATGCAGAACAGGAGCAGGGTCGAGCGGGTGCGCGACCAAGCCCAGGCGCCGTAGAGCACCACGCCCGCGCCCGCCACGGCCACCAGGATCAGCAGAATCGGGTACATGGACCTAGTCTAGCCGGCTGCCCTCGACGGTGCGTATCGTCGTGTTGCGCGTGGAAGTTGCGCAGTGCGCGAGATGCGGTAGGCGCCTTGCGTGTGACGCCCACGGACCGTAGTGCAACCATCACGGCGCGTGTGCAGACGAGAAGGCGTGCCCTATCAAGCGCGTACATCGCAATGATCAATCGTTGCGAAACCGCTGGAAAACCAGTGCCGGGCACCGGCTGCGACACGCGCACCGCATAAAAAGCTTTGCTTCCGTGAAAGCGTGTTTATACTTGCGCCCGGGACACGTCTTTCACTTCACTCTCACGGAGTACTGCCAAAATGTCGAAAAAGGGTGGCGCACCGACGAAGTCGGATATCCTCAACCAGATCGCCAAGGACACCAAGCTGTCGCGCAAGCAGGCCAGCTCGGTGCTCGATTCTCTGAACGGCTGCATCCGCAAGAGCCTGCGCGCCAACGGCATGTTCACCATGCCGGGCCTGCTGAAGCTCAAGGTCGTCAAGAAGCCGGCGACCAAGGAGCGCGAGGGTACCAATCCGTTCACCGGCGAGAAGATGGTCTTCAAGGCCAAGCCCGCCTCGAAGAAGGTTCGCGCTCTGCCGCTGAAGGCTCTCAAGAACATGGTCAACTGAGGTTGACCGCACGAGAATACTCGCGATAGCGGGTCACGGTAGCGCCGTGCCCGAATGACCAGCCCGGGGCAGCGCAAGCTGCTCCGGGTTTTTTTGTTGTGGAGGCGGCGTCAGCTGCGATCCGGTCGCTCGACCACCGGTCGGGCCAGGCGACAGCCCGGGCAGGCGCAGGACCCGCTCGGCGGGCGTGGAGGGCCAGCGGAGCAGGACGCGCAGCGCCAGCCCGACACGAGCGAGCGCAGCACAGGGATGTGCGTAGCGAGCGTCCCACCGAGCGGGTCCTGCGCCTGCCCGGGCTTACGCGACGGTTGACCCTCCCGCTGACAGCAGCATGGCGCGGGTCCGTGCTAAGGAACGAACTCGCCGGGCTGGGTGTCGGCGATCGTTCCGGTTGGCACCCCGCCGGGTGCTGCGGGCGGGCGCGGCAGCGTGCGGGTTTCGCGGATCACCCGCTGGCGGGACACGACGAGCCCCAGCGCGAGGGCGGTCGCACCTGCGAAACCGAGCGCCGCACGCAAGCCGACGTGCTCGCCGAGCCAGCCGCCGATCAGTGCCCCCGGCCCCGCCGGCAACAGGATCAGCCAGCGCATGGTGCTGGTCATGCGGCCGAGGAGCGGGACTGGCGTCACCGCCTGTCGCAGGGCGAGGAAGTTGATGAACACCAGCGTCGCGCCGAAGCCGAACAGCGCGAGCATCGCTGCGAAAGCGGCCACCCCGATCGCGCCCGCCGGCGTCACTGCCGCCAGCGCCCAGCCGGCGCCGCAGACGAAAAAGCCGAGGACCATCGCGGGCCCGGGGCCCACGTGCCGTGACAGCCGGTTGCCGGCCATGCTGCCTGCAACGGTGCCGACACCCAGTGCGATGTAGCACAGCCCGACGCTGCCGGCGGAGAGACCGAGCACCCGCGTGGCAAACAGGATCTGCACCACCAGCGCGGCGTGGTGACAGAGCTGCCAGCCACCGACCGCCGCCGCCATGGCCACCAGCAGGCGATGGCCGGCGACGAAGACGACCCCGGCACGCAACGCTGCACCGAAGCTGCCCACCAGCTGGCGCGGGCCCTCGGCCACACGGATTCCCCGCAGGATCAGCGCCGACCACGCCAGCAGGAGCGCATCGGCCAGCAGCGCCAGCGGCGCCCCGGTGAGCCGGATCAGCGCACCCGCCGCGCCGGGGCCAGCCACTTCGGCGGTCGAATTGGCGAGTGCGTTGCGCGCATGCGCTTCGACCAGCCGGTCGCGCTCGACGATCTGCGTGAGCACGATCTGGGCCGCGCTGCCAGCGATGGTGTGGACGGTGCCGATCACGAAGCCGACCAGGTAAAGCCACGGCATGGTGAGCCAGCCGAGCCACCAGGCCAGCGGTACCACGGCCACAGTCACCGCCAGTAACGACTCGCCGGCTATGTACACCGGCAGCTTGCGCACGCGGTCGAGCCAAACTCCGGCGGGCAGCGAGAACAGCACGAAGGCCGAGACTTCGACCGCCGTCAGGATGCCCATCTGCGTCGGTGTGGCGTGCAGGAGCACCGCCGCCGTCAATGGCACAGCCAGCAGCGTGATCTGTCCGCCGAACGAGCTGATCAGGATCGAGGTCCACAGGCGCCGGTAGGTGCGGTCGCGCAGCAGGTCGTCGGGCGGCAGTGCGAAGAGCGCATCGAGCATCGAATGTGCTCTCGGGTCCCTGGGGTCGGGTGGGTGGGGTCTGACGAGGGCGCACAGTTTACTCAACCGGCACGGGGAAATTTCGCTACGCTGCTCCCATGCCGGCCGCAACCCCTGACACGGTACTCGCCATCCACGGCGGCGCCGGCGCGCCGGCCCGCGGACAACTCGGTGTCGAACGGGAACAGGCCATTCTCACCACCCTCACCGGGGCATTGCAGGCGGGCTTCGCCGTGCTCCGCGACGGCGGGCCGGCAGCTCTGGCGGTTACCGCAGCCATCGTCGTGCTCGAGGACTCGCCGCTGTTCAATGCCGGGCGTGGCGCGGCGCTGAACGCCGACGGCCGCGCCGAACTCGACGCGGCCGTCATGGACGGCAGCGCGCAGCGCGCCGGGGCGGTCGCCGGGTTGCATCGCGTGAAGAATCCGATCCTGCTGGCCCATGCGGTCATGGAACAGTCCGCACACGTAATGCTGATCGGGGACGGGGCCGAAACCTTCGGCCGCTCCGTCGGCATCACGTTCGTCGAGCCGGCGTGGTTCGTCACGCCGGAACGGCAGCGTGACCTCGAGCGCGTCCGCGCCCGAGGTGCCACCGCGACGTCGCATCTCGGCACCGTCGGTGCCGTGGCCCTCGACCACGCCGGCCAGCTCGCCGCGGGTACCTCCACCGGTGGCATGACCAACAAGCGCTACGGACGGGTGGGCGACTCGCCAGTCATCGGCGCCGGTACCTGGGCGGACCGCCGCTGCGCGGTGTCGGCGACGGGCTGGGGCGAGTATTTCATCCGCTCCGCGGTGGCCCATGACATCGCCGCCCGCCTGGCCTACCGCGGCGAGGACATCGCTGCGGCCGCCCGCAATGCCCTGACCGAAGTGGCACGGCTGGGTGGCGATGGCGGCGTCATCGCCCTCGATGCGCGCGGCCAGGTCGCCATGCCCTTCAACACCGCCGGCATGTACCGCGGCAGCATCACGCGCGCCGGTGTGGCCACCGTCGCCATCCACGCCTAGGCACGGCACATTGCCACCGGCAGGGGCGGACCGGTAGCATGGCGCGCTTCCATCAACTGCCCCCTGGGCACAGGCGCCCCCGCCGGGGCGGAAGGCTCGATTCATGACCCCCTCCCGCATGCTGCAGCCGTTTGCGATCGGCATCGCCCTGGTACTGGTGGGCTGCCAGCAGCAGGCTCCCGTCGAGACCGCACCCACACTCGCGACCGATGATCAGAAGGCCATCTACGCCTTCGGTGCTGCTGTCGGCCGCCAGGTCAGCCAGCAGACCTCACAGCTGCGCCTGACAGCGGAGGAGATGACGGTGTTCCGCAGCGGCTTCGACGCCACGCTCGCCGGCAAGGAGCCCACGGTGAAGATCGAGGACTACCAGAACCAGTTCCAGACGCTGGCCGAGGCACGCCTCGCGGCCGGTGCCGCCGAAGCGAAGAAGGCGGGTGACGAACTGCTCGCCAATGCAGCGAAGGAAGAAGGTGCGGTCAAGACCGATTCGGGCCTGGTGTTCCGCACACTCAAGCCCGGCACGGGCCCGAGCCCGGCTGCCACCGACACCGTACGCGTCCACTACCACGGCACCCTGCCGGACGGAAAAGTGTTCGACAGCTCGGTCGACCGTGGTGAACCGGCCGAATTCGAGCTCAACCGCGTCATCCCCTGCTGGACCGAAGGCGTGCAGCGCATGAAGGTCGGCGAGAAGGCAAAGCTCGTCTGCCCGGCCGCGATCGCTTACGGCGACAGGGGTGCAGGCGGTGCCATCCCGCCGGGTGCGACGCTGACCTTCGAAGTGGACCTGCTCGCCATCAACGGCAAGTAGCGGCAATCGTCGCGGCTCACGCCGCCGCGGCGACACCGACGCGCCCCCGGGCGGGCACCCCCGGCCAAAGCGAGTATCGGGGAGCGACGCCGGGGGCGCACGACCCGTCACTTCACGAGCACCACCGGCGACGGCGCCAGCTGCACCACCTTCTGCGCCACCGAGCCCATCACCGCACCGGCGAGAAAGCCGCGCCCGTGCGTCCCCATTACCACTTCGTCACAGCGCTTGCTGTGCGCGTACTCGGCGATCACCTCCCCGGGATCGCCGACGCCGATGTGGTAGTCGCAGTCGATACCGGCCTGCACCAGCTGCTGCCGCGGCCCGGCGAGGACCGCCATGCCCTCGTCGCGGTAGTACTCCTGCTGGCTCGCCTGGCTGATGAAGAGTTTGACGTTCACCCCGGCGAGCGGCGTCTGCACGTTGAGAAGGTGCACGCGCAGGGCCTCGTGCGTGGCTGCGGCGCGACGCAGGACGTAGTCGACCGCCCGATCGGAATATGGCGACCCGTCGATGGCGATCAGCATGGTCAGCATGTCGTTCTCCTTCACTCGCCGTCCCGGCGTGCCAGGTCGACAGGCCCGGCGGCAGCAGGTTCGGCCGGGTAACGGGCGGCCACGAATTTGCCGATCGCCACCACCAGCAGCGCACCGGCGACCGGCGCGGCGTAGATCCACGGTCCCGGCAGCAGCGCGGCCACCTTCTCGTGCAGGGCGACGTCGTGGGCGATCATGTCACCGGCGATCCAGCCGAGCAGCGCCGCACCGCCGACGATCACGATCGGGAAGCGGTCCATCAGCTTCAGCACGAAGCGGCTGCCCCAGACGATGATCGGGACACTCACCACCAGACCGAATACCACCAGTCCGACGTGATCCTTGGCCGCAGCGGCGATGGCGATGACGTTGTCGAGGCTCATGACGGCATCGGCCACGATGATCGTGCGGATCGCGCCGATCAGGTGGGTGCTGGCGTCGATTTCATGGCCTGCGCCCTCTTTCTGCGGCAGCAGCAGCTTGGCCCCGATCCACAGCAGCAGCAGCCCGCCGCCGAGCTTGAGGAACGGGATGCGCAACAGCTGCAGGGCGAAGAAGATCAGCAACACCCGCAGGGCCACGGCGCCGAATATGCCCCAGAAGATCGCCTGCCTGCGCTGCGCCTCGGGCAGGCTGCGCGAGGCAAGCGCGATGACGACCGCATTGTCGCCGCCGAGCAGGATGTCGATGATGATGATCTGGCCGACTGCGATCCAGAACTCCGGCGACGTGAAATCCATTCCCGTTCCTTCCTGCGAGGGCGCCAGTGTACGGGGAATTCGCTGCGCTCACCTACCGCTGGAGACCGGCAGGCGTGCCTGGCCCGCGATGGCGGCGGCCACGGCGGACGGATCGGGCTGGGCATCCGTGACCTTCACCACGAACGGCAACTCCTCAGGAGCGAGCGGCTCCTGCCGGGCCAGCTGGTCGGCGAGCACAGCGAGTCCCGCCTCGGATGGATCGCCGCCGGTGGATTCGCGCTTCGCAACCCGGGCGCGGCACACGGCTGCATCCGGAGCGCAGTCGACGATGACGAATGCCGCACCGTTGCGTCGCGCGAGCGCCAGGAACGGTGCCCGCCGGGTCGAATCGAGGAAGGTCGCATCGACGATGACGTCGCCGGCGGCGAGCGCCGCCTCGGCGCATCCGGCCAGGTGCTCGTAAGTGCGTGCGGTCGAGTCGGCGGTGTACAGGCCGGCGCCGAGAGCCGAGCCCGAGCGGTCGGCGAACCCGAGGCCTGCCAGTCGCTTGCGCTCGACGTCGGCACGCACCCGCACCGCCGGCAGCAACGGCACCAGTCGCGCGGCGAGCCAGGACTTGCCCGAGCCCGAGACGCCGTGCATCAGCACCAGGCGGCGGGATGCCGGCGCTGTCCAGGTCTGTGCCAGGGCGAGGTGCTGTGCGAGACGCGTGCGCAATGCCGCCGCGCGCTCGCCCGCCGCCTCGCGCAGCTGCAGGGCATCGACCTTGGCGCGCACCAGCGAGTAATACACGACATGCCAGGGCAGCAACCGCAGCGCGGCGTAGTCGCCGGTAGCCTCGAGCCATGCATCGAGGAAGGCCTGCGCCAGATCGCGGCGGCCACGCGAAGCCAGATCCATGAACAGGAAGGCAACGTCCGCGATGACGTCGAGCCCGCGCAGGCCCGCATCGAATTCCAGGCAGTCGAATGGCACCAGGCGCCCGCCCCAACGCACGACATTGCCGGCATGCAGGTCGCCATGGCCGTCGCGGACGCGACCTGCGCGGCGGCGCTCGGCGCGCAGCCCGCCGAGCGCGGCGGCATTGGCACGCGACCAGTCCTCGAGTGCGGCGAGCATGGCCGCCGGCACCGCCGGGCTTCGGCTCAGCACCGCGAAGGTGGCGGCGGCTGCGCGTTCGAGCACAGCCGGATCGCCAAACGTCCCGCTCGCACAGACCTCGGCCTGCGCCTGGAACGCCGCGAGATCGGCGGCCAGCACGGCGAGTTCGCCCGCTTCGACCCGTCCGGATTCGACCAGCACTTTCAGTTCCTCGTCCGGTTCGAAGGCCGCCATGCACACCGCGTAGTCGACCACCTCGCCTTCGCCACCGAAGCGCAGGCCCGCAGCGGTCCGCACGACGGGCACGACGTCGTGGTAGAGCGCCGGCGCGAACCGGCGGTTCAACCGCAGCTCGTCCTCACAGAAGCGGCGCCGGTCGGCGAGCGCACGGAAGTCGAGAAAGTCGAAGACGACCGGCCGCTTGATCTTCCAGGCCCAGGGCGGTGCCACCAGCACCCAGGAGATGTGGGTGGTGATCAGGCGCACCGCTCCCTCGACGGCATGAGGATAGGCAGCCGGATCGAGCAGCGCTTCGGGCAAACCGGCTTCAGCAGCCATCGGCGGTTCTGCGCCGGGCAAGGGCGCGCTTCAGCTCCGGAACGGAAATGGTCATCGCCGGCACGGAGGTTTCCTCAGAACAGCCACGCAGGGCGCAGCAGCAACGCTGCCCCGAGAGCCAGCATGACGAGCCCACTCGCCAGCTTCAACCAGCGCCCTGCGGTTTCCGTGAGCCGGCGCTGGCTGAGTGCGATCACCGCCAATGTCACCATCAATGCGTCGTCGGCGATATAGCCGGCAATGTACAGGCCGAGGTAGCCGTAATAGGTGGCCATATCGAGACCCTGCTCTGCCAGCACTGCGGTGAAGACAGCCGGGATACCTGCCGTACACAACAGCTCGACGAAGTTGACGACCACCGCCAGCGCCGCCACACCTGCCAGCGAGGCTGGCAGTGTGTTGGCACCGAGCACTGCACGCATGCGCGCGTACAGGCCAGGCTTCACCGCTGCCGGGATCGACAGTGAGACGCCCCGGCCAAAAACGAGGAAATCCTTGACGTTGACCGCGCCGATGCCGAGCGCAACCGCCCCAAGCACCATGCGCACGGCCGTCGACAGGCCAAGGATGAGGAAGAGGTTCAGCCAGGCAGCCATGAAGGCGAAATACACTGCCCCGCTCACGGCGACGAAGGTGGCGGCGATGACCGCCAGGCGCCGGCGATCGCGCAGATGCACCAGCAGCGACAGGAGGAACAGCAGCACCCAGGTGGCGCAGGGGTTGAAACCGTCGAGCAGGCCGAGCGCGAGCGTGAACAGTGGCAGCCCGAGCCGCCGTACATCGAGCCCCTGAGGCACCGCCGCGCCGGTATCCGGTGGTCCTGTGGCACCGACCAGCCCGGCGATGGCCGGGCCCGTGCGCGAGGCTGAATCGAAGCCGACCAGCACGCGATCGCCGCAGACGAAGGTCGGCACGCCCGGCGGCCACACGCCGGCTGCGCGCGAGTGACGCTCGAGATCGGCGCGCGCCGCCGGGTCACGGCCGAGTTCGCGCCTCGTGATGCGCAGCCGCGGATGCTCACGGGCGAAATCCCCGAGGAACGCCTCCGCTGCCGCGCAGTGCGGGCAGCCGTCCCGGGTGAAGACCTCGAGCTCGCGGCATTCGCCGGCCGCCGCCGCGGGAGCGGCCAGCAGCCAACCAAGCAGCAGTGCCGGCAGCGACAGGCGACTCGACCCTGTCGGCGGGCGCATGGTTACTATGCCCGGCAGCCCATGAACACGCAGGAAGTCTACCGATTCGACAACTGCAAGGTCGACCCGGCGCGGCAGCGGGTGCGCCTCGGTGACCAGGTCATCGACGTGCGACTGACCGCTGGCCGTTGGCTGTGCCATTGCAGCCAACCCGGCTGACACAGATGACGCGGGTCGCCCTCAACGCAGGAAGGCGTCGTAACCGGTGCGCAGGATCAGCGCCCCGACGACGACGATGAACACCAGCCGCACGAAGCGCGAACCGTGCCGCAGCGCCAGCCGCGTGCCGAGCAGGCTGCCAGCGACGTTGGCGACAGCCATCACCGCCGCCACACGCCACCAGACATGGCCCGTGGCGGCGAACATGCCGATTGCCGCCAGGTTGGTCGCGGCGTTGATCAGCTTCGCCCCCGCCGAGGCGTGCAGGAAGTCGTAGCCGAGCAGGCGTACCAGCAGGAACACGAGGAAGCTGCCGGTGCCGGGGCCGAAGAACCCGTCGTAGAAGCCGAGCACGAGACCGATGCCGCAGGCGACCGCAAGCGCGGCGCGGCGCCCGAGCCGTGGTGCATGCACGTGACCGAGATCCTTGCGCACCAGCGTGTAGGCGAGCACGCCGAGCAGTACGAATGGCAGCGCGCGGCGCAGCCCTGCGCCGGACACGTGGGTGACGGCCCAGGCCCCGCAGGCGCTGCCGGCAAACGCGACCACGGCCGCCGGCACGAGAATCGCCCAGTCGAGTGTGACCCGGCGGGCGTACTGGGCGGTGGCCCAGGCCGTTCCCCACACTGCAGCGGTCTTGTTGGTGCCGAACAGGGTCGCCGGTGCGGCGGCCGGGAAGGCGCTGAACAGCGCCGGGACCAGCACCAGCCCGCCGCCGCCCACGATGGCGTCGAGGAAGCCGGCCAGTGCTGCGGCTGCCGTGACCGCCGCGAGTTCGAGCACGGCTCAGCGTCCGCCGCTGGTCCGGCGCGTATTGCCGAGCCACCACAGACAGGCGAATCCGGCCAGCCCGCTGAGGAGCGAGGCGGTGAGGATGCCGGTCTTGGCCATGATCAGCAATTGCGGCTCGGCCGTGAAGGCCAACTCGGCGATGAAGATCGACATCGTGAAGCCGATGCCGCCGAGGAGCGAGACGCCGGCGATCTGGGCGAAGCGCGTGCCGGCCGGTAACACGCCGATGCCGAGCCTGAGCGCGAGCCAGCTCGCGCCGGTGATGCCGGCGAACTTGCCGAGCACGAGTCCGGCGATCACGCCGAGCTGCACGGAATGCGCCATCGAATCGAGGAAGGTGCCGGCATCCAGCGGAATGCCGGCATTGAACAATGCAAATACCGGGATGACGAAGAACGCGACCGGCATGTGCCAGAAGTGCTCCAGCCGCTGCAGCGGAGCCTGGACGGCGACCACGCCATTGTCGAGCGCCTGCACCACCGCGCGCATCTCGTCGTTAGCGAGGATGCCCTCGCCCGGGCGCAGGCTGGCGTCGAAGCGGGTCAGCAGGCGGCGGACCCGGGCGCTGAACGCCACCGGGTCATAGCGCGGCCGTGCCGGCACGGTGAAGCCGCCGATCACACCGGCGAGCGTAGCGTGCACACCCGAGTTGAGCAGCGCCAGCCACAGCAGGACGGCCAGCAGGAAGTAGGGCACCGGCCGGCGCACGCCGGCGAAGTTGCACACGATGAGCAGGGCAACCACGGCCGCGGCACCACCGAGCCAGCCGAGGGCAATCTGCTCGCTGTAGAACAGGGCGATCACCAGCACCGCACCGAGATCGTCGACGATCGCGAGCGCCACGAGGAAGGTGATCAAAGCGCGCGGCACCCGCGCCGCGAGCAGCGACAGCACCCCGACCGCGAAGGCGATGTCGGTGGCCATCGGTATGCCCCAGCCGCGGTCGGCGGGCACACCGGGATTGACTGCCAGGTAGATCAGGGCCGGTACGATCATGCCGCCGATGGCAGCCACGATCGGCAGCATGGCCTGGCGTGGTGCGGCCAGTTCGCCGACCAGCATCTCGCGCTTCAGCTCCATGCCGACCACGAAGAAGAAGAACGCCATCAGGCCGTCGTTGACCCAGTGATGCAGCGTCTTCTCGATGGTCCAGCCACCGAGGCGCAACCCGAGTGGCACCTCCAGCACCTGGTGATACAGGCCCGCCAGAGGACCATTGGCGAGCAGCAGGGCGCAGGCGGCCGCCAGCACGAGCAGCAGCCCGCTGGTCGTCTGGCGATGGATGAATTCCTCGAAGGGCGTGACGATGCGGGCGAAGGCGCGCTCCCAGGGAGCATAGATGAGCCCCTGGCCCGTACCCTCACCCCGTCGCCCGTCGCCCGGGACGGCCGGCCGCTCGGTCATGCGGCCATGTTAACGCATGGCCACAGCGGTGCCGCGCCGGCTCAGGACGCCGGTTTCGGTGCTGCGATCAGGGCGACCACCTTGCCGTCGCCGGCCTCGGTGTCGTCGCGCCGCTCGAGCTTGCCGTCGACCGTGGCCCCGCAATCCATCTGCAGCTGGCGGTAGACGATGTTGCCGCAGACGCGCGCACCGGCCTGCAGTTCGAGGAAGTGCTCGACCACGAGGTCGCCCTCGACACGGCCGTTGATGACGGCATCGTAGACCTGTACCCGCCCGGCGATCGTGCCCTTCCCGGAAAGCACCAGCAGGCCGTGCCTGTCGTCGGTGCCGATGACGTTGCCCTCGACCCGCCCGTCGACGCGCAGGCCGCCGTCGAAGTGGATGTCACCGCGGACCGTGACGTTGTCGGCGACCAGGCTCGAGAGCTTGGTGACCTCGATCGATGGACGCTTCTTTCTGCCGAACATCGGTGCCATCCCTGGCGCGCTGCGCCGTTCAGTCGTTGCGCGCCACCGTGCGGCGCGAGGCGAGGAATTCCATCTGCTGGCTCAGTTCGGCGACCCGCGCACCGAGACTGTCGGCCTGGCGCTGCAGTTCCTGGCGGGTGGCACGCTCGAGTGCGAGTTCCGCGCGCGTGCGCTCGAGCTCCGCATCGAGGCTGGCCGCCGTGCGCTCGGCCTCGTCAAGTCGTGCCGCCAGGGCTGCCTGCTCGCTGCCGCGACCTGCCACGCTGTACCCCAGGACCATGAGCAGGGCGATGGTGAGCACGCCGGCGGCAAACGCGCGGCGCCGTGCCGCCGTCGGCTCGAAGCGGGCCTGCGTCAGCCACTGGGTGTCGTAGGGACCGAACCGTGCCATTGCGCGCTGCCTCAGCCACCTGACCGCGCCAGGTAGAGCCTGGGCTCGACCTGCCGGCCCTGGCGCAGCACCTCGAAGTGCAGGTGCGGGCCAGTTGAACGGCCGCTCGAGCCGACGGCGGCGATCTTCTGACCCGGCAGGACGATGTCGCCGACGTGCACCAGCAGCCGGGACGCATGGCCGTAACGGGTCACCAGGCCCTTGCCGTGGTCGATCTCCACCGTACGCCCGTAAGCGCTGCGGTACCCAGAGAAGCGCACGCGGCCGCCGGCGCTGGCGAGGATCGGGGTCCCGTAGGCGGCGGGCATGTCGATCCCGGTATGGCGCGCGAGCGCGCGCGTGAACGGATCGCGCCGGTTGCCGAAGCCCGAGGAGACCCGCCCGCCGGCGATGGGCGCGCGGCTCGGAAAGGCCATGCGATCGAGATCCTCGAGCAGCGCCGCTTCGGCGACGAGCACGAAGTTCGCTTCCAGCCGTTCGAGTTCACGCCCGAGCCGGGCGAGATCGTTGTCGAAACTGTCGGTGGCCGGCAAGGCCGGCGTCGCCAGCGGCGCGACGAACGGGCCGCCGCTCGGCGCCGGGTCGCTGGTCGCGGCGGGTTCGCTCTGCGTGTTGCCACCGGTGGCGAGCCCGAGCTGGCGCGCGAGGCGCAGCGCTTCGCCTTCGAGGCGCATGAGCCGGCCGGAGAGCGCCCCGACACGGTCGATCACGGCACGATGTTCGGGGCGCGATGGGTCGAGGATCATCCCTGCCGTCGCCGCCCCCTGCCCGTCGGCTCGCATTGCGGCGACGCGAAATCCGAGCGCAGCACCGCCCGTGAGCAGCAGCGCTGCCACGGCCGCGGCAATGGCAGCGAACGTCCCGACGCGTACGGTGCGCAACCGGGAGCCGGCGAGCGTGCCGGTCGAGACGATCATCAACGCCATCCGCGAACCCTCCCGACCTGCCAGCGGCACGGCCGTCGCCCGACGGCGGCGTCCTGCGGTTGCCGGCAGATTCAGTTCAACGCAACGGGTGCCGGTCGCCACCGGCCCGTGGCCATGGTGTCAGCAGGTCGATGCAGCGACCGTGACCAAGGCCTCATTGCGGGACACGGGCGGCGGCGCGGACATAATCCGCGAGCGGTTCGGAGTTACGGAGCGCGTGCGACGGGAGCAACACCGGGCGCGACGCGGCGTACGACGATGGCCACGACCAGCAGCACCAGCTGGTAGCCGCCGACCAGCACGAACGGCGCCCAGGGACCCCAGGCGTCGAACAGGCGCCCGCCGATGCTGGTGAACACCAGGATGCCGAACGCACCGCACATGCTGCTGCCGGCGATCACGCTCGAGCGCTCGCGCACCGGCGCCTCCTGGCCGATGAGGGCTGCGGCAGCCTTGACCATAAAGCCAGTGCCCAATGTGAGCACCACCAGCAGCGGGATCATCGCGAAATCGAGCGGCGAGGTCATCCAGCGCATCGACAGGTAGCCGGTGGCGGCAGTGGCCAGGGCCACGATCATGGCAGTCATGCGGTGGACGCGGTCGATGTACCAGCCGAACACCGGCGCCGATACCAGCGAGACCACGTACATGATGATGATCATCGTGCCGAACTGGGCGATGGCGCGACCGGGACTCAGCCCCTCGGCACGTCCGGCCTGGATCGCCCACAGGCTGAGGAACAGCCCCTTCACCACGACATCGGAGCGCGCCACGAGAGCGGCCGCATAGGCAACGGCGATGCGCGGGTTGCGCACAGCGCGCCCGATCGCGGCGGCCAGCTCGCGCGGTGGCGGCCGTGGTCCACGCCCAGCCGGGGTGCCGGCCATGAGGCCACGGGCACAGACCACCGCCATCACCGCGCACAGGCCCGCACCGGTGAGGTACATCGCACGCCCGCCGGTGATGGCATCGTAGCCTTGGGCGGTCAGGACCTCGGGAATCCGGCCGATGACTCCCGCGAAGAACATCGTCCCCAGCGTGTTGACGAAGCTCGTGGCGCCGATCAGCTTGCCGCGCGAGGTCTCGCGCGGGTAGTCGTTGACCAGGGTAGCCAGCGTCCCGGCGACTGCCGCGGCACCGATGGCGTAGAAGATGCGATAGACGAACAGCTGGCCGGTCGTGGTCGCGAACGGGTACAGGCCCCAGCCGAGGGTGAGCATCGCGAAGCCGAAGGCAATCAGCGGCCGGCGCCCGATGCGGTCCGCCGCCATGCCGAAGGGAATGAACAGGAGTAGTCCGATGATCTCCGACCAGAAGGCGAGATCCCCGGTGAGCGTGCCCTGCAAAGGCCGCGGCACGTGCAGGTGCGTGGTCAGGATATAGCTCTGCAGGATCGCCATTCCCGAGAGCGCCCCGATGCCGATCAGCGAGGCGAGCAGCTTGACGACGACGTTGCCGCGCGTGACCCCCGGCGCGAGTTCGATGGGCCCCAGACGGACCCCGACCCCAGCAGCCGCCGCCTGCGGCCGCTCCTGCGTATCCATGGATGACTCCTCGGTGTTGGCCCCGGGAAGTCAGCAACGATACCAGACTGCTGAGCTGAGACAGCATGAAGGGAAGGGGTGGAATTGCGGTGGTGCCCGAACGCAGCGTTCAGCAACCCGACTTAAATAAACAGTAATAGACTGTTTATCGACATATTGCTTTAAAATCAATAATTACAACAAGATATCTCATTTCGACAGTTTGTGCCGATGCCCGAGGATATCGATCAGCCTGCCACGGACCGGCACGTCTATTGGCTCGGAAGCACATGCGACACGGTCTGCAGATACCGCCGCCGCTCGCGCCAGTCGGGCAGCAGTTGCCCGAGCAGCTGGTAGAACGCGTGCCCGTGGCCGCGGTGCTCGAGATGGCAGAGCTCGTGGACGACAACATACTCGAAGCACGCTAGCGGCCCGTGCACCAGTGCCAGGTTGAGCGTCATCCGTCGGCGCCCGACCAGGCTGCCCCAGCGGGTCGTCATGCGCCGGATGGCGACATCCGGCAACTGGTGGCCGCGGGCGGCAAACAGCGCGAAATGGGCCGCGACGAACCCGTGAGCACAGGACAGCGCGTACTCGCGGTACCAGGCCTCCAGCGCCCGCCGGATCCCGAGCGCGGATGGAGCGCAGCGCAGGGCCACCTGCAGGCAGCCGTCCGCCCGGGTGACCGCCGTACGTGGCCCGCGCGTGACCACGATCCGGCAGGGCTCGCCCGAGACGACGTGCACCGCCCCATGCTCCCAGGCGAGCGGTGCCGCAACCGCGCCGCTATCGCGGCGAAAGCGCGCCAGCGTGCGCTCGATCCAGGGGCGGCGCTGCGCCACCTGCTCGTCGATGAAGCGCGCACTCGCCGCCGCCGGCGCCCTCACGACGACGCGCAGGTCGCGGTGCACCTCCACGGAGAGCGTCCGTCGGCGCGGCGACCGGCGCAGTTCGTAGGCAAGCGCAACATCGGTGGCCGCAGGTGTGCACATGGGCGTTGGCGCCGCTGGGGAGCGGGGATTGTAACGGGGTCGACGGCGCAGGCAGACCCTGGCCCCATCGGTCCCGGGACGGCAACCTGGCCGCAATCGCACCGGCGCTGGGGCGTGAGATGGGCGGGCAGCGGCCGCCGTCCGGGTCTCAGGCGACCGAGCGGGCAGCCAGCGAAGCGATGCGGTAACGACCCGTGGCGGTGAGCCGGTCGTAGCTCGCGTGCGCGCGGCGAAGCTCGGCGCGCTTCGCGGCAAACGGTGTCGCCGCAAGCTCCTCGAGCGTGCCCGACCGGGCGAAGAGATAACCCTGGCCCGCGACGCAGCCGAGTTCCAGCAGCTCGGCCACCTGGTCTTCCTGCTCGATGCCCTCCGCGACTGTCTCCAGGCCAAGCGTATCGCCGAGCATGACGACGGCTCGGGCAAGCTCGGGGCCGTCCCCGGCCTCGGTGAGCCGGCTCACGAAAGAGCGGTCGATCTTCAGGATGTCGATCGGGAATCGGTGCAGGTACGAGAGTGACGAATAGCCGGTGCCGAAGTCGTCGATGGCGAGGCGCACGCCGAGCGCCTTCAGGTCACGGAGCCGCGCCAGATTCGCCTCCGTGTTGTGCATGATCGTACTTTCGGTGAGCTCGATCACGAGGTTGCCCGGCTCGAGGCCGGAGGTCTCGAGCGCGTGACGCACGTCGGCGACGAGGTCGGCGTGCTGGAGGTGGCGTCCCGATATGTTGACGGCCACCCGCAGGCCGCTGCCGGCGGCCACCGAGTCACGCCAGCGCCGGACCTGGCGGCAGGCTTCGACGAGCACCCAGCGGCCGATTTCGATGATCTGCCCCGAATCCTCCGCGGCAGGGACGAAGTTGCCCGGAAGGATCAGCCCCCGCTCGGGATGCTGCCAGCGCAGCAGCGCCTCGATGCCCAGCAGCTCACGGGTCTTGAGGTCGATCACCGGCTGGAACTCGAGGAAGAACTCGCCCTGCTCCAGGGCGCGGTCGATGTCCTCCTCGAGCCGCAGCCGCTCCTGCAGCACCTCTTCCATCCGGGGCTGGAAGACGACAAAGCAGCCCTTGCCGGCCGCCTTGGCGTTGTACATCGCGATGTCCGCATTCCGCAGCAGCTGCTCCGTGTCATCGTCGGGTGTCGAGAAGGCGACACCGATGCTGACTGCGACGTAGGCATCGCCACCGTCGAGGGTGAGCGGCTCGGTAAAGGACCGCGTGATTTCGGCGGCAATCCGCTCGACGTCAGCCCGATCGGTGAGGCCCTCGAGCAGGATCGCGAACTCGTCACCACCGAGGCGCGCCACGGTGTCGGCCGCGCGCGTGCACTTGACGAGGCGTTGAGCGGCGGTCCGCAGCAACCGGTCGCCGGCGGCGTGGCCGAGTGAGTCGTTGACGTTCTTGAAGTTGTCGAGGTCCAGGAACATCACCGCAACGTACTGCCGGGCACGCTGGGCGAGCGCCAGGGCGTGCTCGACCCGGTTGCGGAACAGGCTCCGGTTGGCGAGCAGCGTCAGCGGGTCGTGGAAGGCGAGCTGGCGGAGCTGCTCCTCCAGGGCCTTGCGTTCGCTGACGTCGCGGACGTTGAGCGCGAGGCCGCCTACGGCGGGATCATCGAGAAGGCTGCTGCCGACGCACTCGAGCGTGTAGCGGCGCGAGCCGGCGGCGACCACCACCTCGATGGGACCGACCAGCTGGCCACCGCCGGCCGCCACCTCGGCGAGGAACGCCGCGAGACGTTCGCGGTCCGGCTCCAGCCAGAGGTCGGGCAGGTTCTGTCCCACGAGCTCATCCGGGTGCCGGGAGAAGGTGCGCTCGGCAGCTGCCGATACGAAGCGCAGTCGCCCATCGACGTCAGCGATCATGATCACGTCGGAGGCATTGCGGATGAGGGAGGCGTAGCGCGCCTCGACCAGCCCGGCGGCACGGCGCTCGCGCAAACCGGCTTCGTCGCGGAAGATCACACCCTGGCGCACCAGTACCAGCACCGTCAGGACGAAGATCAGCATCGTCATGACCGCTGCCGGATCGCTCACGTCGCCGTGC
>CAYQAR010000020.1:7805-49441 GCA_964415505.1 uncultured Chromatiaceae bacterium | reverse complement strand
GCCTCCTCGGTCTGGTCCGCGACATCGTCTTTGCGCGTCTGTTCGGGGCCGGCTTTCTCATGGACGCCTTCTTCGTGGCGTTCCGCATCCCCAATATCTTCCGGCGCTGGTCAGCCGAAGGCGCGTTCTCGCAGGCCTTCGTGCCGGTGTTCGCCGACTATGACCAGAATCGCCCGCCGCAGGAGGTGCGCGAGCTGGTCGAGCGCGTGACCGGCACGCTCGGCCTGGCGCTGCTCGCGGTCACGGTGGTCGGCATCCTGGCTGCGCCGCTGCTGATCATGCTGTTCGCGCCGGGTTTTGCCGCTGCGACCACGGATGCCGCGCGCTTCGGGCTCGCCGTCGACATGCTGCGGCTGACATTTCCGTACCTGTTTTTCATTTCGCTCGCCGCGCTTGCCGGCGCCATCCTCAACACCTACCACCGCTTCGGTGTGCCGGCGTTCTCGCCGGTGCTGCTGAACGTGGTCATGATCGTCTTCGCCGCATTCCTGGCGCCACACTACGCACGGCCCGGCATGGCGCTCGCTGCCGGTGTGTTCGCCGCCGGCGTGGTGCAGCTCGCCTTCATGCTGCCGGCGCTGCGCCGCCTGCGGATGCTGCCGCGCCCGCGCTGGGGCGCGCGCCACCCGGGCGTGCGCCGGATCATGGGGCTGATGCTGCCGGCGATCTTCGGCTCCTCGGTGGCGCAGGTCAGCATCCTGCTCGATACGCTGATCGCTTCCTTCCTCGTCACCGGCAGCATCAGCTGGCTTTACTACGCCGACCGGCTGATGGAATTTCCGCTCGGCATCTTCGGCATCGCGCTCGCCACCGTGATCCTGCCGAACCTCTCGCGCCAGCACGCCAGCGCCTCGCGCGAGGCCTTCGCGGCCACGCTCGGCTGGTCGATCCGCTTCGTGGTATTGATCTCGGCGCCTGCCTCGGTCGGACTGGTGGTACTGGCCGGTCCGATCCTTGCCACGATCTTCTACGGCGGTGAGTTCAGCGCCGCGGACGTGCACATGGCGGGCTACGCCCTCATGGCCTACGGCGGCGGTCTCGTGGCGCTCACGCTGGTGAAGGTGCTCGCCCCAGGCTACTTCGCACGCCAGGACACCCGCACGCCGGTGCGGGTCGGCCTGATCGCGCTCGGTTCCAACATGGCCTTCAACGTGCTGGTGATCGTGCCCTGGGCGCTCGGGGGCCTGCCCGCGCCGCACGCCGGGCTGGCGCTGTCGACCTCGCTCAGCGGTTTTCTCAACGCCGCGCTGCTGTACCGCGGATTGCGCCGCGATGGCGTGCTGTCGGCCCCGGCCGGTCTCGGCCGCTTCGTGTTGCGCGTGGCCGTGGCCTGTGGCGTGATGGGCCTGCTGCTGGTGGCGTTCACGCCGCCCCTGGAGCACTGGCTTGCGGCCGGCCTGGCCGAGCGCTGCCTGTGGCTCGCCCTCATCATCGCCGGGGCCGTCGTCACCTATTTTGCGAGTCTGCTCGCCGTCGGGCTGCGCCCGGCCGAGTTCCGGATGAAAACACCGGTCCCGCCCGTATAATCGCGGTTTTCGACGTGCGGCTCCGATGAGACTGATTCGCTCGCCCGCCGGGCAGCCGGAAGCCCTCGCGTCCGGGTGCGTGGCCACGATTGGGGCCTTCGACGGCGTGCATCTCGGCCATCAGCGCATCCTGCGGCGGGTGACCGACGAGGCAGCCGGACGCGGCCTGCAGTCTCTGGTGGTGACGTTCGAGCCGACGCCACGGGAGTACTTCAGCAGCACGGCGCCACCGGCACGGTTGACGCGGTTTCGCGAGAAGTTCGCGCTGCTGGCGGGGCTCGGACTCGGCGTGTTGTACTGCCCGCGCTTCGGGCCGGCACTGGAGTCCCTGACGCCGGCGCAGTTCATCGACGAGTTGCTGGTGCGGCGCCTGCGCGTGCGGCACCTGGTGGTGGGGGACGATTTCCGGTTTGCCCGCCAGCGGGCCGGGACGCTGGCGGACCTCGAGGCTGGCGGGCGCAGCCGGGGCTTCACGGTCGAGCAGGTGGGCAGCATCGTGGCCTCGGGCGTGCGCGTTTCGAGCACGGCAGTGCGCGAGGCGCTCGCCACCGGCGATACGGTGCGGGCACGCGCGCTGCTCGGGCGCTGGTATGCGATGACCGGCAGGGTCGTGGGCGGTCGGCGGCTTGGTCATACGCTCGGCATGCCGACCGCGAACGTGAACCTCTGCCGGCGACAGAGCCCGGTGGCCGGGATCTTCGCGGTACAGGTGGCCGGGCTTGGCGCGAGACCGCTGCCCGGCGTGGCGAGCGTCGGGACGAGGCCGACGGTGGCCGGCGGCGAGCCGCTGCTGGAAGTACACATCTTCGACTTCGACCGGGAGATCTACGGCTGCTGCATCGAGGTGCAGTTCGTGGCATGGTTGCGCGCCGAGCGGCGCTTCCCGGACCTCGACAGCCTCAGCCGGCAGATGCAACTCGACGCCGGGCAGGCGCGGCGCCTGCTCGCCGCCAACCAAGGACGATGAGCGCGTGAGCGAGCACGATTACAAGGCGACCCTGAACCTGCCGGAGACCGACTTCCCGATGAAGGCGGGTCTCGCCCAGCGCGAACCGGCGATGCTCGCGGCGTGGGAGGCCGACGACGTCTACGGCCGCATCCGCCGCGCCGCCGCCGGGCGGCCGAAGTTCCTGCTGGTCGATGGGCCACCGTACGCCAACGGCCAGATCCACCTCGGCCACGCCGTCAACAAGGCGCTGAAGGACATGGTGGTCAAGTCGAAGACCCTGTCCGGTTTCGATGCGCCCTATATCCCGGGCTGGGACTGCCACGGGCTGCCGATCGAGCTCGAGGTGGAGAAGAAGCACGGCAAGGTCGGCCAGAAACTCGACGCGGCGCGGTTCCGTGCGGCCTGTCGCGACTACGCCCGTGCCCAGGTCGACAGCCAGCGGCGCGACTTCCGCCGGCTCGGCGTGCTCGGCGACTGGGAGCGGCCGTACCTGACGCTCGATCCGGCCTTCGAAGCGAACCAGGTGCGGGGCTTCGCGCAGATCATGGCCAACGGCCACGTGCAGCGCGGTCACAAGCCGGTGCACTGGTGCCTCGACTGCGGCTCGGCGCTCGCCGAAGCGGAGGTCGAGTACGTCGACAAGACTTCGCGCGCCATCGACGTGCGCTTCGCGGTGGTCGATCGCGCCGACTGCTACGCGCGCCTCGGCTTGTCGGCCGACACGACCTTGCCGCTCGCCATCCCGATCTGGACCACCACGCCCTGGACCCTGCCGGCCAACCAGGCGGTGGCGGTCGGTCCCGTGCTCGACTACGTGCTGGTCGAGGCGACCATCCGGGGGCAGCGCGAACGCCTGCTGGTGGCGGAGGCGCTCGCCGCCGCCGCGCTCGCCCGCTACGGCGCCACCGCCACGAGCATCCTGGTGCGCTGTCGTGGCGAGGCCCTGCGTGGCCTGCTGCTGCAGCATCCGTTCTACGCGCGCCGGGTGCCCGTCATCACCGGGGATTACGTCACGCTCGATGCCGGCACCGGTGCGGTGCACACGGCGCCGGGCCACGGCCTGGAGGATTTTGCGGCCGGCGTGGCCAACCATCTGCCGCTCGACAACCCGGTCGACGGGGCGGGCGTGTACGTGGCCGGCACGGCCCGTTTCGCCGGCATGCATATCAGGAAGGCCGATGCCGCGATCGTCGAAGTGCTCGCCGCCGAAGGGTGCCTGCTGCACGCGGAGTCCGTGACCCACAGCTACCCGCACTGCTGGCGGCACAAGTCGCCGCTGATTTTCCGTGCCACGCCGCAGTGGTTCATCAGCCTCGACCGCAACGGCCTGCGGCAGGCGGCACTGCGGGCGATCGGCGCGGTGCGCTGGGTGCCAGACTGGGGACGCCAGCGCATCGAGAGCATGGTGTCGGGCCGGCCAGACTGGTGCGTGTCGCGCCAGCGCGCCTGGGGCGTACCGATCCCGCTCTTCGTGCACAGGGCGAGCGGCGAGCTGCACCCCGACACGCCGCGTCTGCTCGAGGAAGTCGCGCGGCGCATGGACGCGGGCGGCGTGGACGCCTGGTTCGAGCTCGATCCGGCCGAGCTGCTCGGGGCTGCGGTGGCCGCGGAGTACGAGAAAGTCAGCGACACCATGGACGTGTGGATGGACTCCGGCATGGTGCACCACTGCCTGGCGGCTGTGCGGCCGGAGGTCGGCTTTCCCGCGAGCCTCTACCTCGAGGGCTCCGATCAGCATCGCGGCTGGTTCCAGAGTTCGCTGCTGACCGCGGTGGCCATGCACGGGCGGGCCCCGTACGAAGCGGTCCTCACCCACGGGTTCACCGTGGACGAGAAGGGCCGCAAGATGTCGAAGTCGCTCGGCAACGGCATCGACCCGCAGCAGGTGTTCTCGACGCTCGGGGCCGACGTGCTGCGGCTGTGGGTGGCTGCCACCGACTACCGCGGCGAGATGAGTGGCTCGAACGAGATCCTCAAGCGCGTCTCCGAGTCCTACCGGCGCATGCGCAACACCGTGCGCTTCCTGCTCGGCAACCTGCACGGCTTCGAACCCGCACGCCACGCTGTGGCCATGGCAGACCTCGTCGACCTCGACCGTTGGGCGCTGGCGCGTACCGGCGAGCTGCAGCGGGAGATCGTCGCGGCCTACGACGCCTTCGAGTTCCACCGCGTGTACCAGCTGCTGCACAACTTCTGTGTTGTGGATCTCGGCGCCTTCTACCTCGACATCATCAAGGACCGCCTCTACACGACGCCGCGCGACGGCCGTCCCCGGCGCTCGGCGCAGACCGCGATGTACCACGTGGCCGAGGCGATGGTGCGCTGGCTGGCCCCGATCCTGAGCTTCACCGCCGAGGAGATCTGGCGCGCCCTGCCGGGAACCCGTGACGTCACCGTGTTCACCAGCACCTGGCACGAACTGCCGCAGACCGGCGCCTGCCGGATCGACTGGACCACCGTGCTGCGCGTGCGCGAGACCGCGGCGCGCGCACTGGAGGCGCTGCGCGTCGCCGGGCGCATCGGTTCGGGGCTCGACGCCCGCCTGCAGGTTTTCGCCGATGGCGATGCCGGGGCGGCGCTCGCGCGCCTCGGCACCGAGCTGCGCTTCGTGTTCATCACCTCGGCGGCGAGCGTGCACCCGGCAGCCGAACGGCCGGACGATGCGCTGGCGGGCGAGGACTTCTGGGTCGCCGTGGCGCCGACGGATGCGGCCAAGTGCGTGCGTTGCTGGCACCGGAGCGAGGACGTCGGTTCGAGTGCGGCCCATCCGCAGCTCTGTGCCCGCTGCGCCGCCAACGTTGAGGGGCCCGGTGAGCACCGGGCCTGCGCCTGATGGCAGCCCCGCCGGTGTCAGTGGAGAAGGGTGAGACGGCCGGACGGCGCCCGCTGCTCGGCTGGCTCGTCGTCACACTCGTCGTGCTCGCGCTCGACCAGTTCACCAAGTTCGAGGTGACCCAGTCGCTCGACCTGTACCAGCGTGTTCCGGTCCTGCCGTTCTTCGATCTGGTCCGCCTGCACAACACTGGTGCGGCCTTCAGCCTGCTGGCGGGTGCTTCCGGCTGGCAGAACTGGTTGTTCATGGCCGTCGCGGCCAGCGTCAGCGCCGGCGTGCTGTGGTGGCTCGCGCAGCTGCCCCGGCGCGGCAAGACGCTGCTCGCCCTCGGCCTGGCACTGCTCCTCGGCGGGGCGCTCGGCAACCTGATCGACCGCGTCATCTACGGCTACGTGGTCGATTTCATCCTGCTCTACTACGGCGACTGGTCCTATCCGGCCTTCAACCTCGCAGATTCGGCGATCACCGGCGGGGTGGCGCTGGTGCTTTTCGACGGACTGGTGCTGGAACGGCGCGCCGCGACGGGCGGCTGATCAGCGCCAGCAGGCCGTGGTGATGGCCGCACTCGTATCGCCTTCGCGTGTCCACGCGGTACGCACGCCGCGCTCGTCGATGGCGTAGGCCCAGCACTCCGTATCGTCGGACTGTGCCCCATTCTCGTCGGCGAGGGCAGTGGCGGCAAAACCGACGACCGCACCACCCGCAGGCAGCGTGATGTCGAGCAGGTAGTAGCCGTGCTCGGTTCCAGCAATGCCAAGGCCGGCGGGCGGCGCATCGGCCAGCACGCCCGCATCGGCGTACTCGCCGTTCTGGAGGTAGAACTTCTCCTGGGCCGAGGCGATGCGCAGCAGCGCTGCGGTGGCGTCGACGCGGTTGGCGCGACGCAGGTACTGCCGGTAACTCGCGGTGGCCAGGGTGGCGAGCAGCGCCACGATTGCCATCGTCACCATCAACTCGATCAGCGTGAAACCGGTGTGCGCGCTCTTCGGCCCGGGCATGGTCAGCGCGCCGGCTGCGGGGCCCAGAAGGTACGCCGCAGGGCGCCATCGGCGCCGTCATCAGGCGGGAAGCACACCAGGCCGATGCAGCGCGTCGGACCTTCGACCAGGCTCGACGGGAACAGGAACACCGCCTCGGGTGCGATGCCGGCCTGACTGAGCGTGCCGAAACGGTCCTCTACGGTGAGGACATCCGGATCGGCGCTGCCGTCGAGGTTGTTGACCGGCCGGCCGTTGCAGGCGTCGACCTGGTAGGCGCGGTTGGTGCCGAGCCCGCCGGCACAGGTCGACACGCCCTGGTCAGGGGAGAACGAGGTGAAGAACACGGACCGGTCGAAGGTGATGGCGGCGGAGAGCACCTTTTCGCCGGGGTCCTCGGCGAGCCGCAGGCGCCAGCCGGCGGCGTCGTTCGGCACCACCGCTGTCGCGTCGCCGGTGATGTCGAACAGATCGTCGATTGCGAGCGGCTCGTCGTAGGCGGAACTGGCGCGTGCGCCAAAGACATTCGGGTCGCGCACCGAGAAGAAGACATCCTCGGCGTCGGTGTCGAGCGGGTGGCCGCGGAAGCCGGAGCCGATGTTGATGGCGAGGAAGGTACCGCGCGTGCAGTTGACGAAGACCACGTCCGGGGTGGCGTAGAAGCGCCGCACTGCGCTCGCCGGCGGATCGGTGAGATCGGCGGCACCGAGCGAGGCGAGCACGCCGCCGGCGCCGAGCTCACCGGCATCGTTGCCGTTCAGCAGGTCGAAGCGCCAGATTCGCCCGCCGGTGTCGCCGACGTAGAGCCGGTCGGCGAGCCCGTCGCCGGTGAGGTCGATGACCCGCGGTGCGGCCGGGATCGAGTTGGTCATGTCGGCGAGTTCGAGGTCGTGGCCGCGGTCGGGCGCACCGGCGCTCCAGATGACGCTGCCATCGTCGAGGTCGAGCACGAAGAGCGCGTGGCCGACCGTATCGGTGCGATAGCCGCGGTTGTCCTGGGCGTCGTCGTAACCGCCGCTGAGGATCACCACGTCGCGCACGTCGGCCCCGACCCGGACCCGGGTGAGCACCGGAGCCGACCAGACCTGGCCTAGATCGGCGAGGCGCGGGCTCGCGCCATCGACCTGCCAGCGCAGCTGCGGGGCATCGGGGTCGCTCACGTCGACTGCGAACACGGCATCACCGCCCCGGCCCATGCCGAACACAAGTACGGCCTCGTCGCCGTCGCCGATGCCCGGCTCGCCGTCGTTGTTGCGCAGGAGCACGCTGATTTCGCCGTCGAGCCCGTAGCGCTTGCCGGCGCTCGGGGTGTCGGCGCGCAGTTCCGCCTGGCGCGCGAGCAGCCGGCCGGGCAGGTAGGCCCAGCGCTCGTTGCCGCTGTCGGCGTCAAAGGCGTGCAGGAGGCCGTCGTTGGTGGCGAGGAAGACCACGGTCTCGGGGTCGGCGGCACTCGTGCCGTAGTTCAGCGTCACCGGGCGCACGTGCAGCGGGTCGCCCATCTGGTGGCGCGGCTCGTCCTGGTCACCGTCACCGTCGAGGTCGGCACCGTCGTCGCCACGGATCCAGCGGATCAGCGCATCGCGTTCGGCCTCGGCCACGCCGAGATCGGCGGCGGTGATGGCGCTGTTGCCGGTCTCGACCTGGTTGCCGCTGGCGCTGAGATCGGCACCGGCGACGTCGGTGTACAGGTTGCGCCCGTCGTTACCCTCGAGGCGCGTGGCAGCGCCACCGGCGAGAATGCGGTCGCCGTCCGGGTCGGCGCTCCACAGGCTGGTGATGTCGGGCTGGAAGAAGCCGGTGAGCGGATCGATCGCCGTGCGGCCGCCCGCATCGACGAGCTGGCCATCGACGAAGCGGTACTTCTTCAGGTTGCCCGGCCAGTGCACCGTGGCGGAGGGCTGGAACAGGGAGACGAATACTTCGCGTTCCGCCGCCGCGCGGTTGAAGGCGTTGACGGGGATCGACGGGGCGACGAACGTGGTGGCCCGCTCGGCGATGCCGGCGAGGAGTTCCGTCAGGGCGATCGTCAGGCTGCTGGTGTCGTCGGCGAGGTAGTAGCGGCCGCCGCCGCGGCGCGCGGTCGACTCGAGCAGCGGGATGTCGATGTCGATGCCGACGGTGTAGGTGGCGACGTTCTGCACGCCGTCGACGCCCGTGCCGGAATCGCTGCGGAACAGGTACTCCGCCAAGTCGTCGAGGCAGGCGCCCTCACCACTGCCGTCGCAGCTGCCGATGAGGGTGGAGAATCCCGGCAGGGCGGCGATGAGCCCATCGGCGCTGGTGTCGCGCGTCGGCTCGCCGTCGGTGAGGTAGACGATGAAATTCTTCTGGCACAGCTCGTCGATCGGCGTGCGATAGCTGCCTGCGTTCGGGTCGCCACCCTGGCGCGCGGCGCCGACGCTGCGGACCGGGCCGACGTTGCCGTAGTTCACGCTGCCGCCGCGCAGATACTGGGTCGCCTCGTAGAGGGTCTCGCTGAGCGGCGTGAAGCCGCTCGCGTACAGGTCGTCGACGGCGTCCTTGATGGCCGCGCGTGAACCGGCGATGTCGGTGACCGCCTGCACCACCGGGCCGCCCTCGGTGTCGTTGAACCGCATCAGGCCGACGTTGGCATCCTCGATCGTGTCGAGCAGGCCGTTCACGACATTCTTGACGACCTGCAGCCGGGTGCGCATCACCGTTGGCGGGTTGTCACGCCAGTTCAACCAGTTGCCGTCGAAGAGGGTCACCGTCTCGTTCCAGGCCGGCTCCTGGCTGTCATCGGCAGCCCAGGGATCGACGGTGCCGTTGGCCGCATACAGGCGGGTCGAACTGCCGCCGCCGTCGATACCGCGATCGGCCTCGCACTCGACCTGTTCGGGACCGTCGTCCGGGTCGAGCGGTTCCCAGCGCTGTGGACCGTCCTGCCAGCCGAGGACCTGCCCGACGTACTGGCCCCGGCCTGCGAGCGCGCTGCCTGCAGCGGCGCAGCGGTTCACGCTCTTCCGGACCCAGGCCCCGCTGCCGCAGGGTGGTGCTGTCGCACCGGTGGCGAAGTACAGCGCGTCGCTGCGGTAGCAGCCGTCGAAGGTCGTGTCGGGATCCCATTCGGCCTGGGTCTCGACCAGCGTGTCCATGCTGCCCGAGGTGTCGATGATGAAGAGGATGTTGGGCCGGGCGGCATCCGGGCCACCGCTGGTGGAGCCGACGAACAGTTCGGTGTCGTCGGCATGCGCGGTGGCCGTGACGGCAAGGCCGAGGGCCGCGACCAGCACGCGCCAGGCCGCACGATGTTCGATGGACCGGATCATGGCCTGCGGCTCCATGGTGTCAGCGCGCTGCATCCAGCACGACGCGACGCACGTAGCGCGTCTTCGGGTCGTAGTAGACGTAGCAGAAGGCGCGATCGGCACCGCGTCCGGCGGCGTTGCGGGCCTGTTCCCGCATCGTCGCCAGGGGTACCGGTGCGGTCGACGGGCGCACGAGGTAGCGTGTCTCGGTGTTCACCCGCAGCACCTCCGGGCGACAGCGTGGGCACAGACGCACCATCAGGTAGCCGCTGTCGTTGCCCGGCAGCGTCAGGTCGGCGAGCGCGAGTTCGTACGCCTGCTCGACGGCACGCAGTGCGCCGTGGGCGCTGCCGAAGGCGAGCGTCGCCGCGACTGCCACAGCCGCCAGGAGCGTCCTCGTGCACTTGGGCATCGTCCTCACTCCTCGACCTGGCGCAGGAAGCCCTGCGCATGGATGGCCTCGGCGTTGCGCTGGTCGGTGCGGCCACGCGACTCGACGCGGTAGTGGAGCTGGATGAACTTGCCGATGCTGCTGCCGGGCAGGTCGCTGGTGGCACCCTCGAGGCACAGTCGCGTCTGGTAACGCCCGCCGAGTGCGGCCACGTCGACGGCGGCATTCCACGGCAGATCGGCATCGCTCCAGGGGCGCGCGGCGGCAGGGCAGTCGGGTGCGGCATCGAGATCGATCGCTGCCGTTTCGACGCCACGCAGCGTGGCACCGATACCTGACTCGGCGAGCTGGAAGGCGTTCTCACGGAACTGCGCATTGCCCGACATCGCCAGGTCGAGGGTGGCGCTGCGCATGGCGGAGATCGCCAGCACGGTGAGCACCATGAGCAGCACCAGGCCGACGATCAGCGCCGCGCCGCGCTCGCCCTGCGGGTACCGTCCGGCGCTGCGCGTACTCATCCCGTCACCTGGTTGCGCAGCACGATCGTCTTGGAAACTTCCAGCCGCTGGAATCCCGCCGGGTAGCCGTCGTCGCCGGGTTCGATCGCCGGCGCGTCGGCGTCGGGCGGCTGGTACTGGCGCGGGTCGGCAAAGCCTACACCCGGGGATTCCTCGGAGCGCAGCAGCAGCCACAGACGCACCGCGACGATGCCACCGCCGGCGGCTGCCGGGTTATCCGGGTCGACGTAGCGCTCGACCGTGCCGTCGCCGTTGCTGTCGAGACCGAACTGCACCTGCAGGTTCTCCACACCGCTGACCATCTCCTGGTCCTCGACGACGCCGCCGGCCACCAGCGTCTGGCGGCGCAGCGAGGGCAGGCCGCCGGTGAAGCTCGAGGTGTCATCGATGTAATAGGCGTGCACGACCAGATCGCGCGTTTCGCTGTCGCCGGCGAAGCCCGCCGGGATCACGCCGTCGGCGAACAGCTGCGCGAGCGCGAGGCTGCTCTGCACCTGCACCTGGCCGGCCTGCGGGGCGCGCAGCAGGTCGCTGGCGTGGCGCACCACCAGCACGTCGCTGCCTGCGCGCGCGGTGCCGAACGGCGCGCAATCGAGGTCGTAGCCGTCGTCGCTCGCCTGCACGGCGGTGCCGAGGTCGAGGGCCCAGGCCGTGATGTCCGTCCCATCGCAACTCACGCCGATGCCGGCTGGCGGCGCGAGCAGGGCGCTTTCCCTGTGGCGGCCCCAGAAACCGGCGAGTCGCAGGTCGGGTTCGAGGGTCTCGAGCGCGAAGCGCGCGTTCTCCTGCAACCGGGTGCTGACCTCGGCAGCGCGGAAGTTGTCCTTGCTCTGCAGGTAGACCTGGAACGCGCCCCAAGTGAGGAAGACCCCGATCGCCATCGCGACCACCAGTTCGACGAGCGTCATGCCGCGGCTGGCTTGCGGGAAGGCGCGGCTGCCGGCGGTTCGGCGGGAGCGGTTCACAGCTGCAGCGCCAGCGTGTACGACGCCGGCGCCTCCTGCCCGGCCTCGGGCCAGGCGATGGTGATGGCGAACTGTTCGACGGGTGCCACGGCCTGCCTTTCGATGGTGGCGGTGGCGCCGGTCGGCAGGCGCCGGCTCAGGTCCTCCAGCCAGCGGAACCAGTCGTCCTGGGCCAGTTCGTCGGGATCGCAGTCCCCGGGGCCGTTGACGCAGGCATTATCGGCGCCGGGACCGGTACCGGGGTAGCTGCCGGTCGGGTTGAGGCGGATGCGGTCGGCCATGTCGCTCGCCAGCGTCACGGCTGCCGACCGGTAGATCGCGGTGCGCCCGGCGCGCAGGCTCTCGACGTACAGCCCGGCGATGCCGAGCAGACCCACGGCCAGCACCACCAGTGCGACCAGGGCCTCGACCAGGGTGAAGCCACGCGTGGCCTGCGGGACAACCGGGTGGATGGCAGCCATGGGTTCAGCAGCCTCCCAGCGGATTGGCCGGGCCCTGCAACGGCTCGACGCGATCGAGCATGGCGGGGCGTCCGGCGGGTGAGATCGTGATCCAGCGCCCGGCGGCCACACCGCCGCCGGTGTCGCGGTTGCCACGCGCATCGCAGAGCTGGATGTTGCGCACCGGATCGGTTCCGGCCGGTGCAGTGAGCAGGCCATCGCCGCGGAACGCGAGCCATTCGGGCGGGTCGGTGTCGACCCCGGAGCGGGCCTGGCCGCTGATCCCGGCGTCGAGCGGGCCGTGTCCCTGCAGCAGGGTCTCGGTGGCATCGACCACGCCGTCGGCGTTGTCGTCCACGAATGCGATCCAGCCGTCGAGCAGGCGTGCGTCCGCATCGCAGGTACCCGCGGCGGCATCCCAGTCGCTGCTCGCGCACAGGGTCACGGTGCGGTTGCGCGTGGTCGCGGCCACGCGCGCCGCGTGCAGGCTGGCCACGAGGTCGTTGCCGGCCGTCGCCATGCGGGCATTCGCCAGCACATTGCTGACCGCCGGCACGCCGAGGCCGAGTGTGATTGCCACCACCATCATCAGCATCAGGAGCTCGATGAGGGTGAAGCCTTCTCGGTGCTTCTTTCCCATCGCCCTGCATCCTGCTACTGCACGCTGCGGCGTGCAGCACCACCCGATGAGCGGTCCGCTTGCTGGGATGGGCGGCGGGCGTCATGGCTGTCGTCATCGCGGCTCAGGGCGGGCAGGTCAGCGGCTTGCCGGCGCCAGTGCGTCGGGCGACCCGTGGCCGCCCCGTGGTGCTCACGATCACGGCCCGTGCCGCCGTGGCACCGCGGGCGTCGCAGAAGATCACGCTGCCGTTGGTGGCGCGCAGCGACCAGGGGCGCAGCACGTAGGCGGTGCGGTTGCTCGTGGCCGTCAGGTTCGTGGCCCGGTCCTGCCAGGCGACGACGCGCTCGCCGGCATCGACGCGGGGTGGGTCGTCGCCATCGGTGTTGACGAAGACGATCCAGCCCGCAGCCCAGTCGCCCGCGCCCATGCACTGGGCCGCACCCGTGCTGCGACAGACCACCGCGTCGGTGTCGCTGCTGCGCGCCAGCGTGCGCGCGGCATGGACGGCATGCACCAGGCCGTTGACGGCGGTGGTCATGCGGCTCTCGAGGACGAGTGTGTAGAGCGCCGGCACGCCGAGCCCGGCGAGCACGCCGACCAGGGCCAGGGCGAGGACAACGTCGACGAGGGCGATGCCGCGATGGGGGTGCATGGCGTAGGACGATACTGAGCCCTGGTATCTGCCGCAGCCCGACAAACGCGCGTGTATGCGGCGAAATACGGCGGCCGTGCGCGTTTACAGCGGCAGATGGCGGCCGCTACAATCGAGTCGCAAGGCTTTTCCGGGGGATTCGCGCACTTGGACGTACGTGACCGCATCACGGCCAGGCTGACCGGGCTGGGTATCCGGCCCACCTCGCAGCGGGTGCAGATCGCGCTGCTCGTGCTCGATCGGCCCTGCCACTTCTCGGCCGACCAGCTGCTCGGCACCTTGCGGCGCGACGGCGCGCGGGTCTCCAAGGCGACGGTCTACAACACCCTGAACCTGTTTTCGCGGCATGGACTGATCCGCGAAATCGCCGTCGACCCCGAGCGCCTGATGTACGACTCGACGACCAACTCGCACCACCATGTCTACAACGTGGCGACCGGCGAGTTGTTCGACATCGCTGCGCAGGAATTGCGTATCGGCAAGTTGCCGACCCTGCCGAGCGCCACCGAAGCCGAGAGCGTGGAAGTCATCGTCAAGGTGCGCCCGAAACCGGCCGGCTGACGCCACCGCCCAAGCTGCTATACTGCGCGCCGCCCGCGCGCCGGCGTAGCTCAGTTGGTAGAGCAGTCGCTTCGTAAGCGAGAGGTCGGGGGTTCAAGTCCCTCCGCCGGCACCATCACCAAGTTCCAAGACATCCGCCTATTCCCGACGGCCGTGGTGCCGCTTCGCCGCGCGCAGCACGGCCTCGAGGTGCCGCGCCTTGGCGGCGAGGTACAGCAGCGCCGCGGCGATGTGCTCCGGGTCGTCATTGCCGACGTGGCGGCGCTCGGCCGCGCCGAGGATGCCGATGAGCCGGCCGTCCGCGACGACGGGCAGGTGGTGGATGCCGCGCGCGGCGGCGCGCGCGCGGGCGGCGGACACGAGTGACCCCGGCCCCACTACGGGCGGCGTGGACATGACGCGCTCGATGGGCTGGTCTCTCATGGCGGCGACTTCCGCCGGCCAGGCTGCCGGCCTACGCTGAGACCGTACTGCGGCGCGGGTGGCCGATTCCGAGGCGCGGTTCTCACCTGGCCGGTGCCGCGCGCTGCGGAAAGCCCGTATTCAACCGGATCGGCCGGCTGCTCGCTTCCGGGGCCGACCGCGCGGCCGGTGTCGCAGCGCGAGCCCGGCGACGGGTTCGTAGCCCGCCGGTTCCTCCGCAGCCGCCGTCCTGAACGGATTGCGCACGGACAGGCTGCCGAACCGCATGCCGTCCTGCAGGTCCTCGGAAAGCAGGACGTCGCAGTCCTGCAGCTCGGCTGCGGCGACGATCATGGCATCCCACCAAGCGAGCCCGTAGCGCGATGCGATCTCCCGGGCGCGGAGCATGAGCGGGCGATCGATGGGCTGGGGCTCCCAGGCCATGAGCGCCTCGACGTCGTCCCATGCCGCGGCGGCATCCATGCCGGGGCGAAGTTTGCGCGTCAGCGTGACGTAGAGCTCGCTGAGGACCTGCATGCTGGTGCGGCCCGACTGCTCCCGCCATGCACGCTCGACCCAGGCCCGCGCCTGTGCCTGCTTGGCCGGCTGCGAGGCGTCGCGCGCGTAGACCAGCACGTTGGTGTCAACGAAGATTGCGCCGGTCATGCAACGTCTCGCGATCCGGGTAACGCTCGCCCGGCTGGCTCAGTGCCGCGGGGGGACGGGCGAGGTAGCGGCTCATCGCGCGCTCGTACTCGCGCGACTCGCGCATCCGCGCATGCAGCAACTCGCCGATGAAGCGCGACAGGCTCATGTTGCGCCGGGCCGCATGCACGCGGGCCCACCCGGCCGTCTTGTCGTCCAGCGTGACGGTGACGTTCTTCATCATCCGAAGAATAACACGGAAGCCGTGTAATTACGGAGTCGCGAATCCGGGGAGCCGGCCGGCTTTCACCCGACGGGCTGCGCGCCTATTCCGCCCCGAACCCCGGCATGGCGATCTCCATCGTCACCACGCGCCGCGGCGCGATCCTGAACGTCACGCGTACGTCACCCCGGCCGGCATTGGCCGCGGCCGCATCGTGCCAGTAAACTGCTTTGGCCGCGGCGGCCTGCGCCGGGCCCTGCCAGCCGGGCCGGCTGAACCAGGCCGGAAGCGCCGGGGTGCATATGCGGCTCATCGTCGGAATCTCGGGGGCCAGTGGCTCCGTCTACGGCATCCGCCTGCTGGAGGTCCTTGCGACCCGGCCCGACATCGAGACCCACCTCGTCATCAGCAACGGCGGCAAGCTCAACATCGCGCTCGAGACAAAGAAGTCCCTGCAGGACGTCGAGGCGCTGGCGAGTGTGGTGCACAGCGACCAGAATCTCGGAGCGACGATATCCAGCGGGTCGTTCCTCACCGACGGCATGATCGTCGCGCCGTGCTCGATGAAGACCCTCTCCGGGATCGTCAATTCCTACGCCGACAACCTGATCGTCCGTGCCGCCGACGTCGTGCTCAAGGAGCGCCGCCGCCTGGTGCTGGTGCCGCGCGAGATGCCGCTGCACGAGGGGCACTGCCGGCTGCTGTACGAAGCCTCGCGCCTCGGCGCGATCATCGCCCCGCCCATGCCGGCCTTCTACAACGGGCCGCGCACGGTGGCCGACATCGTCGACCACACGGTCGGCCGGCTGCTCGACCTCTTCGGCATCGACAGCGGCATCGTCAAGCGTTGGCGCGGCGCCGGGCGCAGCGCGACGGAGCGGAAGAAGCGCCGGTGAACGAGGCCGACCGCGACGCGATCCGCCGGCAGTTCGAGGCCCACAACACCCTGACGCTGGCCACCTGCCACGACGGGGAGCCCTGGGCAGCGACGGTGTTCTACGCGAGCGACGCGGACCTGCACCTGTATTTCGTCTCCGACCGCCGTACGCGACATGCGCAGCACATGCTGGCCGATCCGCGGGTGGCGCTCGCGATCGATGCCGATGTCGACGCCTGGAGTGCCGTGCGTGGCCTGCAGATCTCCGGCACCGCGGCACCGGTGAGCGACGCCGGGCGCGCGCTTGCGCTCGGCTACTACCTCGCCAAGTTTGCGAGCGTGAAGGCGCTGTTCGAGCAGCCGCGCTCTGCCGACGAGCAGGCCATCGCCCGGCGGCTGCAGGACACTGACTTCTGGTGCGTCACGCCGGGCTACATCCGGTTGGTGGACAACAGCCGCGGCTTCGGTTTCCGTATCGAGCTGCGTCCCTAACGGCTGTCGCCGCCCGGGTAGGGCGGGAGTTGACCGAGGTGAATGCCGCTGTCGACGATCAGCGTCTCCCCGGTGATCAGGTCGGCGTCGGTCAGGAACCAAACCAGCACCCGGGCGATGTCCTCGGCGGTGGCCACCCGCTTCAGTGGCAGCTGGGCGGTCTGCGTCGCGAGCATCTTCTCGTACTGGGCATCGCCGAGCCCGCTGCGCAGCCAGCGCGTCTGGATCATGCCGGGCGCCACGGCATTGATGCGGATCTCCGGCGCCAGCACATGCGCCAGTGACTTCGTCATCAGGTTCAGCGCCGCCTTCGAGGCTGCATAGGGGATGGAGGAGGCGATGCCGGTGACCCCGCCGATCGAGGAATCGTTGACGATCGCGCCCGCACCCTGCTTCTTCATGTAGGGCGCCACGGCGCGCACCATCTGGTAGGCGCCGACGACATTGACGGCGTAGATGTCGAGGAAGTCCTGCTTGCTGACGCCGTCGAGCTTCTGGAACGGGTTGAATTTGGTGCGCGCGGCGTTGTTGATCAGGTAGTCGATGCGGCCCCAGCGGTCGGCCGCGGCCTGCACCATGGCGCGGCAGGCAGCGTCGTCGGCGACGTCGGCCTGGAAGACAATGGTCTCGGCGCCCTTCGCACGGCAGGCCGCGGCGGTGTCCTCGGCCTCCTGCTGGCTGCGGGTGTAGTTGATCACCACGTTGCAGCCGCGTTCGGCGAGCAGGATCGCGGCCGCAGCGCCCACGCCGGTGGCGGAGCCAGTGACGATGGCCACTTTGCGGTCAGTCATGGAGGTTCTCCAGGGGCGCATGCAGCGAGGGCTGCATGATACGTGGCGTGGCGTACCCGGCGCGAACGGGTGGCGACCCGGGGCCGCAGCGTGGACCGTTCCCGCACGCCCCGTGGCGAAAATGGTGCTATGGTCTGCTGCCCGGCGCGCTTCGCCCGGGCATCAGCCGACCAACTCCCGGAGATCCGTTCGATGGCCTACCAGGACATGCGGGAATTCCTCGCGCATCTCGAGCAGGCAGGGCAGCTGAAGCGCGTGAGCGTGCCGTTCGACGTCGGCCGCGGCACCAACGAGCTGCAGGCGCTGATGCGCCATCTTGCCGCCAACGACGGTCCGGCGCTGGTGCTCGACAACCTCGTCGGCTACAACACGCCGGGCGTGCCGCTGGTCTTCAATCCCTACGGTACCCGTGAGCGCACCGCCATGATCCTCGGCACACGCGACCCGGTCGAGGCCAAGCTCAGGCATGTCACGGTGCTGCAGGATCCCGCGCGCTGGATCAAGCCGCGCCTGGTCGAGCGCGGGGCCGCACCCTGCAAGGACGTGGTGATCCCGCGCGGGCAGGTGTCTGTGGACCGCCACATCCCGCACGTCTTCTTTGGCCGCGAGGGTGCCTCCTATATCACCGGCGGGGTGGTGGTGACGAAGGACCCGGAGACCGGTGTGCGCAACGTAGGCGCCTATCGCGCGACGAGTTTCTGGAACAGCCTGCACCCGCACGGCGGCAGCTACAGCGACGAGCAGATGAAGAAGCAGCTCTCCATCTTCGCGTTCTGGAACCCGCCGATGAGCCATATCGGCCTGCATCTGGCCCGGGCGCAGCAGCTCGGCCGCCCGCTCGAACTCGCCATCGCCTGCCAGGTGGAACCGGCGCTGCATCTCGCCTGCGCCACGGGCATTCCCTTCGGCATGGACGAGTACGACTACGCCGGCGGGCTGCGCGGTGCGCCGGTGGACCTCGTGAAGTGCGAAACCGTGGATCTCGAGGTGCCCGCCACAGCCGAGTACGTGATCGAGGGCGTGTTCCGCCCGGATGTGCCGACCGACATCATCGGCTGGCACTCGAATGCCGTCGGCTACTACGACAAGCACCAGGTCTTTCCAATCTTCGACGTCACCGCGATCACCCACCGGCGTGACCCGCTCTGGTACGGCACCATCGAGATGATGCCGCCGTTCGACCACAACTACATGGCACTGATGCCCGTCGAGGGGGAGCTGCTCGCCGATCTGCAGCGCAAGATTCCCGAGGTGCGCGATGCCGTGGTGACGCCGAACATGAGCTACATCGTGCAGCTCGGCGTGGACGGCGCCACGAAGCCGCACCCGGAGTTCGGCAAGTACGTGCTGCACGCCGTGTGGGGTGCAGCAGGCCGCTGGCCGCGCACGGCGAAGCTCGTGGTGGTGGTGGGCCCGGACGTCGATCCCTATGATCTCGGTGCCGTGGAGTGGGCGATCCAGAGCCGCGTGCAGCCGTGGAGCGACATCATCGTCAACCGCGCCGGCCAGGCAATGGTGCTCGATCCCTCGGCGCCGAAGGGGCCCCAGGGCTTCCCGACGGTCTCCGAACAGATGGGCATCGACGCCACGATCAAGATTCCCGAGCGCTTCACGGACTACGCCGAGGTGAGCCAGGCCGATCCCGCGCAGGTACGGCAGGTCGCTGGCAAGCTCGCCGGAATCTGCTAGCGCGCCAGTCGCACCGGGCCACATCCCGGCGCCAGGCCGCGCTCAGCCATCCGCCGCCAGTGCGGGAGATCCGGCGCAGCCCTGCGACACTCCACAAAATGTTATGGTTCGCGACTGCGGCAGGTGTTGCCGTTTCGTGCTGCATCCAGAACGGCGAGATCCATTCGATGACCTGCCAGGACATGGGCACCGCGCCGGCGCGCTGCGCGCTCCGGTAGACGGTTTCGTGGCGGACGCATGAACAGTGCCTGCATCGTCGGACTCGGCGCCATCGGCGGCTATCTCGCGGCACGGCTGACGCTGTCGGGTGTGCGCGTCACGGCCGTGGCACGCGGTGCGCAGCTCGAGGCCGTGCGCCGCAGTGGCCTGGTGCTCGTCGACGGCAGCCGGCGCGAGACCGTGCAACTGCGCGTGGTCGGCAGCGCGCAGGAGGCAGGTGCCCAGGAACTCGTGTTCCTGACGGTCAAGGCGCACGACCTGCCGGCACTGGCCACGGAGCTGCGTCCGATGCTGACCGGCGACACGCCTGTCGTCACCGTCGGCAACGGCTTTCCGTGGTGGTACTTCTATCGGGCAGCACCGGGGGCCGTGAATCCCACGCTCGCGGCGGTCGATCCGCGCGGGGTGCTCTGGCGGCTGATTGGTCCGGAGCACGCCGTCGGCTGCGTGGCCTACCCGGCCGTACGCAGCACGGCGCCCGGCGTCGTCGAGCACATCTACGGCCAGCGTTTCTCGCTCGGTGAACCTGACGGCAGCGTGTCGCCGCGCGTGCAGCGCATCGCCGCACTGCTCACGGCGGCCGGCCTCGAAGCGCCGCTGCGCCAGAACATCCGCAGCGAGATCTGGGCCAAGCTCGCGCTGAGTGCAGCCTACAATCCGGTGAGCGTGCTCACCGGCGCCACGCTCGGGCAGATGCTCGATGACCACGGCACGGCGATGACGCTGCAGACCCTGATGAACGAGACCACTGCAGTGGCCGCTTCGCTCGGCGTGCGCGTGCCATTGCAGCCGCGCCAGCTGATGGAACTCACGCGCCCGCTTGCGGCCCACAAGACCTCGAGCCTGCAGGATCTCGAAGCTGGCAGACGCATCGAGATCGACCCGATCGCCGGGGCCGTGGTCGAACTGGCGCGGCTGCGCAATGTACCGACGCCGGCGCTCGACGCCGTGCTGACCCTGGCGCGGCTGCGCGCCCGCATGGCGGGCTGCTACGGCTGAGTCCGGCGCGGCCGGGCACGGAAGCTGCGCTGGCCGGTCGATCGCAGTGTGGTCGCCGGCCGCGGTCAGCGCAGGCGCCTATCGACGGCCGGCCTATACTGCCTGCTGGCCGCAGTGGATTTCACACCCAACATGATCAGTCGCTACGGACTGGCACGCCTCGCTCCCGTCATCGTCGCGCTGCTGCCGGTTGCGGCACATGCGGCCCTGCCGGCGCCTGGGTCACCGGCGTATTGCACGGCCGTGCAGGCGATGCTCGCAGGCACGAAGCTCGAGCCGGGCAATACCGTGTTCACCGACATGACCGCCTTTCGCAAATCAAAGCCGTCGGTGCAGCCGCTGCGGATCTATCAGGTGGTGACCTACGCGGGCCGGCAGCCGATCATGGTTTCGTGCAAGGTAAAGACAGCGGCGCACCTGCGCGCGGTTTATGGGACGACGGCGGCGGGACAGCAGCGCTACTGCCCGGACGTGACGCGCCAGACACAGGCCGAGGCTGTGGCAGCCCTGCGCCGGTCCGGACAGGCGGCAGCGGCAAACCGCGCCGCCGCTTTCATCGTCGATGCCGACGAGCCGTACTGGACCGGACGCTCCTTCCTCGAGGAATTCGAGCTCAGCTACCGCAGCGACGATGGCGCGATCCACATCCGTTCGCCCGGGCTCTACCAGGACTACGACAGCTGGATCACCAGCCTGCTGCCCGCGCGCCTGCAGGGCCAGAGTTACTGCCACCTCGCGACCGTGGGTTATCTCGAAGCGCTCGCCACCGGTGCGATGGCACCCGGCACCACCGTGTCGGGTGCTGAGGATGCGCCGGTGACGCCGCGGTAGTACCAGGCATCCCTTTTCAGTGACGCAGTTCTGATTTTCTGCCTCAGCGTTCTGCATTAGGTTCAAATCCCCTGTTCGCGACCGGTGCGAGGCGTACAGTCCTTGCCAGAACGAGAATCCGGCGTCCCTTTGCCAAGGACCGGCAACAGGCCAGCACACGGACGCCACTAGCGGTAACGCTTCTCCATCGAGGGGGTTTCAACAATGAATCGCGTCATCGTCAATTTCCTGGTTGCTTCTGCCGCGCTCGCGGCTTCAGGTGCTGCATCCGCAGTCCCGGTCACGCTGACACAGATCGGCCTGCGTGCAGGCAGCGGCACGTCTTATTCGCTGTTCACCACGGGTTCTACGGCTACCTGGGACTGGAGCGGGGGCGTGCTGACGCAGACCGGTGGTGTACTCACGGCTGAGCAGCGCATCGGTAACGTTGCGGGAGGTTCTTTGCTCCTCGCCGATCAGGTGACGGGTCTGGTCATCAATACGAATACCGGCACCACGACCGCGACCACCTACAACTGCATCGAGGGCACTTTCGGTTCGGGTACTGGCAGCCACAGCTGCGGCAACATCAATCTGGGTGGTGATTTCACCCTCAACAGCACGATCAACTACAACGTCGGCGGCATGGCCGATTGCCAGACCTTTACCCTGGCCGGTGACGATACTGGCGGTGTACCGATGCGTGGCCTGCGCTCGTGGAATGGCGGTGGCAATTGCGCCGACAACACCGGTCGCGGTGCCCTCGACATGATCAATGTGCTCGAGAACACGCTCGCTTCTGGCGGTGTCCTCAGGCTAGGCAATGCCAACGGCGTGGTCGACCCGTCCTGCTATGCGTTCCCGGCCAGCGGCAATGCGGCCTGCGGACGTGCGCACTGGATGGTGTTCAGCGCCAGCGAGGTGCCTGCGCCCGCTGCCGCCTGGCTCGTCGCCCCCGCGGTGCTCGCTGCCGGCCGATTTGCCCGCCGCCGCAAGGCTGCCTGACGCGCAACGACAGTCTCTGCGAGACAACAGAAACCCCGCTTCGGCGGGGTTTCTTTTTTGGTGGGCCTGGTCGGGCGCGCACGACTGGATGCACAAGTCGTCGTCGGCCGGCCGCCACGGGCGCTGCGGCATCGTCCCGGTGACCGTGTTGCGGTCCCTGCTACGGCAGCGGACAATTCGCGCGCGGAGTGCGGTGATTCCTGACGTCAGGGTGATACGCCGGGTTTGGGGGCGCGACTGCGGTTCCCACGGCAACGCCAGCAGCAGTGCCGGCGCGCGGCGCAGCCGGGCGGGGTCGGGTTACCGCAGCGCTGGTGCCATGCTGTTGAATCAGCCGGACATGGTTTGTAATAAACTGTAAAAACAATGGCTTGTGAGAATATTTTAAAGTGACAAAACTTCAAGCATCCGCTGCAGTCAGCGGTCCGCTGACGTCGGGGCAGGTGGCTGCCTTTCGCCGCGACGGCTATGTCGTCGTGCGTCAGCTGTTCGATGCCGCCGAGGCCGCCGGGATTGCGGGTTGGGTCGATGAGGTACAACGCTGGCCGGAAACCGCCGGGCGTCACATGATGTACTTCGAGCAGGGCGCCGACGGTGCGCGGCTCCTCAATCGCATGGAGAACGTGGTGCCTTATCACGCGGGCCTGCGGGGCCTCGCGGGCGGGGAGCGCCTGCTCGGCGGCTGTGGTCAGCTCTTCGGCGAGCCGGCGGTGCTCTTCAAGGACAAGATCAACTTCAAGCTGCCGGGTGGCGGCGGTTTCGAACCGCACCAGGACGTGCAGGCGGGGTGGAGCCGTTACGCGAGCCTGCATGTCACGGTGCTGGTGACGGTGGACCGGGCCACGATCGCCAACGGCTGCCTGGAGATGGCCAGCGGATTTCGTGGTGCGCACCAGCTCATCGGTCGTGAGTGGGAGCCGCTCGGCGCAGCCGCGCTCGCCGGCCTCGACTGGTTGCCGATCGAGGCCGAGCCGGGCGATGCCGTGTTCTTCGATTCCTTCGTGCCGCACCGCTCGGCACCGAATGCGACCGACGCTCCTCGGCGCGTGCTCTACTTCACCTACAACCGCGCCGCCGAGGGCGATCACCTGGCGCAGTATTACGCCGACAAGCGCGCCAGCTACCCGCCCGACATCGAGCGGCTGCCCGGGCGCGAGTACCGCTACCGCGTCTGAGGCGCGCACCGTCCATGGCTGCCAGACCCCGCCTGCCGTCCCCGCAACCCGAACGCCAGCGGCGCACCACGCGCTTTCGCGAGCTGCTGCAGGGCCCGGACCTCGAGTTCCTGCTCGAGGCGCACAACGGCATCAGCGCGCGCATCGGCGAGGAGGCGGGCTTCAAGGCGCTGTGGGCCGGCGGCCTGTGCATGTCGGCGCAGTTCGGCGTGCGCGACAGCAACGAGGCCTCCTGGACGCAGGTCCTGGAAATGCTCGAGTTCATGGTCGATGCGACCACGGTGCCGATCCTGCTCGACGGCGATACCGGCTACGGCAACTTCAACAACGTGCGCCGCCTGGTGCGCAAGCTCGAGCAGCGCGGTGTGGCTGCGGTGTGCATCGAGGACAAGCTCTACCCGAAGACCAACAGCTTCATCGACGGCGACAGGCAGCAACTCGCCGACATCGACGAGTTCTGCAGCCGTATCAAGGCCGGCAAGGACGCACAGCGCGACGACGACTTCACCATCATCACCCGCGTCGAAGCCTTCATCGCCGGCTGGGGGCTGGCCGAGGCGCTGCGCCGCGCCGAGGCCTATCATGCCGCCGGCTCGGACGGCATCCTAATCCACAGCGCGCTCGCCACACCGAAGGAAGTGCTCGCCTTCAAGCGCGAGTGGGCGGACCGCAGCCCCGTGGTGATCGTGCCGACCAAGTATTACGCCACGCCGACCGAGGTGTTCCGTGAGGCGGGTTTCTCGCTCGCGATCTGGGCCAACCACCTGCTGCGCGCAGCGATTCCGGCGATGCAGGAATGCGCGGCGACGCTGGCGCGGGAGCAGAACCTGCGCTCGATCGAGGATCGCGTCGTGCCGGTGAAGGAGATCTTCCGCCTGCAGGGAGCAAGCGAGCTGCAGGAGGCCGAGGACCGCTACCTGCCGCGCCAGGGACGCGACGCGCGCGTGGTCGTGCTGGCAGCCTCGCGCGGCTCGGCGCTCGGCGAGCTGACCGCCGATCGCCCGAAGGCAATGGTGGAGATCCGCGGCCAGCCGCTGCTCGCCCACATCGTCGCCGCCTACAACGCCGCCGGCATCAAGCGCATCACCGTGGTGCGCGGCTACCTGCCGGCTGCGATCGACCTGCCGGGACTGGCCTACGTCGACAATCCCGATTACGCCGACACCGGCGAGCTGGTGTCACTCGCGCGCGCACTCGCCGTGCCCGATGCCGATGGCGGCGATCTCTACGTCTCCTACGGCGACGTCATCTTCAAGCGCTACCTGCTCGACACGCTGGCCGAGCCGGCGGACGACTTCGTCATCGTCGCCGACACCGACTGGCGCGCCTCGGTGAACCGCGGGCGCGCGGCCGACTATGTCTCCTGCAGCGAACCCCACTCGCGCCACGCGTTCTACCGCGAGGTGTGGCTTACGCGCTGTGCCGAAGACATCGCCGAGGCTGGGCGGCATGGCGAGTGGATGGGCCTGCTCAAGGTCTCCGCCCGCGCGCTGCCGCGGCTGCGTGCACTGGTGGCGGCCATGGCCGCAGATCCCGCCCACCGGCGCGCCAAGCTGCACCACCTGCTGACGGAGCTGGTGGCGCGCGGCGAGAAGGTGCGCGTCGTCTATACCACGGGTCACTGGCTCGACGTCGACAGCCTCGCCGACGTGCTCGCGGCAGGCCGTTTCACGTGAGGCCGGCAGTGCGCGTGGGGCGCCCCGTCGCCCGGTGGTGCCTGTGATCGAGGCGGAGCAGTTCATCACCGCCGCCACGGCGCACGGCTTCGGGCTGTGGAGCGGCGTGCCGTGCTCGTACCTCACGCCTTTCATCAACCACGTGCTGGCGACGCCGCAGCTGAGCTACGTCCCGGCCGCCAACGAAGGCGAGGCCGTGGCGATCGCCGCCGGCGCCGAACTCGGCGGCCTGCCCGGCATCGCCATGTTCCAGAATTCCGGGCTCGGCAATGCGGTCAGTCCGCTCACCTCGCTGACCTGGACTTTCCGTATCCCGGTGCTGCTCATCGTCACCTGGCGGGGCGAGCCCGGCGGGGCAGCCGACGAGCCGCAGCACGAGCTGATGGGGCAGATAACCCCGCGGCTGCTCGAGGCGATGGACATTCCCTGGGCCCCGTTCCCGCGCGATGTCGCCGGGATCGAGGCTGCGCTCGAGCGCGCCGGTGAGCACCTGCGCGAGCAGGGCCGCCCGTTCGCGCTCGTCATGAGCAAGGGTGCGGTGGCCGGCACCGACCTCGTGCCGAAGCCGCTGCCGGTGCCGGCGCGCCGTCCGGCTGTCGGCATGTCCGGTCAGGCCAACGCCACGCGCCGGCAGATGCTTGCCGGGGTGCAGGCCGCACTCAAGCAGGACGATGTCGTCATCGCCTCCACCGGCTACCTCGGCCGCGAGCTCTATGCGCTCGGCGACCGGCCCTGCCAGCTCTACATGGTTGGCTCGATGGGCTGTGCCTCGAGCCTCGGCCTGGGGCTTGCGCTGGCGCGGCCCGACAAGCGCATCGTCGTGATCGATGGCGATGGCGCCGCGCTCATGCGCTTCGGAGCGCTGCCGACGCTCGGCGCCATGCGGCCGGCGAACCTCCTGCACCTCGTCTTCGACAACGGCATGCACGAGTCGACCGGCGGCCAGGCGACGGTGTCGCCGGTGGTCGATTTCCGCGCGGTGGCGACGGCCTGCGGCTACCCGCGCGTGCTGTCCGCGAGCGATCCCGACGAGCTGCGCGAGCTGGTGGACTGGCGCACGCCGGGACTCGGCTTCGTCCACGTGCCGATCCGCCCCGGCGTACCAAGCGACCTGCCGCGGCCGGCGATCACGCCGGCGCAGGTCGCCGGACGCCTGCGGGCCCACCTCGGGCCGCGGCCGGATTTTTCCGCGGCGCCCCGATGACCGCCCGCACGCTGCTGCTCAATCCGGGGCCGGTCACGCTCAGCGAGCGCGTGCGCGGTGCGCTCGGCCGCGGTGACTGGTGCCACCGCGAACCGGAGTTCGCCGCCCTGGTGCAGGACATCGTGGCGCGCCTCGCCGCCGTCCACGAGGAGCTGGCCGCCGGTTACGAGGCCGTGCTGCTCACCGGCTCGGGCACGGCTGCGGTGGAGGCCATGCTGGTGAGCTTCGCACCCGCCGCACGCAGCACGCTGGTCGTCGCCAACGGCGTGTACGGCGAACGCATGGCACGCATGCTGGCCGCGCACGGCCGGCCACACCAGGTGCTCACGCACGGCTGGCTCGAGCCCGTCAGCCTGCAGCGCATCGAGCAGGCGCTCGAGAGCGATCCGGCGATCAGCCACCTCGCGGTGGTGCACCACGAGACCACCACCGGGCGGCTGAACGACCTCGAGGCGCTCGGCGGCATTTGCCAGGCGCGCGGGGTGCAGCTCCTGCTCGACGGCGTGAGCAGCTTCGGTGCCGAGCCGATCGGCGGGCGCGGGTGGAACCTCGCCGCCGTGGCCGGGACAGCCAACAAGTGCCTGCACGGTGTCGCCGGATTGTCGTTCGTGCTCGCGCGCTGCGAGCTGTGGCAGGTGCCACCGCCAGGCCCGGCGAGCGTTTACTTCGACCTGCACGCCTACCATCGCGGCCAGCACGGCGACGGTTACTCGCCGTTCACGCAGGCCGTGCAGATAGCCTTTGCGCTGCAGGAGGCGCTTGCCGAGCACGCCGAACAGGGTGGCTGGCAGGCGCGGCGCGCGGCGTATCGCGCCCGCGCGGCACAGCTCGGCGCCGTGCTGGGTGAACTCGGCGTCACTCCGCTGCTGCCGCCGGCGGAGTACTCCTCGATCCTCTGGTCCTGGCGGCTGCCGGCAGGCTGCAGCTACCGGGAGCTGCACGCGGCGCTGAAGGCGCGCGGTATCGTCATCTATGCCGGCCAGGGACAGCTGGCGGCGGACATCTTCCGCATCGCCCACATGGGTGACCTGGGACCTGCGGATCTCGCGCGCATCGAGGCGGGGCTGCGCGCCGCACTGGCCGGGGCGCGGCGGTGAGCGAACGGCCGCGCCGGGCCGTGATTCTCGCTGCCGGCCAGGGCAAACGCCTGCGGGATGTCGTCGCCGACCACCCGAAGGGTTTCCTGAAGCTCGGGGCACGCCCCATCGTCGAGGAATCCGTGCTGCGCCTCCTGGCACACGGCATCGACGAGGTGATCATCGTCACCGGTTTCGCGGCCGGATACTACGAGGCACTCGCGCGCCGCTACGCCGGCCGCGTGCGCACCGTGCACAACCCGGAGTTCGCGCGTTCGGGCAGCATGTATTCGCTCTACTGCGCGCGCGCGGCGGTCGACGGCCCGTTCCTGCTGCTCGAGTCCGATCTCGTCTACGAGCCGCGCGCGCTGGCCACGCTGCTCGCGCAGCCGGAGCAGGATGCCATCCTGCTGTCCGGGCCGACCGGGGCCGGCGACGAGGTCTGGGTCGAAGCTGCCGACGGCAGGCTGGTGGCGATGTCCAAGGACCGCAGCCGGCTCGGCGCCGGGGTCGCGGGCGAGCTGGTGGGCATCTCGCGCATCTCGGCGGGACTCTTCGCGCTGATGCAGCGCATCGCCGCGACCGCCTTCGCGCACGCGCTGGCCTACGACTATGAGACGGATTGCCTCGTGGCCGCTGCGCGTGAGCGGCCGATCGCCTGCCCGGTGGTGGCGGACCTGCTGTGGGGCGAGATCGACGACCCCGCGCAGCTCGCCCGGGCGCGGGAGTGGCTGTACCCGCAGGTCAGCGTGCTCGACGCCGCGCTCGGCGTTGCGCCCGCCCAGCAATGATGTTAAACAGCCGTCGCGCCATGGCCGCAGTGCCGGGTGCAGAGGGAGCCATGAAGACCGGTCACGCCCGCAGCCTCGTTCCCGTCGTCGCCGTCGCGCTCGCACTGGCGGCGCCCGATGCGTTCGCCTATCTCGACCCCAGCACGGGCAGCATGATCATCTCGGCCATCGTCGGCATGTTCGCCACGGCCGCGCTGGCCCTGAAGACCTACTGGTACAAGCTGAAGAACCTGTTCCGCCGGCCGGACCAGAAGCCAGGCGCTGCGCCGGGGGCGGACCCGGGCCAGAAGCCGGCGCGGGACACGCGGCCGGCTTCGGACTGAACTCATGCCGATCGCCCGCCGCTTTGCACCTGCCGTCGGGACCTACTCCCGGGTGCAGCGGCGGGGCGGGTGGCGGCGGCTGCTGCGACAGGCGCCCTGGTTCAGGCGTGGCAAGCTTTTCCTCAAGCGGCTGATCGGGCGTGAACCGTGGCTCCACCCCGATATCGAGACAGCGCTGCAGCACTGGGGCGACTGGGCCTTCCAGCCGCAGCGCATGGCGGCGGGCGACGTGGTCTACGCGCTCGGCGTCGGCGTCGACCTCGGCCTGGAACGCGACCTGATCCGCGCAGCCGGCGTCGAGGTGCATGCCTTCGATCCGAGCCCCGAGTGCCGGCGCTGGATCGCTCGCCAGCAACTGCCGGCGGCGTTGCACTTCCACCCCATCGGCGTGGCGGGCAAGGACGGCACGTTGCGCCTGCAGGCGCGCGAGACCGAGCACGGCGACGCACCGGTGATGTACAGCGTGATGAACACTGGACGCACCGGCCCGGTCGTGGAGGTCGAGTGCCTGGCCCTTACCACCCTGGTGGCGCGGCTCGGTCACGCGCGCATCGCCCTGCTCAAGGTCGACGTGGAAGGGGCCGAGTACGACATCCTTGCGGGCATGCTGGCCGCCGGCCTGCGCCCGGCGCAGTTGCTGGTCGAGTTCCACCACCGCTTCCCGGGCCTCGGCCGGGCGCGTACCGAGTCGGCCGTGGCGGCCCTGCGCGCCGCCGGTTACCGCCTTGCCTTCATCGCCGACACCGGCCGCGAGTTCACCTTTCTCCATGAAGGCTGAGCGGCGCGCATGAGCAGGGCCGGGGATTTCCTGCGCCACTGGGGCGCATACCGGCGCTTCAACCGGCTGCCACGCGCCGCGCGGCGCATCGTCCTGTACGCCGAGAGCGGGCAGGACTGGCACCACTTCCGGCCGGTGGTCGAGCACCTGATCTGACCGCTGGGCGCGCAGATCTGCTACGTCTCCTCCGACCCGGACGATCCCGGGCTGCACCAGGACCATCCACGCATCCGGCCGTTCTGCATCGGCAAGGGCATGGTGCGCATCTGGTTCTTCCAGTTCCTGCAGGCCGACCTGTTGCTCACGCAGATGCTCGACCTCGGCAACTTCGACCTCAAGCGGTCCATCCACCCGGTGCACTACGTCTACATGTTCCATTCGCTGATCAGCACCCACATGGCCGATCACGCGGATTCCTACGATCATTACGACACCATCCTCTGCGCCGGTCCGCACCAGGCTCGCGAGATCCGCCGCCGCGAGGAGATGCGCGGCCTGCCGCCGAAGCGCCTCATCCCGCATGGCTACCACCGCATCGAGCAACTCATGGCAGAACGGCGCGAGCCGCCGCCGCTGCACGGTGATGCGGACCTCCACGTGCTGCTGGCGCCATCATGGGGTGAACAGACGATCCTCAACGTCTGCGGCGTCGAACTCGTCGGCATCCTCCTCGCCGCGGGATTCCGCGTGACCCTGCGCCCGCACTTCCAGACCCGCTGGCAGACGCCGGAGGTCATCGACCGCATCATGGCCCGCTGGGGCGGGAATCAGCAGCTGCGCCTGGTCGAGCAGATGGGGGAGAGCGACTCGCTCTACGATTCCCACGTGATGATCACCGAGTGGTCGGGTGCCGGCCAGGACTACGGCATGGGCCTCGAGAAGCCCGTGCTATACGTCGATATGCCACCGAAGAGCCGCAACAGCACCTGGCCCGAGCTCGGCATCGAACCGTTCGAGTCGCTGGTGCGCACCCAGCTCGGTGCGCTGATCGCGCCGGCGAAGATTGCCGACGCCCCGGATACCATCCGTCGCCTGGTGCGCGAGCCGGAGCGTTTCCGCCAGCACGTGGCCGCATTGCGCCGCGACTGGATCCACAACCTGGGCCGCAGCGGTCCCGCTGGCGCCGAAGCGGTTGCCGGCATCGCCGCCGAACTGGCCGCCGGCGCAGAGATCCCCGCGCCGGGGCGCTGACCGTGACGCGTCGCGAGCTGTTGCGCCAGGCCGGCTGGTTCGCCGTCGCGAACGCGGTCCTGTTCTCTTTCATAGGGCTGCGCTTCCTCGCCAGCTATCCGGTTCCCGGCGATGCCCTCGGGCTCGCGTATCTCGTGCTCGCCTTCACCACGCACTTTGCGCTCCTGGCGGCGCTGCCGATCGGCCTGGTGGTGGTGCCGCTCGCGCTCCTGCTGCCGCGCGCGGGGCTGGTGACAGCGGTGGCGGTGCTGCTCGAGGCACTGGTGCTGACGCTGCTCGTGGTCGACGGCAATGTCTTCGCCGAACAGCGCTACCACCTCACGCCGCTCATCGCGGTGCTGTTCGAGACCTCGACGTGGGTGTTCGTGATCCTGATCGGCGCCTTCGCGCTGGTGTTCGAGGCGCTGCTGGCCGGCTACGTCACGCGCTGGGTCGGCGGCGCGCCGCACCGGGGCGGGCCGTGGCTCGCGGCGGCGCTCGTCGCCGCCTGGTGCGCCGGCCAGGCGATGCACATCTGGGGCGATGCGGTCGGCCTCACGTCCGTGACGCAGCTGACGCGCTACCTGCCGGCCTATTTCCCCATCCACGCCAAGCGCACGCTGGCGCGCTGGGGGCTGGTCGATGCGGCCACGATTGAACGGCGGCGCCTGGCGGAGCGTACGGCTGCGACCGACACCGGCCAGCTCGCCTATCCGCTGCAGCCCCTGCGCTGTGCGGGCACGACGCCGGCGCCGAACCTGCTGGTGGTGCTCATCGATGCCCTGCGGCCCGATGCGATCGATCCGCAGCTGATGCCGCGGCTGGCTGCTCTCGAAGCCGAAGCGGCGGTGTTCGCCAACCACTGGAGCGGTGGCAACTCGTCGAAGGCCGGCATCTTCTCGGCCTTCTACGGTCTGCCGCCGACCTACGAGCCGGCCTTCTACGGCGTGCAGCGACCACCCGTGCTGCTCGATGTGGTGCGGGAGCGCGGCTACCAGCTCGGCCTGTTCGCCGCACCGGGCTTCAGCACGCCGACCGATATCGGCCGCACGCTGTTCGCCGGGATTGCGGGTCTGCCGGGGGAGCGCACCGATCTCGACGCGCCGACACGCAACCGCGCCGTCACCGACGGATGGCTCGCCTGGCTCGCGGCGCGCGATCCGGCGCAGCCGTTCTTCGGCTTCCTTTATTACGATCCACCGATGGGCGAGATGCCGGCCGACCCGGCACCGGCGTTGCCACTCGAGGACCGTGTGGATGGAGACGAGGACCTGCGCCGGGCCTGGCGCCAGTACCGTCGTGCCATGCAGTGGACCGACGGCGAACTGGGCCGCGTGCTCGACGGGCTCGATGCAGCGGGTCGGGCTGGCGACACCATCGTCGTGGTGCTGAGCGACCACGGCTACGAATTCGACGACAACGGCCTCGGCTATCGCGGCCACGCCAGCAACTTCAGCGCGGCGCAACTGCGCGCCACGCTGGTGCTGCGCTGGCCGGGCCGGGCGCCGGCCGTCTACCACCATCGCAGCTCACACTACGACCTGCCGGTGACGCTGCTCGAGGATACTTTCGGCTGCAGCAACGATCCTGCTGACTACGCCCTGGGACGCAACCTCTTCGCGGGCCAGGACTGGCCGTGGCTCATCGCCGGCAGCTACAACGCCCACGCACTGGTCACCCCGGGCCAGGTCGTCGTCACCCATCCGGGCGGTTTCGTCGAGGTGCTCGGAGCCGATTACCGGCCCGATGCCAGTGCCCGGCTCGACGCGGGCCTGGTGGCCGAGGCGCTGGCCGCAATGCGCCGGTTCTACCGGTGAACAGCGTCGCGCGCCGGTGGCTGCAGTGCCTGGTGCTCGCCGCTGTTGCGGCATTCGCGGCACTGCAGGCGACAGCCGATGTCGCCCCGGCTGCTGCGCGTACCGCGATCGAATTCGCTGCGGTCGGCGGCCTGCCCTCGCGCTGGGAGTCCTGTGCCGCGGACTGTCGGCGCCCGGCCGAACGCCAGCTCCTCGTCGGTCCGGGGGCCGGCGCGTTCGACTGGATCGCCGACGATCCCGCGCTCGCCGCAGCGATGCGCGTGCTCGAGTACGACGCTGCGGTCGAGGAGGGCGCTGCGGGGCGTACCGTGGTGCTGACGGCGCGCACGCCTGTCGCCGGCCGCAAACTGGTGCAGCGCTACGAGATGGACCACGCCACGCACCGTCTGCAGTTGCGCCTCGAGGCACCGGCGGGTGTGCGCCTCGCATTCGCTTCCGGGGCGGCCTTCGTGCCGGCGCCGCTGCCGGGTTTCGGCGCCGCGTTCGCCGACGTCGAGGTGGTGCGCGTCGGTGCCGCGGGCGAGTCGGCGGTCGCCGACGGGCCGGTGGCGAGCGCAGCCACCGAGTGGCTCGGGCCACGCCAGCGCTTCTGGGCCGTGCTCGCGCGCACTCCGGCAGCGGCGCAGGTCACCGTGCGACAGGCGGCACCGGACCAGCCTGTACTCGAGTGGCCGGTGGCCGGCGTACTCGACCTCGAGATGTACGGTGGGCCGGTGGAAAACCGCGCGCTGCAGGCGGTGGCGCCCGAGCTCGACGAACTGCTGTTCGCGGCGCTGTGGGAACCGCTGCGCTGGCTGTGCTTCGGCCTGTACTTCCTGCTCGATGCAATCCTCGCGGTGGTGGGGAATGCGGGGCTTGCCATCATCCTGCTGTCGCTCGCGGCCAAGCTCATCCTGGCGCCGCTCACCCGCATCGCCGACGGCTGGCAGGCCGAGGTCAACCGCACCAGGAGCCGCCTGCAGCCGCGCCTCGAGGAGATCCGCCGCAGCGCCCGCGGCGAGGAGGCACACAACCTGACGCTCGCCGCCTATCGCGAGGCCGGCGTGCATCCGCTGTACACGCTGAAGAGCCTCGCCGGCTTCGCGATCCAGGTGCCGATGTTCATCGCCGCCTTCGACATGCTCGCCGAATATTTTCCGCTCGCCGGCCGGGGTTTCCTCTGGATCGACGACCTTGCTGCCCCGGACCGCGTCGCACCGCTGCCGGTGGCGCTGCCGTTCTTCGGCGCCGATTTCAACCTGATGCCGGCGCTCATGACGGTGCTGACCATCGTCTCGGCACTGGTGCAGCGCGACGAGTCGCTCACGCCGGCGCTGCAACGGGGCCAGCGCCGGCAGCTCTACCTGATGGCGGCGGGCTTCTTCCTGCTCTTCTACACCTTCCCGTCCGGGATGGTGCTCTACTGGACCGCCAACAACGGCTGGCACCTGCTGAAGGTGCTCGTCCTGCAGGCACGCGCGCGTCATTGAGGTCGGCGTTACATCCGGAAGATCCCCGCCGGTCCCTCCGCGGACAGCGGTGCACGCGACACGATGCCGAGGCTGCGGCCGAGGATGCTGCGCGTCTCGACCGGATCGATGACGCCGTCGTCCCAGAGCCTGGCACTCGCGTAGTAGGGGTGGCCCTGCTGGTCGTAGCGCTCGCGGATGTCCTGCTTGAATGCTGCTTCCTCCGCCGCACTCCAGCTTCTGCCCTGTGCCTCGATGGACTGCCGGCGCACGGTGGCGAGCACCATCGCCGCCTGCTCGCCGCCCATCACGGCGATGCGCGCGTTCGGCCAGGTCCAGAGGAAGCGCGGGTCGTAGGCGCGTCCGCACATGCCGTAGTTGCCGGCGCCAAAGGAGCCGCCGATGATCACGGTGAGCTTCGGCACGCGCGCGGAGGCGACCGCATTGACCAGCTTGGCACCGTCCCTGGCGATCCCGCGCTGTTCGAATTCGCGCCCGACCATGAAGCCGACGACGTTCTGCAGGAAGAGCAGCGGCATGCCGCGGCGGTTGCAGAGCTGGATGAAGTGCGCACCCTTGAGCGAGGACTCCGAGAACAGGATGCCATTGTTCGCGACGATGCCGACCGGCCAGCCGTGGATGCGCGCGAAACCGGTCACCAGCGTCGTGCCGTAGCGCGGCTTGAACTCGTCGAAGGCGGAGCCGTCCACGAGCCGTGCGATCACCTCGCGCACGTCGTAGGGAAAGCGCAGGTCGGCCGAGACGATGCCGTAGATCTCCGTGGCCGCGTGGGCCGGCTCCGCGAACCCGGTGGGTGTGGGCAATCGCGGCGGTGGCCGGTTCAGCGTCGGCACGATGCGGCGGACCTTCGCAAGCGCATCCGCGTCGCTGTCGGCAAGGTAGTCGGCCACGCCCGAGACGCGGGTGTGCATGTCGCCGCCGCCGAGTTGCTCCGGGTCGGAGATTTCGCCGGTGGCCGCCTTCACCAGCGGCGGGCCGGCGAGAAAGATCGTGCCCTGGTTGCGGACGATCACGGTTTCGTCGCACATCGCCGGCACGTAGGCGCCGCCGGCGGTGCAGGAACCCATCACCACGCCGATCTGGGCCAGGTTGCGGGCCGAGAGCTGCGCCTGGTTGTAGAAGATCCGGCCGAAGTGCTCGCGGTCCGGGAACACCTCGTCCTGCAGGGGCAGGAAGGCGCCGCCGGAATCGACCAGGTAGATGCAGGGCAGGGCGTTCTCGAGGGCGATCTGCTGGGCACGCAGGTGCTTCTTGACGGTCAGCGGATAGTACGTGCCGCCCTTCACCGTCGCGTCGTTGGCGACGATCATGCAGTCGACGCCCGCGACCGGGCCGATACCGCACACCAGGCCGGCACTGGTGATGTCATCGTCGTAGAGGCCATGGGCGGCAAGCAGCCCGATCTCGAGGAAGTGCCCATCCGGGTCGATCAAGGCGCGGATACGGTCGCGCACCAGCAGCTTGCCGCGTCCGGTATGGCGTTTCTGCACGGCCTGCGGCGCGCCGGCAAGCACGTGGCCGACCAGCCGCTGCAGTTCCTCCGCCAGCCGGTTGTTGGCGGAGAAGTTGCTGCGGAAGGTCTCGGAGTCCGGGTCCACGCTCGTCTGCCAGGCGGCCATGGGTTCAGCTCCCTGCGGGTCGGCGCCGCACCAGCACGTCGCGCTGGCACGAGGCGACCAGTTCGTCGCGCTGGTTGAAGGCCCGGTGCGCGAGCTTGACGATGCCGGCCCCGGGTCGTGAGGCACTTGCCCGCGCGGCGAGCACTTCGCTCTCGAAACGCAGCGTGTCGCCGGCGAATACCGGCTTCGGGAAACGCAGCTCGTCGTAGCCGAGGTTGGCGATGGCGGTCCCCTGCGTGGTATCGGCCACCGACACGCCGATCATGAGGCCGAAGGTGAAGCAGCTGTTGACGAGCGGGCGGCCGAATTCGGACTGCTTCATGAATTCGGCATCGAGGTGCAGCGGCGAGCTGTTGTGGGTCAGGGTCGAGAACAACAGGTTGTCGGCCTCGGTGACCGTGCGGCGCAGCGTGTGCCGCACCAGCAGGCCGGTCGTGAACTCGTCCAGGTAGAGTCCGGTCATGGGTGCCCCGCTGTCAGGCCCAGCTCGCCACCAGTCGTCGGCCGATGAGCATGCGGCGGATCTCGCTGGTGCCGGCGCCGATCTCGTAGAGCTTGGCGTCGCGCAGCAGCCGCCCGGCCGGGTAGTCGTTGATGTAGCCGTTGCCGCCGAGGGCCTGGATGGCCTGCAGCGCGCAGGCCGTGGCCGCCTCCGAGCCCTGCAGGATGCAGGCCGCGGCGTCCATGCTGTCGCAGCGGCCGGCGTCGCAGGCCCGGGCCACGGCGTAGACGTAGGCACGCGCCGCACTGGTCGCCGCGTACATGTCGGCGAGCTTGCCCTGGATCAGTTCGAACTCGCCGATCGGCTGGCCGAACTGGTGGCGCTCGCGCACGTACGGCACCACCAGGTCGAGGCAGGCGCGCAGGATGCCGAGCGGTCCGCCGGCGAGCACCACGCGCTCGTAGTCGAGGCCGCGCATCAGGATCCGGATGCCGTCGCCTTCGGCACCGAGCACGTTGGTCGCCGGCACGACGCAGCGGTCGAACACCAGTTCGCAGGTGTCGGAGCCGCGCATGCCGAGCTTGTCGAGCTTCGTTCCGGTGCTGAACCCGGGCATGCCCTTCTCGATGATGAAGGCGGTGATGCCGCGGGCGCCGGCGGCCGGGTCGGTCTTCGCATAGACCACCAGCACGTCGGCGCCGGGGCCGTTGGTGATCCACATCTTGCTGCCTTCGAGCAGCCAGTCGCTGCCGTGCCGCGTGGCCCTGCAGCGCAGGCTCATCACGTCGGAGCCCGCGCCGGCTTCGCTCATGGCCAGCGCGCCGAGGTGCTCACCGCTCACCAGCTTCGGCAGGAAGCTACGTTGCTGGGCGGCGGTGCCCCAGAGCCTGAGCTGGTTGACGCAGAGATTGGAGTGCGCTCCGTAGGACAGGCCGACTGCGGCCGAAGCGCGGCTGATCTCCTCCATGGCGATGACGTGCGCGAGGTAACCGAGCCCCGCGCCGCCGAGGCCAGGTTCCACCGTGATGCCGAGCAGGCCGAGCCGCCCGAGTTCCGGCCACAGGTCGCGCGGGAAGGAGTTGCTCCGGTCGATGGCTGCCGCGCGGGGAGCGATCCGCTCCGCGGCGAAGGCGCGCACCGTCTCGCGCACCAGGTCGAGTTCCTCGCCGAGGCCGAAATCGAAACCGCTCATGACGGCATCTCCTTCCCCGGCATTGTGGCACCGCTGCGGGGCCGGCGGGTATCCCGGCACCGTGTATGATCGGACGCATGGCGCGCAGCTTCCTGTTCGTGCCCGGGGACAGCGGGCGCATGCTCGACAAGGCCGCGGACCGGGGCGCGGATGCGCTCATCCTCGACCTCGAGGATGCCGTCGACGCGGCGCGCAAGGACGAGGCACGGCGTCTGACGGTGGCCTACCTGCGCTCACGCCGCAGTCCTGGCCCAGCACTCTGGGTGCGCATCAACCCCCTCGGTACGGCTCACGCCCGTGACGATATCGCTGCCGTCGCGCCGCTCGGCCCGGCTGGCATCGTCCTGTCGAAGGCGCGCTCGCGCGACGATGTGGTCGAACTTGCCACCCGGCTCGACGCCCACGATCGCGACGCTGCCATCGGCATCATGCCGATCGTCAGCGAGACTCCCGCGGCTGCCCTCGGCATCGCCGCTTACGCGGCCGGTGCGCCGCGCCTTCGCGCCCTGACCTGGGGCGCGGAAGACCTGGGCAGCGCCCTGCAGGCACGCGCCACACGGGATGCGGGCGGCGCGTGGCTGCCGCTCTTCCAGCAACTGCGCGACGCGACCCGGCTCGCTGCCGCGGCCGCGGGAGTCCCCGCCATCGAGACCATCTGCACCGCGCTCGACGATGCCGCCGGGCTTGCGGCGCAGATCGCCTCGGCGCGCCAGATCGGCTTCGCCGGGATGCTGGCGGTCCACCCGGGGCAGGTCGCCGCGATCAACGCCGGCTTCACCCCGTCGGCGGCCGAAATCGCCGCCGCGCGCCGCGTCGTCGCCGCTTTCGCGGCCGCAGGAGGGGCCGGTGTCGTGCGGCTCGACGGGCGGATGCTCGACCGGCCGCACCTGGTGAATGCCGAGGCTCTGCTGCGGGTCGTGGACTGAGGCGTGCACGTGGCCGGCTGGCGGCCGGGGGGGCTGCCCACAGGCAGGGGTGTGCCAGGAGGCAGGCCGGCATCAGTCAGGATGCACGTTTGTGGTCGAAACCGCGACATTCGACGGATGGCACCACGAGTCACCCGTGCTAAAGTAATACCACTCGCGACAGAGGTATTACTTCCATGCCGGCACAGCTCACTTCGAAGGGCCAGGTCACCATTCCCAGGAAGGTTCGCGCACACCTTGGCATTGGCCCGGGTTCGATCGTGGAATTTGCCCTCAGTGCGACCGGCGAGGTCGTGGTGAAACCGGCAGGACCACGCCGTGGGCCGAAGGGAGGAGCCCGTCGCAGCCGCTTCGCCCGGCTCCGCGGCCGTGCCACGGTGAAGATGCGCACCGACGAGATCATGGCCCTGACCAGGGGCTGAGGTGGGGCGCCGCATGGTGCTCGTCGACACCAACATCCTGCTCGATGTGCTGCAGCAGGATCCGGACTGGGCCGACTGGTCGCAGCAACAGCTCGATGCGGCGAGCCTCGATGCCGGGCTCTGCATCAACCCGGTGATTTACGCGGAACTGTCGATTGCGTTCGCACGCATCGAAGAACTGGAAGCGGTGGTTGACGACGCCGGGCTTCACGTGGCGGAGCTTCCGCGGGAGGCGCTGTTTCTCGCCGGCAAGGTCTTCGTCCGTTACCGGCGCCGGCGTGGAGCGGTCCGCACCGGCGTCCTGCCGGATTTCTTCATCGGGGCGCATGCGGCGGTCAGCGGACTGCCGCTGCTCACCCGCGACGTGGCACGCTACGCGAGCTACTTTCCCACGGTCGAACTGATCGGGCCTGGCTGACCGGCCAGGCGGCCGGCGCCCGGCGCCCGGGGTCCCGCTACCGCCGGCCGAGCACGCGGTCGCCGACGAAGGGGTTGCTGCGCCGTTCGGCGCCGAAGGTCGAGGTCGGGCCGTGCCCGGGCACGAAGGTGACGTCGTCGCCGAGCGGCCACAGCCGCGTCGTGATCGAGTCGACCAGTTGGTCGAAGTCCCCGCCCGGAAAGTCGGTGCGGCCGATGGAACCGGCGAACAGCACGTCGCCGACGAAGGCGATGCGATCGGTGCGGTGGAAGAACACCACGTGACCGGGCGTGTGCCCGGGGCAGTGCAGGACTTCGAGCGTTTCCGCACCGAGGGCCACGCTGTCGCCCTGCTGCAGCCAGCGGTCGGGCGTGAAGCTCGCCGTCGGCGGGAAGCCGAACATCCGGCTCTGCTCGGGCAGCCGCTCGATCCAGTACTGGTCGGCCGGGTGCGGGCCTTCGATCGGGATGCCGAGGTCGCGGGCGAGTTCGGCGGTCGCGCCCGCGTGGTCGATGTGTGCATGGGTGAGCAGGATGCGGCCGATGCGCACGCCGTGCTCCGCGGCTGCGGCGTGGATCTGCGCGAGATCGCCGCCCGGGTCGATCACGGCGGCTTCGTCGCTGCCATCGGCCCAGGCGACGGCGCAGTTCTGCTGGAACGGGGTGACCGGGACGACGACGACCTGCATGGCGGGTTTTTGACCTAAGATGTCGGCCGCTTGCACGGTTGCGGCCGGTATGGTCCGGAATTGTGCCCGATGTCCGCGACTGCTGCGCGCGTTGCTGGCAGGATGCCGGTCGACGCTGACAACAACCAATCGGCAGGCCGCTTCCCCCCGGGCAGCGGACCGGCCGCAGAACAAGAAGAACGAGCCATGACCACGCGCGCAGCCCGTTTCGCTGTTTCGGTCTTGCTGATGATGCTGTCGGCCGGTGCCCATGCCGTCACCTGGCACCTGTCGAGCGGCCCCACCACGCAGGAGGGCGGGGCGATGGAGTTCGCTGGCCGCAACGAGCGCTGGGAAGTCGCCGCCGGCTACGTGAGCGAGCAGGCGGTGCTGATCCACCAGCTGACACCGACCTGCCCGTATCCCGGTACGGGTGGCGGCTGCCGCTACAGTTCACAGGACTTTCAGCGCATCGTCGATCCTTACGCCTACCTGTCGGTGCAGCGCCGGTTCGAGTTCCGCGATGGCGCCATGCTGCGCCCGCAGTTCGGGCTCGGCCTGGTTGCGCAGAGTGACACCAACGAGTACGTGTCCTCGCCGGTCAACTTCTCCCTGTCGCTCGGTCTCGCCCTAGGCCAGCGCGTCGCGCTCGAATGGCGGCACTTCAGCAATGCGGACACCGAAGGGCCGAACCTCGGCCAGGACGCGGTGTTGCTGCGCTGGCAGTTTCCATAGCTGGAACGCAATGGAATTTTTCGCGGCTTCGTAGGAGCGGCTTCGTGGGAGCAGCTTCAGCCGCGAACGTCTCCCGGTTCCCATCCTTCCTGCCCGATGATCCCATTGCCGGATAATTCATTGACTTAGCTTGTGTTCCCGGATTTCCCTGTCAGAATACAAAGCGTGCGCCGCGGGTTAAGCTGACAGCCGGGAGAACAATGCCCCGGCGGCTGGCGCGATCATCGAGGGGGATCGCGCCGACGCCCCGCGCAGCGAAAAGGGCACTGGCAAGGTGGATCACGGCTCGACGCTCACCGGTCTGCAACGGCTCCTCGGTTCCACGAGGACGGCCGGCGGCCTCGACATCGCCCTCACCAAGATCGCGGTCGATTTCCAGAACCTCGACGATGCCGATGCCACGCGCCTCATCGCCGAAGGCGTGGATACGGTGCGCGCGGGGACCGGCTGCGACGCGGTCTGCGTGGCGCTTCTCGATACCCAGGGCCAGCGCGTGCAGCGGGTGTTCGCCGCGCGGGACACCTTCACCGGTATCAACCCCGAAGTGCTGCAGGGCGAGGCGCTTGCTGCCTGGCCGTGGCTCGCGCGCAGCTTCGCGCACCTGCGCCTGCTCGGCATCGCCGATACCGCCACCCCCACGGCGGCCCAGGCAGCCGACGCCGCCCGGCTCGCCACCCTCAACGGTGCGGCCGTGCTGCTGGTCGGCTTCGACGTCGCCGGCCGGCACGCCGGCTTCATCGCCTTTTTCTACGGCCAGCCGCAGGCGCAGTGGAACGCCGATCACCAGCTGCTGCTGAAGCTGCTCGCCTCGAGCCTCGCTGCCGGACTGGAGCGCGCCGAGGCGCGCCGGCGGCTCGCCGAGATCGACGAGCGCGACGCGGTGATGATCGCCACCGCCAACGACGGCACCTGGGACTTCGATCCGCGCGAGGGCCGGCTGCACTTCTCGCCGCGCTGGCTCGCCATCATGGGCTACACCGAGGAGGACGTGGCCCGGGCGCCGATCGACTGGCGCCGCCTGGTGCACACCGCGGAGCTGCCGCAGGTGCAGGCGAAGCTGCGCGATCACATCGCCGGCAAGACGCCGCTCTTCGAGAGCGTGCACCGCATGCAGCGCAAGGACGGGGAGTGGCGCTGGATGCACTGCCGCGCCCGCGCACTGCTCGACGCCGACGGCCGCCTGCGCCGGCTGATCGGCGTGGAGAACGACATCACCGAGCAGAAGATCTACGAAGAGGCGCTCTTCCGGGAGAAGGAGAGCGCCCAGATCACGCTGCAGTCGATCGGCGACGGCGTGGTCACCACCGATGCCGAGTGCCACGTCGAGTACCTCAATCCGGTGGCCGAGGAGCTGACCGGATGGAAGCTCGAGGAGGCCGCCGGGCGCAAGATCGACGAGGTGTTCCGCGGCTTCCACGAGGAGACCTGCGAGCCGCTCGAAAACCCGCTCGCAGTCGCCATCCGCCGCACGCGCCCGATCAAGTCGGTACGCCCGACGCTGCTCATCCGCCGCGACGGCAACGAGATCTACATCGAGAGCACCGCGGCACCGATCAGGAACGACCGCGGCGACGTGACCGGCGCGGTCCTCGTGTTCCACGATGTCAGCGAGTCGCGCGAACTGAACCGCCGGCTCTCCTACCACGCCAGTCACGACATCCTCACCGGCCTTGTCAACCGGCCGGAATTCGAGGCGCGCCTGGAACGGGCGCTGAAGAGCGCCAAGGCGCGCGAGACGGCCTACGCCCTGTGCTACCTCGATCTCGACCAGTTCAAGATGGTCAACGACTCCTGCGGTCACAACGCCGGCGATGCGTTGCTCGGCCAGCTCGGGGCGCTGCTCAAGTCGAAGATCCGCTGGCGCGACACGCTGGCGCGGCT
>CAYQAR010000020.1:0-7705 GCA_964415505.1 uncultured Chromatiaceae bacterium | reverse complement strand
GTGGTGCCGATCACGGCCGAGAGCCAGGACGTCGCCGCGCTCATCTCCGCGGGCGACAGCGCCTGCCAGGCTGCCAAGGCTGCCGGGCGCAATCGCATCTACAGCTACCAGGAAAACGACCTCGACCTCATGCGCCGGCGCCGCGAGATGCAGTGGGCGGCGCGCATCACCAGCGCACTCGAGGAGTCGCGCTTCGAGCTCTTCCGCATGACCATCCAGCCGCTGCAGGCCGAGGAGTTCGGCTCGCACTTCGAGATCCTGCTGCGCATGCGCGACGAGCAGGGCGCGCTGGTGTCGCCGGATCTGTTCATCGCTGCGGCCGAACGCTACGGCATCACCCCGCGCATCGACCGCTGGGTCGTCGAGACCACGTTCCGCTGGCTGGTGTCGGAGGCCGACGAGCGCGAGCGGCTCGCGCTGTGTTCGATCAACCTGTCGGGCCAGAGCCTGGTCGACGACGAGTTCCTGCCGTTCGTGGTGCGCCAGTTCCAGAGGAGCGGGCTCGACCCCACGAAGATCTGCTTCGAGATCACCGAGACCTCGGCGATCGCGAGCTACGCCCAGGCGAGCCGCTTCATCAACGCGCTGAAGGAACTCGGCTGCAAGTTCGCGCTCGACGACTTCGGCACCGGGCTGTCGTCCTTCGGCTACCTCAAGCACTTCCCGGTCGACTACCTCAAGATCGACGGCAGCTTCGTCAAGGAGATCCTGCACGATCCGATCGACCGCGAGATGGTGCGTTCCATCAACGAGATCGGCCACCTTACCGGCAAGCAGACGATCGCCGAGTACGCGGCGAGCACCGAGATCATCACCATGCTCAAGGGCATGGGCGTGGATTACGCGCAGGGCTACGCCATCGCCGAGCCCAAGCGTATCCTGATGACCGCCTCGGTGGTCAACGGATAGGACGCCGCGCATGCCGTACGCCGCGATCACCGGCTGGGGGAAGTGCATGCCCCCGGCCGTGCTCAGCAATGCCGACATCGCCACCTTCCTCGACACCAGTGACGAGTGGATCTTCACCCGCACCGGCATGCGCGAGCGGCGCATCTCGCACGTGCCGGCCACCGACCTCGCCGCCGTGGCGGGGGCGCGTGCGCTCGCCTGTGCCGGGCTCGCGTCGGCCGACCTCGACCTCATCGTCTACGGCAGCTGCAGCTACGACGAGCAGGTGCCGAACAGCGCCTCCGGAGTGCAGGTGCTGCTCGGTGCGGCCAACGCCGGGGCAATGGACGTCAATACCGCCTGCACCAGCTTCCTCTACGGGCTGTCGAGCGCCAGTGCGCTGGTGCGCACCGGCGTGGTGCGCAATGCGCTCGTCATCGGCGTCGAGCTGATCTCGCCCTACATGGACTGGGCCAACCGCAATGTCGCCGTGCTCTTCGGCGACGGTGCCGCCGCCGTGGTGCTGCAGGCGAGCGAGCGCGAGGAGGGCGTGCTCGCCGAACACCTCGGCTGCTACGCCGATGCCCGCCAGGTGCTGCGCATCCGCGGCATGGGCTGCACCTACGCCAATCGCGGCGTGCTCCTCGGCCACACGCAGTGGGACTTCGACGGCCAGGAGATCTTCCGCCGTGCGGTCAAGGGCATGGCCCAGGCCACGGCGCGGGCCCTGGCGAAGGGCCACATCGACCCTGGCGCCATCGATCTCGTGATTCCGCACCAGGCCAACATGCGCATCATCGAGAGCGTGGCGAAGCTCGCGCACATCCCCATGGAGAAGGTGTTCCTGACGGTGGAGCGCTACGCCAACATGTCGGCGGCCACGGTGCCGGTGGCGCTCGTCGAAGCGCTCGAGGCCGGTCGCGTGCATCCCGGCGCGCTGCTGCTCACGCCGGCCTTCGGCGCCGGCCTGACGCTCTGCTCGCACGTCATCCGCTGGGGCGAACGGGTGACGCCGCTCGGCACAAGCGCCGCGGCGCTGCCGCCCTGCACGCAGAGCGCGCTCGAGATCGTCACCGGCTACCGCGCGCTTGCCGCGCGGCGCGCCGAGTCCGAGCCCGGGCTGAAGGCGCCGCGTTTCGCGGAGGCGGGGCCGCTCGCCTGACTGCCCGCCCGGCGGGCCCCTGGCCACTGGTCGAAGCCGCGGGAACCTGTGCTAGGCTTCCGGTGCAGGGTGAGGGGGGAAGGGATGAGCGTATTCACGGATCTGCGCCGGACTGCCACTGCGGCCTTCGTGGCGAGCCTGTTCACCTGTTTCCCGGCACTGGCGCTCGGCCAGGACGAGCCCGCGCCGGCCGATGAGGCCGCGGCAACAGACGAATCCGCGGCCGATTCAGGCGTGGCAGAACCGGCGCCCGCCGACCAGGCGGCCGATGCCGGTGACAGCGGCCGGGACGGCCCCGTGCTCGAGGAAATCGTCGTCACGGCGCGCAAGGTCACCGAGAGCATCCAGGACGCGCCGCTCTCCGCCGTGGTCCTCGACGGCGAGAGACTCGCCGAGCAGGGCGTGACCCGCATCGAGGAACTGGTCGCCTATGTGCCGAACTTCGCCATGTCGGAGACCGGCATCGGCACCAACCTCTACGTGCGCGGCATCGGTTCGGGGATCAACCAGGGCTTCGAGCAGTCGGTCGGCCTGTACATCGACGGCCTCTATTACGGCCGCGCCCAGCTCACCCGCATGCCCTTCCTCGACTTGGCGCAGGCCGAGTCGCTGCGCGGGCCGCAGGCTATCCTGCTCGGCAACAACAGCATCGCCGGCGCGCTGCTCATGACCACCGCACGTCCGACCGATGCCTTCGAGGCCTCGGTCGAGGGGCTCGCCGACTTCGACCACGGCGAGCGCGAGGTCACCGCCGTGCTTTCCGGGCCGCTTGGCGAGCGGCTCGCGGCGCGCTTCGCCGGCCGTTACCGCACGATGGACGGCTACATCGAGAACGTCACGCTCGCCGGCGCCGACGAGCCCGACCGTGACGAGAAGAGTGCACGCCTGACCCTCACCTGGGCCGGCGACACCTGGGACGGGGCGCTGAAGGTCGAGCACAACAGCTTCGACGTCAAGGGCCGCCAGATCGAGATCGTCAAGGCGTTTCCCTCCACCCAGCAGGCCATCGACGACGGCCTGACCAGCCAGACCGGCTTCAGCCGCAACACCGGCAGCTCCCAGCGCTACTGGCGCCCCGGCTACAGCTACCTCGAGTACCTCGACGTGTTCTTCGACGAGACGGCGGTCGACCCGCTGACCTTCGACGCCGACAACGACTACGCCTTCGACAACCCGCTGATCGGCGACGGCACCGCCGACTACCGGCGCGGCTCCAACGGCGATAGCAGCGAGAACGACGTCGACTCCGTGGCGCTGACCCTCGACTGGCAGCTCGGCGACTACACCCTGACCTCGGTGACCGGTTTCATCACCTACGACTACGCGGAGCACTGCGACTGCGACTTCACCGGCGCACCGCAGTTTTCCCTGCTGTCGGAGGAGAACTACGACCAGTGGAGCCAGGAACTGCGCATCGCCTCGCCGCAGGAACAGCGCCTGCGCTGGCTCGCCGGCCTGTACTACCAGCACGACGAACTCGAGTTCGGCGACCAGATCTTCCTGCCGGTCGACAGCGGCGTGGTGCGTCTGGTGGGGTATGCGACGACCGGCGACCCGCAGGGCGCCTACGACTCGCTCGGCGATACCTCGGCGTTCCGCAACTTCGACCAGAACACCACCGTCAGCTCCGTATTCGGACAGGTCGGCTTCGACATTACCGAGCGCTGGCGGGCAAGCCTGGGGCTGCGCTACACGCACGTCGAAAAGGAGGCGATCCGCATCCTGCGCGAAGGCGACCTGAACCGCCGGCCCTTTGTGCTCGGCGTGCAGCCCGACGACATCAAGCTCGCCACCGGTGCGCCGCTCTTCGCGTCGATCTTCAATGTCGCCTTTCACCAGCTTGCTGGCGACCGCAAGGAGAACAGCACCGCCTTCGAGCTGGTCACTGATTTCGACGTGACCGACGACATCATGGTTTACGGCTCGGTGAAGAGCGGCTTCAAGTCCGGTGGCTTCGACGCGCGCTCGAACAGCGAACCGGTGCCGGGCGAAAGCGGCGTCGGTGTCCTTTACCCGGTATCGTCGCTGACCTCCGTGCTGAACGTCGATCCCGGCTCCTTCGAGTTCGAGGACGAACAGGCGCTGGCCTTCGAGGCCGGTTCCAAGCTCACGCTCCTCGACGGCACGGCCGAACTCGGCGTGGCGGTGTTCTACACCAAGTTCGACGACCTGCAGGTCAGCATCTTCGACGGCACGCTCGGCTTCAACGTCGGCAATGCCGCCAAGGCCACCACCCAGGGAGTGGAGATCGACGGCCGCTGGGCGCTGACGGAGGAGTGGTCGCTCGGCGGCTCGCTCGGTTTCCTCGACTTCGAGTTTGACGACTTTCCGAACGGCCAGTGCAACCAGGGGCAGGCTCCGGACGACCCGGCCACCGGCAAGTGCAATTACGGCGGCAAGTCCAACCAGTACGTCGCCGACTGGTCAGGCGTCCTGTCGCTCAACTACGAGCGCCCGCTCTTCGCGGACTATCTGTTCCGCTCCACCCTCGACGTGCAGTTCACCGACGATTACAACCCCTCGCAGAACCTCGATCCGCGCATCGTGCAGGACGCCTATGCCGTGTGGAACCTGCGCCTCGCCGTGGCCGACGCCGACGGGCGCTGGGAGTTGGCGCTCCTCGGCCGCAACCTGACCGACGAGGAAATCATCACCTACGCCAACGACACCCCGCTCGCCTTCAGCCAGTTCGGGGCGCCGACCTTCTACGGCTTCCTCGACCGGCCGCGCTCCGTGGCGGTGCAGGCGAAGGTCCGGTTCGGGGAGTAGGGCGATCTCTTGCGATGCAAGAGGAGCGGGCTGCATTCAGCGATCAGCGCCTGTCCGGCGGACCTGGGGATTATGTCACTTGGCGCTTTTCAGCCTCGCGGAGGCAGGCGTATAGTCGGAATCAATCAAGAATGCGTAATGCGCGACCGCGTGCTCCGACCTGAACGGCGGCGGTCAAAGAAAACTGAAGAGTCAATAATTCTCATAACGACTGGGGGACATCATGGGAACGACTGCTTTGCGTACGACACTCGTCGGCCTCGGTGCCACGCTGGCCTTCGGTGCCACGACGGCCTCGGCGGCGGTGGTGACGACGAGCTTCACGATCAACTCGGCGACGATTACCGACCTGTACAGCGCCACGTTCGACGGGCCGCTGGTGCCCTGTGGTGGCAGTCCGACGCCGGAGTGCACGTTCTTCGGCGGCAACACGCCGGCTGGACGGGCGATCGTGGTCACCAACCTCGGCACCGGCGACGGGGTGCTGAACGTGGACTGGGACAACTCGACGGGCGAGATCAAGCAGGTCAACAGCATGCTGATCAACCTGCCGAGCATCTCGCTGGTGATCGGCGGGTCGACCACGGTGACGGTGACGCGGGGCGGTGGCCCGGCGGCCAACGATCCGTTCATCGAGTCGGGCACCGGTACGCTCGGCCGTGACCTGGATGGGGCTGGCGCCTTTACCGCGCTTGGCCAGGGCACTGCGGATGCGGACGAAGGCACCGGGATCGGTAATGCTTCGATCTTCCGGCACGATGATGCGCCGAACCTGGACGCACCGGACTTCGCGGTGTTCAACGAGATCGTCGACGCTTGCTCGGGTGGGCTCTGTGGCCTGATCGGCGTCCTGTCGCTCGATGGCGTGCGCTACCAGCTCGGTGGCACGGTCAACGCGCTCGGCGGTGATGCGCTGGTGTTGAAAGCGCAGTCGGGCAACAACTCGATCTACACCGTCAACCTGAGCACGGCCGTGGTGCCGGTGCCGGCGGCGGCCTGGCTGCTCGGTTCCGCCCTGGCTGGGCTGGCAGGTCTGCGCCGGCGTGCGCTGCGTGCGGCCTGAAGCGAAAGAACACGGGAAAACAACCAAGACGTCGACCGGACGACGCATAGCGAGGGATTACATGTCGATTCGCGCATCTATCGGTAAGTCACTCGGCCTCGGGACAGTCGCAGCACTGGCTTTCGGTGCCACGACGGCCTCGGCGGCGGTGGTGACGACGAGCTTCACGATCAACTCGGCGACGATTACCGACCTGTACAGCGCCACGTTCGACGGGCCGCTGGTGCCCTGTGGTGGCAGTCCGACGCCGGAGTGCACGTTCTTCGGCGGCAACACGCCGGCTGGACGGGCGATCGTGGTCACCAACCTCGGCACCGGCGACGGGGTGCTGAACGTGGACTGGGACAACTCGACGGGCGAGATCAAGCAGGTCAACAGCATGCTGATCAACCTGCCGAGCATCTCGCTGGTGATCGGCGGGTCGACCACGGTGACGGTGACGCGGGGCGGTGGCCCGGCGGCCAACGATCCGTTCATCGAGTCGGGCACCGGTACGCTCGGCCGTGACCTGGATGGGGCTGGCGCCGGTGTCGCGCTCGGCCAGGGAACGGCGGACGCGGACGAGGGCAGCGGGATCGGCAATGCGTCGATATTCCGGCACGACGATGCGCCGAACCTGGATGCACCGGACTTCGCGGTGTTCAACGAGATCGTCGACGCCTGCTCGGGTGGACTCTGCGGCCTGATCGGCATCCTGTCGCTCGATGGCGTGCGTTACCAGCTCGGTGGCACGGTCAACGCGCTCGGCGGTGATGCGCTGGTACTGAAGGCGCAGTCGGGCAACAACTCGATCTACACCGTCAACCTGAGCACGGCCGCCGTTCCGGTGCCCGCAGCCGCCTGGCTGATGGTCCCGGCGATCGGTGCGGTGGCTGCAAGGGCCCGTCGCCGCAAGGCCTGACGCCACGGCTGAAGTGATCCGGACAAGCCCCGCGGGGTGAGCCTCGCGGGGCTTTTTCTTTGCCCGTTGCCAAGCCCCCCGGCTTATTCCAGACTGGGGCTCGTCCGTGACAGGGGAAGCGGGGGCGGCATGAAGAAGAACAACACGGCGGCGGGCATCGCCGGCTGTATCCTGGGGATGCTGGCGGGCACGGCAGGGGCGACGCCGTTCGACATCTCGACCAGCGATGCGCTGAACGGCATCACGGACATCTACAGCGCGACCTTCGACCCGCCGCTGTCGCCCTGTGCGCCGGGCGCGCCGGCCTGGTGTGCCTTCTTCGGCGGCAATCCGCCGGCCTCCCGGGCGCTGGTGATCTCGCCGAGCCCGACGACGGTGACGACGGGAATTCCCGGTGCCATCGGTCCGCCGACCCCGCCAGCGGGGTCGTTCCTGGAGCTGACGCTGAACGCGGGGAACACCAGCGTGACGCTCGCCGGGGGCAGCATCCGCACGCCGGTGCTCGGCATCATCATCAGCGGCTCGACGAACGTGACGGCGGAAGGGGCGGGCTTCGTGATCGACGCGGCGCCGCAGACGGCGTCGGTCGATGCCAACGGCCGGGCCGAATTCCTCGTGAACCTGGCGCCGGCGACGGCCGCGGACTTCAGTACGCTGAGCGGTGTGGTGACTGGCTGCAGCGGGCCGCTCTGCGCACTGATCCCGATCCTCACGCTCGACATGATCCGCTACCGGCTGGTGCTCGACTTCGATCCGGGCTTCGGTTCGTTCACGGGCGAGTTCATCGGCCAGACGGCCAACAATTCGCTGGTCTACGCCACGTTGAACTCCGGTGTCCCTGACATTGCCGTCACCGATACGCAGCCGCCGGGCAACGACCTCGCCATCCCCTTCGGCGATGTCACCGAACTCACCTCGGGCA